>NZ_AP026978.1:1857791-2477055 GCF_027924405.1 Nocardia sputorum | reverse complement strand
GCGCCGCTTTGAAATACGCCTACGACCACGATGTCGTCGTGGTCGCCGCCGCGGGCAATCTGCAGTCCCAGGGGGCGTGCAAGGAGCAGAACGGCACCTCGGGGTGGGATGCGGTCCGCACCATCGCGACGCCCGCCTGGTTCTCGCAGTATGTGCTGTCGGTGGCCTCGGTCGAGCCCGACGGGGCACCGTCGTCGTTCACGCTGTACGGACCGTGGGTCGGGGTGGCCGCACCCGGGGACAACCTGATGTCGCTGGACAGCAAGCCCGGTGGCACCGGACTCGTCAACGGCACCCCGCAGGCCGACGGCGGGGTGTCCCCCGTCGCGGGAACCAGTTTCTCCAGTGCCTATGTCGCGGGCCTGGCCGCGCTGGTCCGCGCCCGCCATCCCGCGCTGTCGGCAGGTGAGGTGATGACCAGGATCATCGCTACCGCCCACGCGCCGGGCGACGGTCACGACTCGCGGCTCGGCGCGGGCATGATCGACCCGGTCGCGGCGCTCACCGCCGTCCTGCCTGCCGAATCGGGCCGCGATCCGGCCGCGGGCACACAGATCGCGGGCCCGACACCGCCGACGCCGGTCAACCCGTGGCCCCGCCGCATCGGGCTGACGGGCGCGGCCGCCTGCCTGACCGTGCTGGCCATCCTGTCGACCCTCTCGATTCCCTTCCGGCGCGACCGGCACACACCGCTGGCCCTGCCCGGCGACGACCGAGAAATGGAACAGCCATGACGACACAGGGTTTCATCCGGCTGGCCCGGATCGCGCCGCCGCGCCCGCCCGGCGGCGAAGTCGTCCTCAACGCCCCGCCGGAGATCACCGCGCCGGTGCCCGCGCCGCTGTGGCAGCGGCTACTGCCGCTGGTCATGGTGGTCGCCATGGTCGGCATGATGGCGCTGATGTTCACCATGAGCGGCAAGGCCGCGCTGACCAACCCCATGGCGATCATGTTCCCGATGATGATGCTGATGTCGATGGTCGGCATGTTCGCAGGCCGCGCCGGCGGCGGTGGCAAGAAGGCCGCCGAGCTCAACGAGGAACGCAAGGACTATTTCCGCTACCTCGACCAGCTGCGCCGCGATGTGCGCGGTACCGGCGCAGCGCAGCGTGCGGCGCTGATATGGAGTCACCCACACCCGGCCGACCTGCACGCGCTGATCGGCACCCGCCGCATGTGGGAACGCAGGCCCGGCGACCCGGATTTCGGTCACGTGCGCATCGGTATCGGCAGCCACCGTATCGCCACCAAGCTGTCGCGGCCCGAAACCGGCCCGCTCGAGGACCTGGAACCGGTGGCGACTGTAGCGCTGCGCCGGTTCGTACGCACCCACTCGGTGGTCCACGGCCTGCCTACCGCCATCTCGCTGCGGGCGTTCCCGGCGGTCAACATCGAGGGTCCGCGTGAGCACGGACGCGCGCTGGTGCGGTCGATGCTGATGGAGCTGGCCACCTTTCACGGTCCCGATTTCCTCGTCTTCGCCGTCGTCACCGGCGATCCCGACGGCGACGCCTGGCGCTGGACGAAATGGCTTCCACACCTGCAGCATCCGCGCGACCGCGACGGAGTCGGCTCCGCCCGCATGCTGTACGAATCACTCTCGGAACTCGAGACCGCGCTGAACGAGGACCTGCTCGAACGCGGGCGCTTCTTGCGCAACGCTCCACCGACGCCCGGCCGCCCACATGTCGTAGTCGTGATCGATGACGGTTACGTCAGCGGATCCGAACGCACCATCAGCGACGCGGGACTGGACTCGGTCACCGTGCTCGACCTGACCGCCCCGCAGACCGGGCTCGCGGTGCGGCGCGGCCTGCAACTGGTGGCCGAGGACGAGGTGATCGGTGCGCGCACCGGCGGATCGGTGGAGAACTTCGCGGGCCCGGACCGGGTGAGCCCGGAGGTCGCGGCGACTTTCGCCCGCGCGACGGCGCGCTATCGCATCGCCACCACCGCGCAGATCGTCAACCTCGGCGAGGATGTCAGCGGAGACCCGGGTCTGATGTCGCTGCTCGCGATTCCGGACGCGGCGCGCATCGATCCCGATACCGTGTGGCGGCCCCGGTCCTCCCGCGAACGGCTCAGGGTGCCGATCGGCGTCACCCCCGACGGCACTCCGGTCGACATCGACATCAAGGAATCGGCCGAGAACGGCATGGGCCCGCACGGTCTGTGCATCGGCGCGACGGGCTCGGGCAAATCGGAATTCCTGCGCACCCTGGTGCTGTCGATGGTCACCACGCACTCGCCCGACCTGCTCAACCTGGTCCTGGTCGACTTCAAAGGGGGCGCGACCTTCCTGGGGCTCGACCCGCTGCCGCATGTGTCCGCGGTCATCACCAACCTCGAGGAAGAACTCTCGATGGTCGACCGGATGCGTGACGCGCTGGCGGGCGAGCTGACCCGACGGCAGGAACTGTTGCGAGCCGCAGGCAATTTCGCCAACGTGACCGAGTACGAGAAGGCCAGGGCCAACGGCGCACAGCTCGATCCGCTGCCCGCGCTGTTCATCATCGTCGACGAGTTCTCCGAATTACTCTCGCAGAAACCGGATTTCGCCGAGCTGTTCGTGATGATCGGCCGGCTGGGCCGCTCCCTGCGGGTGCACCTTCTGCTGGCCTCGCAGCGCCTCGAGGAGAATCGCCTGCGCGGTCTCGACTCGCACCTGTCCTACCGGATCGGCCTGCGCACCTTCTCCGCCGGAGAATCGCGCCAGGTCCTCGGCATCACCGATGCCTACCATCTGCCCGGCCAGCCCGGTGCCGGATACCTCAAGAGCGATTCCTCCGACCCGCTGCGGTTCAACGCTACCTACGTCTCCGGTCCCTACGTGGCCCCGGTCGACGGCGGGCCCGCCAGCGGACCGGCAACCGGCGCCGCGGGCACGGTCGACTTGTTCACCGCCGCGGCCGTGGCCGTCCGCGAGACACCTCCGATCGAGGTCGAGCTGCCGGACTTGAGCCAACTGCTCGGCGGCACCGAATCCGAGACCGCCCACGAACAATCGCTGCTGCAGGTGGTCGTCGACCGGCTGACCGGCCACGGCCGACCGGCGCACCAAGTGTGGCTACCGCCCCTGGACATCACCCCGACCGTGGACATGCTGCTGCCCGATCAGGATTGGCGTTCGGCGAACAACCGCAACGGCCGGCTGTGGCTGCCGATCGGCATCGTCGACAAACCCTACGAGCAGCGGCGCGATGTCCTCACCATCGATCTGGCCGGCGCCCAGGGCAATATCGCGGTAGTCGGCGGGCCACAGTCGGGGAAATCGACCGCCCTGCGCACCATCATCATGTCCGCCGCCGCCACCCACACCCCCGAGCAGGTGCAGTTCTACTGCCTGGATTTCGGTGGTGGCGCCCTGGCCGCCCTGGCGGGACTCCCGCATGTCGGTTCGGCGGCAGGCCGCCTGCAAGGCGATCGGGTTCGGCGCACGGTAGCCGAGCTGAGCATGCTGCTGCGTCAGCGCGAACGCCGCTTCCTCGACCTCGGCATCGAGAACATGCGCGATTTCCGCAAGGTGAAGGCGCATCTCGCCGAGCTGCCCGCCGCGGAGCAAGAGGCGCACCCACTCGCGAGCGACCTGTTCGGCGACGTATTCCTCGTCATCGACGGGTGGGCGGCGTTCCGCGAGGAGTTCGACATCGTCGAGGGCCAGGTGCTCGCCCTGGCCGCGCGGGGCCTGTCCTACGGCATCCACCTCGTCCTCGGCGCCAACCGGTGGGCCGAGATCCGTCCGGTGGTCAAGGACCAGATCGGTACCAGGATCGAGCTCCGTCTCGGTGACCCGTCGGACTCGGAGATGGATCGCCGGGCCGCCGTGGGTGTTCCGATCAACAGGCCGGGCCGCGGCATGACGGCCGACCGGCTGCACATGCTGATCGCGCTGCCGCGCCTGGACACCGATGTCGACCCGGCCACCCTCGCCGAAGGTGTCACCGCCGCGAAGGAGGTCCTGGCCGAGCTCTACGGCGAGCGGCGCGCACCGGCGGTACGTCAGCTCCCCCTGGAACTGGACCGCGCCCCCGTGCTCGAGACCGCGCGGGCACAGCGGCTACGGCTCGACAACAAACGGGTCCTCATCGGGTTGAGCGAGTCCGAGCTGGCGCCGATGGTGCTCGACTTCGAGGAGCAGCCGCACCTGCTGGTCTTCGCCGACGTGGGCTGCGGCAAGACCACCCTCCTCCGCAATATCGCGCAGGGCATCGTCGAGAACTCCACCCCGAACGAGGCCCGCATCATTCTCGTCGACTATCGGCGCACCATGCTCGGCGCGATCGAGGGCCCGCACCTGGCCGGGTACTCGACCTCGGCGCAGACCTCGGTCCCGACGCTGAAAGAGGTCGCGGGTTTCGTGTCGCAGCGGATGCCGGGAGCCGACATCACCCCGGCACAGCTGCGCGACCGCAGCTGGTGGACCGGCCCCGAGGTGTATGTGGTCGTCGACGACTACGACATGGTGGCGTCCAACAATCCGCTACTCCCGCTGATGGATCTGCTCCCGCAGGCTCGAGATATCGGCCTGCATGTGATCATCGCCCGGCGCTCCGGTGGTGCCTCGCGCGCGCTATACGATTCGGTGCTCGGGCCGCTGAAGGACATGTCGGTGGACGGGCTGCTGATGAGCACACCCAAGGACGAGGGCGTCCTGCTCGGTGATGTGCGGGCGGCACAGTATCCGCCCGGCCGCGGCATGCTGGTCTCGCGCACCCGGGGCCGCGAACTCGTCCAGATCTGCCGTCTACCACCGCTGTGACCGGGTCCGAACAGACTCACCTGAGCGGGTGTGTCGGCACACAGGATGACGTGTGCCGACGCACCCGGCGCGCGTCACGACAACGGAGTTCACCGCGACTTCAGTTGTTCACCTACCGGCAACATCGCCCGATCGGCGGACGGGAATCCCGCCGTGACAACGAGACCGCGGGGATCAGCCGCCTCGATGAAGAACAGCCCCGCGTACTGGGCCACCATGGTCGCCGCGATCGGCAGCCCGAGACCGGAACCGCCGGTGCCGGACTGTGTTCCGCGGAAGAATCGCGTGGTCAGCTGATCGAGTTCGTCCGGCGGTACCCCGACGCCGTCGTCCCGGACGGACACGACGACCGACTCGCATTCGTGGCCGACGGTGATCGTGGTCTGCGCGTCCCGCCCGGCATACCGGGCGGAATTGCTCAGTGCCACATCGAGGATCTGCGTCAGCACACCGGCCGGAACGGCCGCGGCCGCGACATCGGTGAGCGCCTCCAGGGTCAGCGTCATATCCGCTTGCGCGAAGGCGGCGTGCCACGACTCGACCCGCTCCCGGGCCACCGTCACCGCATCACACGCCGCGACCGGCCGCGCGACCTCGGATTCCACGACCGCCGCGCTCAGCAATCCGTCGAGCAGTTCGGTGAGCCGGTCGACCTCGCTCACGACGCCGACGAACGTCGCCGCCGCGTGGTCGTGGGCGATCATCGGCTGCAGCGCCTGCAGGCGGAGGGCCAGCGCGGCCAGCGGATTACGCAGTGAATGGGCGGTGTCGACCACATGCTGACGCTCCGCGGCGGCCAGGTCCGCGACCGCTCTGGTCACCGCCTGGACACCGGTGGCGAGTTCGACGATCTCCGGTGGGCCGTGCCTGAGCGAGCCGGACCGCCGCGGCTCGACCGCGGCCACCGGCAGCGTGGAGGTCAGCGCGTCGACATCGCGCAGCAGCTCCGACACCGGGCGCAGAATCCATCCCGACACCGCGAGGGCCGCCCCGCAGAACACCAGCAGCGCGGTCGCGGTCGCACAGCCGAGCTGGATCCAGCTGTCGGCGATTCCGCCGCGGGTCGCCGCGGTGGAGATGACGATGACCACCACACCGCCGGCTTGCGGCCAGGTCCCGATGGGTTGCGCCACGATCATCGGATGGGTGCTCCACGGATACAGCATGTCCGGCGGAACGAACTGGTGCGCGTTTCTCGAGACCGCGGCGACCCGGGCATTGCCACGATCGACGCCCAGATCGACCATGAGCCGACCGCTGTTGGCGATCACCAGGATTCCGTTACCGGTCTGCTCGTAGTAGGTCTGCGCGGCGTCGTCGAGACCGGCCGGATTCGACGAGGCCATCGCCGCGAAGCGGTTGGCGTCCTGGATCCGATCGATGAGCAGGCCCTGGGTGCGGGTCGCCGCGACCTGGTAGCCGATGCCGATGGCAAAGCAGGTCATGCAGATCGTCGCGAGGAGCGTGAACGTGCTCACCAGCCGAACTCGCATCGGGCGATGTCACCGGGCCCAGCGGTATCCGAAGCCGTGAATGGTCGTGATCAGGCCGGGGCGCTGCAATTTCGCCCGCAGCGCACCGATGTGGACGTCGAGTGAACGGGAGGTGGACGCGGTCTTCTCCCCCCAGATCTCGTCCATGATCTTGTCGCGCCGCACCGCGACTCCGGCCTGCTCCACCAGCACCCGCGCGACCGCGAATTCCTTCTGGGTCAGCTGCACCGGCAGCCCGGCCACCTCGACGTGCCGGGCCGCCAAATTCACGGTGACGTCGCCGGTGACCACCACATCGGGACAGGACTCGGCTTCCCCGCGGCGCCGGCCCACCGCTTCCAAGCGCGCGGCGAGTTCCCCGACTCTGGGCGGTTTGACCATGTAGTCGTCGGCCCCGGCGCGCAGGCAGGACACTACGGCCAGCTCGTCGCCCTCGGCGGTAAGCATGATCACCGGCACCGCGCTCACCTTGCGGAGCTGACGCAGCACCAGATACCCGTTGACGTCGGGTAGACCGAGATCGAGGATGACCGCGTCGTAGGCGGTGTGGCCGGTCAGCAGGTCCAGACCGTGCGAAAGGTGGTCGACCGTCGCGAAACCATGAGCCCGGAGGCCGTCGACGACCGCGTCGGCCACGCCTGCGTCGTCTTCCACCACCACTACCCGCACGACCCGGTCCTTCCTACCGTCCAGATTCGAACCGTCTGGACAATAGGTGAGACTACAACAGGTAATGGTCTATGCCGTCAGGTGACGGTATGTGAGATACCCTGCGCAGCAGTCCGTTCCACGCCGGAACCAGCCCTCACGCGGTGGCCCGGTTACCAGCGGCGCGCACCGCGTGCTGCGCGGGCGCCGCGACGACCACGGGCGCGTAGCCGGCGAGCCGGGGCACGGGCGGCAGACTGGAGAACCGTTTGCGCAGATTGCCGATCTGCCGATAGACCTCGCGCAATTCCTCGTGCAAGGCCCGAATCTCCTCGTGCAGCTGTTCGGCTTCATCGACGAGCTGGGCCTGGAACAGCTTGCCCTGTTCGAGCTGCGCACGCTCGGCTCGCGACCGGGCCAAGATCTCCTCGGCCGATGTCCGCGACGGGGAGGTTCGCGCGGCGGCACAACGTTTCGGAGTGCGGCGGCGCGCGGGAGTGCCGTCGTCGACCTTTTCCATGGCGACCCCAGCCTTTCGATGATCGGATTGTCCGGCAAGAATTATGCGCGCCTTTCCGGGGCCGACCAATATCCGGCCGAGATTTTTGCAAACAATTTGTAAGAAAATGCGAATCACTCAGATTCTTGAGAATTCCTTGAGGAACTGGCGAGTACTTCGGAATTCGGCCTGTCCGACGCCCCGAGGCCTCGGGCGGCCAGGACCAGCAGCACGACCATCGCGACCACGACAACGGCGATGGTGGCGAGCAAGGCGTGCCGATAGCCGGCCAGGAACGCGTTCTGCACGGCCTCCGCGAGCGGCCCACCGACCGCGTCGCCCGCCGAGGTGGCCGTGGCCACGTTCATGCCCAGCGGCTGACCGTCGGCGACGATGCCGCCGTGCGCCGCCACCCGGGCCGGAATGACGAGGCCGGCGCGGTAGCCCTGATCCACCAGACCGCCGGTCACCGCCAATCCGAGCAGGCTGCCGATCTGCACGGCCGCCGACTGCGCGGCGAAGGGAATGCCGTTGCGCCGGACCGGCATCGCGGTGCTGATCGCGTCCAGCCCAACCGCGGCCACGATGCCCAATCCGACGCTCATCACCGCCACCATGGCCACGATCCGCTCCAGGCTGCCCGCGGCGTCGGCGGTGAGCCCGATGGCCAGACCGTCCAGGATCGTCGTCAAACCGATGACCAACGAAATAGTGGCGCTGGTCCGACGCCGCAGCATCACACCCGCCTTGGCGCCGGCGGCGGAAGCCACACAGGCGGGCACGAAGATCGCGGCGCCGCCGGCGATCGGCCCTGAGCCGCGCACCGCCTGCAGGTACTGGATCGTCAGGAAGATGATGCCGAACTCGGCCACGACAGCGGTCGACAGCGCGAGCATCGCGAGCCGCAGGCGCGGCTCGGGTCGCATCAGGATGTCATGGGGCAGTTCGCCGCCCCGGCGGATTGTGGCCGCCAGGACCAGCAGGCACGTGCCCGCCACCAGCGTGGCGATGACCGCCGGCGCCGTCCAGCCCCAGTCCGGCGCCTTGAACAACCCCAGCGCCACCAGGCCCGAGCCGGTCATCGCCGCTACCGCGCTCGGCCATTCGACCGGTGCTTCCGGGTCGGCAGGACAGGGCGGAACGACCTTCACGACGCCGATCAGCAAGGCTGTCGCGACAATCGCGTCGGCCAGCGCCAGTCTGGGCCACCACATATTGTGCAGCAGCAGCCCGCTCAGCAACGGAACGACGGTGACTCCGGCCGCGAGGCAGCCCGCCCAGATCACCAGTGCCTTGGATCGTTGTCTGCCCGCCGCGTTCACGAGCACGAGGATCGACAGCGCGGACGGCACGATGGCGGCGATCCCGGCGCCCATGAACACTCTGGACACGAGCAGCGGCCATGAGGTCGAGGCGAACGCGATGTGCACCGCGAACCCGGCGAGGAAGGTCAGATAGCCGCCGATCAGTACGCGTTTGGCGCCGCAGCGGTCGGTCAGCACACCGCCCAGGAGCAGGAACACGATGAGCGACAGCACATACGCCTTGGGGATCCACAGCGAGAAGGCGAGCACATCGCGGTCACCCAACTGTTGCAGCAGGGTCGACACGGCGATGCTGTGCAGCGAGACATCCTGGCTCACCAGAAACGCGGTGGCGTAGATCAACGCCAGGACGAGTATTCGCCGTCCGCGTGGTAGCGGCACCGCCGCGTCGGGCCGGTCGGTCCGTGACCGTACCGGCGCTGTGGAACCCACGACCTCGACTGCCATGCCGTGCCCTCAACTCGCTTAGCCGATCCACCCCCGCTCGGCAGTGTCGACCATCGGAGGCGATCCCGCCAATCGACGGGCCGCGGCAGCTCCGCAATCCACCATTGTCTGTCGGGTGGGGTGGCGCCGTGCGCTGGTGACCGGCGCCATCAGTTCGCGAGCCTTGCGGCCGGCCTCGGCATGCTCGGACCATAGCGAGCCGCCTCGGCACCAGCGACCCGAGCGCAATCCGTTCACCTGCTCGTCACTTCCGGTGACCGGTTACCGGACCGGACCGGCGGGCCTGACGATGTCGCGCGCGATCAATGCCGACTGGCGATCGAGCATCGGCCCGGCGGGCAGTTGACTGATGATCTGCCACGGGACGAGTTTCGGCTCGGTGTGGCCTAGGACCGTCGCCGAGGCGAGGTCGGGGATGCCGAACCGCACACCGGTGTCGGTGACGTAGAACAGGCTGTCGCGGCGGGTGCTGTCGAGTTCGATGCCGGTGGCCTGGACGAACTCCCCGGTGGACGCGGGAACGTACACCGCATGTGCCGCGTCGCCCGCGACGAGCGACACCGGTGTCCGGCCGGCGACCAGCGGCAGCTGTCTGCCGGCGAGCAACCGCAGGGTCGCCACCTGATCACCGGTTCCGCGAGCCCACGCCACGCACGCCACCGGGTCGGTGTCGGTGGACATGATGGTGGGGGCGGCTGCGGGGAATTGGCCGACCGGCAGTGCGTCCAGCACCGGTAGCCCGGCGATGGCATCCGGGGACAGCAGCGGAATCACCGTGAGCCCCTGAGAATTCGATGCGCGAAGGACCTCCGCGGTGAACTCGGAGATCTTCTGCACACCGCCGGCGAGCACCACATACGGCTGGGTGCCGTTCACGCCCTGCACCCGGATCACCGACCCGACAACAAGATTCCCGCCGTGCACCGTGCTGGGCGCACCCGCGTCGGGGATCTCCGGCACGACGAGTTCGGGCACCGCGACGGTCGCGTTCAGCAGTCCGGCACCGATCGGCCGCGGCCGCAGGCCACGGATCTGCAAGGTGGCCACCACCGCATCGCTGTTCATATCGATGCGAGCGTGCTTGCCGTCGAAGACGAGATAGGTCGCGCCGTCGCGGGACGCCAGCAGGGCTTCGCCGGGCGCGCTCGCGCGTATCTGCGAGCCGAGGTGCGGCGCGCCGTCGAGCACGGTGCTGCGCGACCCGTCGGTCGCGTCCTCGCACAGCGTCCACTCCGAGCGGTCACGGACGGCAGGGGCCGGCAGCGACGCCGGGGCGCCAGGGATGCCGAGGAGAGGTCCACGAGGCAGCGACGCCAGCTTCGAATCCTTCACCGACGTAGGGGATTCGCTGCTCCCGGTGATCAACCGAGCCGAGGCGAGGTTCAGCGCCGGGTGCAGGGTCTTGTCCACCATGACGTAGAGCGCTCCGCTGTCGGCGCCCATGAGGATCTTGGCATCACCCACCTGCCCCTGTGGCCGCAGGAACGCCAGCACCGCGCAGCCGACGGTCACCAGCACGGCCAGTACCAGGCCGGTCATCAGTGACCGGAATTGAATGCGCATGGGGTCGTGCAACATGCGCACGTCCCGGCGGACCAGCGCGTGCTCGAACCGTTGCAGCAGAAATCGGTAACCATTGACCTGCGCCCGGGTCGTCAACTGTGCCGGCATTACAACTCCTCCAACGCGTGAACAGTGCGCGCATGAATATGCATATTCCAACGGCGTGTGGGAGGCTACCGCACCACGGGGGTGAGTGCCGAATGGAGATGAATCGGATGAATAACGAGACAACGCCTCCGGAGAAAACGGAGGAAACATCCCGCACACCCGCGCCCGGCGTGGTGCGCCGCGACATTTTCACCCGCATGCCGATGGCGGTGGTGCTGCCGTCGGCCGGTGCGGGTGCCGCCTCCGCCACCGCTGTTATCGCCCTGGGCGGGTCGGTTCGGATAGCCGTCGCGGTAGGAATCGGAATTGCACTGATCGGCAGCGCCCGCGTGCGCCGTACAAACATATGGAGAATTCTGGGAATGCGAATCGCCCTGAAGTGGCGTAATCGGCGGATCGGTGCTAGTTCGTCCCGCACCGAGCCGTTCGATGTCGATATCCCCGGATCCGGTGGCGAGCGGTGCGGAATGCGGTGGGACGGTGAGCACTTGATCACGATGCTGCGCCTCGGCCCGACCTCGGTGCGCCCGACCATGCTCGGCGCGACACGGATCCGGGCCGGCTCGGCCATCTGCCTGGCCGATGTGGCGCGGTGCCTGGCCCAGTTCGACATCCGGTTGGCCGCCGTCGACGTCGTCACTCTCGGAGTACGCACGCGGGGCCCACACACCGTGGTGCCGCACTACGAGAAGCTGCTGGGGCCGCTGCCCGCGGCCGCGGATCAGAGCGTCCGGCTGGTCCTGCGATTCGACCCGCTCGACAATGTCGGAGCGATCGACAACAGGGGCAGCGGGCAGGACGGCGTTGTCCGCACCGCGCTGGTCGCCACCCGTCGCGTGGCGGGCCGCCTGGCCACCCGGGGTGTCCGTGTGTCGCTGATGACCGCCGCCGAACTCGCCGCGGCGGAGTCGGCGGCGCTGCACGAGACCGATCCGGCGCTGTGGAGCGAGGACTGGAGCACCCTCCGCAGCGGCGGCATCGAACTGGCCGGCTACGCGATCCGGCCGCATCGTCTCGATCCGGCGGCACTCGCCGGCGTGTGGGCGGTTTCGGGCCGATCGATGCTGACCCGGTTGCGGTTGACCCCGGCCGGGGATTCGGAGGGGCTGGCGCGGCGCGGGAACGCGGTGGCGCTCACTGCGCTGGTGCGCCAGGATCTGGCCGGCGTCGGCCGTCACGAGGCGCAGAACACGCCTGCCGACCTCGGCCATCTGCTCCTGTCCGGTCGGCAGCGGCAGGTACTGCTGGACGACGGCGACCTGGGCCCCAGTGTTGCGCGGCACGCGATCCCCGCGGCATTGACGCAGTTCAGCGTGCCGGTGTCCGGCTGCGGCCAGGTGATCGGGGCGACGGACGACGGTCTCGGCGTCGCGGTGCCGCTGTTCGGACCCACGGTCCGGCGGGTGGAGATCGTCGGTTCGCTGCGCCTGACCCAGCTGATGGTGCTGCGGGCGATCGCGGTGGGCGCACAGGTGATCGTGCACAGCAGCCGCCCACAGGAATGGGCAGGTCTCGTGGAGGCGGTCGCCGCACCCGCCGCCCTGTCCGTTCCCACGCCGGAGAACGCTTCCCAGCACGCGGCCGCGGCCACGATGATCGTCTACGACGGGGTGGCGTCCGCCGGTCAGGTACTGGAGGCGACTGCCGTGCACGTCCGTTCCACCGGGGAGTGCACCACCTCCCTGATGGGCGCCGATGTCGCGTTGATCGAATTCGCCGCACAACCGGGCCGTGTGCTCATCCGCTGTTCCGGCGAAGAGCTGGCCGTGCGGGTCGTATCGATCCCAGAGGAAGCCGGTTTCCTCGGCGAAGCCACGCCATCCCCCGAGGTGGAACCGGAACCCGAACCGGAACTACAGTCGGCATGAGACCAGGGGCCCGCTGCCGATCGGCAGCGGGCCCCTGGCCGGTTCGTGTCGTTGCTACCAGATGAAGTCGTCGGCGACGTGCTGATCAGTCGCCCGCGCCTTATCGAGCGCGGCCTGAACGTTGTCGCGCCCCTTCTTCAGCAGACCGAGCAGGTCGTCCAGGTCGGTGATCAGGGTCTTGTGCTTGGCAAGGAAGGCGCCGGCGGCGCCGCCTTCACCGCTCTGCCAGCCGTCCCGGACCAGTAGCGTGGCCGCGTTCTCGGCATTCTCGCGTTCGGCCGTGATATCGGCGTGGTATTTGTCCATATCACCGATCAGGCGCAGGACGCCGGGCGGGTTGTACAACATAGTGGGTGTTTCCGTTCTGGAGTGTTGTCCGGTCTGTTCAGAGGTAGTTGGAGTTCAGGGTGGTGAAACCGCTCATGCTTTCGTCTTCCGTCTGCGCCACCTTGGTCTCGCCGGTACGCAGTGCGTCCGAAACCAGACCGAGGTCGACATTCACTTTACGAATCTTGAGCTGCAGCTCGTCCGCGAATCGGGTGAATGCGGCATTGGCGTCACCTTCCCAGTCCTTCTTCGCGGCGATCACCGTGGTCTCCAGATTATCGACACTCTTGTCGATGGGCGGAATCACGTCGGCGTATGCATTCGCGTACTTCTGGAATATGGCAAAGTCGAGATGAAGCGGACCTGTGCCGGACATGGAGATATCCTCTCTCGAAGTGGTGATGTGTTGGGAATTCCGGGGAGATACCCCGGACATCTGGAAAAATCGCGCCGGTTACGGCATCCAGCGGCCTTCGGGCAGCGATTCGATCAAGGCCCCGACGACGTGGGCGAACCGGCGATCGCTGCCGGGAGCGAGAGTGGTCCAGTCCTGTCCGTCGGTGGCGGCACGGCCACCGGCGATGATCCGGCCCTCGGCGGTGTCGTACACGGCCGCCGCGGCATGCGCCCGGCGGGCGCTGCCGTCCCGGTAGCCGTAGCAGACCAGCTCGGCGATCGAACTGCACTGGCGCAGGGCCATTCCCAGCGTGATCGCGTCCGACTCGGACATCCCGGTCCGGTAGACGGCGCTGGCCGGCGTGATGCGCGAGTCGTCGAGCCTGCGGCGCAGTTCCGCGGTGGGTGCGGTGAGCACGGGAACATCAGCCGGTGGGCACTTGCCCAGCGCCACCAGCAGCGGCCGGGCGAGTGCCACCGGGTCCTCGTCGCCCCACACGGTGCGTACGTCGACCTCGTCGTCGGTTCGTACCGCCACCGCGTGGTCGAAACCTCGCCGGGCCAGGCAGACGCGGCGCACCGCGCCGTCGCGCCGGATCCGCAGCACCAGTTGCCGTTCCGGCCTCGCCAGCACGAACAGCGCCGCGGCGAGCTCGTCGTCGAGCACGTTACCGTCGTGGTCGAGTACACCGTCGGCGCGCAGCTCGGCCAGGGTGGCGGTCCGCGCGGCGAGGAAGCCGGCGTGGTCGATGTGCTGGGGACGCAGCGCGAGCACAGGTGGCAGGGTCTGCACGCCGAGGGCGCCTGCGACGGTCAGAGTGCCGTCGGTGGTCAGGATCGTCATCGCGGATCGCTCCCGGTGCTCTCGACCGACGGAGCCGATCGGGACTGCGCCACCACACCACCGCCGAGAACCGCTGGTGCGGTGGGGAATCCGGCGTCCACGCCGATCCGGCCATCGAGATCGGCGGCCGCGGCGGCAACCGCGCGCGGGCCGGACTGCGCCGACAGCGTCACCGGGGCCGCGGTCGGCGCCACCAAGGGCGGTGGCGGTGCCGCCACCGGCGACGCTGCCGCGGCGACCACGGGCGGACCGGGCGACCCCGCCACCACCGGCACGGCGGGTGACAGGACGGGCGAAAGAACCAGCGACTCACTCCCGACCATCACCGTCGGGGTCGGCGCGACGGTCAGCGCCGAGAGATCCGGCGCGGGCAGCGAGGTCAGTACCGGCGGTGCGACGACATGTGCGTCCAGGGCGGGCCCAAGGGCATCCCCCACCGAGGGTGCGGACGCTTGTTCGGCGAGCAGGGCGGCACCGGCGGAGACCGCGGGCGCCGGCTCCTGCTCCCACGCGACCGCCAGCGGTTCACTGCCCGCCTCATACGACCGCATCACCTGAGCCGCGTGGGTACGGAGCGCGTCGACCTGATTCTCGGCGGCGTCGAACAGACCTGTCAGCGGTGCGCCGAGGAGCGAGCCCGCCACCATCTGCTCGGCCGTTCGTATCGCGTCGATCACCTCACCGACATGCGGCATCGTGAGCTGTGCGAGCTCGTACGATGCCGCCTGCTGCGCCGCGGCGGCGGCGTTGTGTCGTGCGGCGGTGGTGATGTCGTCGAACCAGTCGGCCAGCTGCGCCAGCTGCGCGATCCCCTCTTCACTCGATTCCGAGCCCCACGCTTCGCCGACAACGGACAGGATGGCGCGGAACTCCGCCCCCGCCTCACCGAGACCGACCGCGAGGGCGGCGTAGGCCAGGCCCGCCTCGGCCATCGGCGTCACGCCGGGCCCCGTGGTCAGCTCGCCCGCCAGCTGTTCGGGCGGCACAGCCTCCCAGATCGTGCCCGTGAAACCGACCTGTGCCGGTTGTGCCATCGCGTCACTCCTCGTCTCCGCCGGGCGGTGCTATATCAGGGACCGGAACGATTGCACGGCGTCGTCGTCGGAGTTCACGACGAGGTCGGCATGGGACCGCAGGTTCGCGGCGATCTTGCGCAGCTCGCCGACACCACCCAGGTACGACTCCTCGAACGAACAGCCGACCTGCCCCAGCGTCTGTGAGGTGTGCCGCGAGACCGCGTCCGCGGCCGCCGCGGTTGGTCGCAGGGCCGCACCCCGCTGCCGCAACCCGGACTCGAGACCGTCGGCGACTGATTCCAGCCGTCCGGCGGCGAGCACGGCCAGTTCGTTGTCGATCGCGATGCGACTCATGCGAATTCTCCTTCTACAGACTGAACGGGGTATCCGGGTCATCGGTCGAATCGAGACCGATGACGGGTGCTGCGATGTCCTGCTGTCCGCTGCCGATCAACTCGTCGACGTAGCGCGTGTCCGCCAGCTGTGCGGGGGCACTGCCCGACGGCCGCGCGCGACCGTCACCATCGGTGAGGGCCGCGCCGGGGACCAGCGGCGGCAGCATCTCGTGCGAGTAGGTGGACGTCGTGATCGGAATGCCGACGGCGGCGACCTGACTCGTCGGCGCCGCCGTGACGATCCCTTCGGCCTGCCATCCGCCCAGCACCGTGGCCGCGGGTGTCACGGCCGCGACCGTGCCCGGGACCGAAGCCGCGGACAGCCCCGACACGGACGTCGGCCGGTTGGCCGCCGGTGTCGAGGTCTCGGCAACCGGCTTGGCCGAGAGCTGCGCGGCGGCCTCCTTGCCCACTGTCTGTCCCAACGAGATCAGCGGCGTCACCAGTTGTTGCACCTGCGACAGCAATTGGGTGAGCGAGGACTGCCTCGAGGTTCCCGCCGAACCCGCCGACCCGGCGCCACCGGTGGTCGCCGTAGCCGAGCCCCTGGTGATCATCGATGTTTCGGGCACCGATCCGCTCACCGTCGACGCGCTCCGGGCCAGTGATCGCTGTACCTTGCCCGGGTCGGCGCGCTTGGGTACCCGGGTCGGCACCGGCTCGCCCGCCTCGGCCATCTCCGCCGACTGCCCCAACAACTGGGCCTTGGTCCGGGCGGTGATCGCGGTGGCCTCGGTACCGGCTTCGATCGCGGTCGCCAGCAGAGCCGCCTGCCCCGGCGGGGTGACCAGAGTGGGGCCGAGCGCCGCCGTGGTGAGCGCGAACCTGGTTGCCAGCGCCGCCATTTCGGCATAGCCGGTGGCCACGGTTGCGGCCGCGCCACCGGTCACCAGATTGATCCGGGTCGCCTGCTCGGAGATCGACGCCGACGTCGCGACCGTGTCGAGCGCGGCCGAGGTCGCCGCGGTCACCCCACTGCTCTCCATCGACTGCAGCAGCTGAATCCCCGAGGATGCCAACTGGATCACAGTGCCGACCGCGTCGGTGACCCGCTGCAGCACAGTCTGCGGATTGAGCCCGGCGTCGGTGGCCAGATCACCGCTGCCGAAGCCGCTGAAGAGGTCGGTCACCGGCCTGATCAGTGCCGTCGGATCCAGTGGCGGCAGTGCGGGCAGGCCCGGCAAGGGCGGCAGGGCGGACAGCTGCGGCAGTGCGGGCAGGCCGATACCGGCCAGCACTTGCTGGGCGGACTGATCGAGCAGCGGCGCGACGGGAGTGTTGTGCAGAGCGTCGAGCACGGACGGGGACAGCGGCGCCGCGAGATGTTCGGCCGTCATGCGTTGTTCCCGGCCGGCGGAACGAACTCAGCGGCGCTGTGCTGCTCGGTGAGTTCGTAGGAGGCCGCCGCGCCCCGTGCGGTGTCGGCGGTTGCGGTGAGGATGTCGACCAGCTGGGCCAGTGCGGTGAAGTGGTTCGCCTGGGCGTAGGCGAAGCTGGTCAGGAACTCCTGTCCGATCAGACCGAACACCGGGACCGCAGCCGCGATGACCGCGGCCTGATCGACCACCCCCGCCGCGGCGACCGTCGCTGCCATCCCGTCGGAAATCTCGCCGTACCGTCGGAAAGTCTGCGGCTGCACATTGAGTACGTTCATCACGGTGCCCTCCTGGGCTGATCTGTGAACTCTGGAATCGGATGCCTGGCCGGCTCAGGTCAGAAATGTAATGAGCGCCGGACGGTCTGCAAGCGGTGTGCGAGTGGCAGAACCTACTGTTCACCTGGGCGTTGATCGTGCGGGTCGACGTGGTGTGTACAGCGCGCTGACCTGCACCGAAGCGGCGGGCGGACAGGGATTCGCGCCCTCGCGCGATACCATCGGAGCGGGGCGCCCACCCCGCACGTCATCTGTTCACCCGCCGTTGAACTCCTCGATCAGCCGTGCCCGCGTCGCCAGCGCCTGCCGCGCCGCGGCCGCCGCGGTATCGACGACCGCGTGTTCGAACTCTCGCGGCGAGAGCTGTGAAACACCTTGGGCAAGAACTACTTTCACCAGACGACCCATACCGTCGACACCGACGGTGACGTTCCCGCGTGGATCGGTGTGCTCGACCCGGATCGCTTCCAGGTCGGCCGCGAGTCCGCGCATTCGATCCAATTGCGTCAGCGCACCCGACTCGAGGGCGGCGAAGTCGGTCACCAGCGGTCTCCTTCCCGGTCCAGCCAGCTGCGTGGTTCGTAGCCGTGCTCGGATTCTCCGGTGAGTTCGTCCGCCTCGACCTGGAGCCGGGATGGAAGTGCGAGTAGGTCCAGGGCCGAGTCCGGTACGCCGAGACCGCTCAGGTACTCACGTCGCAGCAGGCCGGCCCGGCCGGCGGCCTGTCGGCACAGCCGCAGAATGTCGTCGCCGAGCTCGGCGGGATCGCGCCGGAGCTGGTCGGGTCGGACCCGGAGCGCGAGCGGCAGTCCGGAATCGGTCGCGCTCACCACGATGTCCCCACCGCGCAGAGCTGCTTCGCCGACCGACCAGGCGGCGAAATCCGGGGAGCCAACGCCGGAGTCGACGCGCTGATCCACCGGGTCTTCGACCAGGTCGCCGCCCTGATAGACCGGATCGTCGTGGATGGTTGCACCGAACATCGAGTCCGCGGACCACCTGTTCGCGGAGTCGGTACCGCCCTGTCGTTCACGCACGTCGTTCGTCCTCCATGGTATGTCGTACGGTCTCGATATCGGCTGCCACCAGCGCCGCCAGTGCCGCACGGTCGACGGCCGTCGCGATCGGTGCGGCGGCGGCCGTCACGGCGTAGCGGCCGTCGCCGACCAGATCGCGCCAATCGATGCGGCGCCGGGCTATCCCGCGCGGCCCGAATATCGATCTCCCCAAACTGGTTTCGATCAGGCCTCGACGCTCGACGGGGTGGCGCAGCCACGATGCGCTGGCCCGGTCCGCCTCACCGAAGCTGTCGTATACCGGGGACCGCCCGAAGTGATGGTCGACATCGGCAACCGTCGGCACCGTCACCAGCGGAATGTCGGGTAGCCGGCCGGCGGCGCCTTCGGGCAGCACCCCGACCAGCGCACCCGGCAGCCGCTCGGCGGCGCCGGTGCTGACCTGAAATCCGGCACTGTGCCAGCAGGTTTCACCGGGCAGCTGCCGGATCAGCGAGGCCACCGCGCCCTGACGTGCGCCCACCGCGCGCACCCTGCCGGCCGGATCATTCGGACTGCGTGGATCGAAGGCCGCCACGGTGACCCGGATGTCAGCATGCGCGATACGTCCGAGCGCGTCGTGCAGAGCACCGTCCTCGTCCTCGGCGAGTCCGTCCAGCGCCGCGTCGGCCAGGCGCGACCACTCCGCAGCACTCTCGCCGCGATACAGGCAGAACAGCGGCGCGGGCAGCCGATCCTTGAACAGGTTGTCCCACAACGCGATCAGCTCGATGTCGGTGAGCAGCCAGGAGCGGCTCACCGATCGAGCACCGGCCGCACGCTGCGCCCCGGCCCGCCGAGTACGTCGTCGAGGTGTTCGGTCGAGTTCAGCAGCTCCGAGCGCTTCTTCTCCCGCTCTTCGGTGCCCGGACGTGCGGGATAACCGCCGAAGGGCATCATCGGATCCCGGCCGAGCCCCGGACCCGCGCGGCCGATCAGCTTCTCCCCCGGTACCTTCGTGACACGGGGGAACAGCTTGGGATCCTGGTTCGCGAGCGGGCTGAGCGCGAGCGCGCGCCCGAGTCCGCCACGCCCGCTGATCCCGCCCGTGCCCACACCGCCGAAGGCGTTGTTCGTCGGGGGCAGCAGCGCGGTGTTCACGAGCAGCGGGTTGTTTCCGGGGTCCTGCCAGGTCAGCTCCTCGAGGAGGTCGGCGGGCGAGGAGAAGGGGGAATCCTTCAGCGCCTCGGAAAGATTCGGCGTATTCGTCTCCGTGTCGGACGATCCGATCGGGGTGTCGTCGCCGTCGCCGCCGGGCGAACGGTTGCCGAGCGGATCGTCCTCGCCGGGGTCGCTGCCGTGCTGACCGCCGCCGTCGCCGGTCGACGGGTCACCATGGTTGCCACCGGTGTCGTCATCGTTGTGGGCGTCGGTCGGCGTTCCGATCGGGACGTTGTCGTCGCCGATGTCGAGCGCCGGGGTCGCCACGTCATCGGGCTGGGGCAGCGCGACGATGCGGGTCAGGGTGTTGGTGTAGTTCACGGAGTAGTACGTCTGGAAATTCTCCTGCAGCCGGATCAGGTTCAGCTCGTTCTGCATCTGCTGCGAGATGCTGTCGCCGGGCGGTGGGGACGGTGTCGGCGGTGTGGCGTACTGCTTGGTCTGCTGGAGCCAGCCCGAGGTGTAGAGCAACGAATCACTGAGCAGGGACATGTCCTTGGTGAGCTGCTGGGACACTCCGACATAGTGTGTCGTCGCGGCGATCGCAGCCTCGGCACCCGCCCCCTCCCACTGATCCGATACCCCCGAGATATTCGTGCGCAGCGTGGTGAACCCCGTATCCAAGGTCTCCGACAGCCACTGCCACACTCCCGCCGCGGTCGCGACCGCCTGGGCATCGATCGAATTGCCGATCACCCATA
Organism: Nocardia sputorum; assembly: GCF_027924405.1. Classification (NCBI taxonomy): domain Bacteria; kingdom Bacillati; phylum Actinomycetota; class Actinomycetes; order Mycobacteriales; family Nocardiaceae; genus Nocardia; species Nocardia sputorum. Next base: position 2,456,796 of record NZ_AP026978.1, on the reverse strand, counting down.
GGGTCTCCCACCCGAGCTGGCTCCCCAGTTCGGGACCGAACCCGTACGAGTCGTACTGGGTTGTCGAGTCCGGCTTGGTCGGATGGACCGGAACCGCCACCGGTTTCGGCGTACCGGGCGGTGGGGTTCCGGAGGGACTGTGGAAGGAGAGGTCGTCGAAACTCACCGTCGACTCGTGTTCGGTTCGCTCGTACTGTTTTCCCGCCGAGACGAACGTGTTGCCCATATTGGTCAGGATGTTGCGATGCCGGTCCATCCGCTCCTGCAACTCGGTGCCGAACTTCACGTTGAAGACCGTCCACAGCAACTGACCCGACACCGAGGCGGCGATGGTCGGGCTCGCCAGCGAAACGTTCTGATCGATCCAGGTGTGCACTCCGACAACGAGATCGAGCATGTTGTCGACATATCGGGCGCAGCGGTGCGCCGCGCCGGCCTCGAGCCGCAGATGCCCGTCGCCGGCCAGATTCGGTAGCACAGACCATGCCGTGGGGTCCGCGACGTTCGGGTCGAGTGCCATGTGTGCCCTCCGTACTGGTCGATGAACTTCGTTGTGGTCAGCGCAGTTGGTCGCGGAACCAGTCGACGCAAGCCGGCGTCGCCGCCGGGCCGGGATAGGGCGTCCGGTCACCGGACGCTCGGTCGCGTACAGCTCGACGACCTCGCGGGCCGATCCCGGCGACCGCCCACACGCGAGGCAGCGGTGATCGCGGCGTGATCCAGTGCGCCGATGGTCGCCGCGAACTCGACATCGATCAGCACACCGTCGGCATCGACCGCGACCAGAACACGTCGACGAACCGGCCTCGCTGCGCAGGCGATCGTTGGGAGCTGCCATATCAGAGCTCATCGTCGTAGACACTCGCCCGCGCGACGCCCTGCCGCGACTCGTCGTCGCGCACGAGCATCAGTTCCGCGCACTCCCGCTCGATCAGCTTGCCCAGCCCGTCCGCGTCGACGGCGACCGCGGCGACCGGCGGCCCCGGGTCGATCAGATAACGTCCGTCACCGGGATGATCCTCCCAGATGATCCACCTGGTGACCTGTCCGCGCGGACCGAAAGTCGAGTGGCCGTGCGTGATCTGCATGGCGCCCACGAACCCCTTCTGCGCGGCCTGCCATCGGCGACCGCGCAGGTCGATATCCCGATCGCCCTCGTCGTAGAGGGAGTTGCGGCCGTGCCAGTGGTCGAACCCGGCTTCGGTGTCCGAGTTCAGCAATTCCACGCGGGACTGGGTACCCGCCGGTTCCGGCGGCAGTTTTTCCACGATCAGCCGTGGCAGCGCGGTGGCGGTGCACTCGGTGATCTCGAGCTCGTCGTGGCTGTCGAAGGTCGTGGTGTGGAATCCTTCGATAAGGACCGCTCGGTCATTGAATAGCTTCGCAGCCAGTACTTTTCGGCCAGCCAGAGCCTCGAGCGCGCTGTGGTCCACCGCCTGGAGCGCGATGCGGATATCGGCGCGCAGCGATTTCACCAGCACATCGGCCAAGGCGGCATCCCAGCTCGCCTGCAGCTCGCCCCAGACCCTGGCTTTGGCGAACTGGAAGTCGTAATGCCCATGGATGTCGGAGCGGTAGGCGAAGGGCCAGTTCATCCTGCGCCCGACCAGCCGCTCGCGCATCACCAGGTACTCCAGCCCGGTCAGGCGCCAGGTTCGCTCGATCATCGGTCTCCCTCCGCACTGATGCCAGGTGCTCCGGTCGTCGTGACCTCGGTGCCGGCGACCGCGTCGGTCGACCTCGTCGAGGTGAAGTCCACGAAGAACTCCGGCTGATTGCCGCCGGCCCGGCCGATCTCCGGCACGATGGCGAAGGTGACCGGCCCGCTCGCACCAGGCGGGCCCACCAGGTCCTCGAACTCCTCGAATTCGTCCTCGATGAGCTCGGCCGCATCCGCCAGCGCCTGTTTCACCGTCGTCGCCCCGTCCTCGACGGATTTGGCCAGCGCCTGCAGTCCGGGACCGAGCTGAGCGGCGAGTTGATTGCCCAGTTGCACGAGCGTCGGTATGGCGGAAGAGATGAGTTGCAGCACCTCGGAGAAGAGGCTGAGCAGGTCGGTACCGCTCAGTGCGCCACTGGTGCCCGCGCCGGTCATGCCGCTCGGTCCGAACGCCGGGCCGGTGCCGTTGCCCGAGCTCCCGGTCGGCCCCGAGGGGTGCGACTCGCTACCGCCGGTGCCACCCCCGCTACCACTGGCGCCGCCGCTACCGCTGCCGTCTCCGGTGCCGCCTCCGTTTCCGTTTCCGCCGTTTCCGTTTCTGTTTCCGCTGTTGTTGTTTCCGCTTTCGCCGTTTCCTTTTCCGCCGGTGTTGTTGCCGTTGCTGTTGTTGTTGCTGTTGTTGCTGTTGTGGTTTCCGCCGGTGCCGCCGCCGTTGTTGTTGCCACCGGTTCCGCCGGTTCCGCCGGTTCCGCCGGTGCGGGTGATGGGGTCGGTGAAGAGGGGGATCATCGCGGCGAGTTGTGTGAAGCCGTCGACGTAGCCTTTGGCGCCGCCGCTTTCTTTGCCCTCCCACCAGGTCTGGACACCGGCGAGTGCTTCGGCGGCTTTCCAGTTGTTGACGTCTTTGACTTCTTTTCCGGTGTAGTGGAACTGGCTGTATCGGGGCAGGTGTCCCCACGAGTAGAGGTTGAAGTCGCCGGTGGCGGCGAGGACTTCGGCCATGGCATCCATGGCATCCTGCAGGTCGGCGGCCGATTTCAGATAGGACTCGATGTAGGCGGTTGCTTTGTCCGCTCCGGCGCCTTGCCAGTGGTTCTCCTTGAAGGTCGGCTGCAGGTTCATGCCGAAGGTCTGAACCGTGGAGTTCCATATCTTGGCCAGGGTGTCCCACCGGCCGGCCATCTCCCAGATCTTGCCGTCGTTGCGGTCGAACAGCTCGGCCACGTTCGCGAAGTCGAAATGAATCATCTTGTAAGCGTTTTCGATGGAGCCCTCGAGGGCCGCCTTGGCCCGGCCGTCGAAACTCACCCCGGACGCCCCCTTGGTCGGAGCAGGCGGACCGTGGGTCCACTCACCACCCGAGATCGGGTTGGCATTGCTCACCCGATCGGTCAGCCCGGTGATCCGGCCGGCCAGATCGCCGTCACCGGGCAGCTTGAAACTGTTCTCGTTCTCGCCCTCGGTGACGGCATACCGCTTGTTCGCGGCAGTGAACGTATTGCCCATGTCGGTCACGGTCGCCTGGTGCTTGCGCAGCACCGACGCCAGTTCAACCGCCTTGTTCCGGAATTCGGTGAACATCATCTGCATGCTGCCGAGCGTCGTCGTGTGCGGCCGCGCCGCGGGCCACGCCGGCTGGTTGTAGTAGGTCCAATCCATCAGGGGATTCCACGGCAAAGCCTCGATCGCCTTGATCAGACCCATCGTGTCCACCACCAGATCCTCGCAACCGGTGGTGAGCTTCTTCAGGGTCGCACCGTCCACATTGACCAGCTGCAGATCACCCTGTTGGGCATTCTTCAGCAAACCAGACCAATCCGTTTGGCCGCTTCCCGTCGCGCCCACCATGTGCTCCTACCGTCGATTTCCACTCGCTGCCCGACACCTAAGCACGGCCGGAACTCATCGTTCGCTCCCGGACGGTCCCGATCGTCGATCGGTCACCGGAGGTTCACCCGGCGCGGCGCGTGACGCCGGCGATCCACCGGTCGTGGGCGCACCCCGGCAGTATTGGGAGAAGTACTGGCCGGGAACGTATTTCGCCACGACGACCGCTGCTTGACTGCGGGGATCCCGGGCGGCGGTCCGGTGCGTCCGTGGGGCCGGCGCGGCATGCGCGATGGCGGTCGACGGTGAACGCAGGGTGTACGGGCAAAGCCGCGGCTGCGCGGCCGCGGGCCGACGCGGCACGGCGATGCTAGAAACGCAAGCGATGCACGGAAATCGACGGTAGGAGCACATGGTGGGCGCGACGGGAAGCGGCCAAACGGATTGGTCTGGTTTGCTGAAGAATGCCCAACAGGGTGATCTGCAGCTGGTCAATGTGGACGGTGCGACCCTGAAGAAGCTCACCACCGGTTGCGAGGATCTGGTGGTGGACACGATGGGTCTGATCAAGGCGATCGAGGCTTTGCCGTGGAATCCCCTGATGGATTGGACCTACTACAACCAGCCGGCGTGGCCCGCGGCGCGGCCGCACACGACGACGCTCGGCAGCATGCAGATGATGTTCACCGAATTCCGGAACAAGGCGGTTGAACTGGCGTCGGTGCTGCGCAAGCACCAGGCGACCGTGACCGACATGGGCAATACGTTCACTGCCGCGAACAAGCGGTATGCCGTCACCGAGGGCGAGAACGAGAACAGTTTCAAGCTGCCCGGTGACGGCGATCTGGCCGGCCGGATCACCGGGCTGACCGATCGGGTGAGCAATGCCAACCCGATCTCGGGTGGTGAGTGGACCCACGGTCCGCCTGCTCCGACCAAGGGGGCGTCCGGGGTGAGTTTCGACGGCCGGGCCAAGGCGGCCCTCGAGGGCTCCATCGAAAACGCTTACAAGATGATTCATTTCGACTTCGCGAACGTGGCCGAGCTGTTCGACCGCAACGACGGCAAGATCTGGGAGATGGCCGGCCGGTGGGACACCCTGGCCAAGATATGGAACTCCACGGTTCAGACCTTCGGCATGAACCTGCAGCCGACCTTCAAGGAGAACCACTGGCAAGGCGCCGGAGCGGACAAAGCAACCGCCTACATCGAGTCCTATCTGAAATCGGCCGCCGACCTGCAGGATGCCATGGATGCCATGGCCGAAGTCCTCGCCGCCACCGGCGACTTCAACCTCTACTCGTGGGGACACCTGCCCCGATACAGCCAGTTCCACTACACCGGAAAAGAAGTCAAAGACGTCAACAACTGGAAAGCCGCCGAAGCACTCGCCGGTGTCCAGACCTGGTGGGAGGGCAAAGAAAGCGGCGGCGCCAAAGGCTACGTCGACGGCTTCACACAACTCGCCGCGATGATCCCCCTCTTCACCGACCCCATCACCCGCACCGGCGGAACCGGCGGAAACAACAACAACGGCGGCGGCACCGGCGGAAACAACAACAACAACAACAGCAACAACGGCAACAACAACGGCGGAAACGGAAACGGCGAGGGTTCACATTCCGGCCTCGGCAGTGGCGGCTCGTCTCCCAGCGGCAACTGGCGTTCGTCGACACCCAGCGGGTCAGTCGATCCCTCCTCGGTCAACACGACACCCACCGGCGCCATGAACTCGACGAGCGGCGCCACCGGGCCGCTGTCGGCTCTCGCCGACATGCTGGCGAACATGAGTTCCGGGTCACTGTTCGGTGCGTCCGGCGCGCTCGGCGCTTCGGGACCGTGGGGTGCGTCCGGACCGTGGGGAACATCAGGACCACTCGGGTTCGTCGACCCCGCGGGCGTCGGCGGAGCCGGCGGATCGGTCGGGGGCGGTGCCGGATTGGGCAGCCCCATCGACGACAAGTTGTTCCCCCGGGCGGGCACCACATCCCCGAACCCACGATCCGAGGGAACCACTACCCGGGCCGAGATCAGCGACTCGGCCGCCCTGAGCAGTGCCTATCCGATGGGAATGGGCGGGTATCCGATGGGTGGCATGGGCGGCGGTATGGGCGGCCAGGGGCAACAGCAGCAGGAGCGCAAACGCGCGGCCTACCTCGACGGACCCGAACACCTGGAGGAGGCCGTGGGCGACGATCCGCTGTCGGTCCGGCCCATCATCGACCGCTGAGCAGCACTCTGCCCCCGAGACGAACGTGAGCTCGATGCGTTTTCATATCGTCAATTTTCCGAATACCCAGACCACCAAACACTATCAGCCGTGCGCGTACACCCAGAAGAACCGTCGCTTCGCCGAGATGATGACGAATCGTGGGCACGAAGTGTTCCTGTACGGCGGTGAGGAAAACGACGCCGCGTGCACCGAGTTCGTTCCCATCGTGACGAAAGCCGAGCAAGCCGAATGGTTCGGCGGCAACGATGTGTACAAAGACCCGATCAATCTCACGTGGAACCCCTACGACCCGCACTGGCTCACCTCGAACGAGCGAGCCATCACCGAGATCGCGGCACGCAAACGAGAACGGGACTTCATCGGGGTCCTCGGCGGCAGCTGCCAGAAGCCCATCGCGGACCTGTTCCCGGAGCTGATGACCGTCGAGTACGGGATCGGCTACAGCGGCGTGTTCGCGAACTACCGGGTCTTCGAAAGCTACGCCTGGATGCACGCCGTCTACGGCTCGCGGACCACCGTCCCCGGTGTCATGAGCACACGCGGCCAGTTCTACGACGCCGTGATCCCGAATTACTACGAAGTCACCGACTTCCCGTTCTCCGCGGAGAAGGACGATTACTTCCTGTACGTCGGCCGGGTCGTGGAGGCCAAAGGTATCCAGGTCGCGATCGACACCTGCACGCGGCTCGGGGCGAAGCTGGTAGTGGCGGGCGCGGGCGACGTCCCCGACGCCGAGTGCGTCGAGTATGTCGGCATCGTAGACCATGTCCGCCGGGGCGAGCTGATGCGCCGGGCCCGTGCGGTTTTCGTGCCGACGCTCTACCTCGAGCCCTTCGGCGGGGTGCACGCCGAGGCGATGCTGTGTGGCACTCCCGTGATCACCACCGACTGGGGGGTGTTCACCGAGACCGTGCAGCAGGGTGCGCAGGGTTTCCGTTGCCGGACGCTCCGGGAGTTCTGCGTGGCCGCCGACTCGGTCGACAAGCTGGACTACGGGGCGATTCGCGACTACGCGATCTCGAAATTCTCCACCGATGTCGTTGCCCCGCAATACGAGGCGTACTTCGAACGCCTGCTGACGTTGTGGGGCGAGGGCTGGTACATGACATAGGAGGTCACCGTGACGAGAACACTGCTGCGACCGCGCACCGAGTACGCCGCCTCGGCCGCGACACCACGGCGGAACCTGGTCGTACTCCGGGCCGGTGACGCGTCGCTGCACGAGCAGTGGCTGAGCGGATGGCTGCCGCGCACCTGGGATCTGGTGATCAGCTACTTCGGCGACGACCCCGATCGCTACCGGGCCGAGGATGTCACCCGGATCGACCACAAGGGTCCGAAATGGCCCGCGCTGCACCGTGCGCTAACCGTCGACCTGGCCGACGTGCTCGATCGCTACGACTATGTCTGGCTGCCCGACGACGATCTCGCGTGCGACACCGATGCCATCAACGCCCTGTTCGAGTACACGGCATGCTATCGACTGTCGCTGGCGCAACCGGCGCTGACCGAGGACAGCTACTTCACCCACGAGATAACGCTGGTCGATCGCCGGTTCGACCTGCGATACACGAACTTCGTCGAGATCATGGCGCCGTGTTTCAGCCGCGAGTTCCTCCGGCGCTGCCTACCGACCTTCGACACCACCCAGACCGGGTGGGGTCTGGACTTCCACTGGCCGCGCCTGGCCCCGCATCCGTCCGCGCTCGCCATCATCGACGCGGTGACGGTCCGGCACACGCGCCCGGTCGGCGGCCCGAACCTGACGGCGGCGCGCGCGACCGGGGTCGATCCCTACACCGAGTATTGCCACTATCTGGCCAACCACGACATCACCGATCTGACGACACGGGTCCTCCGCGGCGTCGACACGTCGGGCCGGGGCAGCGGCAACGGCGAACCGACCGCGCTGTGCGTCACCATCGACCGATGGCGTCCCGACCTGGACGCCTGGATCCAGTTCCATTCCGCCCAAATGGATCTGACCATCGCTTACACCGACGACACCGCTGCGCGAGCCGCGCTGAGCAGGTTGGCCGAGGGGCATCCCGTGGTCGTATGCGACCACGAATCCTCCCCCGGCGGCCCGACCGATCAGGAGGTCGCCAACATCGCCGCCGCGGTCTCGACCGCTAGCGCGGCGGGCATGACCTGGTTGCTTCCACTCGGCCCGGACGAAGTCTTCTACGACGACGGCCGACGGCGCTGGCAGATTCCCGGCGCGGGGCAGGTGACCTTCCTCGGACACGAAGCGGTGCCATCGCCGACTCCGGTGGCCGACCCGATCCGGGATTGCACCGTATTCCGGGTCAGCGGTCGGTCGCCTTTCCTCGACACGCCGGCCAACCGCAGCGTCGTCCGGCTCGGCCCAGCAGTGACCCCCGTGGACAGGTACGGGTTCACCGGATACGCCGGACGCCGCGGCGTGGTGACCGCCCCGATGATCCTGCACTACCCGTACCCCACGTTCGACGCGTGGCTGGCACGAGCGGAATACGCCGCCGAACACGGCGGCACAGCAGCCCGGCTGTTCGCCAATCATTCGAGAGAGTTGCTGCAGGTCGCCGCCGCCCACGGTGACCTGGCCGGAGCCCGCGCGTGCTTCCAGGCCGGAATACCATCCGACGGCATGATCGACCGCATGATCCGCGCCGGCGAATTGATGCGGATCGACCCGTTGCGAGTGCTGCGCTCCTGACGGCCGAACCCCCTACTGTGCCCCGGAGTCCACCCGGACATCGCATGACCGGTCTCATCCGCGCCATCCCCGCCCCGTACAGCCGCGATTTGATCGTCGTGGGTGTTCGATAAGAAGCAGCTGCGAGCCGCCTTCCACGACGGCACTCTGGAGGTCACTACCCTCACCTGAGGGCACCCGGAAGTGGGCCTCTTGCGTTCCTGCCCTGATCTGGAAACGAGTGCCGATTCGCGTGGGTGAAGTCGCGTCCGGACACGGATGGGCAATCGGGAAGCTGTTGCCGGAATCCAGCCTGCTCGGGTGGTGGGGCAGACCGAGGCTTGTGGGCCCACACCCGCCTCACGCAATTATTGGCCCTATGCAGGTGCCCCTCCGGTTGGACTTGTCCGTCGCGGAGTCGGAGCACCCGCCCCAGTCGTCGCTTCGTTGCGGCAGTTCCGGGCCGCTGGTACAAGACCGTAGGGTTGACGACGGTGACCTTCCCGGCGACAGCAGGCAGGAGTATCTCATGCCGCCGAACAGTGGGCCCCGTCGTCCGGCACAGGAACGGGCGAAGGCAACCCGCGAGCACATCCTCGACAGTGCCGCACGCCTGTTCGGAGAACACGGGATCGCCGAGACTTCGACCAGCCGGATCGCCACCGAGGCCGGAGTGAGCGTCGGCACCGTCTACCGGTACTTCACCGACCGCACGGTCATGGTGGACAAGCTGATCGAGCGGCTCGTAGAAAATGCCGAAGAACGCTTCACTCAGCATGTCTTCGGCCTCACCGGGCAAACCACCGCAGAGCTGATGGCGTCCATCTTGGAGGTCATCACCGACGAGCTGATGGCCAACGCCCAGCTGATACGTGCGCTCTCGGGCGGCGTCTCGTTCTATGACACCGGTATCCCCGAACTCGAACTCCGTCTACGCCTTTTCGCCAAGGTGCTGGTCATCCAGCTGCTCGGACCGGGCGACGACCACAAATACGACATCATGAGCATCGTGTTGATCAACACCGGGATCGCGGCGGCGCTCCGCGCGTCGGTGCTCGAAATCGACAACTCGCAACGTCAGCAGGCTCTCAGCGTCACCGCGCGTGCGGTCGCCGCGTGGATCGAATCCGAACGCCCGCAAGGCTCGGCATGACGCAGGTCGAACGCTTGGCAATCGACGCACCGTCAGATCGCACAACGCCGGGCCTCCTGCGTCGGCAGACAGGAGCGGGTACGTGACCCCGGCGAAGAAAACGACTCGTCGTCCGATACAGGACCGTGCGAAGGCCACCAGAGAGCACATTCTCGACACTGCCGCACACCTATTCGGGGAACACGGGATCGCCAATACCTCGACCAACCGGATCGCCGCCGAGGCCGGGGTGAGCGTCAATACCGTCTACCGGCACTTCGCCGACCGTGCGGTCATGGTCGACGAACTGCTGGAAAGGCTGCTGGAAAATATCGAACAGCACCTCATCCACAGCGTGTCCGATTCCGCCGGCAGTACCGTTCTCGAACTGGCCATCACCATCCTCGAGTCCATCACCGACGAATTGGTGGCCAACGCCCCACTGGTGCGGGCGCTGGCGGGAGGGCTGGCCTACTACAACAGTGCTCTCCCGGAATTCGAACCACGCCTGCGCGCGCTACTGAAAGTCCTGCTGATCCGGGTACTCGGCTCCGGGAATGAAAACGGCCAGGACGCGATAGCGTTCGTTCTGATAAACGTCGGTTTCGCGGCCGCGGTCCGCGCCGCGCTACTCGACGCCGACACCGGCGAGCGCCAAGAAGTCATCGTCATGACCGCCCGTCTGATCGCGGCAGGGGCCGAAGCCGAAATCGCGGCATCGTCGAGCTCCGTATCACCGCCGCCATGAGGCACCCCAGCTGGCAAACTGTCCGCTCGGCTGCGTCGCGGTCACATTCAGCGACTGACGCCGCGCGCGAACCTGCTCACGACAAGAGGCAGGCCGATGAAGAGGGCGAGTATGTCCGTCTGGGGTTCACACGGCGTCGATATGGGAATCGGGATGGCTGCGCTTGGTGAACGTGCGGGCGATGAGCGCCGAACGTAGCTGCCACACACCCGACGTGGTGGTGGGATCGAGTCCGGTGACTTGGCTGATGCGCCTGAGCCGATAGTCGACGGTGTTGGTGTGGATCTGCAACGAGCGGGCGGTGCGTTGGCGATTGAGGTTGTTGCTGATATAGCTCCGCAAGGTTTGGAACAGCTCGGGATGATCGTCGAGGGAGTCCAGCAGCGACCCGAGAGCTTCACGACCCGGACCCGGCCGGCTCAGCTGGTATTCCAGCGCCATATCGGCGAAACGGTACAGACCGGGGGCGTATTGCAGCCGACGCACCGTGTCGAGCAGTTCGTGAGCGCGGTCGGCTGCGCCGGGCACCAACGCAGCCGACGCTGTGACAACGACCGCCGTCACCGGTACGCGCGCGGCCGCCGACAGCTGGGCGAGCAGTTCGTCGAGGCGCTCGTCGCTCAGCGTCGCAGTCGGGATCAGGATCGTACCGCCGTCCACACTGAGCAGCGCGAGCGCGTGCTCGCCGCAGCGGGTAGCGAGTTCGGCCTGCAGGCGGCGCAGTTTGCGGCGGGCGACGACCTTGCCGTCGAGCATCGGATGCTGCTCGTCCGGGTGTTTCGGAACTTCTACCGCCAGTACCGAATACTCCTCGGCGATGCCCACTCCGTCTGCGCGGACCATTGCGGCGGTGGTGTATCCCCCCAGCAGCGCGGAGGTCAGCGTGTGGACGGCGGTGTGGTGGTCGCTCACCGCCGCCTTGGATTCACGGACGTAAGCGCGGGCGACAGTGGCGCTCATGATGTCGAGCGTCTCCACAACCAGTTTCATGCCGTCCACCAGATTGGCGTAGTCCTTCACCGCCCCGTTCGAGAAGACGAGATCCATGCCCAGCTTCAATCCTTCATGGATGGCATGCAGGATCGTGTCGATCGGCACGCCCTCCCGGGCCCACTCGGTTGCCGCATCGGCCAGCCGACCGGTCTTCGCCGGAATATCCTGCCCGTCCAGCATGCTGACCGAAAGCTCGAGGCAGACCCGGGCGATATCGTCACCGGGCAGCACGGCGGTCGACACATTGTCGATGGAGTACCTGGCCAGCTGCCGAGACACCCCCTGCACGCCCCGTGCGGGTAACGCCACGGGTTCGCCCGAGACGGTCGATCCATTCCGAAGTGCCCCGTTGGTTGTCATCGTCGACTCCCTTCCGCCCAGTTGCTGCGGCTCTACTGGCCGATGGTGCGTTCGGCCGCCGCGCGGCAGAACTCCCACGCCGCACGCATTCGACCTGCGGTCCATGATCGGTCGGTCCAACGATAAGAGGATGTCGAACTCACCTTCCACTCTTCTTTGCCCCACCTCTCGACGCCGGTGAATCACGGCAGTAACCTGCGGCACAGCACCGTTCGCCCCGGCAGTCGTAGAAATTCTGCGGCGATTACGTCAGACGTTTGCTCACTTTTTGCCATAAACGCTCACAAGTCGAGCGCGCACCGAACGTCGGCCAGGAGTGGGCAATCCTGCTGCCACTGGATCCAGCCGTGGACGCCGGTCGCCGCAGTCCGGGCCGGGCGGAACGACCGATTCGGTGCCGACCAGACCGTCCATCAGATCGAAGATCGAGCGGTTGGCAATGGACGCCGTTGGACGGATCTGTTGCCACCCCACCAGCGCAGACGGGGCGCTCGAACTGGTTGCACACCGAACCCGCGAGTGCGGCCGGACGAGTTGGCCGACCCGGCCACCTACGATTCCTGGCCGATCGTCACGCCCTCCTGGGGCTGCTCGCAGGACACGCACACAGTCCTGGCAGCAGGGCTCAGGGTCGCGACGTCAGTCGAACTGCCCGTACTTCGGTTTCGAGCCATGCGCCGATCATCTGAGCGGTCATCGCGATGGCCTCGCGGCGTTTGTGGTCGTCGACCTCCCGGGCCGTTGTGCGCAGCACCGCCGCGAAGCCGATATTGATCAGCACGTATGCCATCACGTCATACTTGTCATCGTCTCCCGGACCGAGGAGCTGGATCAACAGCACCTTGACCAGCGGACGCAGACGTAGTTCGAACTCGGGAATGCGGCTGCCATGGGATTGGACTTCGCCGCCCAGCGCGCGTACGAGATGCGCATTGGCGACCAACTCCTGGGCTAACTGATCCAACATCTCGGTGGATACCTTCGGAACCGAGGGGTCCAGTTGGGTAATCGGGCGCTGCGACAAGTCGGACACCCAGTGCGTGAAGCGCCGCTCCGCGATTTCGAGAAGGCGCTCGAGCAGCTCATCGACGATCGCGGTCCGATCGGGGAAGTACCGATAGACCGTGCCGATGCTCAACCCGGCCTCCGCCGCGATCCGGTTCGTCGAGGTTGCAGCGATTCCACACTCGCCGAACAACTGCGCTGCGGTATCGAGTATCCGCTCCCTCGTTTCCTTCGCGCGCCGCTGAGTCGGACGACGTCGCTGTCGGGCGGCCTTGCGCGGCATCACACTTCCCTGTCTTCGCGCTGAAAATGAGCTTTGCTCACTTTAACTTCGGCTGTCGTTTATCACTGCCGCTTGTTGTAAGTTGTTAGACCGTTGAATCGACGGCCGACGTTGGGGAACAGCCGACACCAGCGGTACGCGATGCAGGTCATGGGCCAGCCCACGGAGGTGCTGATGGCGGGCGGTCAGCTGCCCAGAGGTCGACTGGTGCGGGGCACTCGGCTGGGCCGACTCGTCGCCGGGCAAGCTGCGCGTGGAGTCGGGACGCGGTTGGCTATGATCGGCCGGCCGGACCAAGCTCGGCAGATACTCGCCGAGCGGTCCGCTCTGCAAGCCGCGCAGCAAATGGTCACAGTACTCGGCGGCATGAAGGGCGCGGCGATGAAGCTGGGCCAGATGCTGTCGGTTCTCGATGTCGACCTCGTTCCCGAGTCCCACCGTGAACTGTTTCGGGTGAAGCTGGCCGAACTTCGAGATCGCGCACCGGAGGTTCCGTTCAGTGCGATGCGGAGGGTCATCGAGGCCGATCTCGGACCGGTGGCGCGAGTGTTCGCCGATTTCGAGGAGACGCCGGTGGCCGCAGCCTCGATCGGCCAGGTGTATCGGGCGAGATTGCGTGACGGGCGCATGGTCGCGGTGAAGGTGAAATACCCCGGTGTGGACGAGGCCGTCCGGGCCGACATGCGTAACTTGCAGTTGTTCGCCAAGCTGTGCAGATCCGTGCTGCCGAGCGCGGCCGACGCCGCCGTGCTGGACGAGATCGCACGCAACGTCGGGGGTGAGCTCGACTACCTGCGCGAAGCGCGGACGCAGCACGAAGTCGCCTCGCGCTTCCACGAACATCCGTTCATCACCGTGCCCGACAGCGTCGGAGAACACTGCACGCACCACGTTCTTGTGACAGAGTTCGTCGAAGGAAGGCCCTTCCAAGAGATTCGGGCGCTGCCTGGCGCCGACCGAGCCCGGATCGGTGAGCTGATCTACCGCTTCTACATCGGTTCGCTGTTCTCCGACTACGAGTTCTGCGGCGACCCACATCCCGGCAATATCCTTCTGGACGGGGGCGGTCGCCTCGCCTTCGTGGATTTCGGGCTCTATTCCCGGATGAACCCCGCGGACGTCGAGTTCGAGCGCGCGTCCCTGCTCGCAGCCGGGGAACACCGGGCCGAGGATCTGTACCAGGCGTGGGTCGGCCGCGGCATCATCGACCCGGACGCGGACGTCACACCGCAGGAATGCCTGGAGTACGTGTGGGCAGCCTCGGGTTGGCAGTTGCTCGACGAGGAGATCACGATCACCCCCGAACTCGCCACCGCGGCAGTGGTGCTCGCCGTCGATCCGAGAGCGGACGAATTCCGTGGTATGCGGCATCAGCTGCTTCCGGCTGAGCACGTGTTCTCCAAGCGTGCGGAGTTGTTCACCTTCGCCGCCCTCGGTCAGCTCGTCGCGACCAACAATTGGCATCGACTGGCCCGTGAATGGCTCTACGGCGAGCCCCCAGCAACCGAGATCGGACGGGCAACAGCACGGTGGCGAGCCAGGCGACTGTCGCGACCTCCTTCCCACCGCTGACCAGGCCATCATCCAACTCCGGAGACGTTGATCCGCTTCTCGACCCACCTTCGCCGATGTTTTCGGCCGACAGACGGCGACGGGCGGTGCCACGCGCTCGTGGTGTGTCACACCGGCGGGGGCAGTGGGGAGATGGTCACGCATAGCAGTTCAGCCCGGACTCCGAAGGGCACCGCCAGGAAACCGCGAAAGCGATGCGATTACCGAAGCAGATCCGACCGGGCGCGTTGGCCGGAGCACCGCCGTAGCGGTTGGATTCACTCTTTGCAGCGGCGTGCACCGCGATTCGGCGGTCGACGTGTAGTCGCGATGGTGTTGCCATCGCTATGGGGCACGAGTTCATCGGGCGGACCGGCGAACTCGCCCCCGACCGGTCACCATGACCGGTTCGGCGACCCGGTCAGTGAATTCGTTGACGCCGTCGGTGGTGATCTCGAGCATGCAGGCGGTGGAGATGTCGAAGAACAGGCCCGATACCGTCAGGCCGCGGGCAGCGGCGGCCTGACGGACCACCGGGTGGCGTTGCAGAATCTCGAGCTGAACGGCGACATTGACCATGCTCAACTGGGCGGTCTCGTCATAACCCGCGGCCGCCGCGGACGCCCGCACCGGGTGCCCCGCACGGTAGGCATCCAGGCTCGGGCGGGCATGGGCGAGCCAGTTGTCCAGTCCCGGTCCGGTGGAGGCGCCGGTCAGCAGGGCCTGCATGGCGCCGCAGGAGGAATGGCCGCACACCACCACGTCGCGCACCTTCAGGTGGTCCACCGCGAAGGACAGGGCCGCCTCGATCGAGGCGTCCGATCCGTCGGCGGGGTGGAGGTTGCCGACATTGCGGACGGTGAAGAGGTCACCAGGACCGCTATTGGTGATCACATTGGGCACGATGCGCGAGTCGGCGCAGGTGAGAAACAGCGAGTGCGGATCTTGCCGGTCACGCAGCTGATCCAGGTGCGGCCGGATCACGTGGGCGTGGCTGCGATGGTAGGCGACCACGCCCGCTGCGACCGCGTCGCCACTGCGCTCGCGCCACGGGCCGAGTACCTCGTCGAGCATGCCGCGTGCCCGGCCGCGCCGGGGTGGTCCGGTCATGGCATGTTCCATGCGCGCGGTGCCGATCTCGACGAATTCCACAGCGCCACCTGTACTTTCGTGCTGGCGAGTCCAGTCGTGGATGGCCTCGTAGCCGGCGTGGTCGAGGAAGTCGACGGTCAGCTCGACCAGTACGTCGGCGCCGGTCGGCACCATGGCCAGTTTCTTGGTCAGCTTCGGCAATGCCAGGAACGTGCACGTGCCCTCGACGCGGACGATCCAGCGGTCGGTGCCTGGCACCGGTGTGACCTGCATCGATACCTTCACCACTCGCCACAGCAGCATCGCGAACGCCATAGCCAAGCCGATCAGCACGCCCTCGAGCAGGTTCAGGAACACCACGCTGACCATGGTCACCGCGTATACCGCCAGGTCGCCGGTGCGATGGGCGAGCTGGATGTGGGCCAGCTTCACCAGCTGGACGCCCACCACGATGAGCAACCCGGCCAGTGCGGACTTCGGGACCTGCTGCACGACGCCGACGAGCGCGAGGGAGAACACCAAAATCCATACGCCGTGCAGAATCGCCGAGGACTGGGTGCGCGCACCGGCGGCCACGTTGGTGGAGCTGCGGACGATCACGCCCGTGACCGGAAGTCCACCGAGCATGCCGGAGGCCATGTTGGCCGTGCCCTGAGCCATCAGCTCGCGGTCGAAGTCGGTGCGCTTGCCGGTGTGCAGCTTGTCCACGGCCACCGCCGACAGCAGACTCTCCACACTGGCGATCAAGGCGATCGTAAGCACCGCCAGCGCTACTCCGCCCCAGTTGCCGCTGGGCAGTGCGGGCAGGCCGATGGCGTCGAACAGGGAGCTGTCGATCTTGATACGGTCCGGATCACCAGGTAGCGCCAGCGACAGCGCCGTACCCACCAGCACCGCGACCAACGGGCCCGGGATCAGGCGAACCTTCTCGGGTACCCGGCGCCAGGCGACGATGATGCCGATGACGATCACGCCGATGACGAAATCGTCACCGTGCGCGTTCAGCAGCTGGCCGGGGAGTTCGGTGATGTTCTCGGAGGCCGAGCTGCGCGACGCCCCGCCCAGCAGCACGTGCACCTGCTGCAGCGCGATGGTGACACCGATACCGGCGAGCATGGCATGCACGACGACCGGCGCTATCGCCAGCGCGGCGCGCGCGATCCGGCTCAAACCGAACACGATCTGCAAGAGGCCAGCCGCTGCCGTAATGAAACAGGTTGTCTTCCAGCCGAACTGGTGGATGATCTCGGCGACCACCACGGTGAGGCCGGCCGCAGGCCCGCTGACCTGTAGCGGGCTCCCACCGAGGAAGCCGACCACGATGCCGCCCACAGCGGCCGCGATCAGGCCGGCGGCAATCGGGGCGTCCGAGGCGATGGCAATGCCCAGCGACAGCGGCAGGGCGACAAGGAACACCACGATCGAGGCGGGCAGATCATGGCGGGAGATCGACGAAAGCCGATCGGACCAGAGGCTCCCCGGTGGAGCGGCCGAAACACGGGTCGCATCGGTGTCGGTGGACATATTTCTCCTTCACCAGGCCAACAGGCCGGTCCGGTCGGTCGAACATATTCTCCAGGCATCGAAAGCAGCCGCGGAACGACGACGGTTCCGAGATATCAGCGTCCGGCAGCCTCTCCGGCATGGGGGGTTTCCGATCTCAACGTACTGGCAATGGCGAAGCGAAAAACAGGACGAACGAATGTTTGTGACCGGCACTATTCCGGGGGGCAGCGTCTTACTCGGCTTCACAGCGCCCACCGGGAAATTTGCTTCAGAAATGAGTTTTCCTGAAACGGCGGACACGCCACTGCTCAGAGGTTACCGACAGCGCAGGGCACGGGTGCAGCACGGCAGGCACTCATGGTCGACGTCGGCGTATCCGATGCCGGGCGACGAAATGCCACAGGCAATGAGCAGAACTATCGTGTGCATTCGGGTCACAGTTAGTGTTGATGCCACTGGTTACTGTGATGATCTACGACGACTCCGTATCGAGTTGATCTAGAAATCCAAACTCTGGAAAAAGCCGTGCAAGGACCTTCGAGTTCGTGATCTGATCGTTCCGTCCCGAACCCGGGAATTCCCCATGAACACGACTGAGGATGTCTGTATGAACTCGAGGATTATCCGCCCGCTCGCCGTGGCCGCATTCGCACTATCGGCCACCGCCCTCGGTGTCGGCACGGCCGCAGCGGATGCGTCCGCGGCCGCCCCCGTCGCGGGCTCGGTGGAATTGTGCATTCCCATCCCCCTTGGCTCGGCCGAGAACACCTTCTGTCTGCCTATCGGCTGACTCGAGCGGCACGCGGCGGTGGCGGCATGGTCCAGGGTGAGCACAACGGCGCGCTTTCCAGTTCGAAGCCGTCACCGCCGCACAGCCCGCGCAACAAGATCGAACAGCGGCCGGCCGGCTGAGCGGCTGCGGGCATGGCGCACCAGCGACTGCGCGTCGGACACCACCCCTCGCCTGTCGGGCGCCGAAGGGCCACGTCGGCGCCACAGGCCGAACAGCCCGCCCACCGGCACGGTCACCAAGCAGCGCAATGAGGGCCGCCTGGGCCGGCGCATCGACCTCCGGTGGCCAAGCACCCGACAGGCAGTGTCGATACCGAACCCACCCACAAATAGCTTCCCGTCAAGTGAATCAGGAGTTGCATGTCGGCAGTTGATGCCGCGGACGCCGCAGCGCTGGCCGCCACGGCGACGCGCCTGCGCATTGCATTGACCGTGATTTTGCGCCGCATCCGGAGGGATCCGAACGAGTGCCGATTGTCCGCGACGCAATGGGCGGTGCTGGGACGCTTGCACCGATGCGGAGCCATGGCCGCTGTCGATCTGGCTCGCCTGGAGATGTTGCGCCCGCAGACGATGCGCAATGTCGTCGACGGGTTACGAGATCAAGGGCTGATCGCCGGCGTCCGCGACCCCATCGACGGACGCCGCGTGAACCTGATGCTCACCGACGACGGCCTGGCCTGGGTCTGCGGGCAACAGGAGTCACTCAACAACGCTCTCGCGCGAGTTCTGTCGGAGAACTTGCCGACCGACGAGTTGAGCAAGGTACACGAAGCGCTGGACCTGCTGGAGAGAATGGCCTACGGGTGATCCATCCACGCCGCGCACCCGCCGGTAGCAGGCGAGCGCACTGCCGATAGGTGCGCTGCGCAGCCCACCGGCCCGTCGGCAGATCCGGGGAGGCTCGAACCGACCGTCGTTGTGAACTATCACTACCGCTTGCTGATCACTCCCCCGGAAATTCACGTTACTCGGAGTAAACCGTCCCTATGAATCTCGTTCTGGTTACCCTGGAGCAATAGTGCAGTTAACGGGGGTGAAAGGAAGTTCGGCTATGCCTGTCACTGCCCCGCGCCGACAAGGGCTCACGGTCTCCGGCCAGCCCATGTCGTTGCCACTGAAGGATGTACGCGCCCTATCGCGGCAGATGGTGGGGCATTTCGTCGAAACCGTCGCCCCCTGCGGCACCCTGCCCGGCGATGCGATCCACGGCGACATCACCGTCATCACCCGTGTGTGCTTAGAACTGGCAGTCAGCATTCTGGACGGCAGCAACATTCCGGAGAAGACCGAACAACTCGAGGACGCCGCAGCCCAGTGGGCTCGCGAGGGCGTACCTATTGGTACCATTCACCACGCCATCCACGAGGGCTTCAAGATCGGCTTCGACCTGGTGGTGTCCGCCACCTCGGCCCGTCGGCGTACCGCCGACTCAGCCCACATCGATCCGATGCCCACTCCCAGCCTGGCCGACTATCAAAACATCCTCGATGGCGCCAAACTCGTCGTCGAAATGCTCGACACCATGACCACGGCGGTCTCGGTGGCCTATGTGCGCGAACTGCGCGCGGTCGTGTCCGAGCACCACACCGCGGTGCACACGCTCACCTCGGCGCTACTCGGAGGGCACCCCACCTCCACCATGGCCCGCGAGTGTGGCATCGACATCTCCGACCGCTATCGCGTCATAGCCCTTGCCATTCCACCCCACCCGGACGAGTCCAACCCGATGCTGGACGCGAAAGTCGTTGCCCGCCGCAAACTCCGGCGCGTACAGGCGGAGCTGGCTACCCGCTGCGACGACACAGTGCTGTCGCTGCTGTCGGTCGACGGCGGCACCCTGCTCATCCCCGCCGATCACATCACCAAGGGCGCCTCGAAGGACCTGATCGGGCATCTGTCGCGGGCGGCCCGCGTGCACATCACCGCCGCAGCGGTCACCGCCACCACCGACGCTGTGCCCACCGCTGCCGATCAAGCCCACGAACTACTCGACATGGTCACCCGGCTGCGGTCGGTGCCGGACCTGTACCACTTCGACGATCTGGCCCTGGAATACCAGCTCACCCGCCCCGGTGCCGCCCGTGAGCATCTCGGATCGCTGCTCGATCCACTGGACGAGCACCCCGAACTGCTCGATACCTTGCAGGTCCATATCGCGCACAACCTGAACCGCCAGCGCACTGCGCGGCTACTGCACGTACACACCAACACCGTGGACCACCGGCTCAAGCGGATCGGTCAGCTGACCGGATTCGATCCCACCATGGCCAGCGGGCTGTGGCATCTCCGTTCGGCATTGGTTGCCCGCACTTACCGAAGGTAAACAGGGCGCGGAATTACTCCGGTCGATCAGCGTCCACCGTTCCCGCCGCAGAACAGCATTACACGCGCTGGAGAGCGCCGCCGATCGAAGTATTTTACGGCCCGGTACGCCTACGCTTCGCAAACGAGGGAATTCTACATTTTCTACCGGTTTCCGCACCGGAGCCGGTCGGTGGAAAAACGCGCAACAGAACCAGCGGAAAGTCGACCCGGCAGCGGTCGAAATAGATCTCGAACAAAGTCTACGAGTTGGAAACAGAAATGGATGATATGCGGCGAACCGAAGCCGGCGGACTGCGCGCGACGTGGCAGCCGTTTCAGAACCACCTGATCTCGATCGTCGCAGTCCACGAGACATCCAGTGCCACGCCGATCGTATCCTTCGGCCCCGAGGACTTTCCGGATCTCGCACAAGCACGAGAACTCCTTCCGGAAATGGCCACGTTGTGGGACGCAGTACGCCACGACTTCTGGAGCAAACTCATTCCACCGCAACCACGGTGTCGACAGTTGCGATGGAGGTGATCTCGACACTGCGCCACTGGTGCGTGCACATCAGGCGCGAACTACCTTCTCGAGCGACCGGCAGCTCACGCGAACGCCAGGCGCTGCACTCCGCTGTAGACGTTCATCGTCTCTCCTCAGGAATCCGCCAGTAGCGACAGCAGATTCGGCGGCCAGCGAAGTCGGCGCCGAACCACTCTCAGCACGGACTGCACGCCACCACAGCCTTTTACCTAAGGGCCCCTCTGACCCCATGAACACGCACCTGAGGCGAGTTCACCCCGATCAGCGAGTCGGAAGACGTGATCGACCACGCTAGACGCCCCCTTCGGTCGGCTGGGTCGCGGTCAGGAGGGGATCGAGACGAGGCAGCACCGATTCACCGTACGCCTCCAGAGTCGCGATCTTCGCGTCGTGCTGGAGATAGACGGCGAATTGGTCGACGCCGAGCCCCGCCAGTTCGCGTAAGCGGATCAACTGGTCGTCGGGCGTGCCCAGCAGGCAGAAGCGGTCCACGATGGCATCGGGCACGAATTCGGCGTGGACGTTGCCCGCGCGGCCGTGCTGGCTGTAGTCGTAGCCGCGCCTGCCTTCGATGTAGTCGGTGAGCGCCGCCGGAATGTCGCTGTGCGCGCCGTATTTGGCGACGATCTCCGCCACGTGGTTGCCGACCATCCCGCCGAACCATCGGCACTGCTGCCGTGCGTGCGCCAGCGCCGCGTCCGTCCCGTCGGTGACGTAAGCGGGCGCGGCGACGCAGATCCGCACCGCTGCCGGGTCCCGGCCCGCGCGCTCGGCCGCCGCGCGCACCCGCGCGATGGTCCAGGCGGTGATGTCCGGGTCGGCCAGTTGGAGGATGAATCCGTCCGCGACCGCACCGGTCAGGTCGAGAGCACGCGGCCCGTAGCCCGCTACCCATACCTCCAGCCGCGAATCGGCCGCCCACGGCAGCCGGACCACGGTGTCGTCTATTCGCGCGCTGCGCCCGTTGCCCAGCTCCCGGATCACCTCCACCGCTTGCCGCAGCGTAGCCAAGGTCGCGGGTTTGCCGCCCTGCGTGCGGACAGCCGAGTCACCGCGGCCGATCCCGCACAGCGTGCGGTTGCCGAACATCTCGTTGAGCGTGGCGAAGGCCGAGGCGGTCACCGTCCAGTCCCGGGTGGCCGGGTTGGTCACCATCGGACCGACCATCACCTTGCGGGTAGCGGCCAGGATCTGGCTGTAGATGACGTAGGGCTCCTGCCAGAGCACATGCGAGTCGAAGGTCCAGACGTGGGAGAACCCGTAGGTCTCCGCGAGCCTGGCCAGTTCGATCACCCGCGCGGCCGGGGGCGTGCATTGCAGCACCAGACCGATGTCCATGCGGCACTCTCCGTTCGAGGATCGAGATGCGTCGTCAGATCAGGTTCTGCGAGAGTTCACGCTTGACGAACCGGCCGTGTCCGGCGTGCCCCAGATAGACGCCGTCGTCGACGACCACCCGGCCCCGGGACAGCACCGTGTCGACGTGCCCGTCGATCTCGAATCCTTCGTAGGCCGAGTAGTCCATATTCATGTGATGGGTCTTGCCGAGCCCGATGCTGGTGTGGCCGTCCGGGTCGTAGACGACGATGTCGGCGTCCGCGCCCGGGCTGATCACCCCTTTGCGCGGGTACATGCCGAACATCCGGGCCGGAGCGGTGCAGCACGCGTCGACCCAGCGTTCCAGCGGGATCCGGCCGGACCGGACGCCCTGGAAGATCAGGTCCATCCGATGTTCGACGCCGCCGATGCCGTTGGGGATCTTGCTGAAGTCGCCGAGCCCCAGCTCTTTCTGGTCCTTCAGGCAGAACGGGCAGTGGTCGGTGCCGACCGTCGTGACGTCACCGGTGCGCAGGTAGCGCCACAGCTCGTCCTGATGTCCCTCGGCCTTCGCCCGCAGCGGTGTCGAGCACACCCATTTCGCGCCCTCGAAACCCGGTGCGCCCAGCTGGTCTTCGAGCGAGAGGTACAGGTATTGGGGGCAGGTCTCGCCGAAGACGTTGCGCCCGGCGTCGCGGGCGACGGCGATCCGGGCCAGCGCCTGCTTCGCCGACACGTGCACGATGTACAGCGGCACACCGGTCAACTCGGCCAGCATGATCGCGCGGTGGGTGGCCTCCTCCTCCAGCTGCCACGGTCTGGTCGTGCCGTGGAAATACGGCGCGGTCTCCCCGCGCGCGAGCGCCTGCTCGACCAGCACGTCGATGGCGATCCCATTCTCGGCGTGCATCATCAGCAGCGCGCCCAGATCCGCCGCGGACTGCATAGCGCGCAGGATCTGCGCGTCGGTGGAGTAGAAGACACCGGGATAGGCCATGAAGAGTTTGAAGCTGGTGACGCCCTCGGCCACCAATTCGCTCATGGCCTTCAAGGATTCGTCATCGACCGCACCGATGATCTGATGGAAGCCGTAGTCGATCGCGCACTGCCCGGCGGCCTTCGCATGCCAAGCGGCCAGGGTGTCCTGGACCCGCTCCCCTGGCCGCTGGACGACGAAGTCGACGATGGTGGTGGTGCCACCCCACGCCGCCGCGCGGGTGCCGGTCTCGAAGGTGTCGGAGGCTTCGGTCCCGCCGAAGGGCATCTGCATGTGCGTGTGGCCGTCCACGCCGCCGGGGATCACGTATCTGCCGGTCGCGTCGAGCACCCGGTCCGCGGAGGCGGCGAGGTCCGCACCCAGCGCTGCGGAGCCCGGCTGGAGGACGGCGACAATGGTCTCGCCCTCGATGAGCACGTCGAGCAGTTGCGATCCGGTGGCGGAGACGACCGTGCCGCCGTGGATGAAAGTACGCGCCATCGTCGTTCTCCCCGTCTCAGGGGGCCACCAGCGGCCCATAGGCGTCGGGCCTGCGATCGCGGTAGAAGGCCCAGCGCTCGCGCACCACCTTGATCAAATCCATGTCCAGGTCCCGGACGACAAGTTCGGGGCCGGTGTCGGAGGCGACATCACCGACGAACCGGCCTTCGGGATCGACGAAATAGCTGGTGCCGTAGAAGTCGTCGTCGCCGTATTCTTCGACGCCGACCCGGTTGATCGCGCCGATGAAATACTCGTTGGCCACCGCGGCCGCCGGTTGCTCCAGTTTCCAGAGGTAGCCGGACAGGCCTCGCGACGTGGCCGACGGGTTGAACACGATCTCGGCCCCGGCGAGCGCCAGGGCCCGCCAGCCCTCCGGGAAGTGCCGGTCGTAGCAGATGTACACGCCGACCTTGCCGGCCGCCGTATCGAACACCGGCCAGCCGAGGTTGCCCGGCCGGAAGTAGAACTTCTCCCAGAATCCGTGCACGTGCGGCAGATGGTGTTTGCGGTACTTGCCGAGATAACTGCCGTCGGCGTCGATCACCGCGGCCGTGTTGTACAACAGGCCCGGCTGTTCCTGCTCGTACACCGGCAGGACCATCACCAGGCGCAATTCCTTCGCCAGTGCGGCGAACCGCTCCGTCGTCGGCCCCGGGACCGATTCGGCGTAGCCGTAGAACTCCGTGTCCTGCCGCTGGCAGAAGTAGGGCCCGTAGAACAGCTCTTGGAAACAGATCACCGCGGCCCCCTCCGCGGCGGCCCGGCGCGCGTAGGCCTCGTGCGCCTCGAGCATCGACTCCTTGTCGCCGGTCCAGTTCGTTTGGACCAGCGCCGCTCGAACGATTCCCATGCTTTGTTATACGTCACCGGGAACCAATTCTGTTGTCCAACAGGTTGCCGGAAACATTTTGTGGCCGATCTGCGGCCATCGCGGTCCCCCTTCATCGGACCGCGCACACGGGTAATCGCGCCGTACGCACCCACCACGCCGGGGGAGATGGAATGATTCGCGCTGCATCGTCCGGTGCGCAACCCCGAGTGAAGGAGATTTTCAGCGGTGAGCAGCGAAGTGCAAGCGCGAGAACTCGTCAACGGCCGGCGCGCGGGGCGCCGGGGCCTACCGTGGCGATCGCTGCGGATCCTCGGGGTACTCGCCGTCGGCGTGACGCTGGTGGCGTCCGCGGCGGGTGTCGTCTCGGCGACCCCCGCGCCGGCTCGCGAGCAGGGACCGGCCCGCTGCGGCGCACCGGCCGCCGGCCAGCCGAACGGCAAGCAATGGCCCGCCGAACCCGGTATGACCATCGACGCCAACGCCGGATACACGGCAACGCTGACCACCAGCTGTGGCACCGTGACCATCGCCCTGGACGCGGCACGCGCCCCGCGCACGGTCAACTCGTTCGCGTTCTTGGCCGGTGAGCAGTTCTTCGACCACACGAAGTGCCACCGGATCACCACCGAAGGCATCTATGTCCTGCAGTGCGGCGACCCGACCGCCACCGGCATGGGCGGCCCCGGTTACTTCTTCCCCGACGAGAACCTGGCGGGGGCCACTTACCCGGCCGGAACGGTCGCCATGGCGAATGCGGGGCCCGGCACCAACGGCAGCCAGTTCTTCCTGGTCTACCGCGACGCGCCGCTGCCGCCTGACTACACGCCGTTCGGGCGAGTCACCGCGGGCATGGATGTTCTGTCGTCCATCGCCACCGCGGGTGTCAAGGACGGCTCGTCCGACGGCGAGCCCGCCGTCGAGGTCGTGCTGAATTCCGTCGCCGTCGGGCGGAACTGAATCCCGCCGCGGTGGCGGTGCGATCCGGCGTCGCCACCGCGGGTTCAGCCGCTCGGTCCTCGAAGTAGACGACCTCCCAGAGAAGGTCGGTGTCGGTCAGGACACGCCGGCGCGCCGCCGCAGCACGAGCGCCATGACCGGTTCGACGAACCGGCTGGCGATCGGGCCGAGCACCGCCATCAGCAGCACGTATGTGGTGGCCAGCGCGGCGAATTCCGCGGGGACCGCGCCCGCCGCGACGGCGAGTCCCGCGATGACGATCGAGAACTCGCCGTGCGCGACCAAGGCGGTGCCCGCGCGTGCCCGGCCCAAGCGGCCCGCACCGGCTCGCTTGGCCGCCCACCATCCGGTGGCGATCTTGGTGGCCGTGGTGACCAGCGCCAGCAGGCACGCCCACCCCAGCACCGGCGGGATGCTCGCCGGATCGGTGCTCAAGCCGAACAGCACGAAGAACAGCGCGGCGAACAGGTCTCGCAGCGGCTCCAGGAGCTTGGTCGCGTTGTGCGCGGTCGAGTCCGAGATCGCGATGCCGAGCAGGAACGCGCCGACCGCGGCGGACACCTGGACCGCGGAGGCCGCGCCCGCCACCAGCAAGGCGGAGCCGAGCAGCTTCAACAGGAAGATCTCGCGGTCGGCGCTGTCGACGATCGCCGAGACGTAGCGGCCGTAACGCAGCGCGACGATCAGCACGACGGTGACCGCCACCAAGGCGATGGCCAGCGTCTTCAGCCCGGCCAGGAAGCCGACACCGGCCAGCACCGCGGTCAGGACCGGCAGGTATCCGGCCATCACCAGGTCCTCGAACACCAGGATGGACAGGATCACCGGCGTCTCGCGGTTGCCGAGCCTGCCCAGATCGTTGAGGACCTTCGCGACGATGCCCGAGGACGAGATATAGGTGACCCCGGCCATGGCGATGGCGCCGGTGAACCCCCAACCCAGCCCCAGCGCGACGAGCACGCCCGGCGTCGCGTTGAGCACGATGTCCATGACACCCGCGGCCCACGATCGGCGCATGCCCGTGACCAATTCCGGCGCGCTGTATTCCAGGCCGAGCAGCAACAGCAGCAGCACGACGCCGATTTCGCTGGCGAGGTGGATGAAGTCGTCCACCTGCCGCAACTCGACCAGGCCGCCGGTGCCGAAGACCAGCCCGCCGATCAGGTACAGCGGGATGGGCGACATGCCGATGCGTGCGGCGATCCGCCCGAGCAGGCCGAGGCCGAAAAATACCGCGCCCAGCTGGATCAGCGCGAGCGCGGTCTCGTGTGCCACCATGCCGCTCAGCCGTCTAACAGGATCTTGGCGGCGGCCTCGAGGCCCTCCACGGTGCCGACGACGACGAGTACGTCCCCGGCGGTGAAGGTGAAGTCCGGCCCCGGCGAGGGAATCGGCTGCCCGCTGCGCACCACCGCGACGATGGACGCCTTCGTCCGGGTGCGCATCTGGGTCTCGCCCAGCCTGCGCCCGTCGAAGCGGGACCGGTCCGGGATGGACAATTGACGGGTGGTCAAACCGGTGAACGCCCGGTGCTCCTCACGGAGTTGTTCGACCAGCTGCGGCGCACCGAGCAGGCTGGCCAGCACGGCCGCCTCCTTGCCCGTCAGGGGCACCTGTTCGGTCTCGTCGGGGTCGTCCGCTTTGCTCACGATGAGGTCCATCGTGCCGTCGCGGTGGTCGATCACACCGATCCGGCGTCGGCTATTGGTCAGCGGAAAATCTTTACGCACACCGATACCCGGCAAGGGTGTCACCTCAACGTTCACGACTCCACCCTAACGACCGGCGGACGACGCCCGGTCGGCAGGTGACCGAATTGTCCGTATTAATCGGTCGTTTCCGCACCACACCGCCGCCTTGTGAGTTGGACCGGGATTCACCGTGCGTGATAAGAGAGATGACGTGTCCCGTACATCACCCCGTCGCCCAGCCGTTGCCTTCCGTTCCCGCAGCGACCGCGCCATGCGGGCCCGGTGACGGTCGCCCGAGCGGTGCATCGCTTCCGCGCACCAGGTGCGGTCGCCACCGCCGCGGCCCCTCCGCGGACGGCCGGAGCGCACCGGCACGACTTGGACGGCCTGCGTGGCGTGGCGATAGCGCTGGTCGTGGCGTTCCACATCTGGTTCGGCCGGGTGTCGGGCGGGGTAGACGTGTTCCTGGTGCTGTCCGGCTTCTTCTTCACCGGCTCGCTGCTGCGCGGCGCGGAGTCCGCCGGCACGGTCCGCGTCGCGCACACCGCGCGCAGACTCGCCCGCAGGCTGCTCCCCGCGCTGGTGACGCTCCTGGCCGCCGTGGTCGCGGCGACCGTGCTGCTGCGCCCGTTCACCCAGTGGGGCGAGATGGCCGCGCAGACCCTGGCGTCGCTGCTGCACTACCAGAATTGGTACCTGGCGCTGTCCTGGTCGGACTACCTGGCCGCCGATCCGTCGGTGAGCCCGCTCCAGCACCTGTGGTCGATGGCGGTGCAGGCGCAGTTCTACCTCCTGGCGCTGCTCGGCGTGGCGTCGGCGGCGGCCCTGTGCCGGTGTTTCGCGCGCCCCGGGGCGCTGCGTCCCGTCATGGCCGTCGCGCTCGCCGTGGGCGCGACGGCCTCCTTCCTCTACGCCGCGCACGGCGCCGCGGCGCATCAGGGCTGGAATTACTACGACAGTTTCGCCCGCGCTTGGGAACTGCTGGCCGGAGCGCTGCTGGCGGTCGTCGCGCCCTGGCTGTCGCCGCCGCGCGTGGTGCGGGTCGCGGCGGCCGTCCTCGGCTCGGTCGCGGTGCTCACCTGCGGGTGGTGGATCGACGGCGCCGACCGGTTTCCCGGTCCGGCGGCGCTGGTGCCGGTCGGCGCCGCGCTGGCGCTGATCGTCTCGGGCGCCGGGCTGCCCGCCGACCGGCAACCGCTGCCCAATCGGCTGCTCGGCGCACCGGCCGCGGTGCGGCTCGGCGAACTGTCCTACGCGCTGTACCTGTGGCATTGGCCGATCTTGATCTTCGTGCTGGCGCGGACCGGAGCCGCGACCGCGGGGCTGGGCGTCGGCCTGGGCGTCATCGCGGCGGCGCTGGCGCTCGCCCACCTGACGAACCGTTTCGTCGAGGAGCCGCTGCGGATGCGCTCCGGCCGTCCGGCCGCGGAGACACCTGCCCGCGCCGTCCGCACCAGCCGGCTGGTCGCCGTGCTGGGCATCGCGGTGCTCGCCGCCTCGGTGGGCGAGCAGGTGGCCACCCGAGCGAATCCGCCTCG
Source organism: Nocardia sputorum (assembly GCF_027924405.1). Taxonomy (NCBI): domain Bacteria; kingdom Bacillati; phylum Actinomycetota; class Actinomycetes; order Mycobacteriales; family Nocardiaceae; genus Nocardia; species Nocardia sputorum. The sequence goes on along the minus strand of NZ_AP026978.1, from coordinate 2,428,269 downwards.
GGCGGTGGCGTCGCTGGACTCGTTGCGTTATCCCGGCGCGGAGGCGCTGGTCAGCGGCGCGAGCACGCCCGAGGCCGCGATGCGTCCGTCCGTATACGAGGCGCCCGCGGATGCCGCCTACCCTTCGCGCGACGGCTGCATCGCGGACTGGGACACCCGCGAGGTCATCACCTGCACCTACGGGGACGCGGGCGCGCAGCGCACCGTCGCGGTGGTGGGCAGTTCGCATGCCGAGCACTGGGTGCCCGCGCTCGACCTGCTCGCCCGCGAGCACGCCTTCCGGGTCGAGGTCTATCTGAAAATGGGCTGCCCGCTGACCGTGGCGGCGGAACCGATGTACAAGGGCGAGGCCAACCCCGATTGCCGCGACTGGTCGGTGGAGGTGATCGACCGCTTGGGCGTCGAACGCCCGGAGTGGGTCTTCACCACGGCGACCCGCCCGCGCGACGGCGCGGGCGACGAGACCCCAGCCGACTATCTGGACGTCTGGACGCGGCTGGCCGACCGCGGCCTCAACGTGCTCGCCATCCGCGACACGCCATGGCTGCGCCGCGACGGCGTGCGGTACCGGGCCATCGACTGCCTTGCCCAGCAGGGCGACCGGATCAGCTGCGGAATGCCGCGCGCGGAGGCACTGGACGAGGTCAACCCGGCGCTGGAGTTCACCGCGGCGTTCCCCAACGTGTTCCCGTTGGACCTATCCGATGCGCTGTGCGAACGCGACGTATGCGCGGCCGCCGAGGGCAACGTCCTGATCTACCACGACGAGCACCACCTCACCGCCAGTTATGCACGCTCGCTCGCGCCGGAACTCGGCAGGCACTTGTCGCCGATCCTCGGCTGGTGGTGAACCGCGGCGATCAGTTCAGCCGCAACATGTCCGGCCAGGATCGCGACCACGGCGCACGCGGTTGCGCACAGCGCCAGATGGTGACGCCGCGGGTGACACCGGGATACCCCAGCCGCGCGTCGACCTGCCCCGCCGCGGTGACCTCGGCGCAGTGCGCGCGCACGTCGGCCTCGGTGCCGCCCACCCAGAGCACTGTCGTGGCCGTGTCCGGCGGGGTGCCGAAGTAGCCGAAACCACGATTCGGACTGTAGACGGCGGGCAGGCCGTACTCGGCCCGATCGACGTCCAAAGCGCTTGCCTGCCAATAGGAGTCGGCGATCACCACGGCCGACGAACGCTCCGGCTCCGGCAGGGCACGGTAGGCCGCCGCTGCCCCCGCCGCGAGTTCCGACCAGCCGAATCGCCCGTAGATCGCGATCTCCAGGCCCGCCTGAGCCTGCGTGTCGACCGGCTCGACAGCGGACTCCGGACGCAGTGGCAGGGAGAACATCACCAGCGCGACGGACAGCGCGAGCAACGGGACGGTGGCGATCGCGCGCGAGCGACGCCGGTTCCCGGTCCACCGCACAGCCCCGGCCGCGATCAGCACTCCGTAGCAGCCCGCCGCGTAGTACGGACGTCCGTTCGTCGCGATGAAGACCACGACCAGCACTATCGGCAGCAGTGCGAGGAACCGGTAGGGCCGCCAGGACTCCGCCCGCAACAGCGTCCACACTCCGTAGACCAGCAGCAGGCCGCCGATCAGGCCGGCGGCGGCGAGCGCCAGCGGCAGCCAGACGTAGCGACCGCCGATCGTGGCCTGCTCGGCGGCGACCGTCCCACCCAGTCGTAACTGCGGCCACCCGTGCGTCGCCTGCCACACCAGACTGGGCACCATGGTCAGCACGACTACCGCGCCGCCGCACCACAGCGCGGGGCGGCGCAGCAGCTCACGCGGTCCGTAGCTCGCCACCCCGATCACGAGGGCGATCCAGAAGAATGGGATCAGCCACTTGACCTGCATGTCCACCGCGGTGACCAGCGCAGCCGCCACCAGCAGGCCGTCGCGGCGGGTGCGGACCCAGCGGACCACCAGCCAGCTCACCACTACCCACAGGGCCGTGTCGATCGTGTTGGTGGCGAGTTGATCACCTTGTACCAGCAGGAACGGCGAGGTGGCGTAGGCGGCCGCGGCCAGCATCTGCGCCGCGCAGCCGCCCCCGAACTCCCGGGCGATCTGGGCGGTGATCACCACCGCGGCCACGGTGACGAGCACAGCCGGAAGGCGCAACGCCACCAGGGAGCCCGGGGCGAGCAGATCCATCACCCTGGCGATGGCCGGCAACAACGGCCCCTGATCGGCATAGCTGACGGCGAGCCTGCGCCCCGCGGCGACGAAATACAGCTCGTCGCCGAAGAATCCATACCTCCCGATCGAGACCAGCAGCGCCAGCGCACCGAGCGCCGCCACCGCGCCCACTCCGCCGAGGGCGAACGGTGGTCGCGGTTCGCCGGGATCCGTCTGCCGCCGTGCGGGATTCAGCACTTCAGTCATGCTCGCTCACCTTGCGTGTCGCCGTGTCGAACAGCCTGCACAAATGCGCCGCGTAGGCCTCCATCGCGAAATCCGGCTCCCGCACGGCGCGTCCCGCCGCGCCGTCGATGGCGTCGCGGATCGACTTGGCCATCAACAGTGGATCGAACTCGCCGAACTCACCGGTGCGCTGCCCGTCGGTCATGATGCCGACCAGCGGCGCGATGATGTCACGTTCCCCGTCGGCGGAGGCGAATTTCGGTTTGCCCTCCGCGTCGCGCAGATTCGTCACGACCTCCACCAGCGCCGCCACGTAGGTCGTATTCGCTTCGATGAAGCCGAGGTTCGATGTGAGATAGGCCAGCAGGCTCTCGCGCGCGCCGACGGCCGCGCCCACCCGTGGCGCGATGTACTCCGCCGCCGAGACGTACAGCTGGATCACCAGCTGCGTCATCAGGTCGTCCTTGCCCTCGAAGTGGTAGGAGATGACGCCCTTGGAGATGCCCGCGTGCTCGGCGATCCGCGCCAGCGAAGCATTCGCGTACCCGACTTCGGAGATCACCTCCACCGCCGCGGCGATGATCTGCCGCCGCCGCGCCTCTTCGATGAACGACCTCCGTTGACCGCCCGTACTATTTTCTGGCCGCATGGCCAAATATTAGCACGAGCGGTCTACGCCGATTCAGCGCGCGGCGGCCCGAGCCGCGTCGAACGGCGCACGGTCGAAGATGATCCGGACATACGTGATCCGTCCGTCGATCACCTTGTGCCATTCCGCGCCGGGTGCGTTCGGAACCGGAACGGTCACGGTGTCGTACATCAGCAGCGCAGTGCGGTCGTCACCGAATGAGGCGAGCAAGGTCGAGTCGGTGAGGATCCGGCTGAACGGTTCGAGGAAATCGCGGAACGCCGCGGCTCCGGTGATTCGCCCGGCGGGGGCGTCGCAGATGATGTCGTCGGCGACGTAGGTCATGGCGTCGGCGAAATCGTGACCGGTCCAGGCGCGATAGAACGCGAGCGAAGTCCGCAGAGCGATGGGTTCGGACATGGTGTCTCCTTCCGGTGAGCATCGGCGCTTCGCCGTGCTGTAGGTAGTGACACCGAGAACGGGCCCGATGGAACGCCCGACGACGAACTGGCACCATCGACGGCGTGCAGCAGACGACCCTGGAACGGGCATGTGCGGGCGACGAGTCGGCGTTTCGGGTCCTCACCGACCCGTACCGGCGCGAGTTGGAACTGCACTGCTACCGCCTGCTCGGCTCGATGACCGATGCCGAGGACATGGTGCAGGAGACCTTGCTGGCGGCTTGGCGCGGCCTGCCGGGCTTCGAGCAACGGTCGTCGCTGCGCTCGTGGCTGTACCGCATCGCCACCAACCGGTGCCTCAACGCGCTGCGGGACGCCCGCCGCCGGGTGCCGCCCGAGCCGGTGCCCCCGTTCTCGCCGCCCGAACCCACCCGCCGGGACGAACTGCGCTGGTTGCAGCCATATCCCGACAGCAAGCTCGACATCGCCGATCCCGCGCCCGGCCCGGAGGCCCGCTACGCGGCCACCGAAGCGGTCGAGCTGGCCTTCGTCATGGGGTTGCAGCGGCTGCCGCCGCGCCAAGCCGCGACCCTGGTGCTGCGCGACGTCCTCGGCTTCCCCGTCGCCGAGGTGGCCGACCTCCTCGGCGTCACGCCCACCGTGGTCAAGGGACATCTGCAACGCGCACGGGCGTCGCTCGACCGGCATCGGGGCCGAACGTTTCCGCGCCGGGCCGCTCCCGAAGAACGCGCTCTCGCAAGTCGTTTCGCCGCAGCGTACCTCTCGGGCGACGTCGAAGGCGTGATCGCCCTGCTCACCGACGACGCGTGGCTTTCGATGCCGCCCGCGCCACACGAGTACCACGGTCCGGCCGCGATCGCGGAATTCCTGTCCGCTTCCTTCGCCTACAGTGGCGAGCGCCGCGTCCACCTGGTGCCGACCGGAGCCAACGGCCTGCCCGCGTTCGGCGCCTATCTCGACGACGCGGTGCGCCCGGTCGCGACTCCAGCCGGCCTGATCGTGCTCACACCAGCGGGCGACCGCATCGGCAGGATCACCCGTTTCCACCTCGACGCTCTCTACCCGAGGTTCGGCCTGCCCGACCGGTTGCCGGACGGCCCGCCGCCTGCCTGACCGGCACGAGCCGACGGCGACCTGGCTCCTGCACGAACGGCGAAGGGCCGCGCCTCCGGAGAGACGCGGCCCTTCGTGGTCCGGCGGAACCTTACAGGTACTGACCGGTGTTCGACTCGGTGTCGATGGCGCGGCTGGCGCTGGCGTTCTTGCCGGTGACCAGCGTGCGGATGTAGACGATCCGCTCGCCCTTCTTGCCCGAGATGCGCGCCCAGTCATCCGGATTCGTGGTGTTGGGCAAGTCCTCGTTCTCGGAGAACTCGTCCACGATCGAATCGTAGAGATGCTGGATCCGCAGGCCCGGATTGCCGGTGTCGAGCACCGCCTTGATGGCGTACTTCTTGGAGCGGTCCACGATGTTCTGGATCATGGCGCCGGAGTTGAAGTCCTTGAAGTACAGGACCTCTTTGTCACCGTTGGCGTAGGTGACCTCCAGGAAGCGGTTGTCCTCGCTCTCGGCGTACATCCGGTCGACGACCCGTTCGATCATCGCGCGGATGCACAGGCCCTTGTCGCCGCCGAACTCGGCCAGATCGTCGTCGTGCAGCGGCAGCTCCTCGGTGAGGTACTTCGAGAAGATGTCCTGCGCGGACTCCGCGTCCGGCCGCTCGATCTTGATCTTCACGTCCAAGCGGCCCGGCCGCAGGATCGCCGGATCGATCATGTCCTCACGGTTGGAGGCGCCGATCACGATGACGTTCTCCAAGCCCTCGACGCCATCGATCTCCGACAGCAGCTGGGGCACCACCGTGGTCTCCACGTCGGAGGAGACGCCTGAGCCGCGGGTGCGGAAGATCGAATCCATCTCGTCGAAGAACACGATCACCGGCGTGCCCTCGGACGCCTTCTCACGCGCCCGCTGGAAGATGATCCGGATGTGGCGCTCGGTCTCGCCCACGAACTTGTTGAGCAGCTCCGGGCCCTTGATGTTCAGGAAGTACGACTTGGCTTCCTTGGCATCCTCACCGCGCGCCTCGGCGATCTTCTTGGCCAGCGAGTTGGCCACCGCCTTGGCGATCAGCGTCTTACCGCAGCCGGGCGGACCGTAGAGCAGCACGCCCTTCGGCGGGCGCAGCGCGTACTCGCGGAACAGGTCCTTGTGCAGGAAGGGCAGCTCCACCGCGTCGCGGATCTGCTCGATCTGCCTGCCGAGACCGCCGATGTCGCCGTAGTCGACGTCGGGCACCTCTTCCAGCACGAGGTCCTCGACCTCGGCCTTGGGGATGCGCTCGAAGGCGAAACCGGCCTTCGAGTCCACCAGCAGCGAGTCGCCCGGCCGCAGCTTGCGAATGGGGGAATCGGGGTCGTCCAGGTCGTCCATCTCGGCGACCTTCGCCAGCGGGCCTGCCAGCCACACCACGCGCTCCTCGTCGGCATGACCGACGACCAGGGCGCGACGTCCGTCGTCGAGGATCTCCCGGAGGGTGCCGATCTCGCCGACCGCGTCGTAGTGCCCGGCCTCGACGACTGTGAGCGCCTCGTTGAGGCGGACGGTCTGACCGTACTCGAGCGTCGAGGTCTCGATGTTCGGTGAACACGTCAACCGCATCTTGCGACCCGAAGTGAACACGTCGACCGTCTGATCGTCGTACACACCGATCAGGATGCCGTATCCGCTCGGCGGCTGACCCAGCCGATCGACCTCCTCACGGAGCGCCACCAGCTGCTGGCGCGCTTCCTTGAGGGTGTCCATCAGCTTCGTGTTGCGAATGGTCAGCGAATCGATGCGGGCTTCCAATTCCCGTGTGCGATCTGGCGAGTCGGCGAGTTGCCTTCGGAGTGCAGCCGCCTCGGCGCGTACCGCCTCGAGCTCTCTCCAGGCCGCCGAATCCGAATTCTCGATGGGGCTCATGTGCTGCTCCTCCCAGTCCCGGTCTATCAACGCTACCGGGCGCGACCCGTTCTCGCTTTCCGACATGGTTTCGTGGTGATCACATCTGGGCCGCGATCGGCGGCCGGACCACCATGTTAGCCTGCCCTAACCCGACCCTGGCGAGCCCGCCCGCCACCCGAGCCGAAAGGTTGCCGACCATGCTCCTTCCCGCGAGAACCCTGCGTGTATCCCTTGCCACCGCCGCCGCGGCGCTGGCCATCTCCGGCGCACTGGCGGCCTGCGGATCCGACAACGACTCCGCTACGGCGACCTCGGCCACCACCAGCGCCGCCGCCTCGGGTACCCACGATCACGGCGACCATGCGACCGCCGCGCCGACCGCCGAGAGCTTGCAGGCGATGCTCGGCAAGTTCGCCGATTCGAATGTACCCACCGCGGAGAAGTCCAAGCTGATCGTCAACGGTGAGCAGCGCACCGCGAACATCGACCAGATGAACAAGGGCCTGCAGGGCTACACGCTCACCTTCACCGTCGCCGACCTCACCGTCCAGGGCACCACCGCGAACGCGCAGGTGACCATCACCTCCCCGCACGGCGCCGCGCCCGCCGTGCCGCTGAGCTGGGAGAACGTCGACGGCACCTGGAAGCTGTCGGACGCCAGCGGCTGCCTGCTGCTCGGCTTCGCGCAGGCGCCCTGCGTCCCGGCCTGAGCGGGCCGAGCGCCGCGCGCACCCGCCCGGGCCGCGCTCAGCCCTTCGAGGGCCTGCGCTGCGGCTTGGGCGTGACGGTGCCCTCGGCCAGCCTGCGGGCGCTGACCAGGAAAGCGGTGTGACCCTGCATGCGATGTTCGGGCCGCACGGCGAGGCCGACGACATGCCAGGGCCGCACCAGCGACTCCCACGATCGCGGCTCGGTCCAGCACTCCTGCTCGCGCAGCGCTTCGACCACCTTCGACAGCTGCGTGACGGTGGCGACGTAGACGATCAGCACGCCGCCCGGCACCAGCGCCTTGGACACGGCGGGGAGCGCGTCCCACGGCGCGAGCATGTCCAGCACGGCGCGATCCACCGGCTCCCCGGTGTAGTCGGCCACATCGCCGACGGTCAGCGACCAGTTCGCCGGTCGTTCCCCGAAGAACGTCTCCACATTGCGGACCGCATGCTCGGCGTGGTCGGCGCGGATCTCGTAGGACACCACCTGCCCCTGCGGCCCGACCGCCCGCAGCAGCGAGCAGGTCAGCGCGCCGGATCCCGCGCCCGCTTCGAGCACGCGCGCGCCGGGGAACATGTCACCCTCGTGCACGATCTGCGCGGCGTCCTTGGGGTAGATCACCGCGGCGCCGCGCGGCATGGACAGCACGTAGTCGATCAGCAGCGGACGCAGCGCGAGGTACGGCGTGCCGTTGGTGGAGTGCACCACGCTGCCCTCGTCGGCGCCGATCAGGCTGTCGTGCTTGATCCCGCCACGATGAGTGTGGAACTCCTTACCCGGCTCCAAGACCACCGTGTACAGGCGCCCTTTGGCATCGGTCAGCTGCACCCGGTCACCGATGGTGAATGGCCCGGTCCGTCTGGCCGTCATGAATCTCCGTTCCGCTGGTTGGAATCCGTGCTGTCGCGCACCGGCGTGTCGGTGCCGCGGGATAGCCTGCCAGGTATGTGCTCGCCCGTGTCCACGCCCCCTGCCGACGACGCGCGGACCCCGCAGTTCGCTGCCGCCGCGAGCCGCGCCCGGCCCGCGCTGTCGCCTTCCCGGGCAATGGATTTCAAGCAGTGCCCGCTGAAATACCGGTTCCGTGCGATCGATCGGATACCGGAACAGCCGTCCGTGCACGCGGTGCGCGGCACGGTGGTGCACGCGGTGCTCGAGGACCTCTACGGGCTGCCCGCCGCCGAACGGGTGCCCGAGCGCGCCGACGCCCTGGTGCCGTCGGCGTGGGCGCGGGTGCGCGCCGAGCAGCCGGAGGTCGCGGAGCTGATCGCCGGCGAGCGGCTCGACGCGTTCCTCGGCGAGGTGCGCGCGCTGGTGCGCCGCTACTACCGGCTGGAGGATCCCACCCGGTTCGACCCGGAATCACGCGAAGCGCGGGTGGAGGTCGAACTGGACGACGGCGCGCTGCTGCGCGGGTTCGTCGACCGGATCGACGTCGCACCGAGCGGCGCCCTGCGCGTCGTGGACTACAAGACCGGCCGCGTGCCGGGGCTCACGCAAGAGACCACAGCGCTGTTCCAGCTGAAGTTCTACGCCCTGGTGGTCCTGCGCACCCGAGGGCTCGTGCCCGCCCAGTTGCGGTTGCTCTACTTGGCCGACGAGCAGATCCTCACCTACGCCCCCGACGAGCAGGAATTGCTGCGCTTCGAGCGCACGCTCTCGGCCCTGTGGGCGGCGATCCGCGAGGCAGGCCGCACCGGGGACTTCCCGCCGAACACCAGCCGGATGTGCTCCTACTGCGACTACAAGCCGTTGTGCCCGGCGTTCGGCGGCACGCCGCCGCCCTACCCCGGCTGGCCCAGCGGCGACGCGGCCGAAGCCCCGGACGAAACCCTGGCCGAAGCCGTATCGGACTGACGGCTAGTGGCCTCGGGCGGCCACCAGGAAGTCCAAGGACGTGCCGCGCTCGCCCAGCAGGACGATCGTTCCGATCAGAACGGCCACCAGCACCGCGTCGCCCGCGATGATCAGCAGGTTCCGCAATCGCGTCCACGTGGGGCCCCGCTCGGGGACTCCGCGCGCCGCCGCCGGGGCGGTCGCTCGGCTGCCCGGTCTCGTCTCGGTCTTCTCGTCGTCGATGCTCTCCGGCACGCCTGACAGTCTTCCCGATCGGCTTCGGAGTCTTCGAGCCGAACCGCGCATCCGGTCGATGCAACTGCTCGCCGCCGCAGCCGGTATTCGGCCGCGCCCATCAGCGCAACTCAGACGGTGAAGTTGTGGAACAACAGCACCGAAAGTCCCAGGCCGACAGCGAGATTCACCAACGCCGCGGACCCGAACACCACGACCGGTCGCCAGCCCGCTTCCCGTAGGCCGCGCAGCGAGAACTCCAAGCCGATGGAGACGAACGCGAAGATCAGGAACCAGGTGCGCAGATCGTTGACGATCGCGATGTGCGCGGCGCCGGACTTCTTGTCCGCCGTCTGCAGGTACAGCGTGCCGATGATCGAGGCGGCGACGAAGCCGAGCACGAACTTCGGGAATCGCTCCCAGAACTGCCGAGCCGACGGCCGCGCCGCTCCCGGCGTCCGCTCGACGCGCAGCGTGAAGTACGCGGTCAGCGCGATCGCGACGACGCCGATCAGGGCGTTCTGCGTGGTCTTGACGATGGTGGCGATCTGCAGCGCCTTCTCCCCCGCGATCGCGCCGGAGGCCGCGACCGCCGCCGTGGTGTCGATGTTGCCGCCGATCCAGGCGCCCGCGACCGCGTCCGGCAACCCGAGCACCCCCGCCAGCCAGGGCAGCAGGAAGATCGAGGGCAGCGCGAAGACGATCACCAGCGAGGCCGCGTAGGCGATCTGCTCGCGCCGGGCCTGCACCGCGCCCGCCGCGGCGATCGCCGCGCTGACGCCGCAGATCGACACCGCCGAGGACAGCAGCGCGCGCAGTTTGTCGTCCAGCCCCAGGCGCCCGCCCAGCCACCAGGTGAAGCCGAACACGGCCGTGATCAGCAGCAGCGCTTGCAGAATCGACGGGCCCGCCGCGGTGACCAGGATCTTCAGATTGATCGACGCTCCGAGCAGCACCACACCGGTCTTGATGAAGAACTCGGTGCGGAAGCCCGCCGAAAGCCGATCGCGCAGCGCAAGTTTGGTCAGCACCACGTTGCCGATCAAGCCGAGCGCGATGGCGTACACCGGGAACTCGATCGACTTGGCGACCCGCTGGAACGGAGTGTCCACCGACCACCGCGGGACGTGCGTCTCGAAGTACCGGGTGAGGGCGCCGAGCACGAGCACGACGGCGATTCCGGCCGCGATGGCACCGGCCGTCGGACGGGATACCGCTTGCACCGCCTCGGTTTCCGAGGACGGAACATCGGCACGCCCCGCCGCGGGCCTGCTCTCGGTCCGGGCGTCCGGTTCGTTCGCCGCTTCGGCGCCGGTCCCGGCCATCACGGCACCAGCCAATCCGGAATCACGCCGAGCAGGACCAGCGCGATCAGGATCAGCCCGGCGATCGCCGCCAGCCAATCCTCGTTCCATGCGAATGTGCTGCCCGACTGCTCCTCGGGTGATGACTGTGACACGGGGGCTCCTTGCGTTTCCTCATCGAGAGGCCGCACGGTAGCAACACCCGGTCACAGCACACACCGATTGCGCTCAGCGTGAGCGGATCAGGCGGATCGGACGAATCCGGCGTTCAGAATGCGCGGCAGGAGCGAATGTCGGTGGCGAGGATGGCTTTCGCGCCCAGGTCGGCCAGCTTGTCCATCAGCTCGTTGCTCTGCTTGCGCGGCACCAGTGCCCGCACGGCCACCCAGCCGGTGTCGGCCAGCGGCGCGACGGTGGGCGACTCCAGGCCGGGGGTGATGACGAACGCCTCGTCGAGCAGGTCCTTCGGGCAGTCGTAGTCCAGCATGACGTACTGCTGGGCGAAGACCACGCCCTGGACCCGGGCGACGAGCTGGTTACGCGCCCGGTCGCCCTGGTCGGCGTCCTTGCGCTCGACCAGCACCCCCTCGGAATCACACAGCGATGCACCGAAGGCCACCAGATTGTGCTGACGCAGTGTGCGCCCAGAGCCGACGACGTCGGCGATGGCGTCGGCGACGCCGAGCTGGATGGAGATCTCCACCGCGCCGTCGAGACGGATCACCTCGGCCTCGATCCCCCGGCGGCGCAGGTCGTTCAGCACCAGGTTCGGGTAGGAGGTGGCGATCCGCTTGTCGTAGAGGTCCTCGACCTTCCACTCCCGCCCGGCCGGGGCGGCGTAGCGGAAGGTGGAGCGGCCGAACCCGAGGGCGAGGCGTTCCTGCACCGGGGCGCCGGAATCCCACGCCAGATCACGCCCGGTGATGCCGAGATCGAGTTCCCCGGAGCCGACGTAGATCGCGATGTCCTTGGGTCGCAGGAAGAAGAACTCGACCTGGTTGGCCGGGTCGAGAACGGTCAGGTCACGGGAATCGGTGCGCTTGCGATAGCCCGCCTCGGTGAGGATCGAGACGGCGGATTCGGACAGGGCGCCTTTGTTGGGGACTGCGACGCGCAGCATGGGAGGAGTCCTTTCGGGAGGAGATACGGGGGTGTCGGACGGCCGTCACAGATGTCGGTACACGTCCTCGAGCTTCAGCCCGCGGCCCACCATCAGCACTTGCACCCAGTACAGCAGCTGGGAGATCTCCTCGGCGAGCGACTCGTCGCTCTCGTGTTCGGCGGCCAGCCACACCTCACCGGCCTCCTCGAGCACCTTCTTACCCTGGGTATGCACGCCTGCGTCCAGCGCGGCAACGGTTCCGGACCCCTCGGGGCGGTTGACCGCACGATCCTGCAGCTCGGCGAACAGGGATTCGAAGTTCTTCACGATGAGCCATTGTTTCAGACCCGGATGCGAGCCCGTTGCTCCGGCCCACGATGGCCTGGTACAGCGTCCGCCCGGTTCTCCCACACCCGGCCGAGCGCGGGAGAACCGGGCGGAGGGCGCCTAGTTCCCGGCGAGCAACGCCTGCAGATCGGCGACCGCCGTGCGGAGGTGATCGGCGAACGCGTACATCTGATCGGCGACCGGCTTCGGGGTGGCCAGGTAGAGATTCCAGCGGTCCGGAAGCAGCACGTAGGCGATGCCGATACAGCGGGAGCTGGTGGAGCCGAAACCGAAGTAGCGGATGTTGACCGACGGCGCCGAGCTGGTGCTCAGGTAGTCGTCGCGCATGATCGTCCAGCCCGGGCTGTCGTAGAGCGGGATCGGGTCGGTGACGCCCAGTTCCGCGCCGCGCCTGCGCTGGATCCACTGCAGCTCCCACAGGTGCTGCTCGGGCGCGTCCCCGGCCTGGCACTGCTTGGCCCGTTCCACGTGCGCCGCCGCGGCCGTCCGCGCCGCGGCGAGCTTCGCCTCGACGTCGGCGGCCGGGTCCTGCATCGTGTCCACGAAGGCGATCATCTCCGGGGTGACCACCCGCATGGCCTCGGTGCGGCCGTTGCGGTACTGCCTGGTCGCGATGGACTCGTAGGTGGCGCCGGTGAGCCCCTTGCTGCGCCGGTGGGCAAGCTGGTAGCTCAGCTGCGCGAAGGCGTCCGGCGAGATGCCCAGCTGCTTGGCCCTGGCGGTGCCGAAGTCCGGGAACGAGACCGTCTGGGTGGCGTTCGCGGCGGCGTAGCGGGCGAAGTCGGCGGCTGCCGCGGCGATATCGCCGCGCTGCGCCTCGTCCAGCACGAACTCGATCGGCTCGACCGAGGGCAGCCCCTGCGCCTGCGCGCCGGAGCGGGCGGCGTGGGCCGGCACCGTCGTCTCCAGCAGGGTGTCCACGAACGAGAGGATGGTGGTGCCGTCGAGTCCGCAGTGTTCGACGTTGATGCCCGCCTGCCCGTCACCGAACACGATGAACGAGACGGACTTGTCGAACCACCGGTTGGCGCTGTCGCCGTGCAGCAGCTCGTCGCAGGCGTGCTGCTCGTCGCGCGGAGCGAAGTCCTCGAGACAGACGGCGAACAGCGCGGTCTCGATGGCGTCCAGCGCCGCGGCGTTCGCCGGCTCGGCCAGCAGGCGCTGCCTGCTCTCCGCCCATTCCGCACGGGCCTTGGTGGTGAGGTGCCCCACCGCGGTGTCGGTGCGGGCCGGGCGTGCGCCCGCCTTGAGCACCGCGCGCAAACCGTCGGCGAGATCCTCCGGCGAATACGGCGCTCCGTCCGGGCCGATGACGTCCATCCGGAACGGGCTGCCGTGGAAGAACACCACGATGTGCCGGGCCTGGGAGGGGCCCGGCCACTCCGCGCTGTAGGGGACCCGCACCGTGTCCTGCTCCACGCCGGGGATCCTGGTCTCGGAGAACAGGTACTTGTTCTGCCACATGGACAGCTGCTGTCCCCGCTGGGTCACCGGCGGGATGGCCTCCTGGTCCAGCGCCAGCTTGTAGTCGACGGCCGCGGAGATGATGCCCGCGGCGCGGTCCACCTGGGTGGCGGCGGTGGAGGCGGCCAGCGGCGTGTCGTCCCGGAACAGGAAGAAGAAGTTCGCGTTCAGCGCGATCCGATCCCGCCTGCCCAGGTAGCGCGACGGCCAGAACAGGTCCAGCCAGCTGCCGACGCCGGGCGTCGCGTCGTACTCCGCGAGCGCCGCGTGCAGCGTGCGCCCCGGCCCGCCGGGCCGCAACAGGTCCTCGACCGCCGCCCGGGTGGCGGTGAGTTCGTCGGCGGTCAGCAGCGGCTCGCACCACTGCAGGAATCGGCCACAGCTGTCCTCCAGCGTCGGCAGGGGCACCCGGGGAAGGTGGTCGTCGGCGGCGAAGGTGCGTTCGGTCAATGCGAGTCCTCGGTGTCGGCGTGATGTTTCGGCAGCGGCCTGGACACATACAGGGTCGCATACAGCCATCCCTGGTCTTCCCGGCCGGTCGTGTCGATTCCCTTGGCGGACAGGGTGTTCAGTACCTGCGCCTGTTCGGCCGCGGAGGCGAACCTGCGTTGCTCGTACAACCCCGGCGCCTGCTCGGTCCGGTAGCCGAGCGCGGCGAGTTCCGCCTCGATCGGCGCGAAGTCGAACATGCGCAGTACGAAGTGTGCCATCCACGGCCGCCTGCGCGGGTGCGCCGTGGCCACGCGCGTCAAGGTCTTCTCGGTGACGTAGCCGACGCAGCCGGTGGAGACGACGAGATCGGCGGTCGCCAGCAGGGCGCGCTGCTCATCGGTCGGTTCGCCGGACTCCAGATCGGCGTGCACCACATCGTGCAGGAGCCCGGCTTCCCGCGCGTAGTCGAGGGCGGGGCGGGAGGCGTCCATACCGAGGAAGCGGACGTCGTCGGCCGCGGTCTCCGCCGCGACCCGGGCTCGGTCGCGCCGGATCAGGCCGGCCCGATCGATGTCGGCGACGGTGTAATGCTCGGCCAGCTCGCCGATCGTGGTGTCGAAACGCAACAGCGCGGCGTTCACGCCGTAGGAGCAGCCGATGTCGAGCACTGTCGGCGCGGTGACCCGCGCGGAGGCGCGGAATTCCCGAATCTGCTGCTGGAAGAACGGTTTCGCCAGTTCCGGAATGCGGTAGTCCAGTTCGGACATGCGCGTGTAGTACGCGCGCGGATCGGGGCGGTCGTAGATGTCGTCGAAAGACGCTTTCCCGGTCGTGTGTAACGGCACTGGCACTGTCGGTCCTCTCGGGTCGAGCTCGGTCAGTCGAGCCGTTCGGCTCAGTCGAGCAGTCGATCGCCCCGGACGGCGTCGGCCGCGGCGGCTAGATGGTCGGGGAGCACGCGGCCGAACAATTGCCGGGTGCGCTCCACCGTGCCGACCATTCCGGGACGATCGGTGTAGGCGAAAATGGCCGAATGGCGCTGGCGTGCACCGCTGACGGGTGAGACGCGGTGCAACGAGAAGCGACCCTGGAACAGCTGCAGGTCGCCCGGACGCAGTTCGAGCCGCTGGACGAAACGCTCGCCGGTACCGGTGAGCACGGCGCGGACGTCGTCGAGGTGTTCCGCCTCGGGTGTGCGGATGTTGGGGCAGTACTCGAAGACGCCACCGTCCTCGGCGGGCTGGGTCAGCATCGAGACGGTGAATTCGTTGGTGTCGAAATGCCAGGGATGCGACATACCCGGCGCGACGACGTTGAGGCACAGTCCGGCGAGGGGATCGGCGAACTCGTGCAATTCGGCCAAACCGAAGCAGTCGGCGACGAACCGCTGGAACAACTCGTCGGTGTAGAGGCGGTGGATCAGCGCGTCGGCGGGGATGCGGTCGCGGGGCACGAAGGCGTTGCCGCGCTCCAGCACGATCCGGCCCGGATGGTCTTCCGGCAGGTCGGCGTCCAGGGGGATGTTGTAGGCGTTGACCTGCTCGACCTCGTAATGCGCGTGCGGGGCCATCCGCTCCCCCTGCGCCCGCAGGGTGTCGGTCAGCTCGGGTCGGATGAAACCACGCAGCACCGTGCAGCCGGTGTCGGCCAGTTCCGCGCGGGCGCGCCGCACCGCTTCGCGCAGCGCGGAGCTTCCCGGATCCGCCAGGGGATACCGTGCGGTATCTATGATCTCGTCGAGGACGCCCAACGCTGCCATGGCGTCATTTTGGTGGAGCGCTCGCCGACACGCCCGGGATTCGGCGAGATTGCCGGTGATCACGGTCACACCTACCATCTGCGCGCACTCCCGTTGCGGCACAGTAACTCTCGTCCCGCAGAGCGCGGCGGCCGCACGTGCCGCACTCGCCCGAACCGCTCAATCGCGTAGGCGCAGAGCCTGTTCCAGATCCGCGACGGTCAGCCCGAGGAGTGAATCGCGGAACAACCGTCCCGGCGCGTCCGGCACGGGAATCTCGCACGGGACGACCACCAGCGCGCAACCCGCCGCCTGCGCCGCGCGGGCGCCGGTGGGCGAGTCCTCCACCGCGACACACTGTTCCGGAGCGAGCCCGAACAACTCGGCGGCGCGCAGATAGACATCCGGCTCCGGCTTGCCGTGCGCCACCTCGTCGCCGCAGACCGAGACGTCGAAGAAGTCGCGCCCCAGCGTGTCGAGACCGAACTCCGTGAGCGACCGCTTGGTATTGGTGACGAGCGCGCTGGACAGACCCGCGGCGCGGACCATGGCCAGCGCGTCCTTCGCGCCCGGCCGCCACGGGATGGGGCCGGTCATCAATTCGGTCACCCGCCGTTCCAGGAACTCCCCCGCCGCCCGCAGCGAGCCGGGCGTCGGCTCGATGCCCAGGCCGGTGAACATGATGCGCAGGGCGTTCGGGCCCGATGCCCCGATCAGCGCGTGCCGGACCGCGTCGGTCATCTCGTGACCGTGTTCGCGCGCCAGCTCCCGCACCGCCACGTCCCAGAGTTTCTCCGAGTCGAGCAGCGTGCCGTCCATGTCCCAGAGCACTCCAGCCAGTCGCGCTGTCACGTTTCGGTCCTTCTCCTAGATCTCGTCCATGTCCTGGGCACTGCGCGGCGACCGCGATCACCGGCCGAGACGGTCGCACGAACCGTATCGCCGGACGAAGCAGGTCCGTGGCCCCCGCCCAGCCGAGGCAGCCGGATCGAACAGCGCACCCCGGCGCGGGGCCGGGCGGTCGACCACAGTGTCGTGCGGCCGAGGCTGCATCCGAACCGCATCGCAGGGGATCACGGCAGAAGCGAACAGCGCCTAAGTGCCCGACGCCGCTATCTGCAGCTTGGCGCTGTCGCCGACGACCTCGATCCAGCGGTTCTCGGACGTCGTCGTTCCGTTCTTCAAGGTATAGGTGAGCGCGACCACCGCCCGATTCCCGCCGTTCTGCGTGACCGAGCCCACGCTCACCGCACGGATGGTGCCCCAGAACTTCACGTAGGAGTCGTAGCCGGTCTGCGCCTGGTAACCGGGCGCCAACTGCGTCCATGCGCCGGACACGTTGGTGGGCAGCATTCCGTAGTAGCCCTGGATGAACGAGGCGATCCGATCGGACGTGGGTGGCCCGGACGGAGTGGTCGTCGCGGTGGTGGCCGGCCCGGTGGTGGTCGGGACCGGGCTCGACGTGGTGGGCTGCGGTGTGGTGCTTGGCGGCGGCGGGGTGGTGCTCGGTGCGGGGTTCGTCGTTTGCGCCGGAGGAGTGGTTCCCGGGACGGGCGGGGGCGTCGGGGCACCCGCCGACGTGGGCGCGGGCCCCGGCACGGGCCCGGACGTGGGTGCGGGCGATGCGGCGGCGGAGGTTTGCGCCGGGGCTCGGCCTGGAGCTTGCGCCGGGGCCTGCCGCGACTCGGTTCCGGCCGGGTCGGCCGGTGCGTTCTCGGGCGCCACAGCGGCCGGAGGCACCGCCGACGAGGTCGGCGCGGCTCCGCCCTCGCCGTCCGCTCCGGCCAGCATCGCGATGACACCGATCAGGATCAGCACCCCGACCACCGCGGCGACTTCCACGGCGATCAACCGGCCTCGCTGCGGGCCACGCAGAACGCCCGGCAACGTCGCAGCCATCCCGGCCCGCCTCGGCGCCGAGGGTGGCGTAACCGGTCGCGGCGCGAGTGGACCCGGCTCCGCGGCGGGTACGACCGTGGTGACTCCGGTATCGCCGGACTGCTCCGGCGACACTGCGGCGGGGTGGTTCGGCAGCACGGTGGTCGCGGCGGCAGCCGTGGCGGGCGCGGGAATCACCTTGGTCACCGCCGCGGGCAACTGTGGATCCAGGCCCGCCGCAACGGCTTCGAGGAGCGTTTTCGCCTCCCGCATGGTCGGGCGGTCGGCGACGGCGGGAGCGAGCAGGTACATCAGCACCGGCCCCAGCGAGCCCGCGGACTCGGGCGGCGGGATCTCGGCCCGCGCGACCGCGTGCAGCAGGGCGAGCGGGTTGTCGCCCTCGCCGAACGGCGGGGTGCCCTGCACCGCCGCGTACAGCGTCGAACCGAGGGCGAAGACGTCGGAAGCCGGTTCCGGATCCTCGCCACGAGCCACCTCCGGCGACAGATAGGCCGGCGTCCCGGCGAGGAATCCGGTGGCCGTGACCGTCACGTCGCCGACCGCGCGGGAGATGCCGAAGTCGGTGATCTTGACCGTGCCGTCGTCGGCGACCAGCAGGTTCGCCGGCTTCACGTCCCGGTGCATGATCCCCGCGTCGTGTGCGGCCGCCAGGGCGCTCGCCGCCTGCGCGCCGATCCGGGCGACCTCGAGCGGCGGCAACGTGCGATCGCCCGACAGTTTGGCCGCCAGGCTCGGCGCGTCCAGGTACTCCATGACCAGCCAGGGCTGGCCGTCCTCCTCCGCCACGTCGAACACGGTGATGGCGTTCGGATGGTGCAGGCGCGCGGCGATCCGCCCCTCCCGCATGGCACGCCGTTTCGCCTCCAGCGCCGCTGACCCGGTCAGTCCGGGACCCAGGAGCACCTGTTTGACCGCGACGGTGCGCTGCAACCGCTCGTCGGTCGCCCGCCAGACCACACCCATGGCGCCGGTGCCGATCGGATCCGTGAGCCGATACCGTCCCGCGATCAGTCGATCCGCCGTCATGGTGGTGTGCCTCTCCTACTTGCGCGCCTAGCCGTTTCGCACTCCACGCGCAAGCCCGGAAAGACTCCGAAGGCGTACGCGCCGAGGTGCTTCGCACCACTGAGCAGGGACGCGAACGCATCCGCCGACTGCCCCGGATGCAGTTACAACGCCTTCGACAATGGCACATCTACCCGACAGACATCCACCTCCCGGCACGGGGATGGACGATCGCCCAGGTAAACCGCGCGCGCCCGCCCCTGTGACGCGCCGACGAACGCTCCGGTGCCCGCGCGACACGACATCAGGGCAGGTAGCAAAGGCCCTTGGCACGACAGCATTTCGCTATGGCTCGCAGGCCACACAGCGATCGCCGACCGGCCCCGACGCCGCGCCACATCCGCGCACGGCTACGCGTTGAAGTACTTCGCCTCCGGATGCACCAGGACGAAGGCATCCGTCGACTGTTCCGGATGCAGCTGCAACTCTTCGGACAGCGCGACGCCGATGCGGTCGGCCTCGAGCAGATCGACCAGCTTGGCGCGGTCCTCCAGCTCCGGGCAGGCGCCGTAACCGAAGGAGTAGCGTGCGCCGCGATAGCCGAGCTTGAAGTAGTCCACCACGTCCGCCGGGTCGGAGTCGGCGACCGCGTGGCCGTCGAGGACGAGTTCCTCGCGGATGCGGCGGTGCCAGTACTCGGCCAGCGCCTCGGTGAGCTGGACGCCGATGCCGTGCACCTCGAGGTAGTCGCGGTAACTGTCGCCCGCGAACAGCTCGTTGGCGAAATCGGCGATCGGCTGCCCCATGGTGACCAGCTGGAACGGCAAAACGTCGACCTGGCCGGTCGTTCGGGCGTACGCCCGCGAGCGGATGAAGTCGGCGATGCACAGGAACCGGTCGCGCTGCTGACGCGGGAAGGTGAACCGGTACCGTTCCGGCGCATCGGGTTCCGGCTCGGTGAGCACGATGACATCGTCGCCTTCGGACACTGCGGGAAAGTAGCCGTACACGACCGCGGCGTGTTGCAGGACGCCTTCCGTGCTCAGCCGGTCCAGCCAGGCGCGCAGGCGCGGCCTGCCCTCGGTCTCCACCAGTTCCTCGTAGCTGGGGCCGTCACCACCGCGCTGCCCACGCAGGCCCCACTGCCCCAGGAACAGGGCCCGCTCATCGAGCAGACCCGAGTATTCGTGCAGGGCCAGACCTTTCACCACGCGCGTGCCCCAGAACGGCGGCACCGGCACCGGCAGCTCGGCCGCGACGTCGGAGCGTTCGGGCACCACGACGGGGACCTCGGCCGCGCGGCGCTCCGCGGCGATCCGCTTGGAGCGCTCGTGACGCGCTCGGCGCTCGGCGGCCCTTTCCCGCTCGGCGACGGCCTCCGGGCTGTCCGGGTCGAGTTCGCCGCCGCGCTTGCGGGTCATGATGTCGCCCATCAGCCGCAGGCCCTCGAACGCGTCGCGCGCGTAGTGCACGTCGCCCGCGTACACCGCGGTGAGATCGTTCTCCACGTACGAGCGGGTGAGCGCCGCGCCGCCGAGCAGCACGGGGAACTGCTCGGCCACGCCCTTGGCGTTGAGTTCCTCGAGGTTCTCCTTCATCACCACGGTCGACTTCACCAGCAGACCGGACATGCCGATGACGTCGGCCTTCTTGTCCACCGCCGCGTCGAGGATGGCCGAGATCGGCTGCTTGATTCCGAGGTTGACCACCTCGTAACCGTTGTTGGACAGGATGATGTCGACCAGGTTCTTGCCGATGTCGTGCACGTCGCCCTTGACGGTGGCCAGCACGATGCGCCCCTTGCCGCTGTCGTCGGTGGCCTCCATATGCGGCTCGAGGTACGCGACGGCGGCCTTCATCACCTCGGCCGACTGCAACACGAACGGCAGCTGCATCTGGCCGGAGCCGAACAGCTCGCCGACCGTCTTCATCCCCGACAACAGGGTCTCGTTGATGATCCGCAGCGGCGGCACCTCGGTCATGGCCGCGTCCAGATCGGCCTCCATCCCCGCCCGTTCACCGTCGACAATGCGCCGCTCCAACCGCTCGAACAGCGGCAGCGCGGCCAGTTCCTCCGCACGCGACGCCTTCGACGAGGACGTGGACACGCCTTCGAACAGGGCCATCAGCTTCTGCAGCGGGTCGTACCCCTCTGCTCGGCGGTCGTACACCAGATCCAGCGCGGCCTCGCGCTGCTCGTCGGGAATCCGGCTGATCGGGAGGATCTTGGAGGCGTGCACGATCGCGGAATCCAGCCCGGCCTCGACGCACTCGTGCATGAAGACCGAGTTGAGCACCTGTCGGGCCGCCGGATTGAGGCCGAAGGAGATATTGGACAGGCCCAGCGTCGTCTGCACGCGGGGATGGCGGCGCTTGAGTTCACGGATGGCCTCGATGGTCTCCAGCCCGTCGCGGCGCGACTCCTCCTGGCCGGTGCCGAGGGTGAAGGTGAGCGTGTCGATGATGATGTCGCTTTCCGACAGCCCCCAGTTGCCGGTGATGTCGGCGATCAGCCGCTCGGCGATCTCGACCTTCTTCGCCGCGGTGCGGGCCTGGCCCTCCTCGTCGATGGTCAGCGCGACCACCGCGGCGCCGTGCTCGGCGACCAGCCGCATGGTCTGCTGGAAACGCGAATCGGGACCGTCGCCGTCCTCGTAGTTCACCGAATTGACCGCACAGCGACCGCCGAGGTGTTCCAACCCGGCCTGCAGTACCGGGGCCTCGGTGGAATCGAGCATGATCGGCAGCGTCGAGGCGGTGGCCAGTCGACCGGCCAGCTCGGCCATATCGCGCGCGCCGTCCCGGCCGACGTAGTCGACACACAGATCGAGCATGTGCGCCCCGTCGCGAGTCTGGTCCTTGGCGATGTCCAGGCACTTCTGCCAGTCCCCGGCGAGCATGGCCTCGCGGAACGCTTTGGAACCGTTCGCGTTCGTCCGCTCGCCGATCATCAGGACCGAGGCGTCCTGCTCGAACGGCACCGCGGTGTACATGCTGGACACACTCGGCTCGTGTACCGGCGCGCGACGCTCGGCGATCGGCGGGAGGGTGCGCTCCACTTCACGCACCGCGGCGGTGACCTGGCGGATGTGCTCGGGCGTGGTCCCGCAGCAACCGCCTACCAAGGCCAGCCCGAACTCGGTGACGAACCCGCGCAGCGCTACCGCCAACTCCTCGGGCGACAGCGGGTACACCGCCCCGTCCGCGCCCAGCACCGGCAGCCCGGCGTTCGGCATCACCGAGACCGGCACCTGCGCGTGCCTGGACAGGTGGCGCAGGTGCTCGCTCATCTCGGCCGGGCCGGTCGCGCAGTTCAGCCCGATCATGTCGATGCCAAGCGGCTCCAGCGCGGTGAGCGCCGCGCCGATCTCGCTGCCGACCAGCATCGTGCCGGTGGTCTCCACCGTGACGTGCGTGATGACGGGGATTCGACGCCCCAGTTTCGCCATCGCGCGCCTGCTGCCGGTCACGGCCGCTTTCACCTGCAGCAGATCCTGGCAGGTCTCGATGAGGATCGCGTCGGCGCCGCCGTCGAGCATGCCGAGAGCGGCCTCGGTGTAGGCGTCGCGCAGCGCGGCGAACGGGGCGTGCCCCAGCGTGGGCAATTTGGTGCCGGGCCCCATCGAACCGAGCACGTAGCGTGGCGTACCGTCCGACGAGGGACCCATCTCGTCGGCGACCTCGCGTGCCAGGCGGGTGCCCCGCTCGGAGAGATCACGGATCCGGTCGCCGAGGTCGTAGTCGGCGAGGTTGGACAGATTGCAGCCGAAGGTGTTGGTCTCGACCGCGTCGGCGCCCGCCTCGAAATAGGCCCGGTGGATGCCGCGCAGGACATCGGGGCGGGTCTCGTTGAGGATCTCGTTACAGCCCTCCAGCCCGCGGAAATCGTCCAGGGTCAGGTCGGTGGCTTGCAGCATGGTGGCCATCGCACCGTCGCCGATGACGACACGGCGGCGCAGCGTGTCGAGTAGCGTGGTGTCGAACTCGGCGGGGACGGACGCAGACATGCGTTCCAGCGTAGTGGGCGGGGTGGACGTTCCAGGCCACCACGTCGAGGCTCGGTGTCCTGGGCCACACACCCGGCCCGACGACGCGGCCGCCGCGCGCGAAAACACGCCACCCGGTCCGGCCGTCAGAGGACACGCCATACCGCCGCACACCGTAGGCTGACCGAGTGAACGCCAGTGAAACTCCCGATCCGGAACTGCCGACGTTGCGGGATCCGGTACTGGTCGCCGCCTTCGAGGGGTGGAACGACGCCGGTGACGCGGCCAGCGGCGCCGTCGAGCATCTGGAACTGATCTGGGACGCCGAGCCGTTGGCCGAACTCGACTCCGAGGACTACTACGACTATCAGGTCAACCGGCCGACCGTGCGTCAGGTGGACGGGGTGACCAGGGAAATCCAGTGGCCGTCGACGATGTTGTCGGTCTGCTCGCCGCCCGGTAGCGACCGCGACGTGGTGCTGCTGCGCGGCATCGAACCGAACATGCGCTGGCGCAGCTTCTGCGGCGACCTGCTGGAGTTCATCGAGCAGCTCGGGGTGCAGACGGTGGTGATCCTCGGCGCCCTGCTCGCGGACACCCCGCACACCAGGCCGGTGCCGGTGACCGGCTCGGCCTACAGCAAGGAGGCGGCCGAGCGGTTCAACCTGGAGCAGACCCGCTACGAGGGACCGACCGGCATCACCGGCGTACTGCAGGACCAGTGCGTCAAGGCGGGCGTCCCGGCGGTGTCGTTCTGGGCCGCGGTCCCGCACTACGTCTCCCAGCCGCCGAATCCGAAGGCGACCATCGCGCTGCTGCACCGGGTCGAGGACGTGCTCGACATCGAGGTGCCGCTGGGTGAGCTGCCCAAGCAGGCCGAGGACTGGGAGACCGCGGTCAACGAGATGACCGTGGGCGACGAGGAGATCAGCGAGTACGTGCGCTCGCTGGAGGAGCGCGGGGACGCGGCGGTCGACGTCAACGAGGCGATGGCCAAGATCGATGGCGACGCCATCGCAGCCGAATTCGAGAAGTACCTGCGCAGGCGGGGTCCGGGTAGCTTCGGTCTCTGATCGGTTGCGCGGCGGCGCGTTCGGTGCGGACGTTCGTCCGCCGCGGGGTTCACCGGAAGTTCGCCAGGGGGCCACCTCCGGGCCGGGCAACGGCCGCCTCCTACACTTTCGCCGGTGACCGTCCATCCGATCGTCGAGCGTCTGCGCACCTTCGACGAGCGGATCGCCGTCCATTGCCCCGACCCGGGCGCGGACGGCGATGCCGGGTGCGAACCCGGCCGGCAGGTGACCAACGCTCGGCTTGCGACGCTCGTCGAGGCCTACGCGACCGAGCTGGGCCCGGCCCGCCGCCTCGTCGCGCTCGCCGCGCGCAACGACCTGGCCTCGCTCGTCGCGTATCTCGGAGCGCTCAGCGCCGGGTGCGTCGTGTTGCTCGCCGAGCGGATCACTGCGGAGTTGCGGGACACCTACGACCCGGACATAGTCATCGAGGACGGCCGCGCCCGCGTGGTCCGGGAACGCTCGGCGCATCGTCTGCATCCGGATCTCGCGCTGCTGCTGAGTACGTCGGGGTCCACCGGGTCGCCGAAGCTGGTCCGGCTCTCCGCGGAGAACCTGCGCTCGAACGCCGCCGCCATCGCCGATTACCTGGCCATCGGCCCGGACGACTGCGCGGCCACCACCTTGCCGATGTTCTACTGCTACGGGCTGTCGGTGGTGCACAGCCACCTGGTGCGCGGGGCGAGCCTTCTGCTCACCGACCGGTCGGTACTCGACGCGGAATTCTGGCAGGCGTTCCGGGACTGCCGGGCAACGTCTTTCGCCGCGGTTCCCTACACCATCGATCTCCTGGACCGGATCGGTTTCGCCCGCAAGTCCCTGCCCCACCTGCGCTACGTCACGCAAGCGGGCGGCAGGCTCGCGCCGGAGCGCGTGCGCGAATTCGCCGAACTCGGCCGGGAACGCGGCTGGGACTTCGTGGTGATGTACGGCCAGACCGAGGCCACCGCCCGGATGGCGTACCTGCCCGCGCATCTGGCGAGCGCGCATCCCGACTGCATCGGGATCCCCATTCCGGGCGGCGAATTCACCCTCGAGCCGGTCGAGGATGCCGGTGACGAAGGGGACGAACCGCGCGAACTGGTCTATCACGGGCCCAATGTGATGATGGGCTACGCGAAGTCGGCCGGGGATCTGTCCCTCGGCCGCACGCTGACGGCCCTGCGCACCGGCGACCTGGCCCGGCGCACACCGGAGGGTTTGTATCGGGTGGTCGGCAGGCGCAGCCGGTTCGCCAAGATCTTCGGGTTGCGCATCGATCTGGAACGGCTCGAATCCGCGCTGGCGGAAGCCGGATTCACGGCTTGCTGCGCCGACGACGACGCGCACTTGGTCATCGCGGTCGAGAACCCGCGGTCGGATCCGACCGAGCTCGCCGTGCGCCTGTCCGGCCTGCCCGCCGCCGCGGTCGAGGTCCACCCGGTCGAGCGGATGCCACGGCTACCCAATGGCAAACCCGACTACCCCGCTATCCGCCGACTGGCCGGGCCGACGCCTCGAGGACGTGACATCCGTGCCCTCTACGCCGCCACCCTCGGCATCGACCCCGCACGGATCCACCCGGACAGCACCTTCGTCGATCTCGGCGGCAACTCGCTCACCTACGTGACCACCGCGGCGCGACTGGAGCGGGCACTCGGCGGCCTCCCCGCCGACTGGCCGAACACACCCGTCGCGGACTTGGAGCGGACACCCGAGAGCCACAGGCGCTTCGGACGGACGCTCGACACCGCGACACTGCTGCGCGCCGTCGGCATCGTGCTCATCGTGAGCGCGCACGCCGGAGTGTTCGTCCGGTGGGGCGCGGCACACGTACTGCTCGGGGTGGCCGGGTTCAACTTCGCGCGCTTCGCCGCGACCGCGGCGCCACCCGCCGAGCGATTGCGGCACACACTGCGCGCCGTGGGATACATCGCGGTGCCGACGGCGCTATGGGTCGCGCTGACGCTGCCGTTCAGCGACTACTACGGTTGGCAGAATGTCCTGTTGCTGAACAAGATCCTCGGCCCGCACGACAGTGCCACCGCCGGTCACCTGTGGTTTCTCGAGGTGCTCGTGTACTTCATGCTGGTCGCCGCGCTGCTGATCCGGATCCCCGCGGTGGACCGGTGGCAACGCGCCGAGCCGTTCTGGTTCGCGATGGCGCTGGTCGCGCTGAGCCTCGTCTTCCGATACCAGGCGTTCGGTCTGTATTCGGCGAAGGACATCCCGTTCTCTCCGCTGGCGGTCTGGCTCTTCGCGCTCGGCTGGGCGGCGGCGAAGGCGACGTCGGTGTGGCAGCGGATGACGGTGAGTGCCGTCGTACTGATCGCGGTGCCTGGATATTTCGGCGTTCCCGAGCGGGAACGACTGATCATGGCGGGTTTGCTCGCACTGGTGTGGTTGTCCGCGGTCCGGGTTCCCGCCGTCGTCGCCGTCTGCGCGGCGGTGCTGGCCGACGGCTCGCTGTTCGTCTATCTGCTGCACTGGCAGGTGTACCCGCTGTTCGAACAGCACCGGCTCGCGGGGCTGCTCGCTTCCCTGGCAGCGGGTGTGATCGCGACCGGTGCGGCGACCTGGCTGCGACGCTGGGGATCGGTGCGGTACCGGGCATTTCGGTCGCGGCGGTCAGCTCTCCACGGTCCACACCCGCGCCGCCGCGTCCTGCGCCAGTTTGGCGATCAGGATGTCGCGGGGAATCGTCTGACCGGCAAAGTGATCGAGTGAGGGAACCACCACATGATGCGCGTCGGCGCGCTTGAGTTCCGCCGTGAGCTCGGCGAAAGCCGTCCCGTCACCGCCGGTCGATTCATGGAACGTTGCGGCGAAGCACAGCCCTTCCTCGCGGGCGAGGCTGCTCATCGCGGCCTCGAGCTCTTTGCTATGGCCATCGGCCAGATCGTCACGCAAGTATCCATAGATCAACGCTTCCACCCGAACCTCCGTTGGATTGGGATCGCTGTTCTCTTATGTGGATCCACCCGTTTTACGGGGTATTTGCGCTTCGTGCAAGAGCAGATGTACTTGCAACTGCTCTTACAGGAGGGGCTGGCAAACTTCTGGCGCCAACTCAAGGATGCACAACGCGGTCGGCCGAATGTAGCTGGCAACACACGGACATCTGTCTGCCCTCTTAGGGCCACCAAACGTTAACTGGTGCGATACTACAGTCGTGGCCGCTACCGACGATCGACCCGTCTGGGCTGTCCGAATGCGTTCCGAGCGTGACGCGAGGGGGTGGTCGCAAGCCGACGCTGTTCGCGTGATGCGTGGAAAGTCTTCGCACAACCTGCCGACCGACAGTACGCTCCTACGCAACTGGCGCCGTTGGGAATCGGGCGAATCACGCCCCGACGACTTCTACGCGCCCATCATCGCCGCCACCTTCGACACGGTGGCCGCGGCGTTCTTCCCGAAGGCGAGACCCAACCGGGACGACGAATTGCTCTCGGCGACGGGCATGGACACGCTCGAGTTCCTCGGGCGACTGCGCATGTCCGACGTGTCCTCGGTGACGCTGGAGGCCATCCGCATCACCGCCGAGCGCCTGTGCTGCGAATACTCCTACGCAGACCCGCACGACCTGCACACCGAGGGCACGGCCTGGCTGCGCAGGATCACCTCGTTGCTGGATGGTCGCCTGACCCTCGCGCAGCACCGTGAAATCCTCGTTCTCGCTGGATGGGTCGCGTTGCTGGTTGGTTGCGTGGATTACGATCTCGGCCGACGAACCGCCGCCGAGGCGACCCGCCGCGCCGCCCAATCGCTGGCGCGGGAGGCGGAGCACCTCGAGATCGCCGCGTGGGCAGCGGAAATGACCGCGTGGTTCGCGCTGACCCAGGGCAACTACCGCGGCGTCATCGAGACCGTGCAGCCGACGCTGGAAGTAAGCCAGCACCTGCGCGTCGGCGTTCAACTCGCCGCCCAGCGCGCCAAAGCCTGGGCCAGGTTGGGTAATCCACGGGAGGTCGAGGCCGCCCTCAACGAGGGTCGAGCTATCTTGGAGCGACTCGAGCATCCGGCGAATCTGGACAACCATTTCGTCATCGACGCGAACAAGTTCGACTTCTACGCGATGGACTGCTGCCGGGTGGCGGGCGAGGATCGGCTCGCCGAAACCTACGCGCGCGAGGTGATCCGCAACGCCACCCGCCCCGACGGCACGGTACGCAACCCGATGCGCGTCTCCGAGGCGCACCTGACGCTGGCCGTGGTCGCGGTGCGCGACCGTGATCTGGAACTGGCGGTGGCCGAGGGTAAGCGCGCGTTCGCGGGCAGCAGGCGGTCGCTGCCGTCGCTGATGTGGATCGCGGGCGAAGTCGCGCGAGAGATCATCGAGCGATTCCCCGGCGACCCGCGCACCCGCGCGTATCTGGACCAGATGCGTTCGTTGTCCGTCGAGTGAGCCGCACCGCTCCGCAGCCGCGGCGAATGGTGACGAACCGGACCCGGCCACCCCGAACAGCGGAACGTCCTGCGGGTGGCGATCGGCCCGCTACTACCCTGTTCCCGGTGACCGACTCCGATGACGGCTGTGCCGACACCCCCTGGGACGATCGGCTGCGGCTGTTCTCTTTCGCCACCGCCGAGCGGCGCGCGGACTACCTCCGGGTGCTGCGCGCGTTCGACAGTGCGCGAGCGGCGTACGTGGTGCTGCTGCACGCCGACGACGTCGCGGAGTGGATCGAACGCCACGGAAGCGTCCTGCGCGCGCCGGACCCGACTACTTCGAACCGACCGGTCGCAATGGCAGGGGATGCGGCGGGCACCACGGAATTCCGCACGCGTCCGCCAGGTTCGCGCGAGGGCGAGCGACGGGAGCGGGAAACCGATGTGCCGGAGCAGCCCCCGGAGACGACCGGCCGGGCCGCGGCCGCGCGCCTGACCGCGGCCGAGATCGGTCCGCTGCTGGACCAGCTGCACCACTGGGGCGTGCTGGAACGCAGTTACGACGGAGCCCGCGCCGCGACGCTGGCCGAATACCGCAACCGGCACTACGTGTACCAGTTCTCCCAGGCGGGCTTCCAGGCATACCGGGCGGTCGCCGGTGTGCTCAGCGCGCGCCTCGACGACGCCTCGCTGTCGCGCCTCGTGCTGCCCGAGTTGCTGGCCGATCTGCACACCCTGGCCGAGGCCAATCGGGCGGGCGACGCCGAACGCGCCTACCGCACGCTGCGTCGTCTCGACACCGCCCTGTCCGACCTGGCCGCCCGCGCCGCGCACTTCTATCTGGGGCTCGGCGACCTGGTGCGCACCACCGAGATCACCCCGGAATCGTTTCTCGCGCACAAGGACGCGCTGCTCGCGCACATGCGGGAATTCAGCCTGGACCTGGCCCGATTCACCCCGCGCCTGGCGGCGGCGATCGCGGAGATCGAGGAAACCGGAGCCGACGACCTGATCGTCCGGGCGGCGCGCTGCGACGAACGGGTGCTCCTGAGCATCGATGAACGCCGCGCCGATTGGCAGGCCAGATGGGACGGACTGCGGACCTGGTTCGTGGCGTCCGCCGGCGAGGCGGACGGGCCGACGGAGGCCGAGCGACTGCGCGAGGCCACCATGAGCGCCATCGCCGCGGTGCTCTCGCTGCTGCGGCGGGTCACCGAGACGCGCCGCGGCGGGGTCAGCCGGGAATCGGCACTGCGGCATCTGGCCGGCTGGTTCACCGCGGCGCCGACCGTGGACAGTGCCCACGCCCTGTTCGACGCCGTGTTCGGGCTGGGCAAACCACGGCACCTCGCGATGGAGCACCCGGACGCCGATGTGATCCCGGCGATCCGATCCTGGTGGGACGCACCGCCGTTGGAGATCTCACGCACGCTGGCCGAGACCGGGCGCCCGCCCTCGGCCGGTGCGCCCGCCCGCATCCACCGCAACGACGCGGGCATCCGGCGCCTGCGCGAGGCCCAGTTGGACGCGCAGCGGGCCCGTGCCGCGGCCGCCAGGTCGCTGGCCGCCGGGGACGTGCACGAACGGGTCCTGGACGACCGGGAAACCGAAGTGCTGCTGCGGCTACTGGACGCCGCGTCCACCGCGTGGGTCCCGGTGCGCGGCCGGGTGGCGGGCACCACCGGTTCCGACAGCGGCGTCACCCTCACGGTGTCCGAGCACGACGGTCCGACGGTGGTGCGCACCACCCGCGGGCTGCTGCGGTTGAACAACCGGACGCTGAAGATCGAGCAGACGACCGGAACGCGGTCGCACCCGCGCGGGGAGCGCCGCTGATGCACGGACGCACCATCGATGCGCTCGCGCTCGACAACTATCAGCGCGCCGCGCGGGTCGTCCTGGCCAACCACCTGGTGACCCGCACCTACCCGGACCGGATCGCACTGCCGCTGATCCGGCGCTGGGCCACCGAGTTGCGCGAGGACCTCGCCGAATTGTTCGGCTACCGGCTCGAAGTCACGGAGACCACCGCACGGGTCTTCCCGGTGCTGGACCGCCTCGACGCGGGCAGGCCCGCGCGCACCCCCGCCGAGCGCGTTTTCGACCGCCGCCGCTATGCCTATCTCGCCCTCGCGCTCGCCGCGTTGGGACGCGCGGGAGACCAGATCACCCTGTCCGAGCTGGCCGAACAGGTGGCCGCCTACGCGAGCCGGGTGGACGGGCTCGAGCTCGCCACCGACCGGGCCGCCGACCGCGACGCGTTCGTCGACGCGGTGGGCTGGCTGACCGTGCGCGGCGCGCTCACCTTGGCCGACGGCGACGCGGGCGGCTGGGCCAGCGATCCGGAAGCCGGTGAGGCGCTCTACGACATCGACCGACAGGTGGTCTTCGCGCTGTTCCGGCCGCCGCGGGCACTGCAGCATCTGCACAGCGTGCGGGGGCTGCTGCTCACCGAAGACGCCACGGTTCCCGGCCTTTCGGCGCACGCGACCGGCACCGCAGAGATCGCGCGCCGGGTGCGCAGGGCGCTGGTCGAACAACCGGTCGTGTACGCCGAGGACCTCGCGCCCGAGGAGCGCCCTGTCCTCGCCCAGGAGCGGGTGGTCGCGGAGGTGGAGCTGTTCACCGGATTGCGCGCCGAACGCCGGGCGGAGGGCGTCGCGCTGATCGACAGCTCGGGGCGGCTGTCGGACGTCCGCTTCCCGGGGACCGGCACGCTCGCGCAGGTCGCCTTGCTGCTGGCCGGCGAGATCGCCGACCGGGTGCTGGATATCGACCACCCGCTGCCGCGGCGCCACAGCGCGACGGACCTCGGCGAGGCACTGGCCGACCAACTCGACGAAGCCATCCCCGAATCCACCATGTTCACCCCGCTCGCCGAATCCGGCGTATCGGATTCGCTTGCCGACGACCTCGATCCGCCGGACGGCCCGCGGCAACCGGAGGACCCACCGGTTTCGCCCGGCTATCCACTGATCGACCGGACCTGGTTGCGCGAGACGGTCCAGGCGCTCGCCGACCGCTACGGTACGACGTTCGCCGCGCAATGGCAGGCCGACGTCGCGCGCCTCACCACCGAGGTGGTGGCCTTGCTGGAGCGGCTGCGACTGGTCCGGGTGGTGGACGACGGGCTGCTCGTGCTGCCCGCCCTGGCCCGCTACCGTGGCGCGGTCGTCACGGTCCGCACCAAGCGGGCCGCGGAACTGTTCGTCACGGCGGCCGACACCTACGGGCCCGACGGCACCGGTACGGAAGGGAACTGACGGATGTCGCTCATTCACGGCGGAGTGCGGTTCACTCCGACCCGCGCCGGGATCGTCAACCTATGGGATTACCGCGACCAGGAGTTCTGTTTCGCCGACGGCAGATTGGTCCTGCGCGGGCCGAACGGATCGGGCAAGACGAAGGCGCTGGAAGTGCTGTTCCCCTTCGTCTTGGACGGACGGATCGAGCCGCGCAGGCTCAACCCGTTCGCCGGCGAGGAGCGCACGATGAAGTCGAACCTGCTCTACCGCAAGCAGGACTCGGCGTACTCGTATGTCTGGATGGAGTTCGCGCGCGGCCGCTGGGAGGACCCCGAGGCGGTCACCGTCGGCGTCGGCATGCGCGCCACCCGTTCCTCGGACAAGGTGACCCGCTGGTATTTCGTCGCCGACGGCCGGGTTGGTGTGGACTTCTCCTTGATCGGCCCGGACGACCGTCCGTTCACCCGCAAACAGCTCGCCGAGCAGATCGGCACCGATTCGATCGTCGACCGGCCGGTGGACTATCGCAACGCCATCGACGCGCGCATGTTCGGTCTCGGGACGCAGCGCTACGACCAGCTGATCAATCTGATCCTCACGCTGCGCCGTCCGCAGCTGGCCAAGAACCTGGACCCGCGCGGCCTGTCGCAGGCGCTCACCGACGGCCTGCGCCCGCTCGACGAGCAGCTGATCCTGGACGCCGCCCGCTCGTTCAGCGACATGGAGGAGGTCGGCCGCACCCTCGAGGGTCTGGTGCACGCCGACACGGCGACGCGGGCGTTCGTCGAGGTGTATCGCAAATATCTTGCGGTGCAGGCGAAGACGGACGTCGACCAGGTGCGCGCGCGGCTCGACGCGGTGACCCACGCGAGCACCGCCCTGTTCGCCGCCACCGCCCTGCGCGAGCGCAGGGAAACCGAGCGCACCGCCGCCGAGGCCAGGGCCGAGGACGCGGACCGCGCCTACGAGCAGGCTCTCGCCGACCGGGAGAACCTCCAGCGTTCCAGCGCCTACGAGGGCAAACAGCAGCTCGACGACTTGGCCGACGCGGTGCGGCGCCTGGAGACCTCGGCGGGCGTGCACGCCGACAAGGCGCTCAAGTCCCGCCAGACCTTGGACCAGCGGACCCAGGAGGCCGAGCGCGCGCGCACCGCGGTGCGCACCGCCGCCGCCGCGCTCGCCCGCGGTGAGGACGACCTGCGCGCCGCGGCCGAGGAGGCCGGAATCGCCTGGACGCCGCTTCCGGAGACGACGCGGGCCGAGCAGCTCACCATCGCCGTGCGCGGGCACGCCGAGGAACGTGACGCCGACGTGCGCGCAGTCCGGAAGGCGGTCGCCGCGGTGGACACCGCTGCCGCCGAACGCACCAGGGCCGAGCGGCTCGCCGAGCGCGCGCGGGAACTGCGCGACGCGGCCGCGGCGGAAGTCGCGCACGCCGAAGCGGCGGTCGCCGTGACCCGCTCCGAGGTCGCGGCCGCGTTGCGGACCTGGTGGGACGAGCACCGCGAGATCTACGCCCCGGTGCGCGCCGGGTTGTTCGAGGCGTTGAGTTCGGCGCTGGCCGAGACGGATTCGGATGCGCCATCGGTCGCCGAAGTGCTGGCCGAGCGTGCCGAACCTGTGCTCGACGAAGTCCGTACCCGGCGTCAGGAGGCACGCGCCCGCGTCACCGCGGCCACGGCGCGCCACGATGAGCTGACCACCGAACTGGAACGGGTGACCGCCCGCCGGGACGACGCGCCACCGGCATTCGCGGGCCGCTCCGGCCGGACCGGCGACCAGCCCGGCGCCGCGCTGTGGCGGCTGGTGCGTTTCGCGGACGACGTGCCGCCCGAGGCCGCGGCGGGCATCGAAGCCGCGTTGCACGCCGCGAATCTGCTGGACGCCTGGGTCTGCCCGAGCGGCGAGCTGCCGCGCGACTACGACTCCGATCAGTTCCTGGTGCCGCTGCCCGCATCGGACCGCCCGACCGGCCGCACGCTCGCCGACGTGCTCGTCGTCGAAGACGATTCGGACACCCTGATGGTGCCGCGGCAGGTCGTGGCCGACGTGCTCGCCTCCGTCGCCCTGCACGAGGGCGCCGGTGAGCCCGGCGGCGCGGTGACGATCGGAGCCGACGGCGCGTTCCGGCAAGGCGTGCAGATCGGCAGGCACCGCAAGGCCGACGCCGAGTTCATCGGCGCCACCGCGCGGGCCAGGCGCCGCGAGATCCGCTCGGCCGAGCTGACCGCCGCCGCGGCCGCCGCGGACGAGGACCGGCGCGCCGCCGAACAGCAGGAAGCCGCCGCCACCGCCGAACTCGCGCGAATCTCCGCCGCCGCCAAGACGCTTCCGCGCCCGACCGCGGTGACCACCGCCTTGCGGGCGGTGTCGGAGGCCGCGGGCATGCTGCGCTCGCGCGCGGAGGCCGCCGCCCACGCCGAGCGCGACCTCGACCGAGCGGTCGCGGAAGTGTCCGCCGCGGAGAAGAAGTTGCGCGCGGCCGCCGCAGCCCATCGCACGCCGCGCACGGCACGCGAGATCGACGCCCTCGCGGCCGCCATCCGGCACTTCGAGAACACCGGAACGGGATTGCTGCGCCTGCGCGGCGACCACGAACGGGAACGGGAGCGCGCACGCGAGGCGGAGGACCGTTTGACCGAGGCCGCCGACCTGGCCGAGGCGTTCGCGGAAGAAGCCGAGGCCGCGCACACCGGCTACCAGGAACAGCTGCGGAAACTGGAGATCTTGCGGGAAGCTCTCGGCGCGGGCGCGGCCGACGTCGATCGCGAATTGGAGCGGGCCCGGCAGCGGATCGAGGCGACCAAGGCCGAGCAGAAAGCCGCGCGCAAGGCCGCCAACCAGGCCATCGAGGCGGTCGGCGACGCCGAGGCCGCCTACCGCACCGCGCACGAGTCCCTCGCCACCGCGCTCACCGAGGTGCTGGCGGACGTGCGAGCCCTCGCGCCGTACGCTCGGCCGGATCTGCTCACGCTGCTCGGCGCGCCCGCCGACGGACGCTGGCCCAGCAGCGACGCCGCGTGGTCGACGCCCGAGCAATTGCTGTACCGGATATCGAAGGCAGGGCCGCAGGCGCCACCGCGGGTGCTGCCCGACGAAGTCGCCGCGCTGTTCGACAGTCTCGCCGCGGCCACGTCGTCGGTGCGCGCCGGCGAGGCGGCCCGCAAGTCCACGCGCTCGGCGGTGACCGCGGCGTTGCAGGAATTCGATGCCGCGCTCGCCGCTTCGGGCCGCGATTACCGGTTGCAATGGGACGCCGCCGACGGCCTCACCGTCGTCCAGGTGCACGACGAGCACGGCGTCTCCGCGCTGGCCGACTTCGCAGGCCGCCTCGACTCCGCACGCCGTGACCAGGAATTGCTGCTCACCGACGCCGAGCGACGCATCCTGGAGGACGCGCTGTTGACCGGCCTGGCCCAGCAGATCCACGAACGCACCAGCGACGCCCGCGATCTCATCGGCCGGATGGGCGCGGAGATGAAACAGCGCCGGATGTCCTCGGGCAACACCATCGGCGTGCACTGGGTGCTGGCCGACAGCCTGTCCGACGCGGCGCGGGCGATGTGCAAGCTGCTCGACCGGGATGCCTCGGCGCTGACGGCGGAGGATCTGGCGGCGGTCCGTGCGCATTTCGCCTCCGAGATCCGCGCGGCGCGGGCGGCGCACCCGGAACGCTCCTACCCCGAGATCTTGGCCGCGACGCTGGATTACCGCACCTGGCGGGTGTTCTCGTTCACCTTGATC
Source organism: Nocardia sputorum (assembly GCF_027924405.1). Taxonomy (NCBI): domain Bacteria; kingdom Bacillati; phylum Actinomycetota; class Actinomycetes; order Mycobacteriales; family Nocardiaceae; genus Nocardia; species Nocardia sputorum. The sequence goes on along the minus strand of NZ_AP026978.1, from coordinate 2,393,420 downwards.
TCCGCCGACGGCAGCGAGGACAAGCTCACCGTGGCCAGGCACAGCGCGCTGTCGGGCGGGGAGCAGTCGGTATCGCTGCACCTGCCGCTGTTCGCCGCGGCGCACGTCATGCTCGATTCGGCCGACCCGCAGGCCCCGCGCCTGCTCGCGCTGGACGAGGCGTTCGCGGGCGTCGACGACAACGGCCGCAGCGAATTGCTCGGATTGAGCGTGCAATTCGACCTGGACCTGTTCATGACCGGTTACGACCTGTGGATCACCTATCCGCACGTCCCGGCGTGCGCGCACTACGACCTGGCGCACTCGGCGGCCGAGAACACCGTCAGCGCGACACTGCTGGTGTGGGACAGCGGCGACCTGCTCGCCGAACACGACGGAACGGATCTCACCGCCGCGCTCGGTTCTCCCGATCGCCGCCGCGTCCCCAGCACGATCGAGGGCGGCCTGGAACTCACGCCGATGACCTAGCCGACCGGCTCATTCCGGGGCATCGCGGCGCGCGGCGTCCAGCAGACCTGCGGCGGATCAGCGCACACTCGCGTCCGGCGTCATCGGCGGGCAATCCGTGCCCGGCACGGTGGCCAACTCGAAATGCCACCATTCGTTCTCGAACATCCGGCACAGTCCCCACCGGTAGCCGTTCGCCTCGAGCCACCGAGCGCCCTGCTGCGGACCGACATCGATCGCGTCGCCGGAGACGTGGGTGGACTCCTCCGGCGGCAGCACCCAGCGGCGCGCGTCGTCGGGCCCGTAGGTCGCCACGCCGTCCTCCCACAGCGCCTGCTGCTCGGCGGGCGTCCGATATCCGGACGTGATGGACAAGGGCACCCCCTGGGCGTGCGCCTCCCGCTCGGCCAGGGTGTACGCCAACGCCAGCTTGGGATCGAGCCCCTCGGTCCCCGTCGCCGAGCCCACCGACTCCCGCTGCTCGATGGCGACGGCGGTGTCGGCCTGCGCCTGTCCCGCCCACGCGCCGGTCGCGACCAGCACCGGAAGCACCGTCACCGAAAGCCCTACCGCCACCCGACTCCGCACAGAATTCCCGAGCACCATGCGCCGATGCTATCGCCTCTGCCGGATATGCCCCGATCGGAGGCGCACGAAGAGGCACTCCACGGTGCGGCTCGGCCTTCCGCGCCCGGCAGCCGCATGCGGCTCACCTGCTCTCGGCGGCCACCCTCCGTTCCACAGGAGACACCGTCAACCATGTGGACAACATCCAGCGAATTCCACAGAAAACTCCACAGCTTGGGATAATGCGTATCTGATATGCCCGTTATGTGCCCAATAACAGTGAGATAGCTAATCTTTCGCCGCCGTGGAAAACCAGCTGTCCACAATCTATTCCAGTGTTGTGGATCACAAATAGACCTCCCCGGCTACCACTACCGAAATGCCGGGATCCATGGGGCTTTTGAACGGTTTGCGATTCATCGCCGGTGCGCCGTTCGCCGAGTTCGCCCGATATAGAAGTGTTTCCGGGGAGCGATGCATCCCTTTCGGGCTGTATGTCCCTCGTACCCACCTCGAGCGCGGTGCAGCAGTCAACCGCCGATCGGCTGCCCCACAGGCCACGAACGGCACTGGGCCGCATAGCAGTGCGGGCAGCCATCGGCTCATGCCGTCAGCTGCCCGCAGATCACGGTGGATGTTCAGAAGATCGGGCCCCTGGGACGAACCGCCCGAATCAGGCCCACGGTGGACCGTCCAGCACGCTGGACGGCAACGATGTCGCGGCCACCCGGACGCCACGGCGGTGAATCGACTCCGCCGCTTGCTTATTGCGCGCGATCCGCTCCAGGATCTCGCCGTCGTGCGCTCGCGCGTAGGCGAGCGCCAGCCGGATCTTGCTCGTATTCAGGTCCGACTTCGCGCTCAGCGCGGCGATCCGGCGTTCCACGGGTCCGTCCAGTTCCCGCAGGCGCGCAACGACTTCCCAGACCTCCGGTCCGGCAGACAGCGCCGCTCGGCGGTCGTGCAGCGGCCCTCGGAACACGATCCCGGGGTGATCGAGCTGATCGACGCCTTCGCGAATGAGCCGATCGAGCAGTGCGGTACTGCTGGTGCCCTCCCGGGCAGCGCGATCGGCCAGCCGGAGGGCGGCCGACTCGGTGATATACAACGCCGTCGGTACTGGCCTGGACGTGCTCATAGCTCTCCTCGACCTGCATCGGTGCCGGATCAACGATGTACTTCGCTAAGCGTGCCCGCTGCGACGACGCCGAGAACCCGGTGATCGGCAGGACATCGGTGTGTCCGCGTCCTGCCGCCTGCGGGTCGAGGTGAATCAGACGCGCTCTTTGGATCGGGTGCGCACGCGCAGCGCGATCGGCTTCTGCGTTTCGGCGAAGAAGTCGTTGCCCTTGTCGTCGACGACGATGAACGCCGGGAAGTCCTCGACCTCGATCTTCCAGACGGCTTCCATGCCCAGTTCGGGGTACTCGAGCACCTCGACGGACTTGATGCAGTCCAGTGCCAGCCGGGCGGCCGGTCCGCCGATCGAACCGAGGTAGAAGCCGCCGTGCTCCTTGCACGCCTTGGTGACCTGCGCGGACCGGTTGCCCTTGGCGAGCATCACGAACGAGCCGCCCGCGGCCTGGAACTGGTCGACATAGGAATCCATCCGGCCCGCGGTGGTCGGGCCGAAGGAACCGGACGCGTAGCCCTCCGGCGTCTTGGCCGGGCCCGCGTAGTAGACGGCCATGTCGCGCAGGTAGTCCGGCATCGGCTCGCCCGCGTCCAGTCGCTCCTTGATCTTGGCGTGCGCGATGTCCCGTGCGACGACCAGCGGACCGCTCAGCGAAAGCCTCGTCTTCACCGGGTATTTGGACAATTCGGCGCGGATCTCGTCCATCGGCCGGTTGAGGTCGATGCGCACGACGTCGCCGCCCAGGATGGCGTCGGTCTGCTCGGGCAGGTACTGCGCGGGCTCGCGCTCGAGCTGTTCCAGGAACACGCCCTCGGCGGTGATCTTGGCCAGTGCCTGCCGGTCCGCCGAGCAGGACACCGCGATGGCGACCGGGCAGCTCGCGCCGTGCCGGGGCAGGCGCACCACCCGCACGTCGTGGCAGAAGTACTTGCCGCCGAACTGCGCACCGATGCCGAAGGACTGGGTCAGCTTGAAGACCTCCTCCTCCAGCTCCAGATCCCGGAAGGCGTGCGCGGACAGCGATCCCTCGGTGGGCAGATTGTCCAGGTAGTGCGCGGACGCGTATTTCGCCGTCTTCAGGGCGAATTCGGCGCTGGTGCCGCCGATGACGACCGCGAGGTGGTAGGGCGGGCAGGCCGCGGTACCGAGCGAGCGGATCTTCTCGTCCAGGAACTCCAGCATGCGCGTGGGGTTCAGGATGGCCTTGGTCTCCTGGTACAGGAACGACTTGTTCGCCGAGCCGCCGCCCTTGGCCATGAACAGGAACTTGTAGGCGGGGTTCGCCGGGTCGCCCGCGGTGGAGTACAGCTCGACCTGCGCGGGCAGGTTGGAGCCGGTGTTCTTCTCCTCCCACATGGTGATCGGCGCCAGCTGCGAGTACCTCAGGTTCAGCTTGGTGTAGGCGTCGAACACCCCGCGGCTGATCCATTCCGCGTCGTCGACGCCGGTGAGCACGCCCTCGGACTTCTTCCCCATCACGATCGCCGTACCGGTGTCCTGGCACATCGGCAGAACGCCGCCGGCGGAGATGTTGACGTTCTTGAGCAGATCGAGCGCGACGAAGCGATCGTTGCCGCTGGACTCCGGGTCGTCGATGATCTTGCGCAACTGACCCAGATGTGCCGGGCGCAGGAAGTGACTGATGTCGTGCATCGCCGTTTCGGTGAGCAGCCGCAGCGCTTCCGGCTCTACCTGCAGGAAAGTGCGCCCGTTGTGCTCGAACGTGCTGACGCCCTCGGTCGTGAGCAGCCGATAGGGGGTGTCGTCCGCGCCGATCGGCAGCAGGTCTGAATAGCGGAAGTCCGGCGCGGTCACCAGTCGCACTCCTTTGGGTGGGCCCGAGCGCCGCGAACGGCCGGGCTGGTCACGAGCACAGCGAGCCTAGCCACCACCGCCGGGCCGCTCCGGGTTAGGCAACCCTATCTCGGACAGTTGCCCGGAAAAGGTTGCACGTTCAACCCCGGTGATGCTACCTCTCATTGGGACACGTCAGAGTTTGGAGCGCTATCGTGACCGATCCCCATTGGCTCGATGACGTCGAGATGCGCGCCTGGCTGGGTTTCGTGCGCACCCGCGACCTCATCGCCGCGGCGGTCGGGCGGGATTCCACCAGGGAGTCCAACCTCACCTACGTCGAATACTCGGTGCTGGCCTATCTGGCCGAGGCGCCCGACCACCGGCTCACCTTCGCCGACCTCGCGGCCAAGCTGGAGTGGTCGCAGAGCAGGTTGTCCCACCAGATCACCCGGATGGAGAAACGGGAGCTGGTCGTCCGCGAGCCGATCCCCGACGACGCCCGCCGCACGGCCGCCAAACTCACCCCGCGCGGCGCCGAGGTGCTGACCGGCGCCGCGCCCGCGCACGTGGAGAGCGTGCGCAGGCACATGATCGACATCCTCGATCGTCAGCAGCTGACCGCCCTGGCCGATATCTACGACACCTTGCTCGCACACCACCGGCGGGCGGCGGCCGAAAGCTGACCGCTCAGTTGTGCGAAGCCGCGTGATCGGCCGGAACGCTTGCCGCGGCGGCTGTTTCGGGCAATCCGAGCGCTCGCTCGAACCCGGCGGGCACCACCACGTCCGAGCGGTCCAGATCGGTGACGCGCGTCTTGCGCAGACCCAGCAGCGCCGAGTCGATGCCGCCACGCAGGATGTCCAGCACGTTCTCCACACCGGCCTGCCCGTTCGCGGCCAGCCCCCAGAGGTAGGCACGCCCGATCAGCACCGCCCGAGCGCCCAGCGCCACGGCCTTCACCACATCACTGCCCCGCCGGATGCCGCCGTCGAGCAGCACCTCGACCTGCGAGCCCACCGCGTCCGCCAGCACCGGCAGTGCCCGGATCGCGGCGGGGGTGCCGTCGAGATTGTTGCCGCCGTGGTTGGACACCGAGATCCCCGCCACACCCGCATCCACCGCGCGCAGCGCGTCGTCCACCCGCATGACGCCCTTGAGCAGCACGGGGCCTCCCCACTGCTCGCAGATCCACCGCACATCCGCCCAGTCCGGCGGGGGCGTGCCCATCCATTCGCCGTAGGCGCCGAAGAAGCCCGGCGCGGGCGCGTCGCCGATGGCCATGTTCGGCGCGGTCAGGTCCGGGATGCTGCCCGATCGCGCGTAGGTCGCCAGCCAGCGCGGACGCGCCAGGGTCTGCGGCGCGAACTTCAGCATGGTGCGCAGATCCAGCTTTTCCGGGATGACCGGGCTGCCCCAGTCCCGCCCATGCGAGAACGACCAGTCCAGTGTCAGGATCAACCCGACCGCGCCCGCCTCCTCGGCCCGGCGCATCCGCTCCAGGATCTCGTCCTTGCCGCCGCACCAGTACAGCTGGAAGAACGTCGCCGGATTGGCGGCGATCACCTCTTCGATCGGCTTGCTGGCGAACGAACTCAGGCCCATCGCGATGCCGCGGGCCGCGGCCGCCCGGGCGACGGCCACCTCGCCGTCGGGGTGCACCGCTTGCACACCGGTCGGCGAGATCAGCACCGGCATCGAAACCTGCTGTCCCAGTACGGTCGTGGACTGGTCGCGCTCGCCGATCGGCCCGGCCACGTGCGGCGCGAAACCGAGTTCGGTGAACGCCTGCTGATTGTCCTCGATGGTCTGGCCGCGCTCGGAGCCGGCGATCAACGCGCCGTACACCGATTTCGGCAGCCGCTTCTTCGCCCGCCGCTGCGCTTCGGCGACGGTCTCGAACCACGGGTTCATGTTCCGGTCCTTTCCGGGGAGTTCTCCGGCCACCAGAGCCGGGTTCGGTCGAGCAGGTCGGTGCTCAGGTGTTCGAGCAGGGCCGCGCCCTCGGCGGCGGTCGCGCCCGCCGGGTCGCCGAGCACGCCGTTGGCGCTCACCGCGCGCACTCCGCCGCGGCGCAGCAGCGGCAGCAGTTCGGCCAGCGGGCGGGTGTCCCCCGCCGCGGCGCGGTCGTCGCGCACGCGCGCGGGCGCCAGCGCCAGTTGCAGCGCCGTCTCCGACCGGCCCGCGTGCGGGTCGCCCTCGAAGCGCGGCAAGAACAGCCGCACGTCGCGTGACTCGGCGCGCAGCAGTTCCGTCGCCCGGCGCAGCGCTTCGATGTTGCCGCCGTGCCAGTTGACCAGCAGGACGCGGTCGAAGGTGTCGGTCGCCGAGCGGCACAGCTCGACCACCAGCAGTTCCAGCGCCGCCTGGCCGATCGACAGCGTGCCGGGGAAGCCGGCGTGCTCGCCGCTGGCGCCGTACGGAATCGCGGGCCCGACGAGCACGTCCGGTCGCGCCGCGGCCAGCCGGGCGCACAGCGCGGCGGCGACATCGGTGTCGGTGGACAGCGGCAGATGCGGGCCGTGCTGCTCGGTCGCCCCGACCGCCACGGCGAGGATCGCACCCGCGGTGGCGCGCGCGCCCGCCTCGGGCCAGGTGAGATCCGCCAACATGCGGCGAGATTATCGTCAGTCACTGACATAATCAATAGCGGCGGCGAACGAGCACAATCAGACGATGCTGGAGAACCGGCCCACGCGCGGCCGCCCACGGGGCACCACCAAGCGCGAACTCGAAGTGATCGCCATGCGGCTGTTCAGTGAACAGGGCTTCGACGAGACCACCGTCGATGAGATCGCCGCCGCCGCAGGAATCAGCGGACGCACCTTCTTCCGGTACTTCCCCACCAAGGCGGAGGTCCTGTGGTGGCAGTTCGACGACGAGGTCGCCGCCCTGCGCGCCGCGTTCGCGACGGCGCCGGACGACGTGCCGATGATGACCGCTGTGCGCCGAGTCGTGGTGAACGCCAACCGATATCGCGCCGAGGACGTTCCGGAACTGCGCACCCGGATGCAGCTGATCGCCACCGTCCCCGCGCTGGCCGCCACCGCGGGCGCGCACTACGACGCCTGGGAGCGCGCCGTGAGCGCGTTCGCGGCGAGCAGGCTCGGCGAACCGGAGGACGGGCTCATCCCGCTCGCCGTCGGGCGGACCACGCTGGCCGCGGCGCGCGCCGCGTTCGACGCCTGGCTGGCCCGCGCCGACGCGGATCTCACCGTGTATTTGGACGAGGCGCTCGCAGCGCTGGAACGCGGGTTCGATACGGTGCCGTAAGGTCCGTCACACCCGAACATCCGGCGAACAAGCGGTAGGTTTCGCCGGTGACGCGGGTGGGGTATGACTAGGCTCGGAATCGGCTAGCGCCGAACGCACGAAGATCCCGACTAACCCGTCGAAAGGGGCAGGAGTTTCCATGTCCGAGGTGTCCATGAGCCTTTCGGCGGATTCCCTGACCGCGGGACCGGTCGACAACCTGCTCCCGCAGCTGGTCGAGCACCTGCGCCAGAACCGCACCGCGCTGCGTGAGGAATGGGCCCGGCGCATCACCGACGCGCAACTGCTGACCGCGATGACGCCCGAAGAGATCTTCTCCGAGGCCACCTCGGTCTACGACAACTACGTCGAGGTGCTCGAGACCGGTAGCGTCGAGGCGCTGCAGGCCTACGCGCGCGACCTGTCCGAGCGCATCATTCCGCGCGGCGTCGAGACCGACGAGGTGCTCGGCATCGTGCTGCTGCTGCGCGACGTGCTGGCCCGGTCGCTGTTCGAGAAGTACCAGGCGGACTTCGAACTGCTCAACGCGGTGCTCGACGCCTACGAACCGGCCGCCAACCGCATCGCCAACACCGTGGGCGTGTCCTTCGTCCAAGAGCGCGAGCGCGTCATCCGCCAGCAGCAGGAAGCCATCCGCGAGCTGTCCACCCCGGTGCTCCAGGTGCGTGAGCAGCTGCTGATCCTTCCCATCATCGGCGTGCTGGACAGCCAGCGTGCCCGCCAGCTCACCGAGCAGCTGCTGCGCGCCATCCGGGCCAACCGCGCGAAGGTGGTCGTCATCGACATCACCGGTGTGCCGCAGATCGACTCCACCGTGGCCAACCACTTGGTGCAGACCGTCGACGCGTCCGGGCTGATGGGCGCGAACGTGATCATCACCGGCTTGTCCTCGGAGATCGCGCTCACCCTGGTCACCATCGGTCTGGATCTGTCGAAGATGAATGCGGTCGGCGACCTGCAAGGCGGAATCGAGGAGGCGGAACGGCTGCTGGGCTACGAGGTTTCTCGCGTCACCGAACGGGTGACCGAACGCGACGGCCGCTGATCAGGCGCGTCACATGCCGGTTCCGATTCTCAAACAGGGGACTTATCTCATCGCGTCGGTGCAGTCCGCGCTGACCGATGCCGATACCGAGCGCCTGCAGGACGACCTGATGAAGCAGGTCAGCAAGTATCGGGCGCACGGCATCATCGTCGATGTCACCGCCATCGACGTGATGGATTCGTTCGCCGCGAGATCGTTGCGTACCATCGCGCACATGACGCAGCTGCGCGGCGCCGAAACGGTGATCGTCGGTCTGCAACCGGAAGTCGCGTTCGCCATGGTGCAACTCGGGCTCACCTTCGAGGACATGCACACCGCCCTCGATCTGGAAGAGGGGCTCGCCTGGTTGGACCGCAAGATCCCAGCCCGTCGCCAGCGAGACGGTCGTGACAGTGGCCGCTGAGAACGTGGTGATCGCGGTCAGGGTGTCCGGGGACATCGTGACCGCACGTCAAGCCGGACGCGAACTGGCAGCAAAGCTCGGATTCACCCTGACCGACCGCACGATGATCTCCACGGCGATCTCCGAGATCGCCCGCAACATCACCAGTTACGCGGGCAGCGGCGAGATCCGCCTGCTCGTCGACGACCGCGAGGGTCGGCAAGCCCTGGTGGTGCAGGCCGAGGATCAGGGGCCCGGCATCATCGACATCGCCCGGGCGCTGGAGGACGGCTATTCCACCGGACGCGGGCTCGGGCTCGGCCTACCCGGCGCCCGGCGGTTGATGGACCGGCTGACCGTGGATTCGGCGCCGGGTCGCGGCACGCTGGTGGAGATGTGGAAGTGGGTACCGAACGGTGCATGACGACGGGTTCATCGGCCGGATCGAGTGGGCGGTGGCCGGTCGCGCACTGCCCGGTCAACAGGTCTCCGGTGACCGCGGCGTCGTCCTCGACACGGGCGGGGGCACCGTCCTGTTCGCGGTCCTGGACGGGCTCGGTCACGGCGCCGCCGCGGCGGACGCGGCCGATCGCGCCGCGCGGGTGCTGTCGGAGAACCGCGCCGAACCGCTGGACGTGCTGATGGTGCTGTGCCACCGCGCGATGGCCGACACCCGGGGGGCGGCGATCTCGCTCGCCCTGTTCGACGAGGGTGACACGGTGCGCTGGCTCGGCGTCGGCAATGTCGAATCCCAAGTGCTGACCGCGGGTCCCGCGGGCTTGCGGGTACACGCGACCGTCCTGTTGACCGCGGGCATCGTCGGCTATCGGCTCCCGCCGACGCTGCAGCCGCAGTCGGTCGCGGTCCGTCCCGGCGACCTGCTGCTGATGTCCACCGACGGCATCGTCACCGAGTCCACCGGCGACATCGATCTTTCCAAGTCCACCGCCGACATCACCGCCGAGATGCTCGCCCGGCACGCCAAGGACACCGACGACGCGCTGGTGCTCGCGGCGCGGCATCGCGGTGTGCGAGGGGCGGCCAGATGAGCGCCCTGCTGGCCGACTTCCTGGACGACTACGCCGACGCCCTACGGCGGCACCTGGATTCGCCCACCCAGGCCGGCCTCGCCGAGGGGTACGAGCTGGGCAGACGCGCCCTGGTCGAAGGCATCAGCCTGCTCGATCTCACCGAGAACCACTTCCGGGTGGTCCAGGACGCGGAGGAACAGCGCCAGAAGGCAGGTTCCGCCGAGGGCGGCGAATCCGGGGCCCGCCTGCCGGAGACCGCGCTGGAATTCCTGTTGCAGACCCTCGTCCCGCTGGACATCGCCACCCGCGGCTACCTCGATGGCACCCGCCGCTACGAGCAGCAACGTACTCGCGCCGACGATCTCGCCGGACGCGACGCCTTCCGCACGGCGCTGGTGGAATCGCTGCAAGACGGCTTCTTCGTCGCCGACGCGCAGGGCACCATCATCGAGGTCAACACCGCCTTCGGCGCCTTGACCGGCTACGGCGCCGCGGGTGTCCCCTATCCGCTACCGCATCCGTGGTCGAGCCCGGAGGGTCCGCGCTACCCCGACCTCGGCACCGAGGCACAGCGCTTCGTCATCCCGATCCGCCACCGCGACGGCCGGAATGTGTGGCTCGCGGTGAGCACCAGCGCGCTGATCAAGCCGGAGGACAACGAGCGGATCTTCGTCGGCACTCTCCGCGACATCACCGCCGAACACGACGCGCAGGCACGCGACCAGGCCGCTTCCCGGCTCGCCACCGCCGTCGGCGCGGCCACCAGCGTGGTCGAAGTGCTCGCCGTCGGGCTCGACGAGCTGCGCCGCACGGTGGGTGCGGAGACCGCGGTGGTGGCGGTGTGGCCGAGCCGCAACGCCATGCCGGAGGTGTACGTCTCCGGTGTGGGCGCCGACGGCGCGTCCCACGACGGCGCCGCCTCCCTCGACGACCGGTCGCGCGCACTGCTGGAACGGGCCAGGCGCAGACCGCCGCGCAGCCTGCTCGCGATTCCCGAAGCGGCCGAGAGCTCCGAGGGCATCGTCGCTCCGCTCGGCGAGACCGGCGACGCGGCGATGTGGTTGCGCTTCGCCGCGCCGCGGGCGATCAGCGCCGCGGACTGGACGCTGTTCTCCCTGCTGATCGGCCATCTCAGTCTCGCCGTTCAGCGCGCACGCAACTTCGACCAGGCCCGCGCCACCTCCCTGACCCTCCAGCGCGCCATGCTCGGCCCGATCGATCTGCCGCCGCGTTTCTCGGTGCACTACGAACCCGCGCTGCCGCCGCTGGAGATCGGCGGCGACTGGTACGACGTGGTGCCGCTGCGCGACGGCACCATCGGCGTGGTGGTCGGCGACTGCGTCGGCCGTGGTCTGTCCGCCGCGGTGGTGATGGGCCAGCTGCGAACCGCCGCCCGTGCGCTGCTGCTGCGCGGCGCGGGACCGGCGCAGCTGCTCGCCGAACTCGACACCGTCGCCGCGCGCATCCCCGGCGCCATGTGCACCACGGTCTGCGCCGCCGTTCTGGACCCGGTGCGCGGACTGGTCCGCTACAGCAACGCCGGTCACATGCCACCGATCCTCGCCGACGTCGGCAAGACCGGCCGGATGCTGGAAGGCGGACGCGCGGTGCCGCTGGCGACCTTCGATACGCCGCGCCGGCCGGAGGCGACGACGGCGCTGACGCCCGGTTCCACCCTGGTGCTGTTCACCGACGGCTTGGTCGAACAGCGCGGCGTCGACATCGACGAGGGGTTCGCCAAGATCGCCGCGGTCCTCGCCGACACTTCGGGGCGGCTGCCGCGCGAGGTGGCCGACGCGGTGCTCTCGCGTCTGCGCCCGGACGCGGGCTACGACGACGACGTGGCCATGGTGGTCTACCGCCAGCCGCCCGCGCCGCTGCGGCTGGACGTGCCCGCGCGCGCGGACGAGCTCGCGGCGCTGCGGCGCACGCTGAAGGGGTGGCTGGCCGCCGCGGCGGTGCCGCACGATCTGGCCGCCGATCTGGTCGCCGCGGCCAACGAAGCGTGCAGCAACAGCATCGAGCACGCCTACCGCAACGACGACAACGGCCGGGTGTCGATGTCGGCCACCTGCGATATCGACACCGTCGTCATCGTGGTCACCGACACCGGCGACTGGAAGCCCCGGGCGTCCGATCCCGGCTATCGCGGCCGTGGCATCGACATGATGCGCGCGCTGACCGAGCAACTCGACATCGACCACTCCGAAGCGGGCACGACCGTGCGGATGTCGGTGACGCTGCCCGCGATCACGTTCCCGGTGGCCAATCCGTTGCGTGGAACGAACCGCCGCGTGGCCGGCTGACGACCCGTGCCGCAGTGATCGGAGCGACGGGCCGGACCCCGTAGATCCGGAATTGCATGCCGCGATACGGCATACCGGATTCCGCCCATTCGCTGACGATCATGCAGAATGCGCCGTCGAATCTGCTGTCCGGGTGGACGTAGCAGCCATAGAGACGCGGCACGATATCCGGCCCGCCCGGTGCCCAGAAAGATCCCTTCACGGGACGGTAGGTAGGGGCGGTGCGCCAGTTGTCGGTGATTCTCGCGGCGACCTTGACGAAAGCACCGTATGCCCCGGCGTCGAAACCGGACATCACCCAATTTCCCTGCACCCGCCGCAATCCGATCTCGCCGAGCTTGGTGCCGTCGGCCAGGATGCCGAAACGCGGATCGCTGCCGGGATCGCGGCCCCATCCCCAGTCCCAGCCGTTCCACCCCCATCCCTGCCAGGCCGCCGGATCGGTGAGTGCGGTATGACTCTCCCGCACCCGCCACAGCAGCATGTTCTTGTTGCGGGCGAGTCCGCCGGTGGAGATGACGTAGACGAAGCCGTCGCCGCCGCGTTCCCAGGAGATCATGGTGCGTTTTCCACCGTAGGCGCTGGTCGACCACCGGACCGCGGTATCGGTCCAGCTCTCTCCGTTGTCGTCGGAATAACGGATCTCGCACCAGCGCTCGTTCGCCAATCCCTGGGTGACCATCACCCACAGATAGATTCGGCCGCCGATGGTGAGCGCGTCACAAGGCAGGATCGTGGAGTACTCCGGATTGTCGTGCACGTAGTCCCAGAGTTGCCGAGCGCCCCGTGCGGCCGAGCCGAATTCGATGGGCGTGGACATGTCGTGGGTACCGCTGCGCAGCAGCATCGGGGAACGCCAATTCGGGCCACCCACTCTCGGTTCGGTCCCGGAGAATGTGTCGCCGAGAAGGTATCCGATTTCGCCACTCGGCATTCGGAAGGGAATGAAGAGATCCGAGCCGCCGATGTCGGCCATGGGGAGCGGGTTCAGATTCTTGATCTTGGGCATCGCCGGATCCTGTCGATTCTCGGAGCGTCGCTACCAGATCGGCTCCTAGGGATCACCGCGCAGTGCGGAGACGTTGCTCGTTCAGTATCAGGCGTCGATGGCTGTGCCGTTGCTGGTTCGGGTGAACGAATGCAGGCGAAAATGGGGAAACCGACTGCACAGCTTGTGTTTCGGCAGATGAGCACGGCTGAATGCCAGGACACGGCCGGTGCCCGAACTCCGCCGCGGGGTGCGGCATCGGATGTGCACGATGTTCGCCGCCAATGCCCCTCGCGCCGGTGCGGTCACATAGCCGACGGCACCTTCCGGTGCGCATCGGGACCGACCGGTGTCGTCACATCCGGCGGAGCATACGAATTACGGCGCTGTCGATGATCGCCCGCTCCGCATCGGCCGACTCGGCCCGCTTCGCGCGCCGCAGTGCCGCGGCGACGGTCGTGCCGTTCTCGAATGCCGTCACGACCCGTGGGTCGACATACGACGCCTGGGCGACCGCAGGGGTGTTGCCGAGGGCGGCGGCGACCTCGTCCATGACCTCCCGCACCGCGGTCCTGCGCGCCCGGCGACCGGCCGGACGTTCGATCGAACCGAACGCGGCCGCCGCGAGGACGGTGGCCTGCCAGGTGCGCAAGTCTTTGACGCTGCACTCGCAGGCGGCGAGTTCGCGGAAGCGCGAGTTGATGTCGTCGGCGCGCAGTTCGCCGTAACGGCTGCCGTCCCGGTACACCAAGAGCCGATCGGAATCCGCTTTGCTGCGCAGCAGCGATCGAACCGCTTTGGCCAGCAGCGCATCTCGGACGCTCACGCGGCGCCGGATGCCGCCCTTGGCGAGATAGTCGAAAAGCATTCGATCCCCGGACACCTCGACCTGCTCACGCAGCAGCGTCGCGACTCCCCGGGTGCCGTGCTCCTCGGCGTACTCCTCGCCTCCGACTCGGAACACTCCGCGATCGACCAGGTCGACGGCCACCGCCTCCACCCGCGGCCGGGTCAGGCCGCGCAACGCGAGGTCTTCCCGCACCTGGGCGCGGATCTCCGGCAAGCGCCCGGCCAGGGCCAAAACCCGGTCGAACTTCTCCTCGTCGCGCTCTTTGCGCCACTGCTCGTGGTACAGGTACTGGCGCCGCCCCGCGGCATCGACGCCGACGGCCTGGATGTGACCGTTGTCGTGCGGGCAGATCCACACCTTGCGCCAGGCCGGTGGGATCGCCAGCCCGCGGATGCGCTCCAACGTCTCGTCGTCGCGCACGGGTGCGCCGTCCGCGGTGCGGTAGCTGAATCCGCGCCCGCGCCGGACGCGCTCGACTCCGCCGTCGTACGGTCGGCTACGGCGCAGTCGCATTCAGTCACCGCCGGTGACCGCGACCCGGTCGCCACGCGGTCGCTCGTGTTCTGTACTCACATCACTTAGCTGCCCCGTGCCGCACCGGCGAAACAACCCGAGCCGCCAGGACCCGGCAGTTCACCTGGCGGCACGCTGGGCGAGAGCCCACCGGTAAGCTATTTGGCCGGCGGGACGAAGGGCTGATTGATCGTGGTGAAGTACTGCACCAGCGCGGCGACGGCCACGGGTGCGGTGACGAAGAGTTGACCGGCGAGCGTGCCCAGTGCGCCCACGGCCAGGATGCCGCCCAGGCAGCCGACGGCGGCGGCCGGGATGAACGGACCGAACATGCCGACGATCGTGGCGGCGGCGACCGTGGCGCCTGCGATGCCGCCCAGCACGCAACCGACCAGGCCGCCACCGAGGCCGCCGACGACGGTGCCGATCGCGGCGCCGCTGGCGATGGTGTCCTTGAGCCGGGTGAAGGCCGCGACTTCACGCTCGTACGGCGTTCGCCAATGCGCCGAGTCTTCGAACGGCAGAGCGACCGGGCGGTACTGGGCGTGGGCGATGTCGAAGCGCGGTGTGAGCGTAGCCGTCCGGCCGCTGATATCGGCCGCGATGGGGAAGACGAAGTCGTCGACCCGGAATTCGAGGGGCGTGCCCGCGAGTACGGTGCCGTCGGTCGCCTCGATCGCGAATATCCCGTTCTCGGCCCGCATCGAGCCCGAGTCGATCCGGACGACGACGTTCTCGGCGGAGGTGGTGGCGGTGTAATTGACGACTTCCGCACCGGCATCCTGCGGTGCGGCGCCTGCATTGCCGGCCGTGATGCCGGTCAGCGCGACAGCGAGCGTCGATATCGTGGCGATCTTGCGCAGATTCATGTCTCCGGAAACCTTGACCTTCGTTGTGTCGCTGTCAGTCCTGGCGCACGGTGCCCAGCACGGCCCCGCTGGTCGCGTCGATCGTCACCTCGTGCTCCACGCCGTCGGGTGTCCGGAGTTCGACCTCCCACACCGTCGTCCTTCCCTCGTCGTCGAGTTCGGCGGAGACCACGGTGCTCCCCGGCACAGCTTCGCGCGCTTTGTCGCCTGCTTGCTCCCTGCCGATCGCGGGCGCCGCGGTGAGGGTCCACTCGTGGTCCGGCACAGCGGCGGCGACGGCCTGCCGGGCGGGCGATTGCGGACTCGCGGCGGCGTACAGCGCCACGGGGCCACCGACGAGAAGAGCGGCGGCAGCGGCGGCAGCGAGCAGTCCGCGCCGGCCGGACAGGGTACGGCGAAGAGTGGCTTTCATTGCGAAACCTCCTGTGGGAATTGTGCTCTCGAAGTTGCAGATCACCTTCGCAGCAGGGGGCTTAAGGCAGCCTGAAGGCGCCTGAAATCCGCTTCAGGAATAGCGAATTGCGATTTCTCCCGCCATCGAAGGGCCTTCGGAGTTAAGGTCGGTCACGGGTCGGGGTTTCCGGGGGTTTTCACATCGTCTCCGTCGGTCAGTCCCGACGCTGCCCGCGCCGGCCGTGCCCGCTGCTCGGCTGTCGCCGAGGCGCGAGGGTGGGTGCGCTCGATCCCCTCCGACTGCACCCACCTTCCCGGATGACGCCCGGCGATGTCGTCGGTTGCGGCCGGAGCCCAGGTGGTGTCGAGCCCGCTGACGCTCGCGGCGCTCCTCGACCCTGCCCGGGCGCGAAGCCGCCGGCCGACGCGATCGCGGCCTACGAGCGGGTCATGCTCCCCGGATTCGACGCCATCGACCATTCGCTGCGCGCGGCCGGACAGATGTTCGGCGACGCATGCTGATCGGTAATTGGAATCATTCGGCGATGAATTCCGCCTCGCGCTCCACCGCCTCGATGGCCGGTCGCGGCACCCGAACCGGGCCCGGCGTGTACGTGATCGCGCGCAGCGCGCCGGTGTAGCGGAATGTGCCGCGGCGTTCCCGCAGATTCCAGGCCACCGGGCCGCGGGCGTCGACGCCGACGGAGATCCCGGTCCACGGCGACATGCCGACCAGCTGCACCTGATCGAGCAGCCGCGCGACGGGGGCGCCGTCGATCTCGAGAGTGAAATCCCACCGCAGCCGGGGTCGCACGGTGGCGCGCACAGTGATCTCCCGCAGGCGGGCCGGGAGGGGTGGTGTCGTCACGCTGTCGTAGCGGCCGTAGCTGTTGAGGCCGAAGGTCGCCCGGCCGTCCTCGACGTAGAGGACATAGCCACCCAGCGGATCACCGTGTGCGACCAGAACGCCTTCGTCAGCGGCGGCGTAGCCGGCGAGTTCCGCCTCGATGGCGAAGTCCCGATAGGCGATCAGTCGCTGGGAGCGATACCGTTCCAAGGTCGGCGTGCCGGGCAGCAGCCGGACGGGAGCCGAGAATCGTTCTTCTTCGGGCCGCCGCCGCGCCAGATCCTGACGGGTCATCAGCGGGAACACCGTATTCGCCCAGGCGGATTCGTCCCAGGCGGCGGCCAGTTCCGCGACCTTCTCCGGGAACCGCTCGGCGAGGTCGTGCAACTCCGTCGGATCGGTGCGGACGTCGAACAACTGCCACTTCGGCTCATCGATGTCGGTCCCCGGCTCGTACAGCGACAGCAGCTTCCATCCGTCGCGATAGAAGCCCCGGTTGCCGACCATCTCCGAGTACTGCTCGGTGTGCGCGGACACCGCCCGCGGATCACGCAGCGTCCGCACCGCCGAGACGCCGTCGAAATCCTTGGCGGGCAGACCGTTGCGCACACTCGGCCGCGGCAATCCGGCCAGCTCCAGCAATGTCGGCGCGAGATCGGTGACATAGGTGTACTCGTGCCGGATACCGTCGTCGCCCGCGTCGCGCGGCAGCCCTTTCGGCCAGGAGATCACGAACGGCACGCGCACACCGCCTGCGAAGGTTTGCCCTTTGTAGAAACGGAACGGCGTGTTCGACGCCTGGCCCCACCCGCGCGGATAGTGCACGCCCAGCTTCGCGGTGCCGATCAACTCCTCGTCGTGCGGGACGTCGCCGATCCACTCGGGATCCGTGATGTGGGCGAACTCCGCGAAATAGGTGCGGGTGCCCTCCGGCCCGCCCTCGGCGGTGCCGCCGTTGTCCGAGGTGAACACCACGATGGTGTTGTCGAGTTCGCCGAGTTGCTCGAGCGTGTCGACGATGCGTCCCAGGCTCTGATCGATACTGTCCACCATGCCCGCGTACACCTCCATATACCGGGCGAAGCGGCGCTGCTGCGCGGGGGTCAGCGAATCCCACTCCGCAGCCTCGTAACCCGGTTCGGTGTTGCGTGGTTTCTGCTGCGTACCGGCGGGGAAAAGGCCCTGGCCGAGTTGCGCGGCGAATCGGCTGCGGCGCAGTTCGTCCCATCCCTTCGCGTAGCGGCCGCGGTACTTGGCCAGGTCCGCGGGTTTCGCCTGCAGGGGGCCGTGCATAGCCACGTGGGCGAAGTACAGGAAGAACGGTTTGGCGGCGTCGTGCGCGCGGAGATCCTTGATATAGGCGATGGCCTTGTCGGTCAGGTCGTCGGTCAGGTAATACCCCGGCGGATACTCCTCGATGTCGACGACCGAGGAGTCCGAGATCAGCTGATTCGGGTAGTAGAAGGAGTTCAGCCCCTCGAGCGAGCCGTAGTAGCGGTCGAACCCACGCTGGGTGGGCCAGGAGTCCCGGTGGGCGGCGGGGTTCATCGTGGCGTCGCGCACCAGGTGCCACTTGCCGACCGCGTAGGTGGCGTAACCGTTGCCGCGCAGGATCTCCGGCAGGGTCAGCACGTCGTCCGCGAGTTCCAGGCGCAGACCGGGATAGCCGGGGTCGGCGTTGGCGACGAAGCCGAACCCGGCGCGGTGGGCGTTGATCCCGGTGAGCAGCGACGCGCGCGACGGCGAGCACAGCGGGGTGGTGTGGTAGTTGGTCAGCCGAAGACCGTCGGCGGCCAGCCGGTCCAGTGTCGGCGTCTCGATCTCCGAGCCGAACGGGCCGATGTCGCTGTATCCCATGTCGTCGATCAGCACCACGACGATGTTCGGAGCGCCCTCGGGGGCGGTGGGCGGGAAGCGCCAATCCGGCGTCGAATCGGCCGTGGTGCGACCGACGGAGCCGCCGAAGTCCTCGTAGCCGCGAGCATGGGGTGGAACAGGCATCTGTGCAGTCAAACCAGCTGCTCCCCCGCTCACCACTCTTTCGCGCACCCTGCGCCGAACGAGTGACCGCGTGGTCCGGTGTTGCTAGCTTCGCGGTCGAGCTTCGCCACTGCGCACCCCGACCGGCGCGGTGGCGTCCCGGCGCTCGCGCAACGCGTCCACCAACTCGGCGACATCCGCCGCGTCCGGTGTGTAGCCGGGAAAATAGCAGCACACCTCCTCGATACCGGCGCCGAAGCGGGTGGTGATCTGCGCCGCGCACTCTTCGGGAGTTCCGGCCACTCCGATCCTGCGGACCATCTCGTCGGTCACCAGCGCCCGCATCTCGGCGAATCCGCCCGCCTTGGACAACGCGTTGAGCCGGGAGTGCACCTGCGCCCATCCCTCGACCTCCAGGACCGGACGATAGGCGGGGGTGGACCCGTAGAACGCGATCAGCGCGCTCACCCCGTCGATCGCGGCGGCCAAAGCTTCCTCGGTGCGTCCGAGTGCGACCATGACCTGAGCGATCACCGGGAAATCGTCCGCGGTCCGGCCGGAACGGCGCAGACCCTCGGTGAGCGCGGGCAGCGTGCGCTCGGTGAAGTGGCGCGCGCTGTTGAACGGCATCACCAGCAGCCCGTCGGCGACCTCAGCGGCCTTGCGGGTCATCACCGGTCCGAGCGCGCCCATCAGCACCGGCGGCGGCCCGAACGGGTTCGGGCCGGGATCGAAGGTGGGCGGCATCAGGGTGTGCGTGAAGTACTTGCCACGAAAGTTCAATGGCGCCCGGCCTTCCCACGCGGCGAGGATCTCCCGCACCGCCGCCACGCTCTCCGCGGTGCGCTCCGCGGGCGCACCCCACGTGCTGCCGTAGCGCTTCTCGATGTGGGCGCGGATCTGCGAGCCCAACCCCAGCCGGAACCGCCCCTCGCTGTATACCTGCAGGTCGTAGGCCGCGTGCGCGAGATGCATCGGGCTGCGCGGCCCGGCGATCGCCACGTTCGTCATCAACTCCAGGGACGTCGCACCGGCCGCGACGACGAGCGGGAAGAACACGTCGTGCGGACCCTCGAAGGTGAACAGGCCGTCGGCCCCGGTTTCGGCCAGTTCCCGCGCGTCGGTCGCGACCTGCCGCGGCGCTCCGGTGACCTGCAGATGGACCTTCACATCGACCTCCGTCGGCCCTCGGTGCGTCACGCCTTCCGCGACGCGACCTCATCGTATGGACAGCGCTCCGTGCACATGTCCGGTACGACCGGATTGTCTCTCGCGCGTCCGGCGGATCCGATGCCCGCCCAGCACTTCGGATCACCGCCGACCCGGAGGGGCGAACCTCGCACAAGTCCTCGTTCGCCCTCGGCAGCCGGTCCGGCGCCGAGGGCCAGCCGTGGCGCGGCGGTGACCCGACCGTGAACTCACATGCCGAGGAGCCGGTTCTCGCGCACGGTGACGACGACCACGATGTCGCCGTAGGGAGCCGCGCCCATGGCCAATCGGTGGGTCAGCCGAGCCAAGCCGACCCGTTTTCCATATTTGACCCGCATACCGGTTCGCACCTGGTCGAACAGCGGCCCGGTCCGCAGCAATTCGGCGGTGCCTTGATGCTGGCGCGACCCGAGGGCCGGCTCGCCCCGCCAGTCCGCGGCTTGCACGATGACCCGCCGGTCGCCGTCCAGATGCCGAGCTTCGCTCGAATGCGACGAGATCCGGAAGGCCAGACGCCCGTGACCGACCGGCAATACCAGGTGCGGCACGGTGTTCCAGCGCCCTCCGGCCTGCGGCTGCGGATATGTCACCAATACCGTGTCCGCGTCCCACCACAGCATCCCCGGGTGCCATTCGCTGGGACGGTCCGGTACGGCGAGACCGCGGGGCGCCGCCGCGCGTGTACTGTCGTGCCGCGGGGTGGGGCCGTGGACTTCCCTGCCGAGCGAAGAGACGCCGTGCGCGGGGTATGTCATTGCGTGGAACCTCCAGGGACAGTTGCTACTTCGGGGAATACCGATTCGATCTCCGTACTGCGATCGGCGCAGCGGCGCCGTGGGTCCGGCAGCCGGTGGCACACCCGGATACCGTTCTTCTCGGGAGAAAATCTAACTAAGTTGTCATAGATTTTGTGTACCACCGGGCTAAGAGCGGTGCAAGGACATGGTCGTGTCGCCGCGCAATGGAGAGCGAATCGTCATGCTCCGCGCCCGGCCGGGAAAGCACCGCGACGGTGCGGCTCCGAAAGACGGGCGCGCACCGCGTTCGCGGCCGCGAACAGCACTCCGACGCCGATCAGGATCGAACCGCGCAGCCATACCTCCGCGTCGATCCGGGTGAACAGGAACAGGCAGGAGGCCAGACCCAGCCACGGCGCCACGACGGGCACGCGGAAATGCTCCGCTTCGTGCGGCTCGCGCCGCAGGATCAGCACCGACACGTTGACCGCCGTGAAGACGACCAGCAACAACAGCACCAACGTCTCGGCCAGTGCGGCCACCTCACCGGTCAGTGCGAGCAGTAGCGACACGAGCGCTGTCACGACGATCGCCACCCACGGCGTCCGGCGGCCCGGCAAGACCCGGCCCAGCGCCCGCGGCAGCAGTCCCTCGCGAGCCATGCCGTAGGCCAGCCGCGAGGACATGATGCCGGTGAGCAGGGCTCCGTTCGCCACGGCCACCAAGGCGACCACCGCGAACAACTCGTCCGGAACGCCTCCGGCCGCGCGCACCACTTCCAGGAGCGGACCGCTCGAGTTCGCCAGCCGATCGGTGGGCACCACCGCACCGGCCGCCAACCCGATGAGCAGATACACGCCACCGGCAGTGAGCAGCGCCCCGAAGAGCGCTCGCGGATAGGACCTGCGCGGCTCGGTGACTTCCTCCGCCAGATTCACCGAGGTCTCGAACCCGACGAAGGAGTAGAAGGCCAAGACGGCGCCCGCGAGGGTCGCGCCGACAACGCCGCGCTCCGCTGTCCCCACCTCGGTGAGCCGGCCCGGGTCGGCGTCTCCCCGGAAAACCACCCACGCTCCGAGCCCGATGACCACGACCAGCCCGCCGACTTCGACGAGTGTCGCGGCTACGTTGGCGCGTAGCGACTCCTTGATCCCGTAGACGTTGAGCGACGCCAGCGTAGTGAGGAACACCACGACGACGACCGCGGTCGGCAACGTCACCAAGGCGCGCAGGTAGTCCGCGGCGAAAGCCCTGCTCAACGCCGCCACCGACACGACACCGGCGGCCAGCATGCAGAAACCCACGAGCGATCCGGCCGCGGGTCCCAGCGCGCGGCCCGCGTAGTGTGCCGAGCCGCCGGCCTTCGGGTACTTGGTCGCCAACTCGGCATAGGAGCCCGCGGTGAGGCAGGCGAGACCGAGCGCCACCAGCAGCGGCAACCAGACCGCGCCGCCGGACTCCCCCGCGATGGACCCGACCAGCACGTAGACGCCCGCGCCCAGGATGTCGCCGAGGATGAAGAAATACAGCAGGGGCGTGCTGACCGCCCGTCGCAGAGAATCCACCACGAAGCGGCGAATACCCCGGTGATCGGCGCCGAAGCCGTCGGCGACGACCGAGAACCGGCTGCCGAAGACGATGCGCGCGAAGCCGAAGGCGGCCGCTGGGCAGCGTCGGGCCGTTGCCGCGGACACCGCTCCCGGCGCGATGTTCGCAGTGGGAGCGGGAGGGCGGCTCGGTGAGGCGGTTCACGACCCGCCGGTGCGGTACTGGCGCATACCGGCCCGGCGGCGGGGAATGCAGAGGCCGTGAACGACAATGCGCCATCGGGACCGGCGCCCACGGTCCCACTCTCGAAGCGGACCGGAAGTTTCCAGTTCTGGTTCGCCGATCAACGCTGGGAATGGTCGCACGAGGTCGCGGCCCTGCATGGTTACGCGCCGGGCGAGGTGACGCCGACGACGGAATTGCTGTTGGCGCACAAACATCCCGATGATCGGGCCGAGGTCGCCGACACCCTGGCCACGGCGGTGCGGACCGGGCTGCCTTTCAGCGGCCGCCACCGCATCATCGATACCGCGGGGGTGGTGCACCACGTGCTGGTGGTGAGCGACCAGCTGCGTGATTCCACCGGTGCGGTGGTCGGCACGGCGGGCTTCTATATCGATGTCACCGATACCGTCGATGAGGAACGCCAGGAAATCATCGACGAGACGCTGCCGGAAATGGTCGCCGCTCGGGAAGTGATCGAGCAGGCGAAGGGCGCTCTGATGCTCGTGTACGGGATCTCGGCCGATCAAGCGTTTCGTGTGCTGATTTGGCGGTCTCAAGAAACGAACACGAAATTGCGTGTCCTGGCCGAGGAACTGGTGGCGGCGCTGATCGATTTCGGCGGCGCCGGAGTGCACACGCGCACCCGCTTCGACCACGTACTGCTCACTTTGCGCGAACGTCGCCGTCGACCGGCCGCACTGGAGCCCTCGATGCCATGACCAGGGTGATGGCGACGAAGCGGATGAAGTGTGAAGTGGACCCCTGCGGGTAGATCGAAGCGACAACGAAAGGGGTTTGTCATGGCACGCGAGAAAGACAGGGACGACGAGAGGACCGGCGAGCCCAAGGGAGGCAGGCCGGGCCCGACCGATCAAGACCGCCACGGCGGAATGGCGACTCGGGAGATCGCTCCGGAACTGACCACCGACGAGGCGCAGGAACCGCCGGACTGATTCGTTCGGCCGCTCCTCCGGCACGAGAACGGGTGGTCCACAAGACAGGCGGCTCGACAGCGTAGGGGACATGGGCCCCGGATCGTTCGAAAGCCACGTGAACCAACCGAGCCCCGAACCGGTCTGCATCGGTTCGGGGCTCGCTCGGGGGTATTCGTGCCTGTCCACCGATCGCTCGGTAGCTTGACGAGACGAATGTACCGGGTACCGCGCGAAATCGCCAAATCCCGCAGTGGCCGAACGGTTTGACGAGCAACTGTTCAGATGAGGTTTTTCTGCTTCCGGATGCGCCGTCGCAGGTCGACCATCAGCGCGTGCGATCCGCCGTGGCGGACGAAGCGCGGAATGAAGCGGTTGACGAAGGAGACGAACACGAAAAGATGCTCGAAACGCCGCTGGTCGGCGGCGGTCCACTCGACCCGGAGTTGTTCCCGGAAGATCGGGGCCAGGAATCCGATGGTGAGGAATCGGAGCAGGTTCCGGAAAGGCAGCCGCAGGTACCAGTGGATCATACGAAGCTCCAGCAAGGCTTCGAGATAGCCTCGGACGTAGTCGTCCAGCACGACTTGCTCGCAGGCGGCGTTCCAATATTCATCGAATTCGGCCCGGGTGGCGGGCCACATGTCCTCGGTTACCTGCAGGGTCGTGCCCAGCGTGGAGGAGGAGGTGTAGAACGCCTCGGCCTGCGCGTCGTTCATTCTTCCGTGCAGCAGCTGATAGGTGTCTTCGAACCCGATGTACAGGCAGGCGGCGACCCACAATTGGAGATTACGGTCGAAGGCGTTGTACTTGACCGGAGCGCCCGGGGCCGAATGCACCTGCCGGTGCGCCACATTCACCGCCTCGCGATATGCCTTGCGCTCTTCGTCGGTGCCGAGGATGGCGACCGCGAGATATTGCGTGGTCGTCCGCGCGCGTTTCCACGGATGCTTCATCAGCGAGCCCGATTCCACCTTGCTCTCGGCCACACCGTAACCGACGCCGGGCCGGGCCATCTGCATGACCACGTTCGCCGCGGCGCCGGCGAAGGACCAGAAATCCAGGGCGTCGGTCAATTTGATCGGCCGCTTGGTAAACGGCCGATGCGTGACGCTGATACCGATGCGGGTGCGATCCTTCGTCAGCGGTGTTCCGTGGTCGTGATCGGGTTGATGAGCGACTGCGGTCATCGGGATGTCCTTCCATCTGCGTTCACACGTCGCACGACGAGGGGAATCGGCCGGGTCGACGTCAGCCGGACGCCGCCGTGCCCGGACTCCTACGTTCGATGACCGGGTGGGCCACCTCGGACTTATGTTACCGAATATTCTACCCGACTCGACGAGCCTAACAAGGCTCTACCTGGGTTTAAGCGCGTCTTCACCCTTGGATCGGCGTCATTATGTTTATAGAAATTTCAGGGCTGCGCAGGCAAAGTCAACGGCGAGTTGACCTTGTTCACCAGCCACCGGTCCCCGACCTTCTCCAAGCGCATCACCATGGACAGCTGCCCCGGCGCGGGTTTGCCCTTGGTGCCGAGACTGGTGATGGTCTGGCCGATGACCACGATCGCTTCGGCGGAGTGCTCGTCACCGGCGCGGACCGCGCACTGGACGTCGCGCGTGGCCGAGGTGACCTGGCCCTCGCCGAGCACCGCACGCAGCTCGGTGCTGGTGGACTCGAACTGTTTCTTCCAGTCGCCGGTCGCGCCGTCACCGACAGCGGCGAAGTACGCGTCGAGGTTCTTGGAGTCGTAGTTCGCCAGGATGGGCGCGTAGCGGCAGGCGGCGGCGCGCGCGTCCTCGTGCGCCGCCAGCAGATCCTTGCTGTTGTCGTTCTGCACGTACCAGTAACCGGCCGAGGCCACCGATACGCCGACGAGGACCGCGGCCGCCGAGCGCTGCACGATCGGCCCGGGGCGTCCGATCGGCAGGCGGCGCAGCCTTTCCCACCGGCCGGGGGTTTGCGCGGGCTCCGAGCCGGCGGTCACGCCGGGATCCGCGCCGCCGTCCGCGGCCGCCGTGCCGCCGGAGCCGGCTGCCACCGGGACGGCCTGCTCTTCCGGTCGCGTTGCGGGCGAGTCGGTTTCGACGGCCGGATCGACGTCTTCACTCTTCATCGGAATCTCCTAGTTGCCGGGAACCGGGCGAGACAGCTCATCGCCCCCGACGCCCGGCGGTCGGGTGGACCCGTTGTCCGGGATGTCGGGACGCGGCGCATTCGCCGAACCGCGCACCTGCAGGGCAGGATCGTTGGTGACGCAGTAGTTGTAGAGCCGGACCCTGGTGTCGGTCATCTTGTCCGTGGGCACCAGCGGGATGGTGTCGTATTCGCAGGTGGGCCGCGGCCAGATGTCGACCAGTGTGTAGAAGGCGTCGTCGTGGGCGGGTATCCCCAGCGCCTGCGATCCGACCCGCAATGCCGGAAACAGCGCCGCGATCGCCGGTGCGCGCAGCTTGGCGGCCTTGGTGATGGCGACGAAGTTCGTGACCAGGTTGGTCAGCGGGTCTTCGGTGCGGGACACGAAGCCGCCGAGTGTGCGGAGCTGGACCGGCCCTTCGTCCAAGAGATGACGGAGTTCCTGGTCCGCCGCGGTCAGCTGCTCGAACAACACCCCGCCCGTGCGGGTGAGTGTCGCGAGGTCCGGCTGCGCGTGCGACGTCGTCTCCGCGATCACTTCGAGGTTCTCGATCAGTTGCCGTGTCTGGGGAAGCAAGTCGCTCAGCCCGGCCATGGCGCGGCTGATGCCCGACACCATGTTGCGCAGCTGGTCGGGGCCGCCGGCCAGCGCCTTGTCGAGTTCGTCGACGATGACGTTCAACCGGTCCGGGTTCAGGCCCCCGATGAAGCCGCTGAGGTTGGTCAGCACCGACTGCACCGTCACCGGGACGGTGGTCTGGGACCGTTCCACCAGCGCCCCGTCGGTGAGGTAGGGGCCGGTGTCGGAATCCGGACGGAAGTCGAGGTATTGCTCGCCCGCTGCCGACAGCCGGCCCACGGCGACCGTGCCGCCCACCGGGATCTTCGCCGACGAGTCGATCTCGGCGACGGCCGCGACGCCGCTGCCCGCCACCTTCACTTCGCGGACCTTGCCCACCCGGGTACCGCGGAAGGTCACGTCGTTGCCCGCCGACAGTCCGCCCGAGGTCTGCAACTCCACCGTCACCGAGTAGTTGTTCGGCAGCGGGTTGATGCGCAGGACTTCGGCGCCGAGATACGCCGCGCCGACGATCAGCACGACGACCAATCCGAAGTTCGCGAGCGCGATGCGGCGGCGCACCAGCCATTGCCACAGCGGAGGATTCACCGCTCCCCTCCTTGCTGCTGGGGTTGCTGCGGTTGCTGGGGCGGACTGGTGACCCGCCCGATCACCTTCTCGATGACCTGTGCCAAGCTGCCGACGAACGCGGGCACGTCACCGAGCTCGGGCGGCCTGCTGCCACTGGGATCGGTCAAGGCGCCGACGCTGAGGTAGGACACCGTCGCCGCCACGGCCAGGGTGGGGCCGTCCAGGCTCGCCATCAGCCCGGGGTAGATGGTGTGCAGACCGTTCAACGTGCCGCTCAGATCGTCGCCCATCTGGGTGAAGCCGGCCATCAGCCGCTGGATGCTGTCGAACAGGCTGACCGCCTGCGGCCCGGTCGTCTCGGTGAAATCACCGAGCGCGGTCATCGTGGTCGAGACCTTGTCGAGCAGGTCGACGATGGACTGATTGTTCTCGGCCAACAGCGCCAGCAGCGCCGGGAAGGTGTCCGCGGCGTCGCCGAGTTCGGCTTTGCGCCGGGCCAATTCGCCGGTCAGCACGTTGAGGCCGGTCAAAACGTTGTCGATGTCCCCGGTGCGCTGATTGAGCGCGGCGATGACATTGGTGAGCTCGCTGAGCAGGTGTGCCAGTTGCGGCGCGCGACCGGCGAACATCGAATCCAGTTCGGAGGTGATCTTCGCGGCCTGGTTGATGCCGCCGCCGTTGATCAGCATCGAGACCGACATCATCAGCTGCTCGACGGACGCGGCGGCCGACGTGTGCTCGGTGTCGATGACGTCCCCCACGCGCAGGTTCTCCCCGCCCGGTGCGGTCGCGGGCAAGGTCATCGCCACGAAGATGTCGCCCAGCGGCGTCGCCTGACGCAGTTCCGCGGTGGTGCCCCGGGGCAGCTGGATGTCTTCCCTGATCAGCATGTCCACTTCCGCGATGAAGTTGGTCGTGCTGATCGCGGTGACGACGCCGATATCGGTGCCGCCGATCTTCACGTGGGCGTGATCGGGCAGGTTCAGCGCGTCGCGGAAGGCCGCGCGAATGGTGTAGCCGGGGGCTCCGATGCCGGGTTTCGGCATCGGCAGATTCGCCACCGTCACACTGCAGCCGGTCGCGGTGCTCATCGCCGCGACCAGCGCGGCCGCCACTGTCGTGCGCCGAAGCGCTTTCCCGCCGGTCATTTGGTGATCCCCAGAAGGGCTGCGGTGATACCGAAGTCGGGCCCGAAATCTTGCGGTTTTCCGGTGCGGCAACCATCGAGGCGCATCTGGATGCGTTCGCAGAACTGCGACACGACCTCGTTGTCGAGCAGCACCTTGTCGGTGAGCGCGTGCAGGCGCAGCGCCTGATGTTCCCGGCTGACGGCGTTGGACAGGTTCTCGAACAGCAAAGGTCCGACGTCGACGATCTCGGTGAGGCCGCGGGAGTTGGCCCGCATCTGTTCGGTGATCGTCGTGAATCGCTCCAGCGCGCCCGCGAGCTGATCGGAGTTCTCGCCGACCAGCGTGCCGGTATTGGTGACGAACTGGTCCAGCTGCCGCAGCACCGCTTGCAGACCGGGCGCCTGGTCACCCATCAGCTGCACCAATTCGGTGAGGCGGCCGCTGAAATCGCGTACGGTCTGGTCGTTCTGGGCGATGATCTGGGTGATCTCGTTGAGTTCGACGATGGTGTTCGAGATCTGGTCCTTGTTGGCGAAAGTCACTTCGAAGGCCGAGGACAAGGCGTCCAATGTCGCGCGCAGCCGGTCGCCGTTGCCGTCCAGCAGCGGGAACAGGACCCGGCTGGCCATCGGCCCGTTCTGGTCGTCGCCTTTCAGCGCGGCTCCGAGCTGGTCGAAATTCTGCAGAATGCGGTCGAGTTCGACCGGTGTCCGCGTCCTGGACAGCGGAATGTGCATGCCATCGGTGAGGGTCGGCCCGTCG
Organism: Nocardia sputorum; assembly: GCF_027924405.1. Lineage (NCBI taxonomy): Bacteria > Bacillati > Actinomycetota > Actinomycetes > Mycobacteriales > Nocardiaceae > Nocardia > Nocardia sputorum. Next base: position 2,365,168 of record NZ_AP026978.1, on the reverse strand, counting down.
CCACCGTACGCGGGGGCGAGTTCGACATGGCGGTTGGTGATCAGCTGCGGCGACACGAGAGCGGCGATCGCATCGGCCGGAACCTTGGTTCCCTTCTCCAAGCTCATGGTGACCTGGACATAACTGCCCTTGGCCGCCACGGTGTCGACCCGGCCGACCGGGACGCCCAGCACGGCGACCTCGTTGCCCGCGTAGAGCCCGGCGACATTCTCGAAATCGGCGCTGATGCGGATGCGCTCGCCGAGGTATTGCCTCGGCAGCGCGGTCAGGCTGTCGGGCACGAGCGCGCAGCTCGCGGTGACCAGCGCGGCCACGATCAGGCCGCCGACCTGCGCGAATCGTCGTGTTCTCATCAGTTGCACCCCTGTACGGCTCGGGCGAAACACAGCCAGTTGTCCGGGAAGAACCAGGGCGCCCACACGTCGCCGTACGGCCCGTTGCCGACGGCGTTGTTGAACTGCCGCAACGCGATCGGCATGTTCTCGTAGAGCCGGTCCAGGTTGTCGCGGTTCTTCTGCAAACCCTCCGACATGGTGTTCAGATCGTGGATCAGCGGCGCCAGCTGATCGTTGTTCTCCACCCCCATCTCCTGGAGCAGTCGCGACAGGGCCGCGACGTTGTCGAGTAGCTGCTTCAGCAGGTCCTGCCGCTGCCGCACCGCGTTGCCGATCGCTTCGCCGCGGGTCAGCAACAGCAGCACGCTGTTCTGATTGTCGGAGACGAGCTGGGACACCTGATCCATGCTCTTCAGCAGCGCGTCCACCTCGTCCCGGCGATCGGTGACGACTTTGGCGAGCGCGCCGATGCTGTCGAGCGCCTGGACCGCCAGCTGCGGGGAATCCCCCAGCTGCTGGTCGACCAGATCCAGCGCTTGGCGCAGTTTCTGCGGGTCGAGGCGTTCGATGCGTTCGAAGGAGTTCTTGTACTTCGGGTCCTGGATGACCTTGCTCAGGTTGTACGGCACCGAGGTGTTCTCCAACCGAATGCGGTTGCCCGGCAATCCCTTGCCGTCGCCGGGGACCAGGTCGACGTGCAATCGGCCGAGGATCGTCGACATCTCGATCGCCGCGCGCGCGTCCGCGCCCAACCGAAGATCGCGCCGGACCTTCAGGTCCACCAGGACTTTGGTGCCCTCGAGGCGCACGGAGTGCACCTCGCCGACTTCGATCCCGGAGACGTCCACCGTCGCGCCGGGACGGAGACCGGCAGCCTGGGCGAATTCGGCGTGAATCGTCTTGTCGCCCAGCCGGGCCTGGGTCAGGACACTCGATCCGATCAGCAGAGCCGCCACCGTGGCGGCCGCGATCAAGCCGAGCCGCAGGTACCGATTCCGTAGGAAACCCGGGGTCGGAAGGCGCCCGATCACCGGCACACCTCCGAGTGCGAATTGCCGCCCACCTGGGAGAACAATCCCGGCGGCAATACCACGCCCCACAACGACACGTCGAGGCTGCACAGATACGCGTTTCCGTAGGCGCCGTTGCTGGTGAAGCGGGCGACGCCGTTGAGAACGGCGGGCAGTTCGACCGCGGCCCGATCCAGGGACGCGCCGTTGAGCAACAGCAACGCGACGCCCGTGGTGGCGTCGTGCTGCGCCCCCGCCAGGCCCGGCTTGACCTGCATGATCAGCCGGGTCAGCGAGTCGGTCGTGTCTGCCACCCGGTCGACCGAGTGCTTCAAGCTCTCTCCTTGCGAGTAGAGGGCCTCCACCAGCGCCCTGGCCTGCGTGATCAACGTCTCCAGCTCGCCACTGCGGTGGGCCAGACCGCTGACCACCGAGCTGAGATTGCCCAGCACCTCCCCCAGGATCTCGTCGCGCTGCCCGAAGGTGCCCGCGAGCTCGGAGGCTTGCACGATGAGGCTGCGCAGGGACACCTGATTGCCCTGCAGCGCCTGGATCAACGTCTCCGACAGCGAATTCACCTGATCCGGCTGCAACACGCTGAACAGCGGTTCGAATCCGGACAGCAACGCGGACACGTCGAACGACGGCTCGGTGCGCTCCAAGGGGATCTGCGCACCGGCTTCGACGACGGCGCCCGCCTCCTTGCCCGGCGCCAGGGCGATATAGCGCTGGCCGATCAGGTTCTGGTAGCGCACCAGCGCCTTCGTCGTGGTGGTGAGATGCTGGCGTTCATCGATCCGGAAATCGACCTTGGCCCGGTAGCCGTCGGTGAAATCGATCTCGTCCACGCGCCCGACCCGCACGCCCGCCATCCGCACGTCGTCCCCGACGCGCAGGCCGAGCACGTCGGAGAAGATCGCCGAATAGCGGTGGGTGTCGCCGTCGACCGACCGCTGCAGAGTGGACCAGATGGTGAAGGTGAGCGCGACGGCCACCACCGCGAAGAAGCTGAAGCCCGCCAGCGCCTTGGCCGATTTCATTTGCCCCGTCCTTCGTCGTGGGCGGACACGGTGACCGACCCGCCCGCCAGTACCGGGCTCAACAGCAGGTACTGCGCCACGGTGGGTCGCGTTCCCACGATGGCCGCGACAGCATCGGATCCGCGCAGTGCGATCGGCTCGGCCCCGGTGCCGGGATTCCGCGTGGCGGGCTCGGTCGGCGCGACGGCATTCGGCGCCGGCGAGAGTCCCGGGATGGACGGCAGCCCCGGGAGGAAGGGAAGACCCGGAATCGGCGGTAGCCCGGGAAGCACCAGCCCCATCGCACCGAGGGGTGCGGGCGCCACCGGTACCGGCGGAGGTCCTGCCGCGTCGAGCCACTTCGGCATCAGTTGCGGCGGATAGTTCTGCTCCGGCGCCACCTCGGGTACCGTTGCGCCGCCGCAGCGAGGGCCGTATTGGTCGCCGTAGTGCGGGCAGTCCTTCGCCGTGTACTGCTGGAACGGCGTGAACGACACGTCCATCTTCCACACCATCTGTTTGGCCGGACCGTAGCGGAACGTGGTGGCCAGCCGTTGCAAAGCCACGTTCAGGTTCGCGGCCGTGTAGGGGATGGCTTCCGGGTCCTTGGCCAAACCGCCGAACAGATCGTCCAGCCCGGCGACGAGGAACTTGCCCGCGTCCGGATTGCGGGCGAACAGGGCGTTGACCGTATCGACCGTGGCATTCCCGGTGGCCAGCAGATCGATGAGTTTCGCTCGTCGTTCGGCCAGGGTTCGCGCGGTGGTCACCGACTCCGACAGCACTCCGACCAACTCCGGCGCCGACTGGCTCAGCGCGATCGACGCCCGCCCGAGATCTCCGAGCAGCGTGTCGACACCGGGTGTCGCCCGGATCTCCGTCAGCCAGACGTCCAGGCGCTGCACCGTCGAGCCGGGCGCGCGGGCCGCGGGATCCAGCGCCGCCGCCAGGGTGGCCAGCACCCGGCCCAATTTCTCGGGCTGGATGTTGTCGAGCACGTTGCGCAGGACGTTCAAGGTGGTTTGCAGCGCGACCGTCTCGCTGCCGGTGTCCTCCGGGATGGTCGCACCGGCGCGCAGCGTCTTCGGTTCCGGCCCGTTGTCGACGAGTTCGATCGCCGTGACGCCGAACAGATTGTTCGGGATCACCCGGGCGGTCACGTTCACCGGAATGGTCGAGGCCACCTCCGGTCGCAGGTCCACGTGCGCTTCCTGGCGAGCGCCGCGCGCCACCACGTCCACCGCGGCCACCCGGCCCACGACCATGCCGCGGAACTTGACGTCCGCCCGCCCGGGCAAGCCGTCGCCGGTGCTGGTGAGCACGACGGTCACCGGGACCTTGTCCTCGAAATAGCCGGTGTAGCGCAGCGCCAGCAGGTACAGCAGCACCGCGATCGTGGTCAGCACCGCCAGCCCGGCGAGGGTCAGCTGCCTGGCGCTCGGTCCGCGGCCACTGGGGTCCAGAATCATCGTCGGCCCTACCCCGAAATCCGGAATCCGGGATCGATGCCCCAGATGGTCAAGGTCAGAAAGAGATTCGCGAAGACCATCACGACGATCACCATCTTGATGGCACGCCCGGCCGCGACCCCGACGCCTTCCGGGCCGCCGGTGGCGACATAGCCGTAGTAGCACTGGATGAACGTCGAGAGCATCACGAACACCACGACTTTGAGCAGGGAGAAGAAGACATCCGTGCCGATCAGGAACTGGAAGAAGTAGTGGTCGTAGGTGCCGGCCGCCGTTCCGCCCAGGAACAGCACCGTGATCTTGGTGGTCAGATAGGCGGTGGCGAGACCGATGCTGTACAGCGGGATGATGGTCAGGGTCGAGGCGATCATGCGCGTGCTGATCAGGTACGGAAGCGGGCGGATGGCGATGGACTCCAGCGCGTCGATCTCCTCGGAGATCCGCATCGCGCCCAATTGAGCGGTGAACCGGCAGCCGGCCTGGATCGCGAAGGCCAAGGTCGCCAGGATCGGCGCGAGTTCCCTGGTGGTGGCGAATCCGGAGATCGCGCCGGTGAGCGGGGACATCGTGAGGAGGTTCAGCGCCGTGAACGACTCCATCCCGACGATGATGCCGCCGAACGCGCACAAGATGACGACGACGCCGATCGTGCCGCCACCGACGATGAGTGAGCCGTTGCCCCAGCCGATGTCGGCCGTCAGCCGCGCCACCTCACGGCGATAGTGCCGGAGCACGAACGGGATGGCGCCGAGAGCCTGGAAGAACGTGATGGCCTGATGCCCGAGGCGCTGGTTGGCGTGCACCGGCGCCAGCGCGGTCTTTCCGACACTGCGCAGCGGTTTCAGCGCCGGAGGTGTGTAGGTGCTCGCCATTCTCACACCACCTTCGCCGGGAACAAGGTGTTGTACAGCTGGGTGAGGATGATGTTGGTGGCGAACAACATCAGCGCGGAGCTGACCACCGCCGAGTTGACCGCGTTCGCCACGCCGCCGGGGCCGCCGTGCGCGTGCAAGCCGATGTCACAGGCGATCACCGCGGTGAGCACGCCGAAGATCGCGGCTTTGACCAAGGCGATGATCAGGTCGTTCGCCACCGCGAAGGAGGCGAACGAGCTGATGAACGAGCCCGGCGTCCCGGATTGCGCGTACACGTTGAACATGTACGCGGTCGCGAATCCGACGAAGACGACGAAGCCGCAGAGCAAGACGCTCACCAGCACCGCCGCCGCGAGCCGGGGCGCGACCAGGCGGCGCACCGGATCGACGCCCATCACCATCATCGCGTCGATCTCTTCCCGGATGGTCCGCGATCCCAGATCGGCACAGATCGCCGAGCCGACCGCACCGGCCACCATCAACGCCGACACCAAGGGCGCGCCTTGGCGGATGATGCCCAATCCCGCTACGGCGCCGATGAATGTCGTCGCGCCCACTTGGTTCACCAGAGCGCCGACCTGAATGGAGACCACGACGGCGATCGGAATGGCCACGAACACGGTCGGCGCCGCCGACACGTTGGCCATGAAGGCGCACTGCTTGATGAACTCCTGGTAGGGAAAGCGCCCGCGCACCAGTGAGACGAAGAGTTGGACGATCGCTTCGCGGCCCAAAGTGACCTGCCGGCCGAGGGTTTCCAGTGAGCGCTGGGGGTGGCGCCGCCACAACCCCGAAGCGCCGGCGATCATCTTCTCGACTTCGCCCGGTTCCGGTGGCGGTTGCTTGTCGGCCGGCGTTCGCAGCGAGGCAGTCACTGGTGGCCGTTCCTTTCGATTTCTCGTCCGCCGCGCCAGCGGCCGCCCCTTCGATGGCGCGGAGCGTGTGCAGTGTTGCACACGTCACAGACGTCATACAAGAGACAAGTGATTGACAATTTCTTTGGTCATCGAAGCGGCGAACTTCGCCTCGAGCTCGCCGAGCTTAGGGCGACACCCGTCTCGAAGTGCTCATATGAGTCGTCGATCACGTCGACACCACTTGACGATCACGCTCACAAAGTCAGTATGTAACTCTCTATTCCAACATTCATGAACGCATCGCGAGACGGTTAAGCGAGAGCTTCCAGCCACCGTTGCAGCAACACCACGAGCGCGACGAGCACCGCGCAGCCGGCCAGGAACAGGCTCAGCACTGCCACCCACAACCCGGCGCGAAGCACGGGATTCACCTTCATCTGCCCACCGAGGATCTTGACCACGATCACGAGAACGTCGATGAGCCATACCAAAGCCATCATCAGGTCATGCACACGTTCGAGAAGGTGAGCACCGGCCAGCACACGATCGATCCCAGGAACGAGATCACCAGATCGATGCCGTGCATGTCGCGCAGATGGCTGGTGTGCGTGAGCGTCCAGACCACCCCGGCCAGCCCGTAGGGAACGCCGATGATGATGAGGGTGCCGAGGAACTCGGAGACCTTCATCTCATAACCGAGTATTCGGTCGAGTCTCTTGAGCATGCGTCGATGCATCCTTTCGCTTCGATCCACGCGCCGCGTATCGACCGGCACCCGCGCCGGCGGGCAGGTGTCCAGCCGCACGGGTCAGCCGAGGGGATCCGAGCAATATGTTAGTCACTATTCTCGTGAGAATGGAAGACTTCCAGCCGAATGCACCATGATCCGTTAGATATGAGCAGGACATCGACCCATATCGGCGATGCGTTCACATCATCATGTTGACGGCGATTCTCATAGATCCAGTGAGTCCCGGTCGGTCGCCGTGGCTGGTTTAGTGCCCACAGCACGGCCGCCGCAGGTCGATCGGACCGAATTCCGCTCGCGGCCTTGACCTTGCCCCTGGGTGAAGGTTGGACGGTGGTCGGCATGAACAACAACGCACTGCGCACCCTCGAAGCCCGGATTCGCGAGCAGGTCGTCGCCCACTGCGCGTCGAATGGTGTCCCCGGCTTCGTCGCCGGGGTCTACCACGGCGGCGAGCAGATCGTGGTCGCCCACGGCACCGCCAATGCCGCCACCGGCGCACCGATGCTCGACGACACCGGGTTCCTGTTCGGCTCGGTGACCAAGGTGTTGACCACCACGCTGGTCCTCCAGCAGGTCGAGCGCGGAGGCCTCGACCTCGACGCGCCGGTGGTGCGGTACCTTCCCGAGTTCGCCCTGACCGAGCCGGGCGCGGCGGACAGAATCCTGGTCCGGCACCTGGTCTCGCACACCAACGGTATCGACGCCGACTTGTTCTTCCCCGACGCCGGGGGACGAGACGCGCTGAAGACCTATGTCGACGGCCTCGCGAGCAATTGCGGCATCCTGTTCGAACCCGGGGAGCAACTCAGCTACTCCAACGGCGGCATGATCGTCGCGGGGCGCCTGCTGGAAGTGGTGACCGGCCTGTCCTTCCCCGATCTGCTCGCGCGCGACATCTACGCGCCTGTCGGTATGACGAATTCCAGTACGTCCGCCCGGCAGGCCATCCTGCGCAGCACCGCGATCGGCCACTTCCCGGCCGCGGACATGACGATGAAGCCGACGGGCATGTTCATGCTGCCCGACACCTGGGGGCCCGCCGGCGGCACGCCGATCGGCACCGTCACCGACTTGCTCGCTTTCGGACGCACCCACCTCGCGGGCGGGGTGTCCCCTTCCGGCACGCGCGTCCTCTCGCCCGAGTCGACCGCGTCGATGCGGCAGATCGCCCACGACATGGCCACACCGAACGTCCCGCCGATGGGCCTGGGCTGGGTGCGCTACCCGTTCGGCGACACGACTGTCCTCGCGATGTCGGGCGCGTCGCCCGGCGGCGTGTCCATCCTGTGCGTCGTGCCCGAACACGACCTGGTGTTCACCGCGTTCGGCAACAACCCGGGCGCGATCATGCTGCACGACGAGATCCTGCGATGGCTGCTGAGCGAGCACCTCGGCGTCCGGATCCCCGCCCTGGTCACCGAAACCGCGCAAGATATCGATCTCACCCCTTATGTGGGCACCTACCGTTCGGATCAGCTGCGTATCGACGTCGGCGTCATCGACGGCCTGCTCGAGGAGCGGGTGACCTACGAACCGGCGGACGCGGCGCAGGAGCGCATCTTCACCGAGTTCGCGGGCGGCGCGACCGCCGCACCGCCGCAGCGCTACGTGCCGATCCGGCCCGGGCTCTTCGCGCCCGCCGGATACCCGTTGGAGACGTTCGACGGATACCTGCGGCTGCTGCTCGTCTCCTACCACGACATCCGCGACGGCCGAGCGCGTTTCCGCAACGGGGGTGGCCGCCTGGCCCGACGGGTCCCGGTAAGAAACCCCGAGTGAAAGGATGTCCGGCATGATCACGATCGGCCGGCTGGCGGAATACGCCGGAGTGACCATCAAAGCCATCCGCCACTACCACGAGCGCGGTCTGCTCGCCGAGCCCGACCGCGACTCGTCCGGCTATCGGCGCTACACCGCCGGCGACGCCATCGATCTCGTCAAGATACGGGTCCTCGCGGACGCGGGCGTACCGCTGGCCCGCATCAAGGACGTCCTCGACGCTGATCCGGAGGCGCTCACCGCGGTCGTCGCCGAGATAGACCGCGACCTCGAGGGCCGTATCGCGCGGCTGCGGCGAACCCGCGACCAACTCGCCCAGCTGCGCGGCGGCGACCGGCTCTTCGTCTCCGCGGAAGCCGCCGACCATCTCGACGATCTGCGGGCACTCGGCGTCAGCGAGCGTCAGATACGCCTCGAACGAGACGGCTGGATTCTCATGCGGACCGCCGCACCGGAGGACGCGGCCAAGTGGCTGACCGAGAAACGCGAATTCCTCGCCGACACCGAATTCCGCGCCCTTTATCTCGACCACGACGCCGCCTACGACTGGTCACCCGACGATCCTCGTCTTCCCGCCCTCGCCGACCGCACGCGCGGCTGGTTCGCGAACCGGCACAACCGATCCGAGACCGATCCGGTCGCCAACCCCGCCATGGCTCGATTGGCGGCGCAGTCCTTGCCCGGTGTTTCCTCTCCGGCGTGGCACCGCCTCGCCCGACTCGTGCAGGGCTGACCGGTGCCGCTCGCCGCCGGATGTGAGGCACACGCACGATCGCGGTCCCGGTCCGTGCGACGGCCGCTAGGCTGACGCCAACCCAGGCGCCCGGACGAGCGTTCCCGGTTCGGCACCGGTGGCCGGGTGCGGAAGCAGTGAGGTAGGCGCGATGCGAAAAAGTCGGTGGGCACGGACGATTGCGGCCGTCGTGTGTGGAATCGGGCTGTCGGCGGGCTCGTCGGTGAGCGCGGCGGCGGACCCGCTCGACGACGCCGGTGTCGTCTGGTTGTGCCGGCCGGATCGAACCGATGATCCGTGCCGAGGGAGCTCGGCGACGACCGTGCGGCGGGCCGGGCAACCCGATGTCCGCGAAGATCCCGCTGTCGCCACGGATTCCGGCGTGGACTGCTTCTATGTCTATCCGACGGCGTCCTTGGAGCCGACACCCAACTCCGGCACCGCGGTGACGCCGGAAGTGCGGGCCGTCGCGGAGCAACAGGCCGCCCGATTCTCGCAGGTGTGTCAGGTCTTCGCGCCGGTGTATCGGCAGCGGACCCTGACCGCGCTGGCGGCCGAGCGGGTCTACACCCCCGAGCAGCGCGCGGAGATGGCGCGGATCGCCTACGGGGACGTGCTGCGGGCGTGGCGTCAGTTCCTCGCGGAGCGCGAGAGCGGAAGGCCGGTCGTGCTGATCGGGCATTCGCAGGGTGCGCGCATGCTGCGCCAATTGATCCGGGAGGAGATCGAACCGCAGCAGGCGGTGCGCGACCGGATCCTGTCGGCGATCCTGCTCGGCGGCAATGTGGTGGTGCCCCGAGACGCTGACGTCGGCGGCGACTTCCGGTATCTGCCGCTGTGCCGCAGCGAGGTGCAGACGCGGTGCGTGCTCGCGTGGCAGACTTTCGGCGCGACCCCGCCGCCCGACAGCCGGTTCGGCCGCAATCCGGCGACCCCGGAGCCGCTGCCACGGCCGTACGGTCCGGACTACGAGATCGCCTGCACCAATCCGGCCTCGCTGAGCCGCAACGAAGCCCGCGTCGCGGCGACCGTACTCCGCACCGGACCGGTGCCCAGCCCACTCGGCGTCGAAGTGGCGCTGCGCCGAGGGCCGGCCGCCGTCGCCGCGCCGACGCCGTGGCTGATCCCCGCCGAGCAGTACCGGCTCCAATGCGTGCGCGACGGCGGCGCGACGGCACTGATGGCGACTCCGGAACCGGGCAGTCCGCAGCTGTATCCCGTCCCGGACGCCACATGGGGCCTGCACCTGACCGACGTGGAGATCGCACTGGGCGATCTCGTGCGCATCGTGGCATCCCAGAGCAGCGTCCCTCGGGCAGCGCACCGCTGAACAGAGCGAAACCCCTGCGATCCGAGTAGCCCGGAAAGGGGTCTACCGCTGCCGCCTGGTGTGCAGGTAGAGATCGCGCAGCAGACACACCTCGGACAGGTGGTGGATCAGCTCACGGTGGATGTGCAGCACCAGATCGGCCATCGGCGCCTCGGGAAAGGGCTCCTTCGGTCCGATCGGGACGTGGAGTCCGTCCTCGCCGAGACCGCGCACTCCGGCCAGCCAGGCGTCGAGCTGCCCGTCGAGCTGGTCCAGCGCGGTGGCCGCATCACCGGCGTATTCCCAGGTCTCGTACGACGCGGCGGGCGCGCCGAAGTGGGCCGCGTTGCGCGCGGCCAGCACGCCGACGATGACGTGACCGAGCCGCCAGGCGATCGTGGTGAACGGCGCGGGCACCGGCGTAGGGAAGGCGTAATCGATCGTGAAGTCCCCCGAACCGGCCTGCATCTGCGCCGTCGAGCTGCCGCGCGGCCGCACGCTCCAGGTGTCCGGCACCGGCTCCCAGAAGTACTCGTCGTCGGTGAGGCCGCGGAGCCGGTCGCGCAGCTGATGGTTCCAGTGCGCCTCCCACTGCTCGCGCAGCGTCCTGTTCCAGTCGAGCTGGTCTGTGTCCATGCCCGTCACCCTGGCACACCCAGCGGACAGAATCGGTCCGCTATTTCTGGCAGGCTGGCGACATGAGCGCGGCGAGCGGCGAGGAGCGGGGCACCACGGAACGGGTGCTCACCTTGCTCGGGCTGCTCCAGCAGCGCCAGGTCTGGACCGGTCCGGAACTCGCCGAACGGCTCGGGGTCACCGCGCGCACGGTACGCCGCGATGTCGAGCGCCTGCGCGCGCTCGGTTATCCGGTGCACGCCTGCCAAGGCGTCGGCGGCGGCTACCGCCTCGGCCCCGGGCAGGACCTGCCGCCCCTGCTGCTCGACGACGAGGAGGCGATCGTCACCGCGGTCTCGCTGCTGGTGGGCGCGGGTGGCGCGGTCGCGGGCGCAGGCGACGCCGCACTCCGGGCGCTGGCCAAGCTGGACCGGGTACTGCCCACCCGATTGCGGCACGAAGTACACGCCCTCTCCGGCTCGGTGGAGTCCTTCGGCGCAGAACGCACGCCGGTCGATCCCGATGTCCTGATGACGCTGGCCCGAGCCTGCCGCGACGAGGTCGAGGCCGGTTTCGGCTACCCCGCCGGGAGCACGGTGCGACCACGGCGGGTCGAGCCGTACCGTCTGGTCGCCTCCGACCGGCGCTGGTATCTGCTGGCCTTCGACCTCGATCGCGACGATTGGCGCAGCTTCCGCGTCGACCGGATGACCGACGTGTCGGCACGGACGTGGCGCTTCCGCCCGCGCGCGGCGCCCGAGGCGGCGGCGTACGTGCAGGAGGGTGTGGCGAGCCGGGTCTATCCGAACCGGGCCCGCTTTCTGGTGCACGCCTCCGCCGACACGGTGCGCGCGCAGATCCCGGCCTCGGCCGCCGTCGTACGGCCGCGCGGCGGCGACCGATGCGAGGTCCTCAGCGGCGCCGCCGACAGCCTCGACTTCGTGCTCATGCACATGGCGCTGCTGGGGCACGCCTTCGAGATACTCGAACCTCCGGAACTCGGGCCACGCAGTCGCGCGCTGGCACAGCGACTGCTGTCGGCCGGTGCGACGATCGCACCGCTGCCGCACCTCGAGGAGTCGTGAGCCCGCTTACCGTCGGACGAGCGCATCCGGCTCGGCGCCGGAACTCGCCGCTGTCCCGGTATCCGCGGCCAGGCATTCCTTGTGCGGCGCAGGCCGCGGTTTGTAGGCGATACATGCTGCCGAAGCCTCGTCCACGGTCAGGAAGACCATGGTGGTATCGGGATCGAAGCCCCCATCCAGTGCGTGCAGGTAGGCGTGCACCGGACCCGCGGTGTACGGATCTCCCACGGAGGCGTCGAAACCCACGACCGACCACTCCGGGAGGGACAGCGCGCCCGCCAAACGGACGCGGAATCCGGCTGCCGCGTCCGGCACAAGCAGCAGAGCCTGCCCCGCCGCGAAGTGACCGCCGTCCAGCCCCTCCTCGGCCAAGCAGGCACGCACTACCGCGGCCGCCGCATCCACCCGGTCCTCCGCCCCGGTGCGGACGCACATGGCGTTGCGTCCGTCGGCCCCTGCTTCGTCCAGCGCAACCCAGGCGATCGGATCGGCCGGGCCGGTGGTGTCGCGGGTGTGCAGCCGCCCGAATCCACCTGCGGGCGCGGTCGCGAGCAACAGGGCGGCGCCACTGGCGCTGTACGGGAAATCGGCGACGTCGCGCTCGGTCGACGGGTGGGTGTCGCCCGCGACGAGCAACGCGTACTTCACCATGCCGGTGGCGAGGACAGCGTCGGCGGTCGCGATGGCGTGCAGCAGACCGGAGGCGCCGTGCATCAGGTCGAAGGAGAAGACCGGGGTGCGCCCGGGCGCGTAGGACAGCCCGAGCCCGATCCGCTTCTGCAGGAGCGCGGCCACCGCCGGCTCGGAGATGTTGCTGTCCCGGAAGACGCCCGCGTTGACCAGCATCCCGATCTCGTCGAGGCCGACCTCCGCGCGCTCGACGCAGGTCCGCGCCGCCCGCGTGGCCAGTTCGAGATAGCTGCCGGTATCGAGGTCGCGGTTCGCCGCGGCCGCGACGATCGTCGTCGCCATGCTCATGCCTCCAGACGCGAGATGGTCGCGGCCAAATACCCCGAGACGATGCCGGACGCCGCCGGGATCATGAGGATCTTCGATCCGCGCGGGATCTTCTGTTGGGCGAGATGCTCGTGCAGGACCAGGAAGTGGGAGGTCGAGGCGGTATTGCCGTAGTCGCGCAGGACGTTGAGCGCTTGCGGCATCGGCGTGCCGAAATGCCGTTCGGTCAGGTCCGAGATGTATTCGATGGCGGGCGCGCTGAATTGGTGGTGGATCCAGTAGTCGTATTTCTCGCTCTCCCAGGTGCGCCCGGTCTCGGCGAGGAAGTCGGCCATGCGGTTGATGCCCTGCCGGTAGCGGGCTTCGTTCTGCATGGCTCGGTTGTCGGTGTACATCGCGATCCCGCCGGTGCGGTCGCTGGGCATGCCGAGGCAGTGCTCGGCGCCGTCGGCCGAGGTCATCAGCTCGACGTAGTGCAGTTCGTCGTTGTCGTCGCCGCGGTCGTCGAGCACGACCGCGACCGCCGCGTCCCCCACCGTCAGCGCCGCGAACTGCGGATCGTAGGGCTCGCTGATCTCGCGCAGCGCTGTCTCGGCGATCGGCGTGATCTGCTCCCCGCTCACCACCATGCCGTTGCGCACGGCACCGGCCTTGATCATGCGGTCGAGCACCAGCACGCCGGTGATCATCCCGGCGCAGGCGTTCGAGACGTCGAAGTGCCGTGCCGCCTTCGTGCCGATCGCATTGCCCAGCATGAGCGCGAAAGACGGTGCGTAACAGAAGATTCCCGCGCCGCGGGTGCGCGTGATCGAGGCCGAGATGACGACGTCCAGCTCGTCGGCCCGGTAGCCGGAATGCCGCAGACAGTCCTCGATCGCGCGCAACGCCAGCTCGAACGATGATTCGTACCGATCCGGATCCGAGTCGTACACCCGCCGATTCCGGATACCGGTGATGCGCTCCAGATCCAGCGTCCTCGGCACGGACAGCGCGGCGATCAGATCTTCGGTGGAGCGGACGGTCGTCGGCGTGTACGCGCCGATCGACTCGAAACGAGTACGAAGCATGGTCCCCTGCTTTCCGCTTCAGACGGCGACGATGGTCGTGTGGTGCGCCGCGACTACGTTGTCGCGGGTCGTGCGTGCGCCCTACCCCGTCAGCCCGACCAGGCTCGCGCTGACCTCACACAGCTGCTGTCCGAGTGCGTCGTCCTGCGCCAGACGCGACGGTGTCTTGACGCGGTTCTTCTGGAAGTAGCAGCCGCTGACCGTGGCGACTTCGGGATCCGTGGCCAGGTAGGTCAGCGCCCGGCCGCCCTCGGCGGCGGAGATCATGAACAGCCGCTTGGCGAGCGCTACGAAGGGTTGACCGAACCACGGCATGGAGTCCCAGATCCCGGTCGCCACGGCGCCTGGATGGAAGGCGTTGACCGTTACTCCAGTTCCTGCCAGACGCCGTGCCAGCGCCCGGGCGTAGAGGACATTCGCCAGTTTGGAGCGGCTGTACGCCTTCTCTCCCGAATATCCCTGCCGGAAGCCCACATCGGTGAGATCCATGGTGGCGCCGAACTGCATGACCGACGAGGTGAACACGATGCGCGACGGGGCGCTGCGCACCATCAAATCCGTCAGCAGTTCGGTGAGCAGGAAACCACCGAGATGGTTGACCGCGAACGTGCTCTCGATTCCGTCCACGGTCTCCGTCCGGGTCTCGTGGTAGCCGCCCGCGTTGTTGGCCAGCACGTCCAACCGGTCGTACCCGGCCAGCACCTGCTTCGCCAGCTGCCGGACCGACGCCTGCGACGCGAAATCACACTCCAGGGTGTCGACGCCCGCCGCCCCCGCGCACCGCACCAGCTCCGCCGCCTCGGCGAGCTTCCGCGGATTCCGCCCGACCAGGACGAGCCGATTGCCCTGCGCCGCCAGCTGCCGAGCCGATTGGAGACCGATACCCGATGTCGCCCCCGTGATCAGGATTGTCCGCACAGCCGAACACCCTGCCACAGAAGTTTCCTAACAGATTGCTGACACGAGCCACCCGGACCAGATTTCCGCCGGTCGGCAGGCGTAACCCCGGCTACGGAGGGCACGGGCGCCTGCGCGACCTCCGCTCGGTTCACGTCCCGGAGGTATTGTTCGAGTCTGTGAACACTACGAGGTTGCGGATTCTCTGCTATTTGTGTGGGGTGGTGGGGTGACCAATACTTCCGGAGACGCGTATCCCCTCGCGGACACGATGACCACCACGGTCGCGGCGCACGACGGCGCGACGGTGCTGACGGTGGCCGGCGAGGTCGATCTGGCGACCGCCCCTGCGCTGGAGAACGCGATCGATGCCATCCTCAGCGGCAAACCCGCGGCGCTGATCATCGACCTCACCTCGGTCAGCTTCCTCGCCTCGGCGGGCATGGCGACGCTCGTGGCGGCCCACCAGCGCGCGGGCTCGACCACCGCGATCGCCGTCGTGGCCGAGGGCCCGGCAACCAGCAGGCAGCTGAAGATGACCAGCCTGGATCAGGTGTTCGCGCTGCATTCGACGCTGGACGCCGCGCTGGCGGCGCTGCGCCAGAGATGACCCGTGCCGCTGCCGCCGTCGCACCCGTCGACGGCGGCAGCGCCTTTTCTCACACCAGTTCGCGCAGCTGTTCGATCAGCTTGACGCGCTCGGCGGCGGTCGCCGCCATCGGCACCACGTTCAGCACGGTGACGCCCGCCTCCCGGAAGGCCGCGATCCGCTCCTTGACGTAGCCGGCCGGGCCGACCAGGGAGATGTCCCGGACGAGCTGGTCCGGCACCGCCTTCGTCGCGGCCTCCTTCTCACCCGCCAGGTACAGCTCCTGAATGCGATCGGCCTCGGCGCCGTAGCCGTACTTCGTGGCCAGGGTGTGGTAGAAGTTCTTGCCTTTGGCGCCCATGCCGCCGATGTACAACGCCAGGTGCGGCTTCACGAACTCCAGCAGCGGTTCGACGTGGTCTCCGATGGCCAGGGCCGGGCCCGCGTACACGTCCAGGTCGCCGAGGGCGGGGTCACGCTTGGCGAGCCCGGCGGTGAGCGAGTCCGCCCACACGTCCTTCGCCTTCTCGGGCAGGAAGAAGATCGGCTGCCAGCCCTCCGCGATCTCGGCGGCCAGTTCCACGTTCTTCGGGCCGAGCGCGGCCAGCAACACCGGGATCCGCTCGCGCACCGGGTGGTTGATCAGCTTGAGCGGCTTGCCCAGGCCGGTGCCCTGCCCGGCGGGCAGCGGGATCTGGTAGTACTTGCCCTGGTATTCCAGGCGCTCACGCCGCCAGACCTTCCGGCAGATCTCCACCAGTTCCCGGGTGCGGCCGATCGGCGCGTCGTAGGGCACGCCGTGGAAGCCCTCGATCACCTGCGGACCCGACGCACCCAGCCCGAGCACATAGCGTCCGTCGGAGACGAAGTCCAGGCCCGCCGCGGTCATGGCGGTCAGGCTCGGGGTGCGCGTGTAGAGCTGCAGGATGCCGGAGGCCAGCTGCAGGCGCGTGGTCTTGGCGGCCAGGTAACCGAGCGCGCTCACCGCGTCGAACGAGTACGCCTCGGGCACGAACACGATGTCCAGGCCCGCCCGCTCGAGGTCGGCGACTTCGGCCGCCGCCTCTTTGAAGCCCCCCGAGTAGTTGATGCTCAATCCGATCCGCATGGCACTCAACATAACGGCGGGTACGCCCGGGCCGCGCACCGGCCACGGGGGAACGCCCGGCACGGCATGGTCGCGGCCAGGCGCCACGGGGTAGCGTCTACTCGTAGTCCTCCTCGCCGATGAACGAAAGGCAACCTCCTCGTGTCGCAGCCCAGCTCGTCGTCCACGGAAACTGCGCCGTCCTTCGGCGGGGCCGCCTTGGCGCAGTACCTGAGCGATCTGGCCGCCAAGATTCCCGCACCGGGCGGCGGTGCGGTGGCCGCGCTGCACGCCGCCCAGGCCGCCGCGCTCGTCGCGATGGTCGCGCGTTACACCACCCGCGCCAAGGACGCCGAGAACCGGCCGGTGGTCGATCGGATCATCGAGGCGGCCGACGCGGCCCGCGAGCGCGCTCTCGCGCTCGCGGACGCCGACGCCGCCGCGTTCACGGCCGTCGGCGCCGCCTACAAGCTGCCCAAGGACACTCCGGAGGAGCTCGCCGCCCGCACCGCGGCGATCAATGCCGCGCTGATCGAGGCCGCCCGCGTGCCCGCCGCCGTCGTCGACGAGGCGGACGAGGTGCTCTCGCTGGCCACGGAGCTGTTCCCGATCGGGAATCCGAACGTCGTCACCGACATCGGCGCGGCCGCCGACGCCTGCCGAGCCGCCGCGACCAGTTCGCAGCTCAACATCGAGATCAACGTGGCCTCGCTGCCCGCCGCCGAGGGCGACCGGTTCGCCGCGGTGCTGCTGCGGATCGACGGGCTCACCGCGCGAGCGGACGCCCTGCACGCCGACGTCGTGCACGCCGTTCGGCGATGACCACGCCCGCGCCGAGCGCGGCTGGGCGCGTTCAGGCGGGCGGATCCCAGGCGACCAGCACGATCTTGCCGCGCACCCGCCCCGCTTCGCTGAGCTCGTGCGCCTTCGCCGCTTCCGGGAGCGGCAGGATCCGATCGATCGTCACGCGCAGCAGACCGCGCTCGACCATCGTGGTGATCTCGCGCAGTGACGTCCCGGACGGCTCGACGTAGAACCGCTCGTAACGGGGGTCTGCCTCCGCGTCCGAGCCCTGGGTGTCGATCAGCCGGCCGTCGGGACGCAACACCGCGAGCGAACGCGAACCGTACGCGCCGCCGACCAGGTCGAGCACGATGTCCACGTCGCGCACCGCGGCGGCGAAATCCGTTGCGGTGTAGTCGATGACCTCGTCGGCCCCGAGCCCGCGCAGATACTCGTGGTTGACCGCGCGCGCCGTGCCGATCACGTACGCTCCGCGATGCCGGGCTATCTGCACCGCCAGATGCCCGACGCCGCCCGCGGCCGCGTGCACCAGCACCCGCTGCCCGGCGCCGAGCGCGGCCAGCGCCTGCCACGCGGTCAGCGCGGCCGTCGGCAGCGCCGCGGCATGCGCCAGGTCGATGTTCCCCGGCTTCGGCGCCAGCGTCCGCGCTTGCGCCACGACGTATTCCGCGTTCGCGCCGCCGAACACCATGCCGTAGACCGGATCACCCACCGCGAACCGGTCGGCACCGGGCCCGAGTTCGGCCACGACGCCCGACACGTCGAGCCCGAGCGTCAGCGGTGGATCGCCGAGCTTCCCGAGCAGCCCGGCGCGTACCTTCCAGTCGGCGGCGTTGACGCTGGTCGCGGCGACCCGGACCAGCACCTCCCCGGGACCGGGCCGTGGCCGATCCACCTCGGCCACTTGGAGTACTTCCGGGCCACCGAACGTGTATTGCGTGATTGCGCGCATGCACCGATTCTGACCAGCGATGGTATCTTTCGGAAAGAAGGCACCTTCTTGATACCGAGGTTCCCGATGGATACTGCCTGCGCACCGCCCGCGGCCGACGGCCTGGTAGAGAACTACCTCCACCACTGCCCCGCACGAGAAGTACTGACCGTCCTCGCCGACAAGTGGGTGATGCTGGTACTCGCCGTGCTACGTGACCACGACCGGCCGATCCGCTTCAACGAGTTGCGCCGCCGCCTGGACGGCATCACACAGAAGATGCTCACCCGCACACTGCGCGACCTGGAGCGCGAGGGTATGGTGCGCCGCGCGGTCTACCCCACGGTGCCGCCACGAGTGGAGTACTCGCTCACCGAAATGGGCGCGAGCATCGGCGCGATCACCCACGCCATGGGCGTGTGGGCTGTCGAGAACCAGGACCGAATCGTGGCCGCCCGAGCGGCATTCGACGCGCGTAAGGCGGCCGCACCGCAACCGCTGCCCACCGATGCCGCGCGCTGACCGGATTGTCCGGCTCCACCGGCGGCGAGCCCGAGTGGAGCGCCCCCGTTTCGTCCGCATCCGCCCGGGTATGCGGTCTCTGGTGGGCGCGCGTCCCCGATCACAACCGGACCGCGGACCGGTTCGCTTCGTGTGGCCGAGTTGATCATGGGGACCTAAACTGTTCCTTGCCTACCACACCATTTCGAAGGGGTGGACGCCATGAGGAGCGCCATTCGGTACCTGTTCCTCGCGACCGTGATCGCGGCACTGGCCGCGTTCGGGTCGGGCGCGGCGGCAGCGACGATGATCGGAAAGCCATCGACGCCTCGGGTGGCGTCGATCGGACCGTCGAACGGCCAGGTGGTGGGCGTGGCTCATCCCGTGACCATTCGTTTCACCGCACCTGTCACGGATCGCGCCCAGACGGAACAATCCATCGACATCAGAACGACCCGCCCGTTGCCGGGCACATTCGCGTGGACCGACGACCGCGAAGCGGTGTGGACGCCGTCCGGGTTCCTGCCCGCCGACGCCACCATCCTCGTGTCGGTCGGTAGCACGCGCACGGAATTCCGCACCAACGCAGGCGTGTTCGGCGAGGCGAACATGTCGGCGCACACGTTCACGCTGACCGTAGGCGGCACCGTCGTCCGGACGATGCCCGCCTCGATGGGCAAGCCGGGATACGAGACGCCGACCGGCACCTATCCGGTGCTCGAGAAGTTCCGTTCCGTCGTGTTCGACTCCCGCACCATCGGCATTCCGCTGAGCTCACCCGAGGGCTACGTCATCAACGGCGAGTTCGCCGAACGGCTCACGTGGGGAGGCGTTTTCATTCATTCCGCCCCGTGGTCGGTGGACCAGCAGGGTTATGCGAATGTCAGCCACGGCTGCATCAACCTCGCCCCCGACGACGCCGAATGGGTCTATCACACGATCGGCATCGGCGACCCGGTCGTCACGCACTGGTGAGCGGCGCCCTCCCGCGGGTAGTGTCGGCAGACGTACTCGAGGGGAGGGGCCATCGTTGCGCGAGTTCCCGATCCCGCCGCCGCGTGACGCGGAAGCGGTTGAGTTCCAGGACCTTTGGGGCGCTTGGGCTTTGGTCACGCCCGTCGATGTCGCCGAGATCCTCGGCGACATCGACGCTCCGTGGTGGATCGCCGGTGGCTGGGCGATCGACGCCTGGACCGGAACCCGGCGCGAGCACAGTGATGTCGACGCGTCGATGTTCCGCAGCGATCTGCCCGCTCTGCGCGCCGCGGCGCGCGGCCGCCTGCATATCTGGGCGGCGGGCTCGGACGGCATCCGCCCCGTCGACGACCGCTTGCCCGATTTGCCCGAAAGTGCCGATGGCGTCTGGCTGCGAGCCGATGCCCGCTCCCCTTGGCTGATCGATCTCCTGCTGAATCCCGATCGGCACGGACAATGGGTCAACCGGCGCGATCCCACCATGGCCGCGCCGCTCGACGAGGTGACCTGGATCGCCGGCGACGGCATCCGCTACCTCAACCCGGAGCTCGTCCTGATCTTCAAGGCCAAGCAGGGCAGGCCGAAAGACCGCGTCGACCTGGAGCGAACCTGGCCGGAATTGAACGCCGGCCAGCGCGCGGCGGTGCGTAACTACCTGTCCGACCACTATCCCGAGCACGAATGGCTGCCGCTCCTCCAGTGAGGCGGGCCGACGGTATCCGAGCGATCGGACCGCCGAGATCGGCGTGGCACGTTGGCTGAGAACACTTCTCGGAACCTTGTCCGCGCTCGACCGGTCGGCACTGCCCCGGGTAGCTTGGTCCCGATCGGCGGATGCCGCGAGCCGGAGCGTGCCGGAGCGGCGAGTCACACGTGCGCCGGATCGACGCATCGGCCGGCGCACTACACGCCGCGGTACGGCTCAATTGCGCACGCGGCCGGGCGTTCCGGCGTCGTGGCGATGCGGTTAATCTGACGGGGACCTGACGAAGGGTGGGGCGATGGACGGACCGGAGATGAGCGCACGACCCGGCTATGACCGGGGGAATCCGTACGGCGCCGGGGGCCCGGCTCAGGCACCTGCCGGTGCGGAGTACCGCGGTGAGTGGGCAACGTGGGTGGACCGGCAGCCCGCCGAGGCACCAGCCACCGCCGAAACCATGCACACGCCGCAGTCCGATCCGGACGAGTACGAGGACCGATTCGCGGGACTGATCGACCGCTCCCCCGCGCCGCGCGCGAGGCGGCGGTGGGCGGTACCCGTGCTGGGTACGCTCGGCGTCGTCGCGCTGGGCTTCGCGGCCTTCATGCAGTTCGGGGTCGGCTCCGACCAGCAGGCCGCCGCACCGGCCCCGTCCGCTGCGGCCACCGCCCCCGCGGCACCGGTCGCGCAGTGCCCGGCCGAACGGGTCGGCAACCGGATCCAGGGCAATGGCGCGGGCGGTTTCGATTCCGGCCCGGCGGTGATCTTCGCCTTCCAGTACGCCTACTACGTGGACCGGTCCGGCGAGCACGTCCGTGCCACCACCACCGCGGATGCCGCCGTCCAGGCCGCCGACGCCATCCAGCGCGGCATCGACAGCATCCCCGCGGGCACCACCCATTGCGTGGCGATCAGTCCCGGCGCGTTCGCGGGCCAGTACCTCGTGGTGGTCACCGAACATCGGCCCGGGCAGAATCCGGTCACCTACAACCCGCAGATCGTCACCACCACCAAGGACGGCAGCCGCACGCTCATCAGCGCCATCGCCCGCGGGTGAGGCGGCTCTTCGCGGACAGCCGCGAAGAGCGCCCGATCAGTCGGATTCGGCGGCGGTGACGACGTGGCGCATGAGCAGGGCCGTGGTGACCGGGCCCACGCCGCCGGGGACCGGGCTGAGTCCGGCGGCCTTGCCGCGCACCGACTCCGCCTCGACATCGCCGACGATCTTGCCGTCGGGGGCCTCGTTGGTGCCGACGTCGATGACCACCGCGCCCTCCCGGACGTGCTTGCCGGAGATCAGGCCGATGCGGCCCGCCGCGGCGACGACGATGTCCGCGGTGGCGGTGACGGCGGCGAGGTCGGCCGTGCGGGAATGGCACACCGTCACGGTCGCGTCCTTCGCCAGCAGCAGCTGGGCGAGCGGCTTCCCGACGACGTTCGAGCGGCCGACGACCGCGACGTGGCGGCCGGCCAGCGGGATCTCGTGATGTTCGAGCAGTTCCACCACCGCCTCGGAGGTGGCGGGGACGAAACCGTCCAGCCCGGCTGCCAGCAGGCCGAGCGACAACGGGCTGACGCCGTCCACGTCCTTCGACGCGACGATCGCCGAACTCACGTCGTCGAGCGTGACGCCCGCCGGGAGGGGCGTCTGCAGCATGATCGCGTCGGTCGCCGGATCCGCGCCGCGCGCGGTGAGCTCGTCGCGAATCTCCGCCACGCTCGCTTCAGGGCCGAGATCGACCGTGTCGCAAGCGATGCCGAGCCGTTCGGCCGCTTTGCGCAGCGAGTTCACATACCAGGCGCTCGCCGGGTCGTCGTTCGCCACGACCAAGGCAAGGCGCGGAGCGGTGCCGCCGTCGGTGAGCGCGGCGGCGCGGGCCTTGGTGTCGGCGTTGATGGCGGCGGCGAGTTCCTTGCCGGACAGCGAAACGGTATCCACGTTGACACAGCCTAACGGGCGCGGCCGCGGGCACCCGGCTCCAGCCCGTCTCGAATCGCGCACAGGTAAAGCAACCCGTTCGCGAATTGCCGGGTGGCCGGGGAAATCGGCCGTATCGTGATCCCTGCTTGCCCCAGCTAACTGCTAGCACGTGCCAACCCGTTCCACAGCGGAAAGGTGACGACTGTAGTGATGATCTCGAGGCATTGGAAACTTCTCGTCGCGGCGTCGTTCGCCGCGTTCTCGTTCACCGGACTGGCCGGCGTCCCCGCGCACGCCGCGCCGGAAACGGACGCACTGTATAACTCCGCCCAGCGCCACTTCGCCAACGGCGACGACGCCGCAGGCCGCGCCGATCTGCGCAATCTGATCGGAGCAGACCCCGCGGACGCCGAAGCGCTGGCCCTGCAGGCGATCTGGTCCGACTACGCCGGTGACCTGCCCGCGCTGGTGGACGCCATGGCACGGCTGCACGTGGTCGATCCGGGCCTGGCGCAGGGCACCGACAACGTGCTCGGGGCCATCCGCGCGGCGGTGGGCACCCTGCCGAACCCGCTGCCCGCGCTGGCCGGGCCGCAGACCGGCATCGTCGTGCTCGGCTACGGCTTGCTCCCCGACGGAGCGTTGCGCCCCGAACTGGTGAACCGGCTCACCGCGGCCTGGTTGCAGTCGATCGCCGCGCCGCTGTCGCCGATCGTCGTCACCGGCGGGAATCCGCAGAACGGGATCACCGAGGCCGAGGCCATGCGGGACTGGCTGGTGGCGCACGCCGTGCCGCCCACGCGCATCCACGTGGAGAGCCGCGCGGGCTCGACCGTGCAGAATGCCCTGTTCAGCACCGGGCTGCTGCGCGATGTCGGTGCGACGAGCGCGATCGTGGTCACCTCCCCCAACCACATCCGCCGTGCCGTCGCCGATTTCATCGTCGCGGGCACCAGGGTCGTCGGCGCGACGACCTCGCTCGAGCAACTGGTCGCGCAACTACCGCCGCCCGGCCGAGCGGGCCAGCGCGGCATCTATCTCGACGCCACTCGCACTTTCCAGCTGAGCACGGCGCGCTGACTCCGCCGGGACCGGCCCGGCGACGCCGGTCCCGGGCCTCGGGGAAATTCGTTGGCGGCATCCGTCGTGCGCACGGCAGGATGGCCGGGTGACCCCACCCGCGAGTACCGATGTGGTGGCCCTGCTGCGGGCGGCGGGCTGCGTGTTCGCCGAGGACGAGGCGCGGCTGCTGGCAGCCGCCGCCGCGGAGACCGGCACGGCCCTCGATGCGCTCGTCGCCCAACGCGTCGCCGGTAGCCCGCTGGAACACCTGCTCGGCTGGGCGGAGTTCCACGGGCTGCGGGTCGCGGTGACCCCCGGCGTCTTCGTGCCGCGGCAGCGCACCGCGTTCCTCGTCGACCAGGCGGTCGAGTTGATCCGCGAGCGCACCGGGCATCCGGTGGTGGTCGACCTGTGTTGCGGCTCCGGCGCGCTCGGCCTGGCGACGGCGCGAACCGTCGCCGACGAAGGTCGTGCGGTCACGCTGGCGGCCGCCGACATCGATCCGATCGCGGTGGAGTGCGCCCGTCGCAACCTCACCCCGCTCGGCGCGCCGGTCTACCAAGGGGATCTCTTCCATCCCTTGCCCGCGGAATTGCGCGGCTGCATCGACATCTTGCTCTGCAACACCCCCTACGTGCCCTCGGAGATGATCGCGCGGATGCCGCCGGAGGCCCGCGACCACGAACCGCGCACCGCTCTCGACGGCGGCCCCGACGGCTTGGACGTCTTCCGGCGGGTCGCGGCCGAAGCGGCCGAGTGGCTGTCCGCGGAGGGACATCTTCTCGTCGAGGCCGGTGAGGACCAGGCCCCGATCGCGCTCGCCGTCCTGGCGGAGCACGGTCTCGCGGGCCGGGTCGCGGCATCCGACGAGCACTACGCGACCGTGGTCATCGGCACCCGCCCACGCTGACGACAGCGCACCGCGTGACCGGCGCGCTCGTAGGGGCCGGATGCCGCTCTACTTCTTACGGCCGGTGAACTGGTCCATCGAGTGGTAGACGCCGACCGTGTCGAGGAACAGGTCACGCAACTTGATCGGCAGCAGGCCGGAGATCGCCTTGTTCAGACGCGAGGTCCACGGCAGCACCACCAGCGGGGTGCCGTTCTTCATCTCGCGCCACGAAGTGTCGACCACCTTGTCCTGTTCCAGGATCGGGGTGAACAGGAATCCCTTGGCGCCCTCGAACATCCCGGTATTGATGTAGGTCGGGCAGACCGTGGTGACCTTCACGTGCTCGTGGCCGGCCTGCTCCAGTTCGATGCGCACCGAGTCCGACCAGCCCAGCGCCGCCCACTTCGACGCGGCGTAGACGCTCATGCGCGGGTTGGACACCAAGCCCGCCGACGACGCGATGGTGAGCACCCGCGCCTCGGTGGCCCCGGCGACCATCGCGGGCAGGAACTCCAGCGTGACGTACATCGGGGCGAGCGAGTTGATCGCCATCGTCTTGTCGATGTCGGCGCGGTCCCCCGTCTCCCAGAAGTAGCTGTTGCCGCGCACGATGCCCGCGTTGTTGACCAGGATGTCGATGCCGCCGACCTGCTCGCGCACGCTCGCCGCCGCCTCGGTGATCGCCTCGGGCGAGGCCACGTCGACCACGTGGTGGTGCACGGCGCTGCCCCGGCCGGCCAGCTCGGCGGCGGTCTCCTTCAGCACGGCCTCGTTGATGTCCCACAGCACCACCGCCGCGGCGCCTTCGCGCACCGCGCGCTCGGCGAACAGCTTGCCCAAGCCCATCGCGGCCCCCGTGACCAGGACCCTCTTGCCCGCCACCGTGTCCAGTTTCATCCGTACCGCTTCCTGATCCGTGAGTCGTGCGAGTTACTTCTGCCGGAGCGCTTTCATGACGCCGAAGTACAGCGTCATCGTCTTGGCCCAGAGCGCTTCGGACATGCCGGGCAGCGGCGCGATCGGCAAGAGCCGCTGCACCGCGATGGTCTGGGTGTCGATGTACTTGAGCAGGCCTTCGGGACCGTGCCTGCGTCCGGTGCCGGAGATGCCGAGCCCGCCGGACGGCGCGTCGGCGCTGCCCCAGGCGGCGATGAAGCCCTCGTTGACGTTCACCGAGCCCGCGTGGATCCGCGCCGCCACCGCGCGGCCGCGGGCGGTGTCCTTGGTCCAGACGCTGGCGTTCAAGCCGTAGGCGGTGTCGTTGGCCTGCTCGACGGCTTCGTCGTCGCTGCTCACGCGGTAGATCGAGACGACAGGGCCGAAGGTCTCCTCGCGGTGCACCGTCATGCCCGGCCGTACCCCGGCCAGCACGGTGGGTTCGTAGAAGTACGGTCCGAGGTCCGGACGCGCGCGACCGCCCGCCAGGACCTTCGCGCCCTTGGCGACCGCGTCGTTCACGTGCGCGACCACCGTGTCCAGCTGACGCCGGAAGGTCAGCGACCCCATGTCGCTGTCGTAGTCCAGCCCGCCGCCGAGCCGGATGGCCTCGACGTGCCCGACGAATTCGGCGACGAAGCGGTCGTAGACGCTGTCGTGCACGTAGATCCGCTCCATCGACTCGCACAGCTGCCCGGCCGAGGCGAAGCAGGCGCGGATGGCGATCTTGGCGGCGCGCGAGACGTCGGCGTCGGCCAGCACCAGCAGCGGGTTCTTGCCGCCCAGCTCGAGCGAGTAGCCGATCAGCCGCTCCCCCGCCTGCTGGGCGATGGTCCGCCCGGTCGCGCTGGAACCGGTGTAGTCGACGTAGTCGGCGCGGGCGATCACCTCGCCGCCGATCACCGAGCCGCGGCCGAGCACCGCCTGCCACAGCCCGCGCGGCAATCCGGCGCGCACGGCGGCGTCGATCGCCCACAACGCGGTGAGCGCGGTCTGGTTGTCCGGGCGCGCCACCACCGCGTTGCCCGCGACAAGGGCGGGCAGCGCGTCGGAGGCGGCCAGGGCCAGCGGGTAGTTCCACGGCGAGATGACCGCGACCACGCCCTTGGGCCGGTGCCGCACATCGACCTGGGTGAGCACGGGGAGCACCCCGCGCGGCTTGCGCGTGGCCAGCAGCCGGCCGGCCACCGAGGCGTAGTACCTGGCGTTCACGGCCACGTCGCCGACCTCGTCGAAGGCGTGCGCGCGGGCCTTGCCGGTCTCGGTCTGCACGATGTCGAGGATGGTGTCCTGCTCGGCCAGCACGATGTCGTGGAAGCGGCGCAGCACCGCGACCCGCTCCCGCACCGGACGCTCCGCCCATCGGCGCTGCGCCTCGCGGGCGGTGGCGAACGCGGTCTCGATGTCGTCGGTGGAGGACTGCGGCAGGTCGACGATCTTCGCACCGGTCGCCGGCGCGAACACCTCGACCGCGGGGGCGCCGCCCGCGACGGCGTGCGCGAGCAACGACTGCACCAGCGACGAGGGCAGCGCGTCGGCGGTGGCCGGTGGGGAGGCGGTCGTCATGGTCGGCCCTCTCGAGGACGATGGCCGCGCCGCGCGCGCCCAATTAAATGAACAGTGGTGTTAGATTAATGTCTATGTCACCGCTCGTGTCAAGCTGTTCGTCGTGGCGCACAGATCCCCCGGGGGCCGTGTTGTGAGGCGGCACTATGCAGGCTGAGCCGACGGCCGCGCGGCGCGGCAGACCGCCACAGACGCAGGAACAGGCCGAGGAGGTTCGCGCCCGGATCGTGCTCGCGACCGCGGAAGTGTTCACCCGCACCGGTTCCCGCGGGCTGAGCGTCGCGCAGATCATCGAGCAGGCGGGCTTGGCCCGGCCGACCTTCTACCGCTACTTCGCCAACGCGAACGAACCGCTGCTGGCCGTGCTCGACAGCTCGAACGACGGGCTGGTCGGCGGCATCCGCGCGGCGCTGACCGGCACCGACGAACCGGTCGAGCTGGGCATCCGGCTGATCGATGCGTACCTGGACTGGGCGCGCGGGCACGGCCCCATGCTGCGGCCGCTGTTCGCCGAGCTGCACGATCCGGGCTCGCCGGTGTCGGCCTACCGGGAGCGGGCGCTCGACGACATTCGCGACCTGGTGCGCGAGACGTTCGCCGAACTGGGCCGCCCGGTGCCGAGCCCGCTCGACCTGGACGCCGCGCTGCACCTGTGCGAGTACGTGGTCTACCGGATCTCCGCGGGCACCGCCCCCGGAGCCGAACCGGACGCGGACACCGTCGCCGCGGCACGTCTGACCATGATCCGGGTGCTGCTCACGACGCTCGGCACGAGGGTGGACGTGGAGTACGCGTTGACGCTGCCCACGATCTTTCCCGCCGAGCCGTGAGCCGGGCCGCGCGCGTCAGCGCGGTACGGGCGTGCCGGGATGCCTGTCGCGGACCCGCTGTTCGACCCGGTGGATCAGGTCGTGCACGCGCGGGTCCCGCGCGAGCCTGCTGTCCAGCACCACGTTGACGACGCCGCGGAACAACGCGTAGGGCTCCCATTGCGGCGGCGCGATGGTGCGCGCCGCGCGGCGGGCGATGCCGTCGGCGATGGACTCCGCCGCGTCGCGCACGGTGATGCGCAGGTTGAGCGGCCAGGGCAGCAACGCGCCCAGGTCGGCGCCCAGCTCGTCCTCGTCGAGTGTGCCGTGGGTCATCGCGGTGTCGACGATGCCGAAGTACGCCACGCCCGCGGTCGCGCCGACCGCGGCCAGCTCCACCCGCAACGCCCGCCCGAATTGCTCGACGGCGGCCTTGCTCACCATGTACGGCGAACCGGCCATGCCCGGCGCGAACGCCGCCGCGGAGGAGACCACGACGACGTGCCCTTTCGCGGCGACGATGTCGTCCAGCGCCGGGTGCACGGTGTTGAACACGCCGGTCACGTTGATGCCGATGACCCGGTCGAAGTCCCCGGGGTTCATCGTCCGGATGGTCGCGGGCTCGGGCACCACGCCCGCATTGGCCACGACGACATCGATCCGCCCGAAACGTTCGCGCACGCGGGAGATGGCTTCGCGCATGCCGATTCGATCGGAGACGTCCGCGCGCACCACCAGCGCACGCTCCCCCATCGAGCGTCCGACGGCCGCGGCGGCGGCCTCGTCGATGTCGATGAGCGCCACCGAAGCGCCGGAGGCGTAGAGTTTCTCGGCCAGCGCCCGGCCGATGCCGGTGCCCGCGCCGGTGATCACGACCACGCGGTCACGGACGTCCAGGTGGCTCTCGGCAGGCGGGGACAGCAACTGCCGCAGCAGGTCGGCGACCACGGCGCTCACCCGGCCCGCAGCCGGTAGGACTCCGGGTCGAAACGGCTTGTCCGACGGCGGTATTCGAAACTCCAGTTCGGGTACAGACCCGCGTTGCCGCCGTCGGCGGTCTGGTAATAGCTGCGGCACCCGCCGGTCAGCCAGGCGGTGTCGCGGCTGCGTTCGGTCACCTCGTCGAGGAAGGCTCGCTGCGCCTCCTCGCGCACATCGATCCGCTGGATGTTCTGCGCACGCATGGTGGTCACGGCATCGACGATATAGCGCACCTGCGCCTCGATCATATAGATGGCGGACTGATTGCCCGCCGCTCCGAACGGCCCCAGGGTGCAGAAGAAGTTCGGGAAGCCCGCCATGGCCGCGCCGAGGTAACTGCTCGGCCGCTGCCGGTACACGTCGCCGATCGACCGGCCGCCGATCCCGTACACGCGGTCGAAAACGGCAGGCGGAACGCCGAATCCGGTGCCCCAGATGATCGTGTCCACGGGATGCTCCGCACCGTCGGCCGTGACGATCGAGCGGGCGCGGATTTCCCGGATGCCGGCGGTCACCACCTCGACGTTCGGTCGGGTCAGCGCCGGATAGTAGGCGTCGGAGAAGATCGCCCGCTTGCAGCCGATCACGTAATCCGGGGTGAGTTTGCGGCGCAGCTCCGGATCACGGACCTGGCGCAGCAGCTGCAATCTGCCCAGCGCCTCGTACGGATGCCGGAATCGCTTGTCCACGAAGCCGACCAGGCCGAACCCTTCGATGCCGGTGTAGTACAGGCCACGGATGGCCTTGCCGAGCGCGGGCACCCGGCGCAGCAGCGCGCGCTCCGCGGGCAGCGTGGGCCGATCCAGCCGCGACACGATCCACGGCGCCGAACGCTGAAATACGGTCAGCGCGCCCACGATCGGCTGGATCTCGGGGATGAACTGCACGGCGGAGGCGCCCGTGCCGATCACCGCGACGCGCTCGCCGGTGAGATCGTGCTCGTGCTCCCAGTGCAGCGAATGGAATTGCGTCCCCTCGAAGGTCTCCGCACCCGGCAGCCGCGGAATCCGAGCCTCGCTGAACGGGCCCACGGCGGAGACCAGCACATCCGCGGTCAGGTCACCACGGCCGGTGCGCAGCCGCCACAGCGTGGCCGCGTCGTCCCAGCGCGCCTCGTGCAGTTCGACGCCGAATCGCATGTGCCGCACCACGTCGTGGCGCGTCGCGACCGACCGGAGGTAGGCGAGGATCTCCGGCTGCGTGCCGTAGGTGCGCGACCAGTTCGGGTTGGGCGCGAAGGAGTACGAATACAGGTGCGAGGGCACGTCGCAGGCGCACCCCGGATAAGTGTTCGCCCGCCAGGTGCCGCCGAGATCGTCCGCCCGCTCGAGAAGCACGAAATCCTCGATGCCCGCTTCGCGCAGCGCGACCGCCAGGCCGATCCCGGCAATCCCGGCCCCGATCACCGCGATCGGGACATGTTCCGGGTTCGCAGCCACTGCCATGTCTTCCTCCCACCCGCGGGCGCCGTTGCCCGCCGAGTTCACAGATCCAGTTCGAGCTCGCCGTCGCGCGCCCGGGAGACGCAGGTCAACATCGCCTCCGCGCGCTCGGACTCGAGCAGCGACCGGTCGCGGTGTTCCACCGCCCCCGCGAGCACCCGCGTCTTACAGGTACCGCAGAAGCCCTGCTGACAGGAGTAGGCGACGCCGGGCAGCACCCGGCGGATCGCGCTGAGCGCGGACTCGTCGGCGGCGACCTCCACGTCGAAACCGCTGCGATGCAAACGGATCCGGAACGGTTCCCCGTCTCGCACCGGCAGCGGCGAGAAGCGCTCGGTGTGCAGCGAGGCCGTCGGATCGTGCAGGGCGAGCACCGCACGCGCGGCCTCGGCCAGCGGCGGCGGCCCGCAAACGTATACCGCGGCGCCGGGCGGGGTCTGCTCGAAGATCATCCGCGCGTCGGGTACGCCGAACTCGTCGTCGGGGCGAACCACGACGTCGCCACCGGTGTAGCGGGCCAGGTCGTACAGGAACGGCATGCGCGATCTGGCCCGGCCCAGGTACATCAACCGCCAGGGCACGCCCGCGCGCTCGGCCGCGGCGACCATCGGCAGGATCGGGGTGATGCCGATGCCACCCGCGACGAACAGGTAGCACGGCGCCTCGACGAACGGGAAGGCGTTGCGCGGACCGCGCACGACCAGCCGGTCACCGACCCGCAGGTCCCGGTGGATCTCCACGGAGCCGCCCTCGCCGTCGGCGATGAGGCGCACCGCGATGCGGTAGAACCCGCGGTCGGCGGGGTCGTTGGTGAGCGAGTACTGCCGCTGCCGACCGGAGGGCAGGACGACGTCCAGGTGCGCGCCCGGCGTCCACGCGGGTAGCGGACCGCCATCCGGGTGGCGCAGCCACAAGCTCAGCACATCGTCGGCCTCGTAGCCGATCCGATCGACCGTGACCTCGAATTCGTAGCCGGTGCGACGGACCGGACTGGGCCGCGAGAGCAATGGGGCGGCGTCGCTCGCGGCGAACAGGCGTTTGTAGGCGTCGGCCGCCGAGCCGATCAGCCGCAGCGCGCCGCCGGGCTGGAACCGTTCCCCGACGGCGGTCACGCGCCCGCCGCCCGTGCCGCGGGCGACTGCGCGAGGTAACGCAGCGCGTTGTCCATCGGGCCCAGTTGCGAGGGATGGAAGCCCGGCCGCAGGTATCGCGGGATCTCGGTGAAGAACGTCGTGAAGCTGGGCACCACACCGCGCACCGACGCGCCGGCCAGTTGCAGCGGCCAGAATCGGCCTTTGTGCTTCGACGGGTCCTTGTGGAAGAGGTAACCGCCGGAGATGACGAACAGGACCAGCAGTCCCGCGCTCGCCACCAGCGCTTGGCGCGCCTTGCGCGCGTATCCGCCGTCGACGTGCATGTAGGCGTCGTAGACGACGCTGCGATGCTCGACCTCCTCGGCGCCGTGCCAGCGGATCAGGTCGAGCATCGCGGGATGCATGCCCTTGGCTTCGAGCTTGTCGTTGGTCAGCAGCCACTCGCCGATGACCGCGGTGTAGTGCTCCATGCCGGCGAACAACGCCAGCCGCTCGCACAGCCACTCGCGTTTGGCCCGGCCGGTGAGTCCGTGGTCGCCGAGGATCCGGTCGACAAGCCAGGTGACACGGTCGACCATGGGGCCGACCTCCAGGCCGAGCCGCTCCAACTGCTCGCGAGCCTTCTCGTGTGAACTGGCATGCATGGATTCCTGGCCGATGAAGCCGCGGACCTCCTCGCGTAACCGCTCGTCGTCGATCAGGGGGAGCGCCTCGGCCAGGGCCTGCGCCATCGCGCGCTCACCCTCGGGCAGCACCAGGTGCATCACGTTGATGATGTGGGTGGCCATCGGCTCGCCGGGGATGTAGTGCATCGGCACCGTGGCGAAATCGAATTCCACGGCCCGCGCGTTGATGGCGTGTGTCTGGTCGGCATATACGGCAGAACCCATCTCGCACCCCTCGTGATCGATCGGCGTCTTCGCAATGTATTGGTGACATCAGATGCTGTCAACATCACATGATGTCAATTCGGGCGCTATGAGAGGATGACGCCATGGACGAAGGCGACGGGTCGATTCCCGGCATGCGCCGCTGGCGCGGGCAGTCCCCCGCCGACCGCGTCGCCGCACGCCGGGAACAGCTGATCGAGGCGTGCACGGAGCTGATGGCGACCGTCGGCGCGGCCGAGACGTCCATGCGCGGCGTCTGCAGGCAGGCCGGGCTCACCGAGCGTTATTTCTACGAGAGTTTCGCCAACCTGGACGCGCTGCTGACGACCGTGCTGGACACCGTCGTCCTCGGCGCGCGCGACCGGTTGCTCGACGAGCTGCCCAACGCGCCCATCGAACGCGACGCGATGTTCCGCCACATGGTCGGCGTCTTCACCGACTACCTGCTGGCGGACCGCCGCCGCGGCCGCATCATGTTCATCGAATCCCAGGCCACCCCGGTGCTGATGCCGCGCGCCAACGAACTCATCGGCTTGTTCACCGCGCCCATCGCCCTGACCATCAGCGCGGGCGACTACACCGAGCCGGTGCCCGACGAGCACGACTACGCGCTCAACGCCAGCGCCATCTTCGGCGCGCTCGCCTATCTTTACCGCCCGTGGCTCGACGGCGAAATCCCGGTCTCCCGAGCGCGTTTCGACGCGCACGCCGCCGATGTCATCGAGCGGATCGCCACGGCGCGCTCGTCGCTGATCACCGAAGCCTGACGCCGTACCCGGCCGACGGGATGCCGAAGCACGCCTTCCGATGACCCACGTTCTGTCACAACATCGTTCAGCCTCCGTCCGACCAGCCGACGGCGCGGCGCTCGGCACCGGTACGACTCCCCGTACACAGTGAACTCACTCACACCCGGCGAGAGAGTCATCCCGCCGGGCACTCAGAAAGAACCACCATTCGGCAATAACCGATCGATTGCCCCGATCGGAGCAACGCCTTCCCACACCCGCGGCGCCGCACCGGGCCGCGAAGACGAAATGCCCCGACAGGCCGAAACGGCAGATCACATCGCAATACTGCGAACGCCATAGCCAGCCGGTCACCAGTTAGTGATACCTCACGAAACAGGTACCTCCGTCAGTGATTTCCGTCTCAGACGGAGCCTTCGGAGGGGATATAGCCATTTGTTGTTACTGTCGGGTAGTGTTCATTGCACCGACGATCAGAGTCGATCCGGAACCGTATATCTCCACGATTTCAGGAGCGCTCGTGTCTCCCCATTCTCGCTTCGAATCCATCGGCGCCTATCTGCCTTCAAAAGTTGTCACCACCGCGGAATTGCTTTCCGGGCTGAAAGAGCCGCCTTCGTTCGATCTGGAGAAAATCACCGGCGTCCGTGAGCGCCGGGTACGCGACACCAGGCCGGAAAGTCACGAGGATTCCTTCATCCTCGCCACCAAGGCGGTCGAGGATTGTCTCTCCAGGTCACGGTATGCGCCAGAGGATATCGACGTGGTCATATCCGCCTCCATCACGCGCAGCAAGCATGCGACCAGGATGTACCTGGAGCCGTCGTTCGCCGGATCGATAAGCCGTCTTATCGGTGCCAAGAACGCCATTACGTTCGATATCGCCAATGCCTGCGCCGGAATGCTCACCGGAACCTACATCCTAGATCGTATGATCCGGTCCGGCGCCGTTCGAAACGGCCTCGTGGTCAGCGGCGAGGCCATTACTCCGATCGCCGAGACAGCGGTCGCCGAGATTTCCCAAAAATACGATCCGCAATTCGCCTCGCTGACTGTCGGCGATTCCGGATGCGCGATCGTGCTGGATCAGGCGGTCGATGAAAACGACGTGATCCACTACATCGAGATGATGACCGCCGCGGAATACGCGCAGCTGTGCCTGGGCATGCCCAGCAGTAAGACACAGGGCATCGCGATGTACACCGACAACCGCAAGATGCACAACGAGGACCGCTTCCTGCTCGGGACCAACACCCAGCGGAAACTCCTCGAGGCGCAGGGCAAGACCTTCGCCGACGAGCAGTTCGACTACGTCATCCACCATCAGTTCGGCGCCGCCGCGATCCCGTGGATGAACGCGATCGCCGAGCGCGAGTTCGGCAGCCCGATGCCGCCGGACCTGCGGGTCATCGAGAAGTACGGAAACACTTCCACCACTTCGCATTTCATTGTGCTGCACGATCAGCTCGGCGAGCAGAACATCCCCGCGGGCTCGAAGTTGCTGCTGGTGCCCGCGGCCTCCGGCATCGTCACCGGGTTCCTGTCCACCACCATCTCGTCTCTGAAGGTCTGAGGTCGGTCATGAGCGTCCGCATCAAGTCCACCGGCATCAGCCGGGGCGGCGACACCAACAGCATCGTCGAGCACAGCGCCCGCGCGGCCAAGCGCAGCCTCGAACGTGCCGGGATCCGGCCCGAGCAGGTCGGCCTGCTGATCAACGCGGGCATCTTCCGGGATTCGAACACCGTCGAACCGGCGGTGTCCGCGCTGATCCAGAAAGCGGCGGGCATCGGCCTCGAATACGCGAAGGACGACCCGCGCACCTTCTCGTTCGATCTGTTGAACGGGGCGGTCAGCGTGCTCAACGCGGTCCAGGTGGCCACGTCGGTCCTGGCGACCGGTAGCGCCGAACACGTGCTCATCGTCTCCGGTGACACCCATCCGTCGCTGCTGCGCTCCGTCGGCGACGCCGAATTCCCGTATGCCACCTGCGGCGCGGCGCTGCTGCTGGAGCACACCGACGAGCCCACCGGCTTCGGCTCCGTGCACACCGTCGCCGGCGAGGGCACACCCGCCGTCGAGGCATACGTCGACGTCTCCACCATGGGCAAGACGGGCCGCGGCGCGATGACCGTGGAGCGGGAACCCGGCTTCCAGGACCGTCTGCTCGAGGTGGCCGTGGACGCGGCGCGCCGAGCGCTCGCCGAGTCCGACCACGGCTCGCTGGACGAGATCGCGCTGATCGCGTCGACGCCGAGCCCGCAGTTCCCGGGGCGGCTGGCCGCCGCGCTCGGCATCGACCAGGGTTCGGTCCGCGTCCCGGATCTGCGCGACGGCGACCCGCACACCGCGGCGCTCACCGCCGCCTACGATCTGGCGCTCGCCGACGATGCCTTCGCCGAGTTCCGACAAGTGCTGTTCGTCGCGGCGGGCGCCGGTCCTTCGGCGGCGGCGGTGCTCTACCGGTTGCCCGTGCTCGCCGGGGCGCCTGCGTGACAACGGGAACATCCTGGCAGGCCATCGATCGGTTCCGTGCGGTCGTCCGCACCGACCCCACCCGGGTGGCCGTGCGCTACGCGGACGGGGTCGGCCCCGATGGCCTGCCGGCCTACCGGCAGCTGACCTATCGCGAATTGGACGCGTGGTCGGACACGATCGCCCAGCGGCTCGCCGCGTCGGGAGTGGGCACCGGGACGCGCACCATCGTGCTGGTGCTGCCGAGTCCCGAACTGTACGCGATCATGTTCGGGCTGCTGAAGCTCGGCGCGGTGGCCGTGGTGATCGACCCCGGCATGGGCGTGCGAAAGATGTTGCGCTGCCTGCGCGCCGTGGACGCCGAGGCGTTCATCGGCATCCCGCAGGCGCACGCGCTGCGGGTGCTGTTCCAGCGGGGCTTCCGCACCGTGCGCACCGCGGTCACGGTCGGCAGGCGCTGGTTCTGGCGCGGCGAGTCGCTGCGGGAGTGGGGCCGCACGCCCACCGGCCCGATCCCCTCGGGCCGACCGGTCACCGAGGACGATCTGTTGTTCATCGCGTTCACCACCGGCAGCACCGGGCCGGCCAAGGCCGTGCGGCTGACGCACGGCAACTTGGCGGCGATGGTGGAGCAGGTGCACGTGGCGCGGGGTGAGGTGGCGCCGGAGGTCTCGTTGATCACTCTGCCGCTGGTCGGCGTGCTGGATCTGCTGCTCGGCTCGCGCTGCGTGCTGCCGCCGCTGATTCCGAGCAAGGTCGGGGCGACCGATCCCACGCACGTGGTCGACGCGATCCAGCGGTTCGGCGTGCGGACCATGTTCGCCTCCCCCGCCGTGCTGATTCCACTGCTCGAGCATCTGCGCGTCCGCCCGGCCGCGCTGGACTCGCTCGACAGCGTCTATTCCGGTGGTGCTCCGGTGCCGGACTGGTGCATCGCCGGACTGCGTGAAGTGCTCGGTGCGGACGCGAAGGTCGTCGCGGGCTACGGATCCACCGAGGCGCTGCCGATGTCCACCATCGAGTCCAGGGAACTGCTGGATGGATTGGTCGAACGGGCGCATCGCGGCGCGGGAACCTGTCTCGGCAGGCCCTCCCACCGAGTGCAGGCCCGTATCGTCGCCATCACCGACGACGCCATCCCGACGTGGGCGCGGGCCGAAGAACTCGCGGGCGGGCTGGTGGATACGCGCGGCATCGGCGAACTGG
This sequence comes from Nocardia sputorum, assembly GCF_027924405.1. NCBI lineage: Bacteria > Bacillati > Actinomycetota > Actinomycetes > Mycobacteriales > Nocardiaceae > Nocardia > Nocardia sputorum. The sequence continues at coordinate 2,328,797 of NZ_AP026978.1, read as the reverse complement.
TGGTCGCGGGGCCGAACGTCAGCCCCGGGTACTACTGGCCGCCGCAGGCGAACGCGCTGGGCAAGATCGTCGACGGCGACCGGATCTGGCACCGCACCGGCGATCTCGCGTGGATCGACGAGCACGGGCGGATCTGGTTCTGCGGACGCAAGAGCCAGCGGGTGGTCACGGCGCACGGACCGATGTTCACCGTCCAGGTCGAGCAGATCTGCAACACCGTCGCGGGCGTGGCGCGCACGGCGCTGGTGGGCATCGGGACGCGGGGATCGCAACGGCCGGTGCTGTGCGTCGAACTGAAGCCCGGCGCGGACGCCGAGGTCGTCGAGGTGACGTTGCGCGCCCACACGGCGCGATTCGACCTCACCCGGACGATCACCGACTTCCTGGTCCACCCGGCGTTCCCGGTGGACATCCGGCACAACGCCAAGATCGGCCGCGAACAGCTCACGGTGTGGGCGGCCGAACGGCTTCGAACGGACAACCGACGATGAAAACGACTGTACTGCGGGCGGTTCCCGTCCTGGGCTGGCTCTATCTGGCCTGCGGCGCGCTCGCCGCGGCGACCGGCCGTATCCCGCACAGCCGGATCCTGCGCACCGTCTGGTGGATCGACGCGTTCCTCAGCGTCGTCGTGCACGCGGCCCAGATCCCGGCGGCCCTGCGCGCCGCCGAAGGATCCGGCCGTGGCCGGCTGGAGACGGCGGTCCTGACGCAGATTTTCGGCCTGACCTGGTGGCGGACCCGGCCCGGCAAGGAGGAAGGACAATGAGCAAAGTTCTGGTGACCGGCGCGTCCGGATTTCTCGGCGGCGCGCTGGTGCGCAGGCTGGTACGCGACGGCGAGCACGATGTGTCGATTCTGGTGCGCCGCAGCAGCAATCTGGCCGATCTCGGCTCGGACCTCGACAAGATCCAGCTGGTCTACGGCGATCTGACCGATCCCGCCTCGCTCGAGCGAGCCACCCGCGGGGTCGACATCATCTTCCACAGCGCGGCCCGCGTGGACGAGCGCGGCACCCGCGAACAATTCTGGAACGAGAACGTCCGCGCCACCGAACGGCTGCTCGAAGCCGCCCGGCGCGGCGGGGCCTCGCGGTTCGTGTTCATCTCCAGCCCGAGCGCGCTGATGGACTACTACGGCGGCGACCAGCTCGACGTCGACGAATCGGTGCCGTATCCCCGGCGCTACCTGAACCTGTACTCGGAGACCAAAGCCGCGGCCGAGCGGGCGGTCCTGGCCGCCGACACCGACGGCTTCCGCACCTGCGCGCTGCGCCCCCGCGCGATCTGGGGCGCGGGCGACCGCTCCGGTCCCATCGTGCGGATGCTCGGCCGGGCCGGCGCGGGAACGCTGCCGGACCTGTCGTTCGGCCGCACCGTGTACGCCTCGCTGTGCCACGTCGACAACATCGTCGAGGCCTGTGTGCTGGCGGCCGCGTCGGACGCGGTGGGCGGTAAGGCGTATTTCATCGCGGACGCCGAGAAGACCGACGTCTGGGGATTTCTCGGCCAGGTGGCGGTCCGGCTGGGATACCGGCCGCCGACCAGGAAACCCAACCCCAAGGTGATCGACGCGGCGGTGCGCGTCATCGAGACGATCTGGCGGGTCCCGGCCGTCGCGACGCGCTGGTCGCCGCCGCTGTCGCGCTACGCCGTCGCTCTGCTGACCCGCAGCGCCACCTACGACACCAGCGCCGCCGCACGCGATTTCGGCTATCGGCCGGTCGTCGATCGCGACAGCGGACTGACCGCCTTCCTCGCCTGGCTGGACAGCCAGGGCGGCGCTGTCGAACTCACCCGCGATCTGCGCTGAGCACCTCATCGGTACCGGAGACCAGCATGAGCAACGCCCCTGTCTTCCGCCGGAAGATCACGCCCACCGAACGCCTCTATTTCGCCACGCGGCGGGTGACCCCGCCGTTCGTGATGCACCTCGCCGTCCACGGCGACGGCAGCCTGGACCCGGCGGCGCTGCAAGCCGCCGTCGACGCCGCCTCGGCGGCCTGCCCAGGGTCCCGCCTGGTGCGCGACGGGCGCGACTGGGTGGACAGCGGTCTGGCCGCCACGGTGCGCGTCGTGCCGGGCTGGACGCTGAACTACGCCGCACTGGAGCAGGACGCGGTGCTCAACAGCCCGATCGGTCCCACGCCGGATCGCACCACCGAGGTCCTGCTGCTGACCGGTGCGCAGACCACCGTGCTGTTCCGCGCCTTCCACGGCGTGATGGACGGCATGGGCCTGCGAATGTGGGTGGACGATGTGTTCCGCGCCCTGCGCGGACGAACGCCACTCGGTGCGCCCGACCCGGTCGCCGACGCCGAACTGGTCGCGCGCGTCGGCGCCGCGGGGAAACCGACCCTGGTCCTGCCGACGTTCGCGGCGCCGACCGGCCGCGGCCGCCAGGATCCGGCGGCCCCGCGCTGGCTGCTGCGCCACCGCACGATCGAGGCGACCGGCAAGGGCATCGTCGCGCGGGTGGCCGCGGTGCTGGCCGCGGAGTCGGATACGCGCTCCCGCTTCATGATTCCGGTCGACCTGCGCAGGCACGGTCCCGGCCTGCGCTCTACCGCGAACCTGGCGCTGCCCCTGTTTCTCGACGTGGCGCCCGGCGAAGACTGGGAGACGGTCCGGGAGCGGATGCGCACCGGCCTGCGGGAGAAGCGGGAACTGAACGAGCTCGACAACGGCAAGCTGTCGCAGTTCCCGGACGCCGTCGTCCGCGCCGTGCTGCACGGCGCCAGCTGGCTCGGGGCCCGGCTGAACCGCAACATGGTCTCGGCCACCGTCTCTCATCTGGGCGCCTTCGATCTCGCTGAGATGGCCGTGCCCGGCTGGACGCCGACGACCATGCGGGTGCTGCCGCAGCACAGCGGCGCGATGCCGCTGCTGTTCGCCATGGTCGAGTCGCGCGGGAAGCTGGAGCTGACCGTCTCCTGCCGTAACGGCGCGGGCATCGAGCCCCGGCTGGAGGCGCTGCTGGACAAGATCACCGCGCGGCTCGAAGCCGAACTCGCGCCGCACCGGGCGGCCGTCGGATGACCGGCCTCGCCCGGGTCGTCCTCGCCCGGCCGCGGATGGTGCTGGCGCTGGTGACCGGGGTGATGCTGCTGTCCGGTCTACTGGGCATCGGAGCGTCGGACAAGGTCACGGCTGCCGGGTTCATCGATCCCGGCAGCGAGTCCGCGCGCGTGGATCAGCTCGTGAGCGACCATTTCGGCCCGCAGAATCCCGACGTGGTCGTGCGGTACACCGCGCCGGAGGGGCAGGCGCTCGACGACCTCGGCCCCCGCGTACAGGAAGCGCTGGCGCGGATCGATCCGGCGATGCTGCAACGGCCGATCGAGACCTACTGGAACGCCGGGTTCGCGCGCAAGCGATTCCTGCGCTCGGCCGACAACCGGCACGCCCTGGCCGTGGTCTATCTCGCCGGTGACGCCAACCGGCGCGTCGCCGCGTATCCGGACATCGAACCGCTGCTTCGTGTTCCGGGTGTGCCCACGGACCTGTCCGGCTACAGCGCGGTCTCCACGGAGATCAACGCGCAGTCCCAGCACGATCTGGTGCGGGCGGAAGGGCTCTCGCTGCCGCTGACGCTGCTCATCCTGGTGCTGGTGTTCGGCGGTCTGATCGCCGCGTCGTTCCCGGTCGTGGTCGGCGGCCTCACCGTGCTCGGCGCGCTGGGCGCCATCCGTGTGCTCGCCGAGCTGACCGAGGTGAGCACGTTCGCGATGAACATCGCGTCCCTGCTCGGCCTCGGGATGGCCATCGACTACGGGTTGTTCCTGGTCACCCGATTCCGCGAGGAGGTCGCCGGCGGGCACGACGTACGCTCCGCGATCAGCCGCACCTACGCGACCGCCGGGCGCACCATCGCGTTCTCCGCACTGCTGCTGGTCTGCGCGTTCGCGGGGACGTTCGTCTTCCCGCAGGCGGTGCTGCGCTCGCTCGGCATCGGCGCGATCACGGCGGTCGCGCTGGCCGCAGGCCTCTCGCTCACCGTGCTGCCCGCACTGCTCGCGTTGTTCGGCGCGCGCATCGGGACCGCGCGCGCGATCGATCGCACCGACCGGTTCTGGGGCGGCCTGGTCGATCGCGTGCTGCGGCGGCCGGGGTTGGTGACCGTGGTCGTCGGCGCCGTCCTGCTGGTCTTCGCGGCGCCGCTGGCCGGGCTGCGGCTGGGCGACATCGACCACCACGCCTTGCCCCCGGACAACCCCATGCGCGTCACCATCGAAGAGCTCACCGCGCAGTTCCCCGCGGCAGGCAGCGGCGTCACCGCCGTGCTGCACGGCTCGGACGGGCCGCCGCAGTCGGCCGCGGTGGACGCGGCCGCGACGGCGCTGGGCACGGTCGACGGCGTCCGGCAGGTCGTCCAGGTGGGTCGCGCCGAGGACTTCGTCGTCTTCCACGCGTTCCTGCGCGACACCGACCGCACCGAAGCGGCGAGCGCCTCGGTACGCGGCATGCGCGAGCTGACTCCGCCGGACGGCACCGTGCTGTGGATCGGCGGCGACACCGCGGCCACCGTGGACAGCGTGCGCTCGATCGTCGCCGGGATGCCGTGGATGATCCTCGTCATGGTCGGCGCGACGATGGTGCTGCTGACCGTGGCGTTCCGCTCGATCGTGCTGCCGCTCAAGGCCGTCGGCCTGGCATTCCTCAGCTTGGCCGCCACGTTCGGCGTGCTCACCTGGATCTTCTGCGGCGGGCATCTGTCCGGCCTGCTCGGTGTGAGCACCGGACCCATCACCGCGGGCATGCTGGTGCTGATCATCGCGGTGGTCTTCGGCCTGTCCACCGACTACGAGGTGTTCCTGCTGTCGCGCATGGTCGAAGCGCACGACGCGGGCGCCGACACCGCCGCGTCGGTGCGCGCGGGCACGGTCAAGACCGCCCGGGTGATCACCGCCGCCGCCACTCTTCTGGTGATCGTCACCGGCGCGTTCACCTTGTCGCCGCTGACGCCCATGCGCTTCCTCGGCCTGGGCATGATCATCGCGCTCGTGGTGGACGCCACCCTCGTCCGCATGCTTCTGGTCCCCGCGCTGGTGCAGCTGATGGGCCCGGCCAACTGGTGGTCACCACGCCGCCGACGCGTCGTCCCGGCCACCGTCGACCGGATCCGGGAGCGCACGGCGACCACACGCTGACGCGATGGACAGCGACCTTCGGACTCACCGGGCCGCACAGCCGCGCATCGCCCGGCATCGTCACCAACGGTGGCGCCGGAGGCGGCCGGGGTGCCCGGTATTGCACCTCGAAGGCCACAGCATCAGCTTCGGTTGGCCTGGCACCCAGATCAGCTGTCCGAGCCGCCCGGGCGACGTGGACGCGAGCTGTGCGGCTCCCTACCCGCTTCGGCCGACCGTGCGTTCCGCTCGACGCGACAACCTAAGCGACCAGTTCCATCACCCCACGCGGATCCCATGGCATCGGCCCGGTCGGGAAGCTGAGCCGGACCAGCCGATGCGGCGCAGCCGTGTCGAAGTGCGCCACCGCGGGTGGTAGGAATCCGCCGATCACCTTCTCCACCATGATGTTCAGTCCGGACAACCGCGGCCGCAGCCGGACCTGCCAGCTGCTGATGCGCCCGGCCGGAACGTCGACGACGGTGCGCTGCTCCACCTTGGCCCCGAGCGGGAAGTGCACCGAGAAGGCCAGCCACAGGTCGACGCACTCCTCGGCGCCCTCGGCGAAGTCCAGGCCGCGCAGCAGCGTCAGGCCACCGGCCAGCGGCATCACGTTGGCCGGGAAAGGCGCTATCCCACCGCCGAATTGGAGGTGGACGGTGCCGAGGAAGTCGGCCTCCTCGCGAGAGACCACCGTGGTGCCCGAGCGTGTCTCGGCGCGGTAGCGCTCGGCCCGCAGCCGGTCCCCGCAGCGCTGGAACCGCTGCTCGATGGTCATGGCGAAAGTCCCGTGCCCCAGGCTTGCCTCGAGCGTCGAGCGGTAACCGTCGCCGTCGTGGGCGACCACGCTGACCAGGTCGATCTTCGGTGGCCGATCGGCGATGGTGACGGTGTAGACGGACTTCTCTCCGTCCGGGATCCCCGGGTCACGAAAAGCGGTGTCCACCAATCCTCCTCTACTGTGTGGCCTCGGCCGCCGCCGCGAACACCGCTGCCAGCGTGGCCACGTAGCGTTCGACGGAGTCGTGCGCCACCGGCGTGTCCGGGTAGATGACGCTCAGCGTGGTCTCCGACGCGAGCCGGTTGATCCAGATCAGCACCTGCTCGGACGCGGCCCGATTGGCGTACAGCCCGCACGACGCCAGGTCGAAGACCTCGTTGCCGAGCAGCTCCCTTGCGTCCACGTACGAGATCATCGGCGTGGACCAGCCCGGCTCCAGGTCGAGATCGGAGTCGGCGGGCAGCAGTTCCACCACGCGCTGGAACGAGGTCGGGGCCAGGCGCAGCCCGTTCTCGTAGGCGCGCTGCGCCAGCGACGCCGCTCGGGCGAAGGTGGTCGTGGGGCCGATCGGAAAGGCCACCGGCAGCAGCGTGACGTACCAGCCGACCGACGCGCGTTCCGCGGCGGTGCTGCGGGTGCTGACGGGCGTCATGCCGAAGTAGTAGTCGCTGTCGATGAGCTCGCGCTCGGTCAGCGCCGCCGCGGCGAAGATGCCACCCACGAACTCCGCTCCGCCGGCACGGCAGGCCCGCTCGAAACGCAGCGCGGTGTGCTCGTCGAACAGGGTGACGGTGCGGTGCGCGCTGCGGTTGTACACGTCGGTGCGTCTGCCCAGATCCAATGGGAAGGACGGCAGTTCGCCGTCGTTCCCGCGGATGAGCTCGAGCCACTTCCGCACGCCCGGCGAGGCGAGCGTCATGCGGCCGGTGTACTCCCGTTCGGCGGTGCAGTAGTCGAGGTAGCTGGCGGCGGGGGCGAGCATGCCGACGTCTTCCCACACCTCCCGCAGATACAGCAGCGCGAGGTCGAATCCGGACAGATACTGGCCGAATCCGTCGGTGTGCAGGTGATCGACCGCGAGGTAGACCGTGGTCGAATCCTCGCGTTCGATCGCCCCGAAAGTGAAGCAGTCCCAGTCGAACGGCCCCGGCGTCGTCTTCTGGACATGGTCGCGGATGGCCCTGGCCTCGTCGACGCGGCCGTAGTCGACCGGCACGAAATCGACGTCCTCCGCGGGCACGAGGTGACGCTCGATCGCGCCAGTGGCGTCGACCCGGAACCAGGTCCGGAAGGTGTCGTGACGCAGGAGGAACGCGTTGACCGCCCGCGTCATCGCGTCCAGATCGAGGTTGCCGGTCGGGATCTCCGCGGTCACCAGGCACAGACCCGAGTACCGGAAGTCCGCCGCGGCGTGCCGATCGGCGAGCCGGAGATACTGTTCCTGCTGATGTGAGGGCGGGGCCGGGTGCACCGGCGCCCGCCGGGCGCGCGCCACCGACTCCGGTGACGCCACCCAGCTGATCAGGCGTCCCGGCCCCGGCTCCCATTCATCGATCAGCCCGAAACGGACCACGGTGATACCTCGTTTCGATGACGGCGGTCGCTCACGGCCTGGCCTCGGCCGCCGCCAGCGCCAGAGCCGGTTCGGCCGCGGCGCCGTTCGCGGGCGCAGGCTCGGCCGTCGGCGAGGTCGGCTCGGGAACCGCCTGCGACTGACCGGAATCCGCCGCCAGGATCAGCTCGGCCACCTTCGGGCCGGCCTGCTCCAGACTGAACGAGCGGCCCATCTGCAGCGACATCAGGTCGATGCCGAGGGTCTTGGTGACCCGCGCACCGAGTTCCACCGCCATCAACGAGTCCAAGCCGAGTTCGGGCACCGGAACGGTCATGTCGATGGAGTCGACCGGCACACCCATCACGACGGCGAGCTCCTCGGCCATCTTGCGGGCGACGAAGGCCCCGCGCTTGCTCTCCTCGATCGCGGCCACCTCGGCTCGCAGGCGGGCCAGTTCGGAGGTGTCCTTGGCGGAGGCCTGCGCGAGCGCGATCGTGCGGCCGGTGCGGGTCAGCTGCGGGAAGGTGCCGGTCAGTTTGGCCCAGTCGGTCGGGATGATCGCCGCGCGCGCCACACCCAAGCGCAGCGTCTGCTCGAGATAGGCGGTGGCGTCGGCCATGTCGATCGGGTCGAAGCCCACCAGATCGAGGTACTTCAGCGCCGTCTCGTCGGCGGCCATGCCGCCGGTCGCGCCCGACAGGTGACCCCAGCCGACGCACAGCGCCCGCTCGCCCGCCCGGGACCATTCCTCGGCCAGCGACTCCACCGCCACGTTGGCCGCGCAGTAGTTGTACTGGCCGTAGATGCCGTACATCGAACCGCCGGAGGAGCACAGCACGAACATGTCCAACCGGATCCCGGCGTCGGCCACGGCTCGATGCAGAACTCGCGCGCCGTGCACCTTCGGGCGGTACACCTTCGCCAGCTCCTCGAACCGCATCGCGGCCAGTCGATTGTCGGCCACCGCACCCGCCGCGTGGAACACGCCGCGCAGCGGGTGCTCGGCGCTGTGCGACCGCGCGACGATCGCGGCGACCGCATCCGGATCGGTGACGTCGGCCAGCTCCTCGACCACCTCGACGCCGAGAGTGCGCCACGCCTCGAGCTGACGGCGCGCCTCCTCCGTGCTCGCGCCGCCGCGGCCGAGCAGGACCAGCCGCCGCGCCCCGCGCAATACCAGCCAGCGTCCGATGGCCATCCCGAACCCACCGAACCCACCGGTGACCAGATAGGTAGCGGTGCCGTCGATCTCGATCCCGGCCAGGTACGGCCGCACCGCCGGGGTGGGCGAATCCATGCGCAGCGCGATCCGGGCGAGCCCGGTCGACCGGATGGTTTCCTCGAAGGCCCTGGGCACCTCGTCGGTCTCGAACAGTTTGTAGGGCAGCGGCTGGTAGGTGCCCGCGAGCACCTTCTCGTAGACCCGCTGCAACAGGCGGGCCAGCCGCTGTGCGTCGACGGCGACCAAGCGGTCGAGATCCATCGAGAAGTACGCCAGGTTCTTGTCGAAGTTGGCCATCTCGAGCAGGCCGCCGGTGTAGATGTCGGCCTTGCCGACCTCGACGATCCGCCCGAATTCCGCGACCGCGTTGAAATTCTGGCGCAGGATCTCTCCGGGCGCGCTGCTGAGCACGACCTCGACGCCCTTGCCGCCGGTCAGCTCCAGCACGTCGTCGACGAAGTTCAGCGAACGCGAGTCGATCGCGTGGTCGGCGCCGAGGGCGAGCACGTGGGCACGGCGCTCGTCGGTGCTCGCGGTGCCGATGATGCGGGCCCCGCGATCCTTCGCGACCTGGATCGCGGCCGTGCCGACACCCCCCGCCGCGCCGTGGATCAGCACCGTCTCGCCCGGTTCCAGCCGCGCCAGGTCCAGCAGCGCGTACTCGGCCGTGCCGAAGGCGATGGTGCTGGTGCAATATCCGGGATCCGCGTCGGCGGGCAGCGGAATCGCCAGCTGGCGGTCGACCACGACGTAGCGCTGCATCATGCCCTTGGCGGCGACGGCGACCAACTCGCCCACCGCGACATCGGTGATGTCCGCGCCCACGCGCACCACCTCGCCGACGCCCTCCATCCCGGGCACGGTGCCGAAATAGGTCGGCGCGAGTTCCCGCTCACCGAGCAGGCCGATGACCTTGAGCGGATCCTTGTAGTTGAGGCCGATGATCTTCATCCGCACCTCGATCTGCCCCGGTCCCGGTTCGGGCCGCGGGCACTGCCGCCACGCCAACGCCGACAGCAGCCGGGTCCGGGGCATTTCGAGCGTGAAGTTGGCCTCCGGATCGGCCAGCGGTTCGGCGGTGTCCAGGGCGTCGAGACGCTCCTGCAGCGGCTTGGTCACCAGTGGGACCCAGCGCTTGCCGCCGCGCAGCACGACCTCGTCGAGGTTGTCGGTCCAGAACGCGCCGGGAACCGCCAATTCGCGGATCAGATCGGCCATCTCGGTATCGGGTTCCACGTCGATCAGCCGCCAGCGCAATGCCGATTGCTCGTTGAGCAGCACCCGGCGGGCACCGGCCAGCGCGGCGTGGTTGGAGTTCGGCGGGATCGGGCTGTCCGGCAGCGCGAACGCCCGCTCGGTCACCAGGGTGGCATGACACCAGCCTTCGCCGAAGACGCTCTTGGGCCCCTCGTCGGTGGCCTCCGGATGGACGAACTCGTCGAGTGCGACCGCGATCCGCTCCAGCATCCACAGATCGGCGACATCGTCCTCGACAGCCCCCGCGACCACGCAGACGTGCAGCCGGTCGGCGCCCTCGGCCTTGGCGGCCGCCAATGTGGCGGCCAGATCGGAGGCGAGTTCGCGACCCGCCACTCCGGCGACGTAGAGCCGGGAACCCGGGATGGCGGCGGCCAGCTGGCCCGCACGGCGGCAGTCGCCGCCGAGCGCGACGATCACGGTGCTCACCGAATCCTGCGGCAGCGCGGCGGGATCGAGCGGATCGCGCTGTTCCAGCGTCTCGGCGTAGTAGAAGTCGACCATCCGGTGCAGCGGATCCTGGCCCGGCGCCAGCGCACCGATCTGCAAGCCGCTCAATCGCATGACCAGGTTCTGTTCGTCGTCGAGCAGATCCACGTCGGCGCGCAGCCGGGCCCGGGGATCGCGGCGCGCGACGACGGTGATCCGCTCGGGCAGCGGTGCGACCAGCCGCACCGCCGCGACACCGACCGGCACCAGCGTGCCCTCATCGATCCGGGCGTCGGCGAACAGCAGCGCCGCCGACTGCATCGCGGCGTCGACGACCGCGGGATGGGCGAGGTGCCCGGAGTCCGCGGCGATGGCGCCGTCGACGGTGGCCACCACCGCCTCCGCGCCGACGCGCACGGAGGTCACGCGGCGGAAGGCCGGGCCGTACTGCAGCCCTGCCGCGGCCAGGCCGCTGTAGAACATCTGCGGGTCGACGTCCAGACCGACGTCCAATGCCGGGACCGTGACCTTCGTGGGCTTGTGGCTGCCGGTCAGCGTGCGGCCGAACGCGTGCACCGTCCAGGCCGTGCCCGTCGCCGAGCGCGATCGGATCAGGAAGCGGCCGCTGGCCTCTTCGACGGTCAGCGCCACCAGCGGCACGTCCGGCGCGGCCATGATCAGCGGGGCCACGAACCGAACCTGTTCCAGCGCAACGCGTTCGACACCCAGTCGGGCGGCCGTGGCGCTCAGCGCGGCATCCAGGTACGCCGCGCCCGGCATGATCTTGACGCCGTTGACGACGTGATCGGCCAGCCACGGCAGCAGTTCGGTGCCGACCTGCAGCAACCAGTCCGGCCTGCCCTCGACGTCCGGGTCGCCCAGCATGGCGTAGGTACCGGGGGTGCCGAGCCGTGCCTGCTCGAACAGCGGCAGCGCCGAATGCAGCCGGGTCCGCTGCCACGGATAACGCGGCAGCGGCACGTGCGGGGTGGCGGGAAGCGGCGCGGGGAACAGCTCGCCGAGGTCGAGCACGCCCGCGGCGTAGAGACCGATGAGGGTGCGGCGGACGCTCTCCGAGTCCGCCTGCTTGCGATCCAGTGTCGCCACCGTCGTGCCGTTGACGTCCGCGCCCAGCAACGCCTCGCGGATGTTGCCCGACAGCACCGGGTGCGGGCCGACCTCCAGGAAGACCCGGCTGTCCGCGCCGATCAGCTTCGTGATCGCGTCGGCGAACCGGACGGGCTCTCGCACGTTGGCGCACCAGTACCCGGCGTCCCAATCGGGGCCGTGCACCGCCTCGCCCGTGACCGAGGAGTACAGCGGCACGGTGGGCGCCTGCGGCTCCAGCCCGGCCAGCGCCACGCGCAGCTCATCGAGGATGGGGTCCATCAACCGGCTGTGGTAAGGCACCTCCACGCGCAGCCTGCGCGCGAAAACGCCGTCCTCGGTGAGCTTCTCGGCGATTTCGTCCAGGCGGTCGGCGTCACCGGACAACGTCAGCGAGCTCGCGCTGTTGATCGCGGCGACATCCACGCGCGGGTCGTCGCCGACGAGCTCGCGAGCCTGCTCCAGCGACATCCCGACCGCGAGCATGCCACCCGAGCCCGCGGTCGTCGCCTGCAACCGGGCCCGGTGGTAGGCCACCAGCACCGCGTCGCGCAACGACAGCATGCCGCTCACGTAAGCCGCCGACACCTCACCGACACTGTGCCCCACGACGGCCGCGGGCCGGACGCCGTATTCGGCCAGCTCCCGCACCAGCGCCACCTGGACGAGGAAGTTCGCCGGCTGCGCCACCTCGGTGCTGGTGACCCGGGACTCGTCCTCGGGCCGCAGCAGTTCCTCGATGATCGACCAGCCCGCGATCGCACGGAACTCGGCGTCGATCGCCTGCGCCGTGTCGGCGAAGACGCCTTCGCCGCCGAGCAGCTCGCGGGCCATGCCCCACCACTGCGGACCCATGCCCGAGAACACGAACACCGGTTCGGCCGTGCGCGACACGATCGTCCGCGCGGCGTCGCGGCCTTCTCCCGCGGCGAATTCGTGCAGATCCCGGACCAGGTCGGCGGTGTCGCCGACGAGCACGCCGGTGCGGAACTGGTGATGCGCCATCCGGGTCCAGGCGGCCTCGGCCAGCCGCCCCGGGTCGGCGCCCGCGGTGATCAGATCGGCGAACCGGCCGGCCAGCGCACGAGCCGCGCCGGTGCTGCGCGCCGAGATCGGCAGCACGCCGAAATGCCGTGCCTGCTGTGCCGGTGGGCGGGAGACCTGCCGGAACTCCTGCAGGATGGTGTGGGCGTTGGTGCCGCCGTAGCCGAAACCGTTGACCGCGATCGTCATCGGCTCGGCGTCCGCGGGCAGTGCCTCCGCCTCGAGCTGGACGTGCAGCCCCAGCTCGTCGAAGGGAATGTCGGGATTGGGTTTGTCCAGCCAGCCCTGCGGCGGGATGGTGCGATGGTGGATCGCCAGCGCCGACTTGATCACGCTGGCGATACCGGCCGCGGCCTCGGTATGGCCGAGTGTCGACTTGACCGAGCCGACACCGAGCGAACGCGTGCGCCCCGCAGGCGCGCCGAACACGCGGCCGAGCGCGCGCAACTCGACCGGATCGCCGACCAGCGTGCCGGTGCCGTGCGCCTCGACGTAGGTGATGGTGTCCGGCGCGAGCCCCGCCCGGCTGCACACCGAACGAGCCAGCGCCTCTTGGGATTCGGCGCTGGGCACGGTGATCGCGGTGGTGCGGCCGTCCTGGTTGGCGCCGGTCGCCTTGACCACCGCGTAGATCCGGTCACCGTCGCGGACCGCGTCGTCGAGCTTCTTCAACGCCACCATGCCCGCGCCCTCGCCGCGCCCGTAGCCGTCGGCCGAGGCGTCGAAGGACTTGCAGCGGCCGTCCGCCGCCAGGAAACCGCCCTTGCACATCAGGACGAAGGTCTCCGGTTGCAGCATCACGTTCACCCCACCCGCGAGCGCCACCTCGCAGTCGCCGTTCTCCAGCGCCTGGCAGGCGAGATGGAAGGCGACCAGCGACGACGAGCAGGCGGTGTCGACCGTGAGCGCGGGCCCGACCAGGTTCAGCGCGTACGCGATCCGGTTGGACAGCATCGTGTAGGACGCGCTGGCCGGGGTGTGCATGTCGGTGTGGAACAGGGCCGGGCCGACCACGCCGATCACCGACTGGTCCACCACGAACCCGCCGACGTAGACGCCGATCGACGAGCCCGCCGCGTGCCGCGCGATCCCGGCGTCGTCGAGCGCCTCCCAGGTCACCTCCAGCATCAGGCGCTGCTGCGGATCCAGCACGGTCGCCTCGCGAGCGGAGATGCCGAAGAAGTCCGGGTCGAACTCCCACGGGTCGATCGTCATGAAGGCGGCGCGCTTGGTGTAGCTGCGCCCCGGCGTTCGCGGTTCCGGATCGTAGTAGCGGCGGTAGTCCCAGCGATCGGCGGGCATATCGATCACACCGTCGCGTTTGTCCAGGACGAATTCCCAAAAAGTGTCGGGCGAGTCGATTCCGCCTGCGAATCTGCAGCCGATGCCGACAATTGCAATATCCGACATGCACATCCTCCGGGTCGGATCTGGTTGATCGCCATTCTTGTCCGGCGATTCACGAATTGACGCGTGCGCAGCTGGCGACCGCCCCAGCGTAACGGCGGCCACACCACCCGTCGCCGACTCAGGGAGACTTCACAATCCGGCCGTCGAGCGCTTTGTAACATTTCGAGATTCTCGATTCTCCATCGTCGAAAACTACTGAGATTGCTAGGTTTTCAGCTCGTACGTGACCCTCGCCGGCATGCGATGTCATCGATCAGGAGGCGGCATTGTTCACGCACTGGGCCGATACGCTCGTCCGGCGGCGATTCCTCGTCATCGGGCTCGTCGTGGCCGGGCTGCTCGCCCTCGGTGGGTACGGCCTCGGCCTGGGTGATCACCTCAGCGTCAGCGGATGGGACGATCCGACGTCGGAATCGGCGCGGGCGGCTCGGCTGAAGGACGAGGCGTTCGGGCGCGACCACATCGCCGACGTGCTGTTGTTGTTCCACGCCCCGGCCGGGAAGACGATCGACGATCCCGCCTTCGCCGCCACCGTCGTCGACCACTTGAACAGCCTGCCGCAACGCTTTCCGGATCGAATCGGCAAGATCAACGCCACCTACTGGCGCACCGACACCGGGCTCGAACTGCCGGACATCTTCGGCTCCCAGGACCGCGCGCACGCCTTCGCCTCCGTCGCCATCCGCGGCACCGACGACACCGAGGTGATGCGCAACTACCGAGCCGTCGCCGACGAGTTCCGGCTACCCGGGGTCGAGATGGAGGTCGCCGGCGGACAGCCGGTCGCGGCCGCCCTCAACGACACGATGGCCCACGACCAGCGGCGCATGGAGCTGTTCGCCGTCCCCGCGGTGGCGGTGCTGTTGTTCTTCCTGTTCGGCGGCGTCGTGGCGGCCGCGCTCCCGCTCGTCGTCGGGGGGCTGACCGTGCTGGGTGCCTGGGGGATCATTCGCGCCTTGACCACCGTCACCGAAGTGAATTCCTTCGTGTCGCCAGTGGTCTCGATGGTCGGCCTCGGTTTGGCCATCGACTACGGCTTGTTCCTCGTGAGCCGGTTCCGTGAGGAGCTGGCCGACGGTCACGAGGTGCCCGAGGCGGTACGGCGCGCGGTCGCGACCGCCGGGCGGACCGTCGTGTTCTCCGCGACCATCGTGGTTGTCGCCGCGGGCGCGATTCTGCTGTTCCCACAGGGGTTCCTGCGTTCGTTCGCCGTCGGCGCGATGGTGACGGTGACGCTGGCGGCGCTGATCTCGATCACAGTGCTGCCCGCCCTGCTGGCTGTGCTCGGCCGGCGCGTGGACCGGCTGGGATTCAACCGCTTCCACGCGCGCCGGGCGAGCGACCGCGAGCGGGACAATGCGTGGGGCCGCGTCGCCGGATGGGTCATGAAGAGGCCGCTGGCCGTCGCGATTCCGCTGGTGGCCGTTCTGGTGGTGCTCATCGCGCCGGTACGAGAGGTGGCCTTCGGCGGGATAACCGAACGCTTCCTGCCGCCGCAGCATCCGGCGCGCACGGCGCAACAGCACTTCGATCAGATCTTCCCGCTACGTCAGATCAACCCGATCGACCTGGTGCTGATCACCCATGACAGCGCCGCGATCGACGCGGTGGTCGCCCAGGCCGGCCGGGCCCCCGGACTCGTCGCGCCGTTTCCCCGCGCGGTGCAGGGACCGGCGCATCCGAACGTCTTCACCACCTCGACCGTGCTGCGTGACGCGCACGACGCCGACGCGACCATCGACTATCTGCGCTCCATGCCCGTGCCGAAGAGCACGACCGTGCTGATCGGCGGTCAACCCGCGAAGCAACGCGACAGCGTCGACGCGCTGCTGCGCCGCATGCCGCTGATGATCGCGCTCGTCTTCCTCGTCACCACCGTGCTGATGGTGCTGGCCTTCGGCTCGGTGGTGCTGCCGCTCAAGGCCGCTCTGCTGAACCTGCTCGGGCTCGGCTCCACCCTCGGCATCCTCACCTGGATCTTCGTCGAGGGCCACGGCGCGGGACTGCTGGAATTCACCCCGCAACCGA
The DNA here is from genome assembly GCF_027924405.1 of Nocardia sputorum. Taxonomy (NCBI): domain Bacteria; kingdom Bacillati; phylum Actinomycetota; class Actinomycetes; order Mycobacteriales; family Nocardiaceae; genus Nocardia; species Nocardia sputorum. The sequence goes on along the minus strand of NZ_AP026978.1, from coordinate 2,312,836 downwards.
TCATGGCGCTGGTGCTGGTGCTGATCGTCGCCGTGATCTACGGCTTGTCCACCGACTACGAGGTATTCCTGCTCGCCCGCATCGTGGAGGCGCGCCGGGCGGGCGCGACGACCACCGAGGCGGTCCGTGTCGGCATAGCCCGCACCGGATGGATCATCACCGCCGCCGCCCTCATTCTGTTGGTGGTGACCGGAGCGTTCGCCCTGTCGGATCTGGTCATGATGCAATACATCGCCTACGGCATGGTCGCGGCGCTGTTCATCGACGCGACGATCTTGCGCATGCTGCTGGTGCCCGCGACCATGCGGCTGCTCGGCGACGCCTGCTGGTGGGCGCCGTCCTGGCTGCGGCGCGGCGCGCGTCGTCGCACCGAGGCCGAGGATTCCCACCCCGAAGTCGTCTCCGGACGCTCCCAGGTCCGGTAGGCAGGGGCCACGAACTCACGCATCTCCCCGCACAGCAGCCAGGAGCCGTCGCCCGACGACCGACTGCAACGGCGTCGAACCCCCGCCAGTCCCTCTTTCGGCGACTCATGGCCGTGCGGCTGAATCCTTCTCTGGTGAGCGTGCGCGATCACTGCGGGGCAGTCTTCGGGATGCCTCGGTGCCATCCGGACCACGGTTGCCGTTGGACTGCGGTGCCCGAGCCCCCGGTTGCCGCGGAATCCGGCCTCGTATGCGAGGACCGTCGGCGCTGGAACGCGTCGTCGAAGGGGGCCGGAGCGGTCAGCTCGCGGTCGACCGACTCCACGGGCTCGTCGCGGTCCGCGCGCGGTCCGGCAGCGCCAGCGTCAGGGCGGCGAGGCCGAGGGCGGCGGCGGCGATGGCCGAGAGCATGATCATGCTGCCCGACAACGTGTGCGCGCGGAAGAACAGCGCGCTGAGCACCGCCAGCCCGACCGAATTGCCGATCTGTTCGATCGTGGGCAGCACCCCCGACGCCTCCCCCATGGCGCGATCGTCCAGGTCCGCCAGCATCAGCGGCTGCAGCGGCACCCCGAACACCCCGACCCCGAAACCCGCGAGGAACACCGGTCCGGCCACCAGCGGCAGGTTCACCGCGCCGGAGCCCACGTACAGGTAGCCCACGCCGACCACGACGCAGCCCGCGAAGACGGCGATACCGGCGGCCGGTGCGCGAATTCCCCACCGGCTGACGAGCACCGGTGACAGCACCGCCCCCGCCCCGGCGCCCAAGGCGAACGGCGTCATCGCGACACCGGTACGCAGCGCGGAGAACCGCAGCACGTCCTGCAGCAGGATCGAAACGGTGAAAACGAACGCGGTGAACAGGCCGAAGAAGACCGTCACCAGCACCGATCCGACCGCGAATCCGCGATCGGAGAACAGGTCCAGCCGCACCAGAGCCCGGCCGCCGCGGCGGCGCGTGGCGCGTTCGCGGGCCACGAACACCGCGCCCAGCACCATCGCGGCCGCGATGTATGCCCCGTGCAGCGGCCGCCAGCCCGCCTGTTGACTGTCCGACAGCGCGAACAGCAGCAGGAACAGCGCCGCGGTGGCCACCACGGCTCCGCGCATATCCAGCGGGTCCCGATCCGTCGCCGGACCCAGCCGCAGGTAACCGGCGGCCAGTGCGATGGCCACCATGCCCAGCGGCAGGTTCATCAGGAAGATCGCGTGCCAGCCGAGCCCGAACGGATCCAGGGTGATCAGCCCGCCGCCCAGGATCGGCCCGAGCATCCCGGCGAAACCGGCTGTCGCGCCGTACACGGCGAAGGCGTATTGATGGTGCTCGCGCCGGAAACTCGCGGTGATGATGGCGATGGTCTGCGCGGCCATCCCCGCGCCCGCCACACCCTGGACGATCCTGGCGATCACCAATTCCATTGCGGTGGACGACACTCCACACCACACCGAGGCCGCCGTGAAGGCCGCCGCCGACCACAGGAACATCCGGCGGCGGCCGGCGATCGCGCCGACGCGAGCCGCGGTGAGCAGCACGCAGGCGAACGCCAGCGAGTAACCGGCCACCACCCACAGTTGCTCCGAACGCGACGCCCCCAGTTCCGCGGTGACCACCGGAAGCGCGGTATTGACGATCGTCACATCGATCATCTGCATGAAGACCGAAATCAGGCATGCCCCGAACGATCCCAGGGCGACCGCTGCCTCTTTGCGGGTCATCGAACCACTCTTTCGATCATCGGCTGTGAATCGTTCCGCTCCTTGTGCGCACAGGCCCGAAAGCAGGTGCCGTTCTGCCTGCGATCAACGGTCGACGCTCGCATATCCGCCTCGACGTGACGCGGCGGACGAAATCGCTCGGAGTTGTTCATCGCGGCCGAATTCACCTCGCGTTTCGATTACCGGCCGGATCCGGCCGAATTCCACTATCGGAGGCGTCTGCCACCGCGACGGCCTGTTCGCGGGAATATTCGGCCAGCTCGCCTCCCAGCCCCGGACAGGATGGCTCGAATTTGCAGTAGATAACATCGCATATCCGATGCGCCAACTTTTCGAGCCGTCTTGTGCCCGATGACAATTCGGTTCGCCAACCATTGCCGGGATTCCCAAACCGGGCGTGCGAGCGTCGCCGTCCGAGGCAGCGCTAGGCGCGTCGAGCGCGAGGCGCCCTTGCGCAAGGCCGTCTATGCCGCGATCGAGTGTGCCAGGCTGCCAGCCGGCCCCTTCCCTCAGACCGGTCGTGTCCGGGCCTGGTCAACCTGGCGGCCCCGCCGACAACAGCGGGCCCGCCTCTCGCCCTACCGGCGCCGCGGCCATCCGCTGCGCCCGTCGTGCACGGTCCGCGCGAACTGTCGTCGCCGCAGGCCGGACGTGCGAGAAAGGCGGGTCCGAACAATTTTCGCCGCGACCGATGAATCCTCGCGAAGGCCGCCGTCCTATCAGGTGAACGCGCTACCGAACAGCGCAACCGACCCTGGAGGAACCAACAATGACCACCATCGCCGCCGCGCCCACCACCACCGTCCGCCCCGGCAAAGTCCGCAACCGCGTCCTGTGGGGACTGCAGATCTTCCTGGCCCTCTTCTTCATCATCGCCTCGGGCATGCCGAAGGTACTCGACATGGTCCCAGAGGAGAACATGGCGGCGATGCGCGAGGCCGGTATCGGCTCACCCTGGTTCATGTACTTCGTCGGCATCTGCGAGATCGCCGGCGGCATCGGCCTGCTCGTGCGCCGCCTGAGCGGCCCGGCCGCGATCGGCCTGTCCATCCTCACCCTGCTGGCCGCCGCTACCAACCTCTTCCTGACCGATATGCCCGCCTACGCACCCTTCCCACTGGTGCTGTCGGGGATCTTCGCCTGGATCGCCTACGAGCGCCGCGACTCCCTCTTCGCCCTGCGCTCCTTGCTCACCCGGTGACAACACACCAGACACCGAAAACGATCGGCGGGCTCCGGCCCGCCGATCGTTTTCGGCGTTGCGCGGCAAGGGCGTTCAGGGTCGGTCCGCCCTCGCCGGCAACACCTTCGCTCGCCCACCGGGGCGCGCCACCAGCGTGCCGCCCGGACACATTCCTCCAAAACAGGCGACGCCCGAGCCCGCCGAAGCCATCGTGGCTATTACAGGATTGCCTGTTAAGTTCTGGCCATGGCGATCGTGGCGGTCCTGGCTCCCGACAACGCGCTCGGTTTCGAAGTGATGCTCCCGGGCTGGGTGTTCGGCGCGGCGAATACGGTGAGCGGCGGCAAGCATTACGACATCCGGGTCGTGACGATGGGCGGCACCGCCGCTATCGCCCCGGTTCACGGTGCGGTGCGACTGCAGACGGATTGGGACTTGGACGCGGTGGCCGACGCCGACACCGTCGTGGTGCCCGGCCAGGCCGGATTCTTCCGCGAACCCGCCGACGGCGTCCGTGACGCGCTGCTGGCCGCGGCCGCGCGCGGCGCACGACTGGCTTCCGTCTGCGTCGGCGCGTTCACGCTCGCCGCGACCGGGCTGCTCGACGGGCAACGGGCGACTACCCATTGGGAACACGCCGCCGAGTTGGCGCGCCGGTATCCGCTCGTCGACGTCGATGCCTCGGTGCTCTTCATCGACAACGGCGCGGTGCTCACTTCAGCCGGGGCCACGGCGGGGCTCGATCTGTGCCTGCACATGGTTCGCCGGGATCTCGGCTCCCAGGTGGCCGCCGACACCGCTCGCCGGATCGTGATGCCGCCGCAGCGGGATGGCGGGCAAGCGCAATTCATCGCTCACACCGACCCGGACAATCCGGACACGTCGCTGCAACCGGTCCTGGACTGGATGCAGGCCAACCTGCACCGCCCGCTCACTCTCGACGACATCGCGGCGCACGGGGCCATCAGTGTGCGCAGCCTGAACCGCCGATTCCGTGCGGAAATCGGGACAACACCGTTGCAGTGGTTGCTCCGCGTCCGGGTGCACCGCGCGCAGCAACTGCTCGAGACCACCGACCTGTCCATCGAACGCATCGCCGAGGAGGCCGGTTTCGGCGCCGCCACCACCCTGCGCTACCACTTCGCCCGCCTGACACGGACCTCTCCGCAGGCCTACCGCAACAGTTTTCATCATTCCGGCGGTGCCGTGCGGTCCATCGACAGCCGCCGGGAAGCCGCCTCGGGCGGCGGCCGGATGGCCGGCTCGACGAGCTGAGCGACGAACCTGGACTCTGGCCAGATCTGGGCAATAGTTGGCTATCTGGCCACTGGGCGGCCGTTACTTCCGAGCACACACTGAATGCGCACTTTCGGAAGGGAAAACGATGACCGTTCAAGAAGCCGATCCGACGCAATTCGGCTTGCCCACCTCGGAACTCGCCGTCGCCGCTGACGCGCTGGTAGCCGAGGTGTCGCCACCGCTGGTCTACAACCACTGCGTGCGCGCCTACCTGTACGCGCGGGAGTTGGCCACGGTCGACGGGTTGCGGGCCGGTGCGGACTACGACGACGAACTGCTCTATCTCAGCTGCCTACTGCACGATCTAGGCGCGACGGATTACGCGAACGGCGACCAGCGTTTCGAACTCGACGGAGCCGACGCCGCGGCGGAGTTCCTCAGGAGCAAGGGTGTCGACGAGCAGCGGGTGCAGACCGTGTGGAACGCCGTCGCGCTGCACACCAGCGACGGTATCGCGCGTCGTTTCGGAACGGTCGAGGCCTTGATGCAGATGGGCACCGGAGCCGATATCGCGGGACTGCGCCGCGCACAGCTGCCGGATGGCTTCGGTGATCGAGTGCATGCGGTGTGGCCGCGATACGACGTCGGATACGCCTTCGGCGAGATCCTGGCCCGGCAGGTGCGCGACAACCCGGCCAAGGGCAGCTGGTTCACCTTCCCGGGACAGCTCTGCCAGCTCTACTACCCGACGCAGGCGCCGACCACGTGGTTCGACGCCGTCGAGGACGCCGGCTGGAACGACCAGCCGGTACGAATCGGCGACCGTGGCCTGGGAGCTCCTCGGCCCGCCGATCTGGCTCCACTGTTCGCTCGCTACTTCAACAGCGGTGACCTCGACGCTTTGATGTCGCTCTACGAGCCGGCGGCACTGCTGTTCCCGAGCCCCGGTGACCGGCGATCCGGCGCCGGAGCCATCCGGAGTTCCCTCGCCGCGATGATCGACGCCGGAGCGAAGATCCAGTTGCAGACCCGCCGCGTGCACGTGGTCGGGGAGCTGGCTTTGATCTCCAACGATGCCACCGTGTCGGGCGCGACGCCGGACGGTGCCCCGGTGATCTCCACCTCGACCGAGATCGCACGACGCGGCAGCGACGGCTCGTGGCGATATGTGCTCGACGACCCCTACTTCTCACTGTGAGCCGGTCGGATACACACCGCGACCGCGATCGCTCCGAATTTCCGGACGCCGCCTCGGTGCACCGTGATCGCGAGCGCAGATGAACCGGCGGGCAGTGATGCGGGCGGGACTCGGCGCTGTCTCCGGAGCGGGGGCGGCGAGTCCGCTCCCGCTGGTTCCGCGCTCTCGGGGCGGCCACGGGGCCGGACAGTGGCGGGTACAGATCCTGGTGTTCGACGGCGGGGCAGACCGCGCACGACCCACCACCGGCTGATCGAGCAACTGGAACGAGAAGGCGGCGTGATCATCAGGGCGCGAGTCGTGGACGACGGCGATCTGGTCACCACCGGCGGCGTCACATCCGGGCTGGATCTCGCCCTGTGGCTGGTGCAGCGGGAACTGGGCTCGGACATCGCCGTTCGGATCGAGGAAATCCTGGAATACGAGCGACGAGGCACGGTATGGCGGAGAGACGGGACATGAGCACAACCACTGCGGACCGGGATGATGCCGATCCACCGCGTGTCACACGGCGCGGGCTGTTCGGCGCGGGCATCGTGACTGCGGGAGCCGCGGCCCTCGGTGTCGCCGCGGGCCGCTCCACTACACCCGACACCACCGCGGGATCGCGCCTGGAACCGTTCCACGGGCAGCACCAAGCGGGGATCGCGACGCCTACGCAATCGCACGCGCTGTTCTTGTCGGTCGATGTCGTGCGACCCGACCGTGGGACGCTACGCGAACTTCTCGCCGGATGGACAGCGACCGCCGCCGCGCTGGCGGCCGGCGCACCGCTCCCGGAGCAACCGGGGACGCCGCCAGGGTTCAGCACGCACACCGACTTCGCGACTGGGCTGGATTCGGCTCGCCTGACCGTCACCTTCGGCCTGGGGCCGTCGGTGTTCGACGAACGATTCGGGCTCATCGCGCAGCGTCCGAGACATCTGCGCCCGCTCCCCGCATTCGCCCGCGACATCCTGAATCCGGCGTGGTGCGACGGCGATGTACTGGTGCAGATATGCGCCGACGACGCCCAGATCGTCAGCCACACATTCCGCGCATTGCGGGCACGCATGCCGGGACTGGCGCGTATGCGCTGGACCCAGCACGGCTTCCTGAGCCGGCCCACCGACGGCGGCACACCGCGAAACATGTTCGGGCACAAAGACGGCACCGCCAACCCCCGCCCGGAGACGACCGGGTTCGATCGAACGGTCTGGGTTCGCTCCGCCGACGAACCCGCGTGGTTCCAGAACGGCAGCTACCTGGTGTTCCGCAAGATCCGGATGAAGACCGCCGAGTGGGATCAACTGCCGCGGGACGAGCAGGACCGCATCGTCGGTCGCCGCCGCAGCGACGGAGCGCCCCTGGGCGGCGCGGCCGAATCCGATCCGGTGGACCTCGCCCACCACGGCCGAGACGGCGACCTCACCATCCCGGCCGGCGCACATGTGCGCCTCGTCCACGGCATACCGATGCTGCGCCGCGGTTACAACTACGACTACGGCACCCTGATCGCGAACGCCGGCGGACCAGGTTCCGACACGCAGACCCCGCACACACACCTGCCCGGCACCCCCGAACATACCCACGGGGGCCACAACCAGCTCGATGCCGGATTGCTGTTCGCCGCGTACATGAACAACCCGCCCGAGCAGTTCATCAGAGCGCAACACGCACTCGCCGCCGGAGACCGGATGAACCCGCTCATCGAACACACCGGCAGCGCGATCTTCGCCGTGCCGCCCGGTGCCATCCCGAACGAGCCCATCGCGGCAGCGTTGCTCCGATGAGCGCAGCCCCCTCCGAAACCGCCCGAGAGGCAACCCATGACCCACGTACATGGCGGGTGAACACAACCGGTTGTCCGGAGGGGTGAGGGTTCACCCGCCTGATCGCTGCGAGCGCGCGGCTTTCCACGCGGCGTATCGGTCGGGCAAGCAGACGCCGCACGGGCGATAGCCCGCGGCCAGCGCGTCGAATTCGGTGGCGAAGAAGACGCGATGTGCGCGGTAGGCGCCGCGCGCCAGCGCGCGCAGGGCGGAAGGGCAGTCGAGGCGACCGTAGATCCGGCTGCGGCGATGACCGCCGTAGCCGCCCGGCACGGTGCTGCGATAAGTCCGGCCGCCACCATCGAGCAACGTGTACACCGGCGGGCTACCGCGCGTCGTGCAGCACGAGCCCCAGCGTGTGCCGGAGACCGCCGCGCACACGGCTGACGCCGTGGCGGATCGGGGCCCGGGACCAGCCCCGGCTCGAGCGCGCCGGCCGGTCGCGGGTGGTGAAGATCAGCGCGTGGCCTCGCTCGAGCACGGAGACGGTCGCTTTCGACTGGGCACGCGGACGCTGCTCGACCAGCACGAATTCGCCTCCGATGTAGTCGACTCCGGGCCGGTCCAATCCGATGACGACCTGCATCGGGAAGACCAGTTCGCCGTACAGGTCACGATGCAAGGCGTTCCAGTCACCCGCGTTGTAGCGCAACAGGAGTGGAGTCGGTTCGGTCTGGCCCGCGGCGTGACAGGCGGCGAGCCAGTCCGCGAACTCGTCGGGCCACGGAGCCGGATCGCCGAGCCGCTCGGCCCAGGAACGCGCCAGTGGTAACAGTTTTCGGTAGAAGCACGCGCGCAGGATCGTGATCGACTCGGGCACGGGGTCCGCGAAGTACCGGTAGGTGCCTTCGCCGAAACGGTAGCGCGCCATGTCGACGGTGGAACGGAACCGCGTGCGGTCGTCCCAGAGAGCGGTGAACTCGGCGCACTCCCCCGGAGTGAGGATCGGCCCGGTCGCCGCGCAGCCGTGGGCGTCGACTTCCTCGAGCAGCGCCTGCCACGGCTGGTCGTCGACTCGATCTGCCAGGGAGGCGGCGGTTCTCGTCCCCCCTGGGATCGGCGCCGCCGGGTGCGCGTCCCGGACGGCGCCGATGCCTTCCTCACTCATGCCGCCGCCTCCAGATCCAGCAGCGTGTGCTTGGCGGTGACGCCGCCGACGTACTGGCCGATCGACCCGTCACCGCGCACCACCCGGTGACACGGAAGCACCACCGGCAGGGGATTGCGCGCGCAGGCCGAGCCGACCGCGCGCACGGCACGCGGGTTCCCGACGGCGGCGGCCACCGCGCCGTAACTCGCGCGCTGACCGTAGCCGATGGCGGGCAGGTGCTCGATCACCTGGCGGCGGAATCCCGCGGCCAGCCGCAGATCCAGGGGCAGATCGAACCGCGTCCGGCGGCCCGCGAAGTATTCCGCGATCTGCCGCGCCGCCGCGTCCAGCCGGGCAGGCGCCGCGAGGATCCGCGGGCTGATCCGGGCGGCCAGCGTGGCGAGCACCGCGTCGTGGTCCTCGGTGGGATAGGCGACGCGGACCAGCCCGGCGGGCGTGGCGGCCAGCAGCAGCGTCCCCACCGGGGTGTCCAGCAGGCGGTAGGCGACATCGAGCAGGCCCGCGGCTTCGGCCTCGACGGTCAGACGCGCGTGCAAGGTGGCGAGCAGATCGGCGTCGGGGGTCAGCGCGCGCGACAATCCGTCGCCGTGATCGAGAGTGGCCATCATGCTTCATCCTTCGGGTAGAGCTTGCGCAGGGTCTTCAGGCCGTCCGCGGCGGCGCGGCGGGCGGCGTCGGGAGAATTGCCGAGCAACGCGGCGATCTCCGCGTGGGGAAGCCCGGCCAGATAGTGGTAGGCGACCGCCTGGCGCTGCTTGGTCGGCAGCGCCCGCAGGGCGGCCCACAGGTCGGGGTCGTAGTCGGCGGGTCCGGGAGCGGTGGCGGGGCGTTCCGGCAGTGTCTCGGCCGGGACCGGCGCGCGCGTGAGCGCCCGGCCGACGTCGATCGCGCGGCGATGCGCGATGGTGACCAGCCAGGCCTCGACATTCGTGTCCGAGGGCAGGCCGGGAAACGCGCGCAGCGCCGAGAGAAACGTTTCCGACCAGGCGTCGGCGGCGTCGGACGGACCGAGCACCGCCCGGCAGACGCGCAACACCATCGGGCCGTATTCGGCCACTATTTCCTCGAACGGGGGCAGGCTCACACCGGGTAGACGCGGCAGGCGCCGCGAATGTGAGATGTCGTCACCGGACCTCTTCTCGTCGCGACAGCCCGCTGGCGCGCAACACCCGCCGTGCGATACCGGCGCGGATGGACTCGTCGGTGCCGATGATCCGGACGTGACGGCGCGCTCTGGTGATCGCGGTGTACAGCAATTCCCGCGTCAGCAGCGTCGATTCCGGCTCGGGCAGGACGACGGAGACCGTGTCGTACTGGCTGCCCTGGCTGCGATGGATGGTCATGGCGAAGACGGTGACCACGGCGGGGAACTGCGTGGGATGCACCAGATACGGTTCGCTGCCGCGCTGTAGCGCCGCGCGCAGCGAGCCGTCGGGCATGCGGACGACCACGCCGGTGTCACCGTTGTAGATCCGCGCCTCGTGATCATTCGCGGTGACCAGCAGCGGCTGGCCGGGGTACCACGGCGCCTGGTGCGAATCGGGGCCCGCTCCGCCGGCGGCGGCCCACTCCGCGGCCATCCGGTCCCAGCGTTCGACGCCGAACGGCCCCTGCCGGTGCGCGCACAGCAGACGATGTGATTCCAGCGCCGTGAGCGCGCCGGCCGCGTCGCCGTCGAGCGCGGCGGCGGTGACCGCGGTGGCGGCCCGCACCACGTCGGCACGCACCGCGGCCAGTTCCTCCGGCGCGCTGAGCGACAATTCCGCACCGCCCCCGCGCAACAGCTCGAGTGCGGCGTCCGCGTCCCCGGCCCGCACCGCGACGGCCAGGTCGGCGATCCGGCCGCCGAACCTGCGGCCCCGGGTCAGCCGCACGATGCCGCCGCGCAGGCGGGTGCGCTCCAACGCGGTCAAGGACTCCGCGTGCTCGGAAACCGACTCCGGGCCCAGGATTTCGTCCAGGACGGGATTCGCCGTGGCGGCGACCGGTCCGGCGACCAGGTCGGCGAGCACAGCGCCCGCGTCGACCGAGGCCAGCTGGTCGGGGTCGCCGACCAGGACCAGGCGGGTGTCCGGGCGCAGCGCGGCCAGCAACCTGCTCATCATCGTCAACGAGACCATCGAGGTCTCGTCCACCACGATCACGTCGTAGGGCAACCGATTGAACTCGTGGTATTTGAACCGGGTACTGCGCCCGCGCTGCCAGCCGAGCAGCCGGTGCAGCGTGGCGGCGGTGAGTTCGGGCAGTCCGAGCGACGCCGCTTGCTCGCGCACGGCTTCCTGCAGGCGCGCCGCCGCTTTGCCGGTCGGGGCGGCCAGCGCGATGCGCAGCGCGGGCAACTTCGGCTCGGCCTCGCGGTGCGCGGACAACAAGGCGATGATCCGGGCGATGGTGTGGGTCTTGCCGGTGCCCGGCCCACCGGCGACCACGGTGGTCCAGTGGGTCGCGGCCAGCGCGGCGGCCAGACGCTGGCGATCCGGCGCGGTGCCCGCGGTCGCGTCGAACAACCGGTCCAGTTCGCGACGCACGATCCGGGGATCCACCGCCGGATGGTGCGCGGATCGCTCGGTCAGCACCCGACGGATCGTCTGCTCCTGCCGGTAGTAGCGATCGAGGTAGAGCAACGGGCCGGAGTCGCCCGGCCCGTGCGATTCGACCAGTCGCAACGGTCGCAACGGACCGGCCGGTCCACCGCGCACCAGCGGGCTCGCACGCAGCGCGGCGACCACCGCCGGGATGTCCGGCCACGGCAGCGCCGCCGGATCGACGCCCGCGTCCCAGGTTTCGTCGGCGTCGACGCCGATCTCCCGCATCCGGTGCAGTTCCAGGCACACCGAGCCGGAGCGCACCGCGCGCACGGCCAGCGCCGCGGCGAACAGCACCGGCTCCGATGATTCCCGGCCCAGCCGGCCCAAGCGCAGGGCCACGTGCACGTCCGCCGCCGACAGCACTCCCGCCTCGTTGAACGTGCGCAGCAGTCCTGTCCCCCGCTGCGCCACTTGGATCGAGGTCATCGCGCCTCCCCGGCCAGCAGCGCCGACAGGGCGACGACCAAGCCGGCGGGCGGACGCCAGTCGAACACGCCACATCCCGACGGTGTCTCGGGTCCGATCATGCCGCGCACGAACAAGTACCGGACCCCGCCGAGATGCCGCGCCGGGTCGTAGCCGGGCAACCGCCAGCGCAGATACCGGTGCAACGCCACCGAATACAGCAGCGCTTGCAGCGGATAGTGCGAGCGCAGCATCTCGGCGGCCATACGGTCGCGGGTGTAATGCGCGACGGTGAGATCGCCGGTGCCCAGCCGATTGGTCTTGTAGTCGACCACGACGAATCGCGGGTCCGGGCCGTCCGCGACGCGCAGCACGGCGTCGATGCTGCCGGTCAGGTAGCCGCGCAGCGGGAGGTCGTCCAGCGCCGCCAACTGATCGGCGTACGCGATCAGGTCGTCGTCCGCCGGAAGATGTTCGCGCAGCAATCCGGCGACGCACCGCAGGGTCGCCGCGGTCGCGCCGACACGGTCCCCGCCCGCCAGCGGCAATTCGAATTCGAGTTCGCTGAGCCGGTCGCGCGGGGCGACATCGGCCAGGCAGCCGGTGTCGAACGGGGTGCGCAGCACCGCCAGCAGCGCGGTGGCCAGCACTTCCGCCTCCACCTCGGCCATCAGCTCGCGCACCGCTTCGCGGCACCGGTCGCGCACCTCGGCCGCCAGGTCCGGGTGGCCGGTGTCGATCCGTTCGAGGACGCCGTGCACCAGCGTGCCGAACTCCGCCCCGTAGGGCAGCGCGTTCATCAGCGACGCCGCGCCCGCCGGCTCCGGCTCCGCCGCGCCGACCAGGGAGGTGCCCGCGGGCTCGTCACCGGGCCCCCGCGCGTCCTCCGGTTCACTGTCGGGTTCCGCGGCCGCGGGCCCGTGCGCCGACGCGGTCAACGCCGAGTACGACGTGCGCCGCCACTGCTGGTCCAGCACCCGGTCGAATCGGGCGGCGGCCAGCGCGCCATGCGCGGGCTCGGTGCGCACCCGCCGGATCGCGACGTCGTCGCTCCCGGCCACCGCCGTCACCGAGATCGCCGCGCCCGCGTCCTGCGCCCACGCCGACAGCATCTGCGCCGCAACGGAATCCGTCGGCACGGCGGCGCGGGTGGCGACGACGGCGCCGCGATCGCCGCGCCCGAACACCATCCGGTGCAGCGGCGACGCCGCGGTGGTGATCGCGGGCGCCCACCAGGCGACGACCTGGCACATGGCCCGGGTCAGCGCGACGTACAGCAGCCGCAGCTCCTCCCCCGCTTCCTCGGCCTCGCTGCGCGCCTTGCGATCGGCGTACCCCGCGGCGTCCGGGCCGCCCACGTCCAGCACACGCGCACCGTCGTCGGCGTGGAACAGCAACGTCGCCGGATAGGGATTCTTCGCGCTGTCCCACGCGAACGGCAGATAGACGACCGGGAATTCGAGTCCCTTGCTCGCGTGCACGGTGGCGATCTGAACGGCGGCGGCGTCCCGATCGAGCCTGCGGCTGCGATCGGCGACAGCGCCGGAGGCCGGATCGCGCACCCGGTCGGCCAGCCACCGGGTCAGCGCGGTCAGCCCGAGGCCCTCGGTCAGCGCGACCTGGTCGAGCAGCTGCGCGAGGTGCCGCAAGTCGGTGAGCTGCCGTTCCCCGTTCTCCACGGCAAGCAGCCGCGGCGCCAGGCGCGTCTCGGCGGCGATCTTCTCGTAGACGGCGGCGAAGCCCGCACGGGCGAACAGCCGCGCCGCCTCGCGCAGTTGGGCGCTGACCCGGCCGACCAGATCGGCTCCGCCGCTGTCGAGCTCGGCCGCCGTCACGCCGAGCAGCGGTGTGCACGCGGCCAGCCGCACCCGGTCGCCGCGGTGCGGCTGTTCCAGCGCCCGCAGCACCCACAGCCAGTCGGTGGCGCTGCTGGTCGCGAAGACGCTGATGCCCCCGGCGAGCACGGAGGCGACGCCGACGCGGTCCAGCGCGGCGCGCACCACGTCGATCTGCGAGCGGGTGCGCACCAGCACCGCGATGTCGCCGGGACCGATCGGCCTGCGCGCGGCGTCTCCGGACGCAGTCGGCGAATCACTCGCGTTCTCCGCTTTCACGTCCAGCAGTACTTCGGATTCGAGCAAGCGCACGATATCGGCGGCGAGATCGTCGGCGACCTCGGCCCGCATCCGCCCGACGGCCGGGAAGCCGGATTTGTTGAGCGGTCCCGCCCCGGTGCGCGGCAGGCAGCGAACGCGCATCGGCGTGGTGAGCTCGCCGGGACCGGACAACCGCGACCAGGGCCGGGTCGGCGCGACCGGATAGACGCGGATCTCCTCGTGCCCCAGCGCCGCTCCGCCGTGCAGGTGGTCCAGCGCGGCGAGCAGTCCCGCGTCGCTGCGCCAGTTCGTGGTGAGCTCGCGGCGGGTGCCTGCGTGCGCGACGGCGTCCAGGTAGCTGAGCACCTCCGCGCCACGGAAGGCGTAGATCGCCTGCTTGGGATCGCCGACCAGCACCAGGGTGGTGTGCCCGTGGAACGACCTGCGCAGGATGTCCCATTGCAAGGGGTCGGTGTCCTGGAATTCGTCGACCAGGGCGACCCGGTACCGCGCGCGAATGCGGCGGCACGCGCGCGGGCCGTGTTCCGGATCGGCGAGCACCTCGTGCAGCAGCACCAGCAGGTCGTCGAAGTCGCGCAGTCCGGCCGATCGCTTGCGCCGCCCGGTCTCCGCACGCACGGCGTGCGCGAACGCCACCCGCTCGCCCGCGCCGGTCTCGCCGTCGGGCACGAGCGCCGCGTGCCGGTCCCGCACCGCGGCCAGCGCGAGCGTGCGGGCCTCCTTCAGCGAGAACGGCGGTTCGGCGCGCGCGTAGCGGTTGAGGTACAGATCGTCGACGACCGTGCCGACGAGGTCGTCGACGGTCTCCACCAGCCGGGTGCCCGGGTCGTGTTCGCCCGCGAGGCCGAGTTCGTCGAGCATGCGCTGGCAGAAGCTGTGCGTGGTGGCGATGGTGCCCGCGTCGAAATCCGACAGGGCGGCCAGCAGCCGTCGCCGCCGCAGTCGCACCTCCGCTTCCTCGGCCTGCGCGAGATACCGGACCAGGCCGTCGGCGTGCGCCTCGGCCGCGTCCGGATCGGCCAATCCCGCGGCGACGGCCACGAATCGGTCGCGCGTGCGTTCCCGCAGCTCCTGGGTGGCCGCGCGACTGAACGTCACCAGCAGCAGCTGGGACACGTCGACCCCGGCCTCGGCGACGTAGCGCACGGCGAGGCCCACGATGGCGTGCGTCTTGCCGGTGCCCGCGCTGGCCTCCAGCACGGTGGTGCCGGTGGGCAGCGGCCCGTACGGCTGGAACGCGTCGGCGTCGAAATCCGCTGCGGCGAAGGAGGTTTCCTGCACGGTCATGCGCGCCTCCCTCCTGTGCGGGCGGTGGTCCCGCGATCCGCGGACATCGCGATCGCCCGGCTGACCGGCCACGCCGCGCGGACCTGCTCCCGAAGCGACTGTCCGACCCGACATTCTGCCCCGCGCCCGGCCGCCCACCGACGACCGACACGCGCCGTGCCGGTGTATCCGGGTGTTCCGCGCCGAATCGCGCCGAACCATCGCACCGGGGCGGCCGCGCGGTGATCGCTCACGGCTGACCCTGACTTTCCGCGGCCAGCAACGGAAACCACATCCGCCGGGCCAGCGCGCCGAACCGGCTGCTCTCCCCGGGCTCGCCCGCCGCGGCGGGCGCGGCCATGAGGTCCTCGAGCCGGGGCGCCGGACCCCAGACGTAGCGCAGATGGCGGTCGGTGTGGTCGCCGAACGGCCCGGGACCGTTGGGCCCGCCGTTGAATTCGCGCTCCGCCGCGGCGATCGCGTCTTCGGCGCCCGCGCCGCGGAACCGGCGCTCGGCGTATAACGCGGAGGCGGCCGGCGCGACCGGCAGCGGTTCGGTCAGGCCCGCGTCGCGCAGTGCGACGAGCTGACGCAGGGCTTCCCTGGCCGCGGGCACATCGGGCGCGGCGAGTTCGCTGCGCCAGGTAGGACGGCCGAACTGTCCGCGGCCGGTGCTCACCGCCCGCCACGACCGGTCCTCGGTGACGGTCAGCGCAAGCAGCGAAACCCACGCCGCGATCCGGTGTTTGGGAGCCAGCCGGGAGAAGGTGGTGCGGACCAGCACGTCCCCGCGCACCTCGGGCACGGTGCCGGTGAGCCGTCGTCCGTTGCCCAGGTCGACCGCGATGTCCACCGCGCGCGCCGAGCCCGCGTAGTCCGCCTGCGCGGCTCGCACCAACCGGTCCACGGTGTGCTCGACCTCGTCGAGCACGGCGGCGCCGAATCCGAAGGGCGGCAGCGTGCCGCGCCGCCATTCCGCCGCCCGCAGCCCGGCCGGGTCCGCGCCGGTGAGGCGGGCCGCGAGCAGGCGTTCGCCCAGCTCCCACTTGGCCAGGCCGTCGAGCTCGATGGGCAGCCGGTCGGCGATGTCCTCCTCGTGCTCGGGCACCCGCAGGCCGAGGCGCTGCCACAGGAACGCGCGCACCGGGTGCTCGGCGAAGGAGATGAGGTCGGCCAGCGCGACGTCCGCCGCCTCCGCCGCGGGCAGCGGGCCGGCCAGGAATCCCGGCCGCGGGCGCACGGGTCCGTCCGCCGCGTAGGCGCCGGCCAAGGCCACGGTGTCGAAGCTGAACGGCTGCTCGGCCCGGAAGTTCCGCCGATCGAAGGATTGCAGCGGATGCCGGGTCACCACCGCGCGCATCGCCGCCGCGCCGACGTGGGCCCGCAGCGCGTCCAGCAACTCGGCGACCGGGATGGCGGGCGGTCGGTGCGCCCCGGTGACCGGATCGGCGCCGGTGTGGAACACCAGCAGCGTGTCCCGGGCCGCGAGGATCGCGTCCAGCAGCAGTTGCCGGTCCTCGCTGCGCGGATCCCGTTCGCCGATCAGCGGTTCCCGGGCCAGCACGTCGTCACCGTCCGCGGCGCTCGCGCGCGGGAACATCTCGTCGTCCAGCCCGAGCAGCACCACGACCCGGTGCGGCACCGACCGCATCGGCACCATGGTGCAGACGGTCAGCTCGCCGGTGCGGAAGTTGGCCCGGGTGGGGCGCGCCGCCAGCCGCGACCGCAGCAGCACGCCGACATCGGTCAGCCGCAACGACACCTCGCCCGCGTGGTCGGTGGCGGCGGCGAGTTCCTGCCTGGCCTCGGTGCGCACCCACGCCTGCGCGTCCGGCACGTCGGTCAGCAGATCCAGCGCGCGGCCGAGCACCGCCGCCCACTCGTGCGCGGGCCGGGGGCCGCGCAGGTCGCGCAGGCACACCGCGAGCCGGTCGACGAACTCCGCGAAGCGTCCGGCCAGGTCCACGTCGTTGCTGTCCACGTCGTCCAGGGGCAGCGCGAGATCCAGCCAGTCGTCGGAGGTCTCACCCGCGGTGACGCCCAGCAGGATCCGGTCCACCGCGCTGTTGAGCGTGTTCTGCGCGAAATCGGCGAGCCCGAACGCTTGGCGCTGCCGTTGCCCGATGCCCCATCTGGCCCCGGACTCGGCCGCCCATTCGCGCAGCCGCTCGATGTCGTCGTCGTCGAATCCGCAACGGCGACGGACCGCTTCGGCGGCCGCGAGATCGAGTACCTGGGTCGCCGTCACCCGGCCGTCGGCCAGCTCGAGCAGGACTCCGATCACCGCGAGCAGCGGATTGGTCACCCCGCGCCCCCGGTCGGCCAGCCGCACCCGCAGCCGGTGCGCCGGATGCTCCGAATCGGCCTGCGGCTCGGGCGTTCCCGTCGAGCGCTGCCCGAACGCCGCCCGTATCAGCGGTGCGTACGCCTGCACCTCCGGGCACATGATCAGCACGTCGCGCGGCTCCAGCGTCTCGTCGGCCGCGAACCGCCCGAGCAGGCATTCCCGTAGCACCTCGACCTGTCGCGCGGGGCCGTGACACGCGTGCACCTGCACGGTGCCGTCGGCGGCCGCCTCCCCTGGCGCAGGCGGCCACCGGTCGTCCCGGATGCCCCGCTGCAGTGCGCGCAGCAATGTCGCGTGCGAATCGTCTTCCGTCGCAAGGTTACCCGAGCTCGCCGAGCCGAGCGGGTGATATGTGTCGGAGCCGATGGCGGCGGTCAACCGCTGCTGCAACTCCCGCACGTCGCGCGCCAGCCCCGCCAGCAGTGGATGGGCGACCGCCCTGGCGCTGTGATCCTCGGCTCGAGTCCGGGCGGCGGGCACTCCGTTCAGCGCCGACCACAGGACCGGGCTCGGATGCACGAGCCACAAGTGGACGTCGCGGGCGGCGGCCAGCGCCGACAGCACGGCGAGCTGGTCGCTGGGCAACCGGGTCACGCCGAACAGCGACAGCCGCGGTGGCAACGCGACCAGATCCGGCCGCGCGCGCAGCCGCGCGCAGGCGGCCTCGAGCCGCTCGGCCGGGCTCGGCGCCCCGATCTCCGCGCGCAGCCCGCGCCACAGCATCGGCTGCCAGAGCAGGTCGTCGGGTACCGCGCCGCCCGCGCCGTCGGTGTCCAGGCCGGCCGCCCATTCGGTGATCAGCGCGGGCCGCTGGGCGGCATAGCTGTCGAACAGCGCGGTGATCCGCGCCGCCGTCGCGTAGCGCCGGCCGACGCGGTGCTCGTCGCCCGCGGCGGCCCGCGCGCCGAGGTGCCTGGCCAGTACGGCGCACCACGGCTCGGACAACGACCCGTCGATCACCCGCAGCAGCGTCCACACCGCGCGGTCCGGCGCCCAGGGATCCTCGGCGGGCGCCACTCCGCTCGCCGCCGCCAGCGCCTCGGCGACCAGCGCGGCGGGCGAGGGGAAGGCGATGTTCGCGCACACGCCGTCGGCCGAGCCGTCCGCGCCGAGCACCTCCGAGAGCGTCTGCGTCAGCCAGCGCTCGACCCCCTTCGCGGGCACCGCGACCACCTCGGCCGCGAGCGGGTCGTCCAGCGGCGAGGCCAGCACATCGGCGAGCGCCCGGGCCAGGACGTCGGCGCGCTCGGCACGGTGGATGTGCAGCGGCATCTGCGCCCTCTCGATCGATGGTGTCCGGCTGCGCTGGCCACGGACTTTGCACGTTTATACGCCCAGCGACCGACGCGCAATCGCACCGCCCCGTCCGGACGTCAGTGAAATAGACCACACGCGAACGGATTACTTCGCCGTGTCACGGCGGGACCGCCGCGGCGATGTGCGACAGTGCTGCACCGGGGAGGTAAGAGTTTGCACCGGGGCGGAACGAGAGAGCTGCACCGAAAGGCTGGTTCGCGTTCATGGATGCGATGGTGATTCCCCTGGTTCCGAAAGGCGGATTCACGGTCCGCCGGATCGGTGACCGCTGGGAGCTGATCAACTCGCGCCACTACGGTCGCACCGTCGTCCTGCATTCCTGGCCCCGGGATCGCCACAGCGAGGCGTTCGAGCACTGCTACCGGCTCAACGGACGCACCGTCGAGGAACTGCGCGCCGCCTTCCGTTGACGCCCTGGCCTGCGGTGACGAGCGAAAATCGCTGGGGCGCAACCGCCAGGACCGGCGTTAGCACACCGCGGACCCGAGCTCAAGACGTGCGTCCGGACCCGGGATGTGCGATCGTGGTCCCTCGTGCGTTATCCGTCCCCCGCCACCCGAACCGTTCCCCGCGTGGCCGCCTCCGCCTGTGTCCTTGCCGCCGCGGCGATCATCGCCCCGAGCCTGCCCGCCGCGCTCCCGATCGCGGGCGCGGCGCCGCTCGCGCACACTCAGGGCTGCCTGCCCGGCTTCGACTGCGATCTGAGCAGCCGCATCGCGAAGGCCGACGCCTACCTCAACAGCCGTCCCGGTGTCACCGGCTACGTCCTGCGTGACCGGGTATCGGGTGGCGTCTACGCCAACGCCAATGCCGAGAACGCGGTCTGGACCGCGTCCACGATCAAGCTCGCGATCGCCGCGGACCTGCTCAATCGGGCGCGGGTCGGCGCGATCAACCTGTCGCCGGAGGATCGCGGACTGATGGAGGGCATGCTCGCGACCTCGAACGACGGCGCCGCCGACCTGCTCTGGACCAAGTACGCGGGGATCGACCGGATGGCCTACAACAACGCTTTCCGCGCCAACGGGATGACCTCGCTGGTTCCGCAGCCGACCAACACCGCGCTGTTCCCGGACTGGTCGTTCCAGAAGTGCACCGCCGCCGACCTCGACCGGCTGATGGACCATATCCTCAACCGCATGCATCCCGACGACCGCAACTACCTGGTCGACCGGATGCGCGCGGTGGACTCCAACCAGCACTGGGGCGTGTGGGGCGCGGGCGCGAGCATGCGTCCCGGCCTGAAGAACGGCTGGTCGGCCGAGCAGGGCGGCTGGGTGGTCAACTCGGTCGGCTTCGCGGGCCCGGGCGAGCGCTACACCCTGGCCATCATGAGTTCGCTGGGTGACGCGGGCGGCTACACCGAGGGCGCCGAGACCGACACCAAACTCGCGGAGATGCTGCTCGCGGGCCGCTGAGCGCGGGGCCGCTCAGGCGGCCGCGCGTCGGCGCAGCGTCATCGGCGCACCGTCCCTGGGGAACGGGATCGTGGTGAATCCCCAGGGTATGCGGTATTTCTCGGGGATCCGCCACTCGTACTCGCGCACCAGGGCGGCGATCACCGTCTTCACCTCGAACGTGCCGAAGTGCATCCCGATGCACTTGTGCGCGCCCGCTCCGAACGGCATCCAGGCCAGACGGTGCGACTTGTCCTCGCGCCGCCGCTCGTCGAACCGCTCCGGATCGAAGCGCTCGGGGTGGGTCCACAGTTCGGGCAACAGGTGGTTCACCTGGTAGGCGAGGTCGACGGGAGCGCCCGCCGGAATGTAGTGACCCGCGATCTCGGTGTCGCGCACGGCGCGGCGCGCCAGTCCGGGCACCGGCGGCATCAGCCGCAGGCTCTCCCGCACCACCAGATCCAGGTCGCGCAGCGCCTCGAGGTCCGCGATGGCCGGTGGGGCGTCGCCGAGGCGCGCGTCCATGTCGAGCACCTCGGCGCGCACCCGCTGCTGCCAGTCGGGGTGTTTGCCCAGGTAGTAGGCGACGGCGGTGGCGGTCGTCGTGGTGGTGTCGTGCGCGGCCATGATCAGGAAGATCATGTGGTTCACCACGTCCGCGTCACCGAAGACGCCGCCGTCCTCGCTGCGGGCGTGGCACAACCCCGAGAAGAAGTCCGCCGACTCGGCGCGGCGTTTCTCCGGCAGCAGCGCGGTGAAGTAGTCCTCGAGCACTCTCCGGCCGCGTAACCCGGCCCGCCAGTGGCCGCCGGGCACCGGGTGCCGGATGATCGACAGACCCGCGTGGGTGCAGTCGACGAACGCGTCGATCAATTGCCTGCGCCGCGGACCGACGTCCGCGGCCATGAAAGTCCCGCCCGCGACGTCGAGGGTCAGCTCTTTGATCGTCGGATACAGCCGCACCGTGCGTTCGGCTTCGCGCTCGCGCGGCACCCAGCGTGCGATGCTCGCCCGCACCACCGGCGTCAGCGCGGCCAGGTGCGCTTCCAGCCGGTCCCTGGTGAACGCCTGCTGCATGATCCTGCGATGGAATTTGTGCTCGTCGAACTCCAGCAGCAGCAGGCCGCGCCGGAAGAACGGACCGATGAAATAGTCCCAGCCCTGGCCGAAATCGCGGCGGCGGTGACCGAGCACTTCGTCGAGCGCGTCCGGTCCCGCGACCAGCACGCGGTCGACACCGAGCGAGGTGTTCAGCGAGACGGGTCCGTACCGGCGGTAGCGCTCCATCATCTCGGCCGGACCCCAGCGCATGTAGTGCAGCGCCCGGCCCAGATAGGGCAATCCGGCATCGCCGAGCACCGGGACGGTGTCGCTGCCCCGCGGCGGGGTGGCCAGCACCTGGCGCCGTTCCGGCAGCAACCCGAGCGCCCGGTCGATCAGATGGCCGTGCGGTACCTCGATCAGCGCGATATTCTCCGATTCGGCCTGCATGCTCGGCTTTCGGCCGACCGCACGGTCACCGGCGACCATGGCAATCCTCCCTGAGCGACAGGTACCATCGTAGGCTCTCCACCTCCCCCGCTCGGCCGGTTCGGCCGCGACGAACCTCCCCGCGCCGGCCCGGCGACGGTGAGACGTCGCACCGCAACACGCCAGGAACGGGGATCTCGTCGTGACGCTGCCCGGCGCGGCGGCTACGGTTTAGCTGTCAGGAACCGCCGCCGGGGACGACCCCCAAGGTCCATCGAGGAGCAGCACGATGAGCACTCAGACTGTCGAGAACGGCCGGCACCGGGTGGTGGTGATCGGCTCGGGCTTCGGCGGCCTGTTCGGCACCAAGCACCTCAAGCGCGCCGACGTCGACGTCACGCTGATCTCGAAGACCTCGACCCACCTGTTCCAGCCGCTGCTCTACCAGGTCGCCACCGGCATCCTCTCGGTCGGCGAGATCGCGCCCGCCACCCGGCTGGTGCTACGCAAGCAGAAGAACGCACAGGTGCTACTAGGCGAGGTCACCGACATCGACCTGACCAACAACACGGTGACCTCGCGCCTGCTCGACCAGGACACGGTCACCCCGTTCGACAGCCTGATCGTCGCGACCGGCGCCCAGCAGTCCTACTTCGGCAACGACCGGTTCGCCACCTACGCGCCCGGCATGAAGACCATCGATGACGCGCTCGAGCTGCGCGGCCGGATCCTCGGCGCCTTCGAGCAGGCCGAACTCGCCACCACCCAAGAGGAACGCGACCGGCTGCTGACCTTCGTCATCGTCGGCGCCGGACCGACCGGCGTGGAGCTGGCCGGGCAGATCGCCGAGCTGTCCGACCGCACGCTGGAGGGCACCTTCCACAACATCGATCCGCGCGACGCGCGGGTCGTGCTCATCGAGGGCGCGGGCGCGGTGCTCGGGCCGATGGGGCCGAAGCTGGGCGGCAAGGCCGAACGCCGGCTGGAGAAGATGGGCGTGGAGATCCAGCTCAACGCCATGGTGATCGATGTCGACGCGTTCGGCGTCACGGTGAAGGATTCCGACGGAACGATCCGCCGGATCGAGTCGGCGTGCAAGGTCTGGTCGGCGGGCGTGCAGGCCAGCCCGCTGGGCAAGCTGATCGCCGATCAGTCCGACGGCACGGAGGTCGACCGCGCGGGCCGGGTCGTGGTGGAACCGGATCTGACCGTCAAGGGCCACCCGAACGTCTTCGTGGTCGGCGATCTGATGTCGGTGCCGAACGTGCCCGGTCAGGCGCAGGGCGCCATCCAGGGCGCGACCTACGCAGCCAAGCAGATCAAGGCGGGACTGAAGGGCCAGGCGCCGCAGGAGCGCAAGCCGTTCAAGTACTTCAACAAGGGCAGCATGGCCACCATCTCGCGGTTCAGCGCCGTGTGCCAGGTGGGCAAGCTGGAGTTCGGCGGGTTCATCGCGTGGCTGGCCTGGCTGGCGCTGCACCTGTACTACCTGGTGGGCTACCGCAGCCGGATCGTCACCGTGATCCAGTGGTTCGTCACCTTCCTCGGCCGCAGCCGCGGGCAGATGGCAGCCACCGAACAGTGGGTGTTCGCCCGGCTTGCCTTGGAGGCGATCAGCAACGGCGACGACGAGGACGCCGAACAACTGGCCGCCGCGCTCGGTGCCTCCACCAACAGCCGCGTCGCCGTGGACAAGGCGCATACCGACGCCAAAGCCGGCTGATCGGCCGTCATAGCGCGTTCGACCAATCCAGGTCGCCCAGCGGATCCGAATGTGAGGCGTCGACGTCTCCTTCGGATGAAAGGTGATCTATGGGCACGGGCAAGCACCGAGCACCCAAACCGCACCGGCCGAAATTGGGCTCCCTGGTCGCCGTGGGGGCGGTTCCTCTCGTTCTCGCGCTGGTGGGAACCGGGACGGCGAACGCCGAGCCCGATCATCCCGTTCCGGTGACCAGGACGGATTCCGCCGATCAGACCGAAGGGGCCCAGTGGCCCGCCGCGGAGGCGCCGAACGTGCGTCCGTACGAGGGTCTGCGGATTCCGGACGACATCCTGAGTTCGTTGCAATGGGCACGTCCACTGCCCGATCACCAGTACCTGGCTCCGCTGGTCGGGCTGCATGCGCCGGTTCCGGTGCCCCCGGTACCGCCGATCGCGCCGCCGTCCGGCAAGTTGCGCTTCGGCGACGTGCAGGTCGACGCACCGGAATGGCTCTATCGGGAGCAGGCGATCCAGATCAACGACACCGCCGCCATGGCCGAGGCGAATATGGCGACGTTCTTCGATTCGATCGGGATGGAGCGCACGCGGTCCGACCGCGTCGCCGGCCAGACGATGGGTGCCGCCGCGATCGGCGCGGCGGCGGGCTTCGTGTTCGCCAGCCCGTTCGCGCTGTTCGGGGCGGCCGTCGGCGGCGGTCTCGCACTGGCCATCGGTTTGCCGTTCGCGCCGATCGGCCTCGCGGCGGGCCCGATCGGGGCGGCCTACGGTGCGGCTCTGATGGCCGCCCCGTTGTCCGCCATCGGTGCGGGCATCGGCGCTGGACTCGGGGTCGTGCACGCGCTCAGCGCGCCGCCGCGGGCGCTCAGCGCACCACAGCCGGCCGCCCCGGCCCCGGAGGCAGGCGAGACGGCTCCTGAGACCGCCGATACGGCCAACGGCTGACCGGATGACGTTTCCGAGAAGCGAGCCGGAAGGGTGGGAACCCGACGACGCTGTCGAGCTCCCACCCTTTCTTTCTCCAGGTCTCGGTCGAATTACACCTCTGGGGAACAAATCCCACATACGGCACGGGACCGTTCGTGATCGTTCCCGACAGGGCCGCCCGGGAGGTGGACACACACCGCGGACCGGAGTCGCACGGCCGATCCGCCACTGATCAGCTCTTCACCTCGGCGTGCTCCACGCCGGACACGCGCAGCACCGGCCCGGTGCGGGTGAACAAACTGCCGCCCGCCGCCAGCGGCAACCGGCTCTGCGTCAAACCGGTAGTCGCCGCCGCGCATTCGTCCGGATAGACGAGTTCGCTCTCCAGGGCACGCGGCGCGGCCAGCACGTCATCGACCGGTGTGCCCGCGCCCAGCGCCAGCCGGTGGCGCAGCAACGGGATGTCGTCCACGTCGGCGATGAGGTCTCCTTGCCACTGGCCGCCGTCCTCGCCCGCGCGGCCGACCTGGACACGTTCGCGCATGCGCAGCCGGGCGGCGGAGGCCAACCGGATCGTGGTGACCGAGTGGTGCCGCGCGCCACCCGCGACGATCATCGGCTCCGGATCGAAATCCAGCACTCCCCCGCTGCCGACCTCCAGGTGCCAGCGTCCGGACGACAGGAGCGTCGCCGGGCCCGGTAGCGCGAGAGTCGCCGCGACCGAGCGCACCACCAGTTCGGCGCCGGGTGCGACCATGATCACGACGTCGAGTTCGTCGCCGCCCAGGGGCGTGGCGGCGGTGCCGATCAGATGGACCGTTCGCGGGCCGGTGCGGCGGGCCGACAACCCGCCGCAGGCATGGATCTCCGGTAGGGCCGCCGGGTGAGCGAATATTCGTAACTCGGTGCGCACCAGCGGCATTCAGTGGGCGGCGGCGGATTCGTCCGCGCGGTCCCGCTCGGCGACCACGCGCAGTTGCTCGCGCACCCAGGCCAGTACCGGCGTCGCCGCGGGGTCCTCGGTGAGCGAGATCAGCACCGTCGGCCGCTCCCCACGCACCCGCGCCGCGTCCCGCTCCATCACACCGAGGTCGGCGCCGACCAGCGGCGCCAGATCGGTCTTGTTGACCACCAGCAGGTCCGAGAAGGTCACGCCCGGACCGCCTTTGCGGGGCACCTTGTCACCGCCCGCCACGTCCACCACGAAGATCTGCACGTCGATCAGCCCGGAGGAGAAGGTCGCGGTGAGATTGTCGCCGCCGGATTCGACCAGGATCAGATCCAGCGGCGGGTTGGCGGCGACCAGATCATCGATGGCGTCGAGGTTGGCGGTGATGTCGTCGCGGATGGCGGTGTGCGGGCAGCCGCCGGTCTGCACGGCGGTAATCCGCTCGTCCGGCAGGACCGCGTGCCTGCGCAGGAAGTCGGCGTCCTCGGTGGTGTAGATGTCGTTGGTCAGCACCGCCAGCGACAGTTCGTCGCGCAACTGCCTGCACAACGCCGCCACCAGCGCGGTCTTCCCGGAGCCGACCGGGCCACCGATGCCGATGCGCAGCGCCTCCCCGGGCGTGCGGTCGCGTTTCGGCCGATCGTGACCGTGGTCGTGCGGCTCACCGTCGATCAGGTGCGGGGGCATGGCGCGGTCTCCTTCTTCCGGGGCTTCAACTCGCGAACAGGGGCATGTCCCGCTGCCGATGGCGCTCGGCGAGCACGTCCTGCAGCGGATCGGACATCGCGGCCAGACCGGTCGCGGCCTCGGCGGCGACGCGGTCGCACAGGCCGGCCAGGCGGATGGTGCACGCGGCGATCGCGGCGGGATCCAGGGCCAGCAAGCGCTGTGCCGCGGTGGCGGCCCCGGTGAGCGTCGTGTAGACGACCACGCCCGCGATCTCCCGGGGCGGCACCGCGGCGGCCGCACCGACCATCCCGAAGACCGTGGACAGATGCGGTGTCGTCCCCAGTGACGACCAATCGTGCCGGGGCCACAGCTGTTTCGCCAGCCGCGCCAGGCCGCGGCCTTGGGCCCGGGACGCGGTTCGTGCCGCGGGGGCGGGCGTGCGCGCGTCGGCTTCTGTCTCCGCCCGCGCCGGATCCAGCTCGCCCGCGCATACCGCCGCGGCGAGCGATGCGGCCACCAGCCCCGACGTCCGGATCCGGCGGCGCAGGTACAGTTCCACCGTCGCGACGTCGCGGAGCACGCCGGAGGCGACGGCTTCCTCCACACCGCCGGAGTGCACGTGCCCGCCGATGGGCAGCCGCGAGTCGGCGAGCGCGAGCAGCGTCGTCAAGCCGGACGCAGCCGGATCGGTCGCAGCGGGTGCACGCATTAGTCGATCCTATGTCCCGGTGCGCCGACCGCACGCCCAGAGCTTCCTGGCATTCCAGGTCAGCGACGGAAAGCGCGCTCCATGAATCGCTGGGCGCGGCCCCGGGTCAGATCGGTCCACGCCTGCACCGGGCCCGACCACCACGGGGCGATCTCGCGCGGCTTCGCGGTCACCGCGTGGCAGACGAGGTCGGCGGCCTCGGCCACGGTGAGCCCGGGGACGCGGCTGAAGTCCGTGGGCGCGCTCATCCTCGTGTGCACGAGCGGCAGATAGATCGAGGTGGTGGTGACGCCGTCGGCGGCCACCTCCGCCGCCACGCTGCGCAGCCAGACGTCGAAGGCGGATTTGGAGGCACCGTAGGCAGCCCAGCGCGGCGCGGGTGGCATGCGCACACCCCAGGTCGACACGTTGACGATGTGGCCCTGTCGCCGCGCGCGCATCGCGGGCAGCAGTGTGAGCAGCAGGCGCACCGGACCCAGGTAGTTCACCTCGATGGTGCGGGTGAAATCGTGGAAACGGTCATAGGACTCATCGATCGGGCGGCGGATCGATTTGCCGGCGTTGTTGATCACCATGTCGAGGTGGCCGTGTTCGTCGAGGAGCAGGCGGCCGAGCCGTTCGACGGCGTCCATGTCCGTGAGATCGGTGGGGTAGGTGTGCGCGATGCCGCCCGCGGCAGTGATCTCCGCGGCCACCTGCTCGAGTTCGCCGCCGGAGCGGGCCACGAGCAGCACGGTCGCGCCCGCCGCCGCCAGCTTGCGCGCGCTGGCCTTGCCTATCCCGTGCGACGAACCGGTGACCAGCACGATCTTGCCGCCAACCGCGGCGCGCAACGCCTCGTCCGGCGGACGCGACGTGGGATACAGCAGTCGCGTCGCCACCCGTTCGGCGACCGGACGACCGTTGCTCGCAGGCCGGGCTCGGTTCACGAATTCGACTGTAGGCGTTGTTCGGGGCGCCCACCCGGGCTTCGCGCGATCGGTCCGCGCGCGACATGTCCCGTACGAGCCGCGGCAGGTCCTGGCGGGTGAGGTAGGCGGCGATGCGCCGGTGCGCGGCTCGAGCATTTCTACTCACGCGCACAGCGCCACTCGTGTGATCGAATGTGGGATCGCACGGATTCTTCGCCCGGGCCTTGCCCAGGTGGTCAGCCGAGGGGGAACACGGTGTCGACGCCGGATACACAGGTATCGATCGCACAATGGATCGCGCGCGGCATCGCGATCGTCGTGCTGGTCCCGATCCGCCTGTTGTGGGAAGGCATTGTCCTGCTGGGCCGCGTCACCGGAGCGGCGCTCGGGTATGTCGTGCGGTACCTGGTGGTTCCGGCGGCCGAACTGGTCTGGCACTGGGTGCTGCGGCCGGCCTGGATCGTCGCGAAGGACTTCTTGTGGGGCTGGGTGATCCAGCATCTGCTGTGGGGTTTGGTGCTCACGCCGCTCCTGTCCTTCCTGCTCGAGTACCTGTTGCGACCGCTGCGGCGGGCGGTGGAAATCTTCCTGTGGCGCAGGATCATTCGCCCCGTGGGGGCTTGGCTGCTGCGCTGGGTGGTCTACCCGGTCGTCTATGCCATCGCATGGGTGTGCCATCGCACCGTCGAGTGGTTGATCGTCTGGCCGCTGACGCAACTGTGGCGCTGGGTGCTGCGCCCGCTGTGGAGCGTGCTGCGCACGACCGCACGATACGGGTGGCGTGTGGCCACCCTCGTCGTGGGCGTCCTCGTGGTGGCGCCGTGCCGGGCGGTGTACCGCTGCGTACTGCGCCCGGTGTTCGCCGCCCTGGCGGTCGTCTGGCATGCGCTGGTGGTGCGCCCGGTCCGCTGGGCACACGGCGCGATCATCCGGCCGATGAACCGCTGGGCAGCCGAGGTCGTGGCGACGGTGTTCGGCCGCTGATCCCGGCTCAGCGCGGGCGTGGCGAAGCGAAACGCGCGATCAGCGCCATCGCGGTGAGCGCCGCCGCGCCGACGGCCACCGCGACGTGCATGCCGTCGACGAAGGACCCCCGGGCCGCGTCGATCAGCGCCGCGTCGCCGCCGGCGTGCTGGATGGTCTCGCCGAGGGTCTCCGCGTAGTCGCCCCCGGACCGGAAGATCAGCGCGGCGAGCGAACCGAGCAGCGCCAAGCCCAGCGCGTTGCCCAGTTCGAAGCTGGTCTCCGAGATGCCGACCGCCGACCCGGCCCGCTCCGGCGGCACCGAGGACACCGCGACCTCGGACACCAGTGTGAACGCCAGACCGTAGCCGACTCCGGCGATCGCGGATCCGGTCAGATACCACCAGAGTCCGTCGTGCGCGCCGACGCCGAGCAGCATCAGATTGCCCACCGCGGAGGCGAGCAGGGCGAACACGAAGGTGGCGCGCGCGCCGAAGCGATGCCCGACCCGGGCGCCGCCCACCGAGCAGACGAACACCGCGATCGCCATCGGAATGCCGAGCAAGGCCGCCGCCAGCGGCGTGCGCCCGGTCACCGACTGCAGATAGATGCTGGTCAGGTAGCTCAGACCGGCCAGTGACATCATGCCCGTCAGGCTGGCGCCGATGGCGACCGAGAATTGCGGGCGGGCGAACAACCGCAGGTCCAGCAGGGGTTCGTCGAGTTGCCGCTGCCTACGCACGAAGACGGTCAGGATCACCGCGCCGATCAGCGCGACGACGATCGCCTGCGCATCGATGCCTTCGGTGGCGGCGTGCTTGATGCCGTACACCACCGGCAGGATGCCGCCGATCGACAGGGCGACGCTCGGCAGGTCCAGCGGCCCCCGCGCCCCCGCTCGGTGCTCCGGCAGCACGAGCGGACCGAACGCGAGCAGGACCAGCAGCACCGGGATATTGATGAGGAACACCGAACCCCACCAGAAGTGATGCAGCAGGATGCCCCCGATGACCGGCCCCACAGCCGAGCCACCGGCGAAGAACGCCGTCCAGACACCGATCGCGGCGGCTCGCTCCCTGGCGTCCGGGAACAGGCTGGAGATCAGCGCCAGGCTGGACGGCAGCAGCGTCGCGCCACCGATGCCCATCAGCGCCCGCGCCGCGATCAGCACGCCGGCGCTGGGGGCGAACCCGGCGATCACCGACGCGATGCCGAAGACCGCCGCGCCCGCCAGCAAGATGTTGCGCCGCCCGATCCGGTCGCCGAGGTTGCCCATGGTGATCAGCAGGCCCGCGATCAAGAAGCCGTAGATATCCAGGATCCACAACTGCTGGTCCGCCGACGGGTCGAGATCCAGGGTCAGCGTCGGCAGCGCGAGGAACAGCACCGAGATGTCCATCGACACCAGCAGCACCGGCAGCAACAGGACCGCGAGGCCCAGCCAGGCGCGGCGCGAACCCGTGGTGGACGGCGTGGTTCGCACCGGCTGCACCTCTGTCATCACCCGACATCCTCTCACTGACGCGTACGTCGTACGCACGACTCCGGGTACAGTGTACGCATGCTGCACCGCGCCGCCATTGTCGACACCGCGATCGAGCTCGCCGACGCCGAGGGCTTGGACGCACTGTCCATGCGGCGCATCGCCGATCGGCTCGGGGTGGGCGCCATGTCGCTGTATCGCCACGTCGCGAACAAGGACGAACTGCTCGCGCTGATGACCGACGAAGTGGCCCGGCGCAATCCCTATCCCTCCCCCGAAGGACAGCGGTGGACCTGGCGCGACCGGGTACGCATCGCCGCCGAGGTCGACTGGGCCCTCTACCGGCAGCACCCGTGGGTACTGCTCACCTTCGCCACTCCGCGCTACAGCTTCGGACCGCAGAGCCTGGCCTGCCTGGCGTGGCTGGTGGACGGCTTCCTGGAACTCGGCGTGTCCACCCGCGAGGCGACCGGTATGTCCTTCACCGTGTGGAATTACATCTCCGGCGCGACCCTGCCGGAGATCAGCGCCGAGCTGATGGCGCGCAAGGGCATGGATCCCGGCGGGGACAACGCGCTGCGGACACTGCTGAACGGCACGGCCCAGGGACCGGTCCCCACCGCCCTGACGGATCTCGCGGGCAGCGGCGTGCGCGACCTGACCCAGGAGGAACTGCTCTACGACGGGCTCACCGCGCTGTGCGACGGATTCGAGGTCAGAGCCGCGCGACGCGACGAATTGACCTCGAGCTGACTTGATGTTGCAGGCTGGCCGGCGACCGCTCACGAACAGGAGTCACCGTGCACGCCATTCGCCTTCATGCCTTCGGCCCGGCCGAGAACCTGCGCTACGAAACCGTTCCCGATCCCGTGCCCAGCCCCGGGCAGGTGCGCATCGCGGTCGCGGCCGCCGGTGTGCATCTGATCGACACCGTGCTGCGCAGAGGCGAACCGGGGCCGTTTCCGTTGCCCGAGCTGCCCACCGTTCCCGGACGCGAAGTCGCGGGCACGGTGGACCGGGTGGGCGATGGCGTGTCCGCTGGTCTGCTCGGCGCGCGCGTGGTCGCCCATCTCGGCGCGGTGCCCGGCGGTTACGCCGAGCTGGCCGTGACCGACGCCGCCCGGCTGCACGAGATCCCCGCCGACCTGGACGCCGCGGAGGCGGTGGCGATGATCGGCACCGGGCGCACGACCATGGGCATCCTTCAGTTCGCCGATCTGGAGCCCGGCAGCGTTGTCCTGGTGACGGCCGCGGCGGGCGGTATCGGAACCTTGCTCGTGCAGTACGCGAAGAACGCCGGAGCCACGGTGATCGGCGCCGCCGGTGGCCCCGCGAAACTGGATCCCGTGCGCCGCAACGGCGCCGACCTCGCGGTGGACTACCTGTTGCCGGACTGGCCCGACCGGGTGCGTGCACTCGTCGGCGATCGCGGGGTGCACGTGCTGTTCGACTCGGTGGGCGGCGCCGTCGCCCGCACCGGCATCGACCTGCTCGCCCCCGGTGGGCGGCATCTGGTCTACGGCTGGTCCGGCAAGTCGGCGGACGACGGTCCGGTGCGGCTTTCCGCCGACGATCTGGCCGCACGCGGGATCACGTCGGAGATGGTGATCGGCCCGCCGATGCTGGCGCGAGCCGGCGGCGATCTGCGCGTCCTGGAGGAGCGCGCGATGGCCGAGGCGGCCGCGGGCCGGTTGCGTCCGGCCGTGCATCGCTTCGCGCTCGCCGACGCGGCCGCCGCCCACCGCGCGCTGGAGACGCGCGGAACGACCGGAAAAGTGGTGCTGGAACCCTAGCGCCCGTTCACTCGACGCCGTCGCCGTTCACCACGGCATAAGCGAAACCGTCCCAGCCCTTGCCGCCGACGGTCTGGACCACGGTCGCATCCAGGCTCGGTTCGGCGGCGAGCAACTCGACCAGCTCGCGGCTTGCCTGTGCGTTGGGGTCCTCGGAATGCTCCTCGGCGATCCTGCCGCCGCGGACCACATTGTCGACGATGATCACCGAGCCGGGCCGGGTCAGCCGCAGCGCCCACAGCACGTAGTTCGAGTTGTTCACCTTGTCCGCGTCGATGAACACCAAGTCGAACGGGTCCGGGTCCTCCTCCGCCAGCACGGGCAAGCTGTCCAGCGCGGCGCCGACCCGGATCTCCACCCGGTCGCCGACACCGGCTCGCTCCAGGTTCGCCCGCGCCACGTCGGCGTGCTGGGCGGAGAACTCCAGCGTGATCACCCGCCCCTTGGGGCCGACTGCCCGGGCGAGCCAGATCGTGCTGTACCCGCCGAGCGTGCCGATCTCCAGCACGCGCCGCGCCGCGACCGTCCTGGCCAGCAGGTGCAGGAACTTCCCCTGCGGCGGTGACACGTCGATCGGAGGTAGGCCGGCCGCCTTGTTCGCGTCCAGCGCCGCGTCGGAATCGGGGTCCGCCACCAGTGTCTCCACCAGATAGCGGTCCACGTCGGCCCATCCAGATGTCGTCATAGCTGGAAGTCTGCCACCCGATCGCGCCCACGGGCTCGGCTCGCCGAGTAGCGTTCGGCACAGCGAGACGTAGGTGTCCAGTGAGCGCGCCGACCATGCGACGGACAAAGGACCCGACATGACGAACCCTGCGCGGGCCGCGGCGGTCATCGCCTGCCTGATCGCCTTGGGCGCCACCGCCCCCGCCGAGGCCGCCCCCGGAGCCGGGGCCGAATACGTCGCGCTGGGTGATTCCGGGGCGGCCACCACCGGCGTGCGGAACTACGACGTCACGTCCCCACCTCGATGTCTCCGCTCGACCGCGAACACCCCGAAACTGATCGCCGCGGACCTGGGTCTGCGGATCGACGACCGCACCTGCAACTCCGCGCGCATCCCGGATCTCACCGCCGCGCAGGGGCCGGGCATCCCACCCCAGTTCGACGCCCTCGGCCCGGCCACCAGGTTGGTCACAGTGCACATCGGCGCCAACGACGCCTTGATGGCCGAGCACATCGTCGCCTGTCATGTCTACGGCCTCTCCGGTATCGGCGGGTGCGCCGGACCGGGCTGGGACGCCGACATCGAGGCGATCGCGACGTCCTATGCGACCGCCCTGCAACAGATCTCGTCCCTGGCGCCGCGGGCGACGATCGTGGTCGACGGCTGGCCGACCTATGTGCGCGACGGCGGCTGTCCGGAGCTGGTCGGTCTGCGCCCGTCCGACGCCGCGCCCATCCAAGCCGCCTTCGACCGTCTCAACACCGTGGTGGCCCGGGTAGCCACCGCGCACGGCGCCACCTATGTCGACACCCGCACCGCCTCGACGGGCCGCGATGCGTGCGCGCCGGTCGGCGTCCGTTGGATCGACCCCGTGGTCGCCACCGAGACACTCATTCCCTACCACCTCACCCCGCAGGGCATGCGTGGCGTCGCCGATGTCATGCTCCCGGCGATCCGCGCCGCCGGACTGCCCGGCTGAGCGATTCAGCGGCGCCGACACGACCGCCCCGGACTCGGGCGAGTCCGGGGCGGCTGGGATGTGTGCCTATTTCGAGAAATTCTCCGGCGGCTGCCAAGGACGGCCGTGCGGGTCGTCCGGGCGCTGGGCCGGAGGTTGCTGCGGCGGCTCCTGTGGCGGCGGCTGCTGGGCCGGGAAAGCCTCGTGCGGAGGAATGACCGGCTGGTGCGGCGACGGTTCGAAGTTCTGCGGAGGCGGTGTCGGAGTCAGCCCCTCGACCGGAGTCCGCGCCGTCGCCTCGGCGGCCCGCACGGCGCGCTCGATGGTCGGGTCCGGCGCGGTATCGAACCAGTCCGCGACGTCGGAGTCGTCCTCCGGCTTGACTTCCGCGCCGTCGGAGGCGGGCGGCTCGTACCGGAACACGCCGTCCTCGCCCTGCGTGCCGAAGCTCTTGGCGAACCCTTCGAGTGCTTTGCCGAAGTCGCTGGGCACCAACCACACCTTGTTGGCGTCACCGCGCGCGACCATGGGCAGCGTCTGCATGTATTGATAGGCAAGCAGTTCCGGCGTCGGTTTGCCGGATTTGATGGCGGCGAAGACCTTTTCGATGGCCTTGGCCTGGCCTTGCGCCTGCAAGTAGGCGGCGGCGCGCTCACCCTGCGCCCGCAGGATGCGGCTCTGCCGTTCACCTTCGGCGGCCAGGATCGCCGACTGCTTGGCGCCCTCGGCGGACAGGATCTGCGCCTGTTTCGAGCCCTCGGCCGTCTTGATCTGCGATTCGCGCTGGCCCTCGGCGGTGAGGATCATGGCGCGCTTCTCGCGGTCGGCCTTCATCTGCTTCTCCATCGATTCCTGGATCGAGGGAGGCGGATCGATGCTCTTCAGCTCGACCCGCGCGACGCGCAGACCCCAGCGCCCGGTCGCCTCGTCCAGCACGCCGCGCAGCTGGCCGTTGATCGCGTCGCGGGAGGTCAGGGTCTGCTCGAGCGTCATGCCGCCGACCACGTTGCGCAGCGTGGTGACCGTCAGCTGCTCGACGGCGGCGATGTAGTTGCTGATCTCGTACACCGCCGCCTGCGGGCTGGTCACCTGGAAATAGACCACGGTGTCGATGTGCAGGGTCAGGTTGTCCTCGGTGATCACCGGCTGCGGCGGGAACGACACCACCCGCTCCCGCAGATCCACCTTGGCGCGGACCCGGTCGGCGAACGGCACCAGGAATGTCAGCTGGCCGGACACGGTCCGCGAATACCGGCCCAGCCGCTCGATCACCGCCGCCTCGGCCTGCGGCACCAGCGCGATCGACTTGAAGACCACCACCACGACCAGCAAGACGAGGACGGCGGCAACGATCAGTACAGCCATCAAGGCCCCTTCCAGACGACGGCGGTAGCGCCGTCGATCTTCATGACATACACGGTCGTACCCGGTTCATAGACTTCGCTCGTATCCATCGGCCGCGCGGTCCAGACCTCCCCGCCCAGCTTCACCTGACCGGAGTGCTCCGCGACCCGTTCGAGCACCAGGGCGGTCTTCCCCGGCAGGGCGTCCACGTTCGTCGGCGTCGGCGGCGGAGTTCCGAAGCGACGCCGGATGATCGGGCGCACGCCGAGGAACAGCACCGCCGAGACCACTGCGAAGACGATGGCGTCCACCACCAGCGAGGTGTCCGCCGCCGCGCTGACGCCCGCGGTGCCCAGCGCGGCGACACCGAGCATCAGCAGCGTGAAATCGCCGGTGAGCATCTCCGCCGCCGCGAGCAGAACGCCCGCGACCAGCCAAAAAATTGCGGCCACACGACCACTGTAGTGCGCCGATCATGATATCGGGCGCGACCTCGGCGAGTACTCCGGAGGAATTCCGCGAGCGGACGCGCGGTCACCCGGGTGCGGCGAAAGCCATAGCGGCGGTGCTAGCTTCAGGCAGGTGAGCGGGCGTGACAGGTATGGCGACATCTTCTCCGGACATCCTCGATCGAAGAAAAGGGCGGTGCCCACGGTCACCGCGGAACGCGACCTGGTCGTCGAAGACGCCGCGACCGGATTCTGCGGCGCGGTGGTCGGATTCGATCGCAGCTACGACGGCGAGTTCGTGAAACTGGAGGACGCCCGCGGCGCGGTGCGCCTGTTCGCACTGCGCGAGGCCGCGTTCCTCATCGACGGCGAGCCGGTGACGCTGGTGCGGCCGGCGGCCGCCCCGCCGAAGGCGCCCACCCGCTCCGCCTCCGGGTCCACCCGGGTCGAGGGCTTGCGCGCCCGGGTCGCCCGCGGCAGCCGGATCTGGGTGGAGGGCGTCCACGACGCCGCGCTCGTCGAGCGGGTGTGGGGCCACGATCTGCGCGTCGAGGGGGTGGTCGTGGAGCAATTGGAAGGTCTGGACAACCTGGCCGCGCGCCTCACGGAGTTCGAGCCGGGCCCGGGCAGGCGGGTCGGCGTCCTGGTCGACCACCTGGTGACCGGATCGAAGGAAACCCAGCTGACCACCGGCCTCGGCCCGCACGTCCTGGTGACCGGTCACCCGTTCGTCGACGTCTGGCAGGCGGTGCGCCCGGATACCCTCGGCATCGCCCGGTGGCCGCAGGTGCCCCGGGACGAGGACTGGAAGACCGGCGTCTGCGCCCGTCTGGGCTGGGGCACCCCGCAGGACGGCTGGCGGCGGGTGTACGGCGCGGTGACCTCCTTCCGCGATCTGGAGGCTCCGCTCATCGGCGCGGTCGAGCGCCTCATCGATTTCGTCACCGAGCCGGACCAGCGCGGCAGGCACGGTTAGCCGCCGGGCGGTATCCGCGCGGACCCGCTCGTCGCCGACGGCGCGGCGCCCGCGGTTTCCGCGCTGCTCACCAATGCCCTTGCGCATGGATGCCCACCGGTAGCGCCCACCCCTTATGCTCGATAATTATGTGCTCTCCAAGTGCGACGCTGACGGTGTGGGCGAGCTCCTGGCTGGCCGGCCGCAGTGCGCCCGACGACGTTTTGGCCGCCTTGCACGCATGGGCGCCGAAGCACACGATCGCGGCGGGCGACCCGCTCACCGGCGGACGCACCGACCTACCCTGGTCCGCGCACGGTAACCTGCCGGGCAGCGGAGTCATGGCGTTGCTCAAGGTGATTCGCGAGACGATGGCCCAGCCGGGGGCACAGTTGCGGTTGGTGCTCCCCGTCCCCGGAGACGTGCGTGGAGTTCCCGCGGGCACGGCGTTCGCCGCCGACGCGATCGAGGCGGAGGAGGGCATCCTGATCGGCGTGCCGGGCGCCGACGGCACCGGACTCATCCCCCGGTGGACCGACGACGACACCCTGCAGTGGACCGTCTACAGCACGCCCATCCCGGCGGAGCCCGGGCCCGACATGTCGCTCGGCGAGGCCGAATACGCGATGCGCGAAGCGGTCCGCGACGCCGCCGACGCGTTGATGAAACTGCACACGACCTCGCTCGGCACGATCGATTCCGATCCGCGCGAGCTCATCGAAGCCGAACTCGCCGACTACTCGCGGCACGACTATCCCGAATCGATCCCGCTGCGGGCCAGGCGCATCCTGGACACCGCCGATCATGTCGCGGCCATCCTCACGGTGGCGCAGCGAGAGCCCGCGTCCGCACCCACCTCCGCCAGCGCGATCGGCGCGCAGGAATCGCTGCTGCGGCCGCTGTGGGACGCGATCCGCGCCGCGCGTCTGGTCGCCGTGCACGCCTCCGCGCGCGGAAGGGGCTGACCGATGTCTCGGGCGGTGTGACATGCGCTTTTCCCGTCGTCGCCGCACGGCCGCCCTCGCTGTTCTGCTCGGGCTGACGCTGCACGCCCCGGCGTCGGCGATCGTGGGCGGCGCCGACGCGACGACCGCGGAGTATCCGTGGCTGGCGGCCATCGGCACGCCGTTGTTCCTCACCCGCGCTTCCGGCCAGTTCTGCGGCGGCGCGCTCATCGCGCCGGATCAGGTGATCACCACGGCACACTGCGTGGCCCTCGCGCAGCCGCTGGCGCAGACGCTCACCGCCACCTTCGGCCGCGACGACCTGCGCGGGCGCGAGGGAAATACGGTGCACGTCAAGGACATTCGCATCCATCCGGATTTCCGGGCGACCGTACTCGACGTGACGACCGCCTATCAGAACGATATGGCGATCCTCGTTCTGGACGAGCCGCAGCCCGGTCCCACGATCCCCGTCGCGGCCGCCGCTTCGGGCACCGGAACGATCCTGGGCTGGGGCGCGACCTCGGAAACCGACGAAGCCAACACCCGGTTGCGCGCCGCGAACGTCCCACTGGCCACCGACGGCGAGTGCGCCGCCGCCTATGGTCCGGCCTTCGACCCGCACACCATGCTCTGCGCGGGCACTCCGGCCGCCGACACCGCCCAGTACGACAGCGGCGGACCGCTTCTCGTCGACGGGCGGCTCGCCGGTCTCACGTCTTGGGGCGTCGGCGCGGCGCGCCCCGGGTTCCCCACGGTTTACACCCGGGTGACCGCCACGAATTTCTGAGTGGCCGGCACGGCGGGACTCAATGCTGCGGCGGTTGGTACTGCTGCTGCGGAGGATACTGCTGCTGTTGCGGGTACTGCTGATACTGCGGGTGCTGCTGCGGCTGGTAAGGCTGCTGATATTGCGGCGGGGCAGGGTACTGCGGCTGCCCTGGAAGACCCTGCTGTGGAGGATAGGGCTGCGGATACTGTTGCGCCTGCGGATACTGCTGGTGCTGCTGTTGCTGGGACTGGTTCTTGCCTCGCTTGCTCAGCCAGACGATCAGGCCGATGACGACGGCAACCACCCCGACGCACAACAGCAGACCACCGATGGAGAAGCCGCCACCGCCTCTGCTGCGGCTGCGGCGCCTGGCCTCGGTGGTGTCGAGAGCCACGGTCCATACGTTCGCGTCGGACCAGGCATGCGGATCGAGCACGGCGGCGTTGGTCAGCACGTCGGCATAAGTCATAGAGATTCTCCCCCCGGAGAAGTCGATTCGGCTAAAGGTCGCAGGCGATGCTACCGGGCCTGCTTCCGCTCAATTCCCAGTGCTGGGACGGCGCGGCACCGCGCAACAGCCGACGACGCACGGGGCTCCGTCGCGCGTGCAGCCGTAACCGGGGACCGCTCCGAGGCGCCGCGGTTCGGCGCCGCGCAACTGCTCGGAGACCAGTTCGACGACCAGCTTCGCGAAACGTGGGTCACTTCCCGGCGTCGCGGCCCGCGCGAAGCCCATACCGAGTTCCGCGGCCTTCTGTGCGGCCTCGTTGTCCAGGTCCCAGATGACCTCGAGATGATCGGAGACGAAGCCCACCGGGCAGACGACCACGGCCTGCACACCCTTCGCGGCGAGATCGTCCAGGTGGTCGACGATGTCCGGCACCAGCCACGGAACCTGCGGCGGCCCGGAACGAGACTGCCAGACGACGTCGTAGTCGGTGAAACCGGTTGCCGCGGCGCACAATCGGGCAGCCTCGGCGACCTGGCGGCTGTAGAGCCTGCCGCCGTCGGCGGGCGGTCCCGCGGCGGCGTCGGCCGACAGCGGGACGGAATGGGCGGTGAACACCAGTCGTGCGGCGGCGCGCTGCCCGGCCGAGAGCCGCTCCAGCGCAGCGCGTATGGCGTCGGCGAACGCCTCGATCAGCAGCGGATGGTCGAAGTACTGGCGCAGCTTCAGCAGCTCCGGCGCGCCCGCGCCGAATGCCGCACGCGCCCTGGCGATGTCCTCGTGGTACTGCAGGCATCCCGAGTATCCGCCCCACGCCGACGTCGGGAAGACCAAGGCGGACTCGACGCCGTCGGCGGCCATCCGCGCCACGGTGTCCTCCACCATCGGATGCCAGTTGCGGTTGCCGAAGTACACCGGCAGTTCCAGGCACGCGGAGGCCAATTCGGTCTCGACCGCCGCGATGATGGCGCGATTGAGCGCGTTGATCGGTGAGACACCGCCGAAGTGCAGATAGTGCTCGGCGACCGCTTCGAGACGCTCGCGCGGCACTCCCCTACCCCGGGTGACGTTCTCCAGGAAGGGCATCACATCGTCGGGACGCTCCGGACCGCCGAAGGACAGCAGCAGCAGCGCGTCGGCGGTCCGGACCACGGTATCTCCCATCCGATCGGCTCAGTTGATCGCCATGTTCTCCGGGAACCAGGTGTTGTGGCTGGCTCCGCCGTCGACGTAGATGATCGAGCCGGTGGTGCCCGGCAGCCAGTCCGACAGCAGCGCCACGATCGACTTCGCCACCACCGTGGGGTCGTCGACATCCCAGCCGATCGGCGAGGCGCCGTCCCAGTAGGTGTTGAGCTGGTTGAGCTTGGCCGCGTCGTCCGTCGCGGTGCCCGCGATCGCTTTGGCGGCCAGCGTCTTGATCGGGCCTGCCGCGATGAGGTTGGAGCGAATCTTCTTGGCGGTGCCCACTTCCCGCGCGACGTACCGGTTCACCGATTCGAGCGCCGCCTTCGCCACACCCATCCAGTTGTAGTAGGGCATCGCGGTGCGCGGATCGAAGTCCATGCCGACGATCGAGCCGCCCTCGTTCATCACCGGCAGCACCGCGCGCGACAGCGACGCGTAGCTCCACGCCGAGATCTCGAACGCCTTGGCCGCGTCGGGGCCCGGTCCCTCGAGGAACGGCCGGGCCTCCGGACCCATCAGGGTGCGGGGCGCGAACGCGATCGAGTGCAGCACTCCGTCGATCCCCTCGGGAGCCAGTTCCCGCAGCTTGTCGGCGAGACCGGCGAGGTCCTCTTCGCTGGTGACGTCGAGCCCGATGGCCGGCGGGACCTCCTGGGGCAGGCGCTTGGCGATCCGGTCGATCAGCCGCAGCCGCTCCGGGATGCCGGTGATGATCACCTTCGCGCCCTGCTCCTGCGCGACGGCCGCCGCGCGGAACGCGATCGACGCATCGGTGATGATGCCCGTGACCAGGATGGTCTTGCCTTCGAGCAGTCCGCCCATGAGTTCTCGGTTCTCCTGAAATTCGAATGTGGGGTTGGCCGCGGGCGGCCGGGAGCGGCCGCCGCGCTACGCGTTCGGAATGGTCAGTGGCCCATGCCCATGCCGCCGTCCACGGGGATCACCGCGCCGGAGACATAGGCGGAATCCTCGGAGGCGAGGAAACTGACGACGGCCGCGATGTCTTCCGGCTGTCCGAGCCGCTGCAGGGGGATGAACTTCTTGGCCATGTCGCGCATCTCGTCGGGCAGGTCGGCGGTCATGTCGGTCTCGATGAAGCCCGGCGCGACGACATTCGCGGTGATCGAGCGCGAGCCGAGTTCGCGGGTGATCGAGCGGGCCAGACCGATCACACCGGCCTTCGAGGAAGCGTAGTTGATCTGGCCCGCTTGCCCGCTCATGCCGACCACCGAGCCGAGGAAGATCATCCGGCCCCAGCGCGCACGCAACATGGCGCGGTTCGCCCGCTTGGCGCACCGGAACGCGCCGGTCAGATTGGCGTCGAGCACCTTGGTGAACTGCTCCTCGGTCATCCGCATGAGCAACGTGTCGTCGGTGATGCCCGCATTGGCCACCAGCACCTCCACCGGACCCTGGTGCGCCTCCACCTCGGCGAAGGCACCGTCCACCGACTCACTGTCGGTTACATCGCATTTCACACCGAACAAGCCGTCCGGCACCCCCGACCCACGATGCGTGACGGCCACCTTGTGACCGTCGGCAAGCAGACGCTGCGCGACCGCGAGTCCGATGCCGCGGTTACCGCCGGTCACCAGGACCGACCGGGATGTGAGGTTCGACATGGGGTTCAACCTACCTGGTCGGATCGATCGCTCACGAGCGGGCTGCCCCCTCTGTCGAACCGACACCGAGGTGCCGGAGCATTGGTGAAACGCCACAACGACACCACGACTCGACGCCATGAACGCCGACCGGCCGGGACCACCCACGAAGGGAGGCCACCGGCCGGACGATGGTCCTGCGCGATCCGCGCCGCTACGGCAGCCGCTGGCGATACAGCAGGCCGGTGATCACGCCCGTCGCGATCACCAGCAGTCCGAGCAGCAGCCACGGGCGGCTGGCGTCGCCTCTGGTCAGCTCGTACCCGATCTGCTGCTCCAAGGTGTCGTAGACCTTGGTCAGCTCCTGCAACGACGAGGCGGTATAGAACTCCCCGCCGGACAGCCGTGCGAGCTCGCGCATGGCGTCGTCGTCCACCGCGACGCGCACCCGGTCCTTGCTGCCGTCTTCCCGCGGGATCTCGACTTCGCCCCAGCTGGTGCCGAACGAGATCGTCGAGATGGGGACGTTCTTGGTCTTTGCCAGCCGGGCCGCGACGTACTCGTGGCGCGGATTGTCCACGTCCTCGAACGCCGGGACCGTCTGCTTCCCATCCGACATCAGCACGATGCGCGCAGGCGGCGGCTCCTGCGCACCGCCCAGCACCGTCGCGAGCGTCTCGATCGCCTGCAGCGCGGTGAGGATGCCTTCACCCGTCGCCGTGCGTTCGGCCAGCCGGACGTTGTCGATCGAGGCCTTCACGCCCTCGTGATTGGTCGTCGGCGACACCATCACCGAGGCGGTGCCTGCGAAGGTGACGAAACCGATGTTCACGCCTTCGGGCAGTCCGTCGACGAACTCCTTGGCCGCCTTCTTGGCGACCTGGATGCGGCTCGGGGCGACGTCGGTCGCCTCCATCGACAGCGACACGTCCATCACCAGCATGACGGTCGCGCGGTTGCGCGGCACCTTCTTGACCGCGGTCGGTCCCGCGGCGGCGACGGTGAGGAACACCAGGCCGACCAGCAGGAGCGCGACCGCCACGTGGCGGAACGGGCTCGGACGCGACGGAGCCACCTTCTCCAGCAGCTCCATGTTGGTGAACTTCAACATGTGCTTGCGCCGGTTGCGCTGCACCAGCACATAGCCGAGCGCGATCAGCGCGATGACGGCGAGGAATCCGAGCCAGATCTGTGCGGTGAAATGCGAAATACTCACTGACGTGGCACCCGCCCGGTCGGGGCGCCGAAGCTGTGGCGCCGGGTGGACACGAACCGGACCACGTCGGCGATCCAGTCCCGATCGGTTCGCAAGGTGAGCACCGGAGCGCCGCAACTGCGCAGGGCCTGCTCGACCTGCTCACGGTGGCGCTGCGCGGCGGCCGCGAAATCGGCGCGCAGCGTGGCGGTCACGCTGAACTCGCGGGTGCGCCCGGTCTCCGGGTCGTGCAGCACGACGTCGCCCATGTCGGGCAGCGACAGGTCGCGCGGGTCGAGCACCTCGACCGCGAGCAGGTCGTGCCTGGCCGAGATCGCGCGCAGCGAACGCTGCCAATCGATGTCACCCAGGAAATCGCTGATGATCACCGCGAGTCCGCGCTTGCGCTGCGGGCGGCGCAGCGATTCGATGCCGCCACGCAGGTCGCCGCGCACACCGTCGCGCGCGTGCGGGGTGGTCGCGATGCTGCGCAGCAGCGACTGGGCGTGGACGCGCCCGCCGCGCGCGGGGATGCGGGTCAACCGTTCGCCGGTGGCGACGACCGCGCCGATCCGGTTGCCGCCGCCGCTGGTCAGGTGGGTGATCGCGGCCGCGGCGGCGATGGCGAGATCCCGCTTCTGGCAGGCCGCGGTGCCGAAGTCGAGGCTGGCCGACAGATCGACCACCATCCAGGTTTCCAGTTCCCGGTCGGCGATCATCTGCCGCACGTGCGGATGGGTGGTGCGGGCGGTGACCGACCAATCCATCTGGCGCACGTCGTCGCCGGGCTGATAGGCGCGCGCCTCGCCCGGCTCGGAGCCGGGTCCGGGGATGAGACCGAGGTGATCGCCGTGCAGCACGCCGTCGAGCCTGCGGCGCACGGTGAGTTCGAGGGTCTTGAGCGCGACGGTGAGCCTGGGGTCGGTCAGCTCCCCCGCGTGGAAGGACGGCGGTGCGTGGGACGGCGACATCGACACTGGTGCGACCGGATCCGAGGCCGAGGTCACTTCGGCGGGAGGGTGCCCGCGGGCTGCGACTGCTGCCCGTTAGGCGGCTGGGGAACGGCCTGCTGTTGCGGCGGCTGCGGAACCTGCTGCGGCGCGCCCTGCGCCGGGGCGGCGGGCACGCCGGGCGCGACGGCCTGCGGGGCGAC
Source organism: Nocardia sputorum (assembly GCF_027924405.1). Taxonomy (NCBI): domain Bacteria; kingdom Bacillati; phylum Actinomycetota; class Actinomycetes; order Mycobacteriales; family Nocardiaceae; genus Nocardia; species Nocardia sputorum. The sequence continues at coordinate 2,269,443 of NZ_AP026978.1, read as the reverse complement.
CTGGGGCAGCCCGACGGTCTGCAGAACGCGCTTGATGACGTCCTCCGGGCTGATCTCGTCGGCGAGCGCGTCGTAGGACAGCACCAGACGGTGGCGCAGCACGTCCGGGATCACCTCGACGACGTCCTGCGGCACCACGTAGTCGCGGCCGCGGATCAGCGCGACCGCACGGGCCGCGGCGATGATGCCCAGGCTGGCGCGCGGCGAGGCGCCGTAGGAGATCCAGCTGGCCACGTCCTGCATCCCGAACTCGGCCGGTTTGCGGGTCGCCGCGATCACCCGGACCACGTAGTCGACGAGGGCGTGGTGCACGAAGGTGTTGGCCGCGACCTTCTGCAGGCGGATCAGATCCTCCGGCTGCAGGATACGGCTCGCCTCCGGCGGGGTGACGCCCATCCGGTAGATGATCTCGCGCTCCTCCTCCACCGAGGGGTAGTCGACGACGACCTTGAACAGGAAGCGGTCGCGCTGCGCCTCGGGCAGCGGGTACACGCCCTCGCTCTCGATCGGGTTCTGCGTCGCCATCACCAGGAACGGGTCCGGCATCGGGTAGGTCTTGCCGCCGATCGACACGTGCCGTTCGGCCATCACCTCGAGCAGCGCCGACTGCACCTTGGCGGGCGCGCGGTTGATCTCGTCGGCGAGCACGAAGTTCGCGACGACCGGACCGAGCTCGGTGTCGAACTCCTCGCGGCCCTGCCGGTAGATGCGGGTACCGATCAGGTCGGTGGGCACCAGGTCGGGCGTGAACTGCACGCGGGCGAACGAGCCGCCGACCACCTTGGCGAAGGTCTCCACGGCGAGGGTCTTCGCGATGCCGGGAACGCCTTCCAGCAGGACGTGACCACGCGCGAGCACGCCGACGAGCAGTCGTTCGACCAGGCGATCCTGGCCCACGATCACCCGCTTGACCTCGTAGATCGCCTTCTCCAGGGTCTGGACGTCACGCTCGAGGGTGCTGGGCGTCGAGACCGGCGTATCCTTCGCCGAGTTCGCTCCGCTCACACCGTCCGTCGAAGTCACCAACATCCCCGCTTTCGCCTTGGTCCTGTGCGTGCTGCCACAACTATTCCAGGTAATCACGGCCGATGCCGCAACCGGACCCGACAGAATGGGAATTCGACGGTCCGGAGCCCCCGGCTCGACACCCGGAATGTCCGCCGATCAGTCGACGATGCGCACCGCGAACGGCATGATGCCGCCCTCACGGACCGGGGACACCTTGACCACGTCGCCGCTTTCCGGCGCCTCGACCATCTGCCCGTCGCCCAGATACAACGCCACGTGCTGGCTGCCGTTCGGTCCCCAGAACAGCATGTCGCCGCGCTCACGGTCGCCGACCGGCACGCGCGTGCCCGCGTTGTACTGGTAGCCGCTGTAGTGCGGCAGCGCGACTCCGATGCCCGCGAACGCGTAGACCATCAGGCCGGAGCAGTCGAAGCCGACTTTGCTGTAGTCGCCGTGGCTGTCGGCGACGCCGCCGTCGCGGATGCCGAGGGTCGGACCGTCTTCGTCGCCGCCGCCCCAGGCATAGGTGACGCCCAGCTGTGACATGGCCCGATCGACCACGATCTCGATTGCCGACGAGCCCCCGACCGGGGGCGATTTCGGTCGCGGCGCGCTGCGGCGCGGCGGCGGCGCGTCCTCCAGCTGGGTGTGCGGGCGTTTGCCGGTGCCCAGTTCGGCGGCGCGGTCGAGCGCGGCGCGGTCGGCGGCCGCGCGGGCAGCGGCCGCGGCGGCAGCGGCCCGCACCGCGGCCTCCTCCGCCTTGCGCATCGCGTCCCAGGCCAGGAACGCGTCGCGCTGGCCCTGCAGACCCGCCACGTTCTGCCGCGCCTGATCGAGCCGGCCCTGCGCGTCCTGGCGTCGTCGCAGCAGGTCGTCGCGCTGGGCGGCCTGCCGGTCGAGTTCGGCCTTGGCCGCGGCGACGGCATGCTCGGCGTCGGTCTTGCGCGCGGCGGCCGTGGCGGCGGCCGCGTCGGCGTCCGCCTTCGCCCGCCGGGCGGTGGAGTTCTTGTTGCCCTGATCGATCTGGGCGCGCCGCAGGCCGTCCAGCACCTGCTGACGGTTCTTGGAGACCAGATCGAGCAGCTGGGCCCGATCCAGCGCGACCGCAGGGGTGGCCGCCGCGAGGTAGGTGACCATGGAGTCGGAGCCAGGGCGGGTGTAGACCTGGGTGGCGAACTCGTCGAAATCGCGGCGCGCCTGGCCCACCCGGACCGCGGCGTCGGCCAGGGCCAGCTGGGTGTCGACCACCACGACAGCGGCCGCGTCGGCGGCGTCGCGCGCGGTCTGCAGGTCCACCAGCGCCTTGTTGACGTCTTCCCGGCGCTGCGCGACGGCCTCGTCGAGCCGCCCCAGCTCATGGTCGGCCACGGCGACCTGGTTGATCAGGGTGCCGATCTCGGCGACCCCGGCGTCGACCTGCGCGCCCGCCTGCGCGATCTGCGCGTCGCTGGGATTCGGCGGAGGAGGGGGCACAGCAGCGACCGGCCCGGTCGTGACCACTACGGCGACCAAGCTCAGCAATCCCACAGCGATCGATAGTCGGCGCCGATGGGTCAGCCCGCCGATGTTGCGCATCACACCTCCAAGGGACCGGATTCCGGCAATCCTCTACGGCATCAGGCGAACCATCACGCACTGTGGTCGACAGATGGCCTCTGGAAACACATATTCCCCATCAGGAACCATTCGAACCGTATGACACTTACGTCACCGACGAAACGGCATCAAGCAGGTGGACGCGCGCAATTCTTCGTTTGCTTGAAATTTGCTACATTGAGCACCGGCTTCCCGGCCGCATAAGAGACCAACCGCCCCGGAAGTTAGCTACGTAGATACCATCGGCCCGTTCACCCCCCAGGTGGGGTCCCGTGCGTCTTCGCATCCAGCGAAGGCGCGTTCCCGTCCCACCAGCGCCGGGTACGCGGCGCCGCTACGGCAACCGCGCTGCCTCGAGAATCGAATCGGCCGGGAGCGACGTACAGAAGTGGCGTCGCGCGATCTCAGAGAGTGCGGGCGTCGGACGATTCGCCGTCCGGGGCACGCCGATCACTCCCCGTACGCAACGCACCCGTGCCGTCCCCCGCCCGCCGGGTTTTGACCCAGTACAACCCGGCGATGACCGCCACGGTCCCGCCCAGCAGCGCGCAGGTGATCGCGGTCCAGGACATCGTCTCCGGCGTCTCCAAGCGGGCCGCGAAGATGCTCGCGGCCTCTCCGCTCCGGCCCTGTGTGCCCTTGGCGGCGTCCTCCGCCCATTCCAGCCGCACGCGGCTGATCGAGTCGCTGTAGGTGCCGACCCAGTCGTCGCTGAAGACGACCACGGTGCCGTGCTGCGTCTTGCCCACCTCGGTGGCCAGGTCCCGTAGGCTCGAGTCGTGTCCTGGATTGCCGGGGACGACCACGATGCTCAACGGAATTCCCTGCGAGCGCGCCTCCGCGGCGATGGCCGCCAGTTCCGCTTTGTTCTTCCCGGTCAGCGTCGCGACGTGATCGTCGGCCAGATCGGCGTTGAGCGAGCGCACGGTGTCGGTGGTGACATTCGGTGGCAATTCGGCGGCCATGGGGGTGAAAACCGAGTTGAGCGGGGCGGTCATCTTCCATCCGGTCTGTCGAGCCGCATCGGCAACCGAAGCGACGGGCATCCAACACTGCAGGGCGAGCAAGACCCCCCTTGCTGGCTCGAAAGCACAGTACGCGACGGAGTGTCGCATCCCGCGCGCACGGCACGCCGAACCGGCCCCCTGGCGTTTCACAGGACAAGCGTACTGTTAAGGTCGTAGGCGCGAGGAACCGGCGCTCGAGCGGCGCCGGAGCACCTCCGAAGACTCGGCCGCCGGCACAGCCCCGCCGGTGGCCGCCCTCACAGACGAGTGGAGCTGACGTGACGACAAGTATCGATACTTTCGGCGCCAAGGGCACCCTCGAGGTGGGAAGCAACTCCTACGAGATCTTCCGCCTCAACGCCGTGCCCGGCACCGAGAAACTCCCGTACGCACTGAAGGTCCTCGCGGAGAACCTCCTCCGCACCGAGGACGGCGCCAACATCACCGCCGATCACATTCGCGCCATCGCGAGCTGGGATCCCTCGGCGCAGCCGAACACCGAGATCCAGTTCACGCCCGCCCGCGTCATCATGCAGGACTTCACCGGCGTGCCGTGCATCGTCGACCTGGCCACGATGCGCGAGGCCGTGGCCACCCTGGGCGGCGACCCGGACAAGGTGAACCCGCTCGCTCCCGCCGAGATGGTCATCGACCACTCCGTCATCATCGACGTCTTCGGCCGCGCCGACGCCTTCGAGCGCAACGTCGACATCGAGTACCAGCGCAACGGCGAGCGTTACCAGTTCCTGCGCTGGGGCCAGACCGCGTTCGACGACTTCAAGGTCGTCCCGCCGAGCACCGGCATCGTGCACCAGGTCAACATCGAGCACCTGGCCCGCGTCGTCATGGTCCGCAACGGCCAGGCCTACCCCGACACCTGCGTCGGCACCGACTCGCACACCACCATGGTCAACGGCCTCGGCGTCCTCGGCTGGGGCGTGGGCGGCATCGAGGCCGAGGCGGCCATGCTGGGCCAGCCCGTCTCGATGCTGATCCCGCGCGTCGTCGGCTTCAAGCTGACCGGCGAGATCCAGCCGGGCGTGACCGCGACCGACGTGGTGCTCACCGTCACCGACATGCTGCGCAAGCACGGCGTGGTCGGCAAGTTCGTCGAGTTCTACGGCAAGGGCGTGGCCGAGGTGCCGCTGGCCAACCGCGCCACCCTGGGCAACATGAGCCCCGAATTCGGTTCCACCGCGGCGATTTTCCCCATCGACGACGTGACCGTCGACTACCTGCGCCTGACCGGCCGCTCCGACGAGCAGGTCGCGCTGGTCGAGGCGTACGCCAAGGAGCAGGGCCTCTGGCACGATCCCGACACCGAGCCCGCCTACTCCGAGTACCTCGAGCTGGACCTGAGCACCGTGGTGCCGTCCATCGCGGGCCCGAAGCGCCCGCAGGACCGGATCCTGTTGTCTGAGTCGAAGATCGCGTTCCGCAAGGACATCCACAACTACACCAACGACGCGGAGAGCGGCCCCGCCGCCGACACCCCGCACAGCAAGCTGGACGAGGCCGTCGAGGAATCCTTCCCGGCGAGCGACCCGGCGGTGCTGTCGTTCGCCGACGACGGCGCCGAGCCGCTGGTGTCGGCCGCCAACGGCGCCGAGGGCCGTCCGTCCAAGCCGGTGACGGTGCGCAGCGAGGAGTACGGCGACTTCGTGCTCGACCACGGCGCCGTCGTGGTCGCCTCGATCACTTCCTGCACCAACACCTCCAACCCGTCGGTCATGATCGGCGCGGCCCTGCTCGCCCGCAACGCGGTGGAGAAGGGCTTGGCCCGCAAGCCGTGGGTGAAGACGTCCATGGCGCCGGGTTCGCAGGTCGTCAACGGCTACTACGAGAAGGCCGGCCTGTGGCCGTACCTGGACAAGCTGGGCTTCAACCTGGTCGCGTTCGGTTGCGCCACCTGCATCGGCAACACCGGCCCGCTGCCGGAGGAGATCTCCAAGGCGGTCAACGACAACGACCTCACCGTCACCGCGGTGCTGTCGGGCAACCGTAACTTCGAAGGCCGTATCTCCCCCGACGTGAAGATGAACTACCTGGCCTCCCCGCCGCTGGTCATCGCCTACGCGCTCGCGGGAACCATGGACTTCGACTTCGAGAACGACCCGCTGGGCAAGGACACCGAGGGCAACGACGTCTTCCTGAAGGACATCTGGCCCTCGCCGCAGGAGATCCAGGACACCATCGACCGGGTCATCAGCCGCGACATGTTCCTCGAGGACTACAAGGACGTGTTCCGGGGCGACGAGCGCTGGCGCAGCCTGCCCACGCCGGAGGGCAAGACCTTCGAGTGGGACGCCGAGTCGACCTACGTGCGCAAGCCTCCGTACTTCGAGGGCATGCCGCAGACCCCGGAGCCGGTCACCGACATCAAGGGCGCCCGGGTGCTCGCGCTGCTCGGCGACTCGGTCACCACCGACCACATCTCCCCGGCGGGCAACATCAAGCCCGGCACCCCGGCCGCCCAGTACCTGGAGGCCAACGGCGTAGAGCGCAAGGACTACAACTCCTACGGCTCGCGCCGCGGCAACCACGAGGTGATGATCCGCGGCACCTTCGCCAACATCCGGCTGCGCAACCAGCTGCTCGACGACGTCTCGGGTGGTTACACCCGCGACTTCACCCAGCCCGGTGGCCCGCAGGCGTTCATCTACGACGCCTCGCAGAACTACCAGGCCGCGGGGATTCCGCTGGTCGTGCTCGGTGGCAAGGAGTACGGCTCGGGCTCCTCGCGCGACTGGGCCGCCAAGGGCACCAGCCTGCTGGGCGTGAAGGCCGTCATCACCGAGTCGTTCGAGCGCATCCACCGCTCCAACCTCATCGGCATGGGCGTCATCCCGCTGCAGTTCCCGGCGGGCGAGTCGGCCGCGTCGCTGAAGCTGGACGGCACCGAGACCTTCGACATCGAGGGCATCACCCAGCTGAACGAGGGTGTCACCCCGAAGACGCTGAAGGTCACCGCCACCAAGGAGAACGGTGACAAGATCACCTTCGACGCGGTGGTGCGGATCGACACCCCCGGTGAGGCCGACTACTACCGCAACGGCGGCATCCTGCAGTACGTGCTGCGCAACATGATCGGTGCTTGATCGCGCCACTTCGGCGGCGCGGGTCCGCGCCTCCGAGGTCTAGTGTTCGCGAGAACCCCCGCATCGGTGGACCGCCGATGCGGGGGTCCGTGTTTCCCCGCTGGAGGATTCCGTGCCCAAGGTCAGTGACGATCACCTCGCCGCCCGGCGCAGCCAGATTCTCGATGGAGCACGCCGTTGCTTCGCCGAGTACGGCTACGACGGCGCAACCGTGCGCCGCCTCGAGGAGGAGATCGGGCTATCCAGGGGCGCCATTTTCCACCACTTCCGCGACAAGGACGCGCTGTTCTTCGCCCTCGCTCAGGAGGACGCCGAACGCATGGCCGACGTCGCGGCCAACCAGGGCATCGTGCAGGTGATGCGCGACATGCTCGCCCACCCGGAGCAGTTCAACTGGCTCGGTACGCGTTTGGAGATCGCGCGACGGCTGCGCACCGACCCCGAGTTCCGCGCGGGCTGGACCCAGCGTTCGGCCGAACTCACCGCCGCCACCCTGGCCCGCCTGGAACGCCGCAAGGCCGCGGGCGCGCTGCGCGACGACGTGCCCACCGACGTTCTGCTCGGTTACCTGGACCTGGTCCTCGACGGACTCATCGCCCGGATCGCCTCCGGGCACACCAACGAGAACCTCTCGGCGGTGCTGGATTTGGTCGAGGCGTCGGTCCGTCGCAAGCAATGAGCGCTGCCCCGCCGCCGCGGGTCCTCGGGTGGCGGAAGGTGCTCAGTACGTCGTATTGATGTACTCGGCGGCGTGCGTGGTCCACGGGACGTTCGTCCCGGGCATGTGCTGATGGTTGTAGAGGACGTGCTGGCCGTAGGGCCACGGGGTGAGGTAGCCGACGACGCCGCGGACCGCCGCGGTGTAGCGGTCGAGGTTGCCGATCGGGTCGCGCAGCAGGATCTCCAGCAGTTCGGCGAAGATCAGCGGCGCGATGTCGCCGATGCGGGCGCCCTCCACGAAGGAGAACGGCGAGATGCCCACGTCGATGACGCGCAACGGCGAATTGCCCGGTGACGCGGTGATGATGTCGCCCGGATTGGCGTACTCGCGCACCGCGACCGAGGCGGGCCACGCGCCGCGCTGCCCGTGCAGGCCGAACGTATTCGCCGGGCAGAGATTCGCCACCGACTGCCCGGCGCGGCGCAGGGGGTTGGCGATGTTCACCACGAAGGCGATTTCCAGCGGCGTGCCGTCGGTGTTCTTGTACTTCCCGGACTGGACACCCTCCAGGATGCGGCTGGCGCAGATGCCGCCGAGCGAATAGCTCAGCAGGCCGCAGACGTTCGGCGAGTCCTGGATCGCCTTCACCCCGGCGGCGACTCCGAGCCGTACCGAGGTCTCCAGCGAAGGTCCCCACGCCTCCGGGACGGGGCCGACAGAAGCGGGCCAATCCGGTTCGAAGCAGCTGAATCTGCTGGTGTCGAGCAGTTTCGTGACGTCGTGCAGCATGCCCGCGGGCGTTCCGCCGGAGTTGCGCGGCTCGCCGGTGCCGCGGAGCGTGATGATGTCGATCATCGTGTCCTCCTTGCACAACCGCGCCGACCCCTTCGGCACGGAATCCCAAGGTAGACCCCCCGCGGCGCGTTGACACGAGTATCGGGCTACCTCATCGAGGCACGAGTTCTCCCATGTAGAGCGCGATTCAGTGCGGAGACGGGTGCGTGAGCTATCGCGATTACGCGCCCGGTTCCATGCTGCTGAGCAGGATTCGCGCGATTCGGTCCAGTTCCCGGCGTTCGCTCGCGGTGAGCACCGACAGCAGCCGGGTCTCGTTCGCGGTGTGCTCGGTGACCACGGTGTCGACCAGTTCGCGCCCCGGTTCGGTCAGGGCGACGCGCACCGCCCGGCGGTCGTGCGCGTCGGCCACGCGCCGCACCAGCCCCGCCGACTCCAGGCGATCCAGCCGTCCGGTCATGCCCGCACGTGACAGCATCAACGTGTCGGCGAGGGCCGAGGGGTTGAGTTCGAACGGCTCGCCCGAACGGCGCAGCGCGGCAAGCACATCGAACTCGCCGCGTTGCAGGCCGTGCTTGCCGAACACCGCCTCGATCTCCCGCTGGGCCACCACCAGCAGCCGGCCCAGCCGTCCGACCACGGCCATCGCCTCGAGATCGAGATCGGGGCGTTCCCGTTCCCACTGCGCCACGATCGCGTCCACGGCGTCCGTCTTCCGCTCGGTCATGGACAAGATTCTATTCGGTGAGATATAGTTCGGTATCGAATTATCAGCGGACGAACTAATGGAGACCTCGATGCACACCCCCACTGCTCGCAAGGACGTCGCGATCCGCCAGCCGCAGGACGCGGAGACCCTGCGCACCACATCGGTCACCCTGCGCCTGCTGATCGACGCCGAGGAGGCGGGCGGCGGCCTGAGCACACTCGAGGTCAGCATGGATCGCGGCGCGGACGGGGCGGCGCCGCATTACCACACGCGTTCCGACGAGCTTTTCTACGTCGCCGAGGGGGAACTGCAACTGCTGGCCGGTGACCGCATCGTCACCGTCGGCGCGGGCGGGTCGATCGTTGTCCCGAAATTCATGCCGCATGCCTTCGGCGCCGCGCCCGACAGCACGGCGCGCATCCTCATCGCGCTCACCCCGGGCGTGCAGCGATTCGAGTACTTCCGGCTGCTGGAGCGGATCGCCGCGGGAGAATCCACGATGACCGAACTCGCCGCCGCGCAGGAAGAGTTCGACAACCACTTCATCGACGCTCCCGCCTGGTGGGCGGAGCGCAACGCGAACCGGGGCTGACTTCCAGCGAAGCTCGGAACCGCGGACACACAACCGGATTCGGGCAAGCCGATCAGACGCGACGCAGATCGGGGCGGAGGATATACGATGCCGTGCGCACCCGGCCGCCATGACCCCACCGAGCTGCGCGAATGTACAGATGCACAGCCGCCAATATCGGGCTATGGACACCGTCCGTGCACCGCGTGCGAATAGCTCCTTGATTGCGCTGGAGGTATTTCCAGCCTACCGGAAATCTTTCGGCCCTCGCCGCTTTTGGATCGGAATTCGGTTTGCCACGGGCCGGGAAATCTCGCGATCCGAGCCGGTAGCGCCCCTCGCCGCGATATGATCGCTCACACGCTTGGGGGTCGTGGCAAATCGTGAGCAGATCGGAGAAACGGCTATGACCGACGCAATCCACCCTCCCGGTACGACGCCGAAGGCTGACCGCGTTCCTCCGCTCCAGGGCTTGCTGGTCGCGGAATCCGACCGGCAGATCAGCGTGCGCGTCGCCGAGGGAACGTGGACCTTCAGTCGGTCCGATGTCCTGCGCGTGATCGATTCCGCGGCGCCGCACGCCGATCAGGACGGCCGCCCGGTGCTGGTGGACATCCGGGCGGGCGCCACCGCCGATTTCACCCGCAGGCTGCGCATCGATCTGGTCGATCGGCCGATGACCATCCCGGAGTCACCGTCGGAGGCGCTCGGCGACGAGCAGCTGCGTCAGCTCACCGAAACCTGGGCCGACCGGCTGCAACTCGTCGATTCTCCGGGCGCGGGCGGGGCGACGTTCACCTACTGCCAGACCAAGACGATCAACGGCAGCGACGACGGCATCAACTGCGACAGCCTCGACTGAGCGGCAGGCCGATGGCCGCACGCCGGCGCGGTTCGGTCCTGATCGTGTCCGAATCCGATGATCTACACGCCACCGCGATGGCGGCGACCCTGCGAGAACACCACGGGCTCGGCCCGATCCACCTCGACCTGCGTGATTTCCCCCGGGAGTCCGGCAGCTTCCGGCTGGACCGGCTCGGCACCACGCGGTCGCTGTCGCACCTGATCGGCCTCGACGACGTCCGGTCGGTGTGGTGGCGGCGCCCGCACCCCGCGCGGGTACCCGCGAGTGTCCGCTCCTCGGACAACGATTTTCGCCAAGCCGAGTGCGACGGATTCATCCAGGGCCTGCTCTGGTCCATCCCGGCTTACTGGGTCAACGACCCGGGCGCCGACCGCACCGCGGGACGCAAGATCGTGCAACTGGAGACGGCGTTGCGGGCCGGGTTCGCGGTGCCGGAGACTCTGATCACCAATGATCCGGACGAGGCGCGCAGCTTCGTCGAATCCCGTCCCGGCCCGGTCGTTTACAAGCGCACCGGCACCAGCCGAGCGGAGTTCGCCGAGACCAGGATCATCTCCAGGGACGATTTCGGCAGGCTGGCCGCGATCCGTTCGGCGCCGACCACCTTCCAGGACTACGTCGACGCCACCTGCGATCTACGCGTGGTCTGGGTCGACGGCGTCGAATGGACCGTGCGCATCGACTCGCAGGCGGGCGTCGGGAAGGTCGACTCCCGCCTGGACACGTCGGTCGATTTCGTGCCCGGCCAGCTGCCCGCCTCGGTGAGCAAGTCGCTGGCCACCCTGATGGGCGCGCTCGGATTGTCCTTCGGCGTCCTCGACATTCGGCTCGGCCGCGACGGCGAGTACTACTTCTTGGAGGTCAACCCGCAGGGCCAGTTCGCCTACCTGGAGATCAAAACCGGACTGCCGATCTTTCGCAGCCTGGCCAACCTGCTGGTGGACGGTGACGGCATGGTGGCGGGCTACTGAGCACAACCGCCATCCCGCGCCGTCGGCAGCGGAAACCCCGGTAGGCGAGATTCATTCATCGCGTCGAGGCAGGACTCCCGCGCTGCCCCGGCACGCGCCGACACGGTCACCGGCTTACCCGGTTGCCCTTCAGGCGAACAACGCCGACGGCAAGTCCGCGCCGACCCGCCGGGCGGCTGCCTCGGCGGTTCCTAGGGGAACGGACGGCGGAACCATCATCCGCGACAGCGGGCTCCGCACCGCGAGGCCCCTTCCGCCGGCCACGTGTACGGCACCGTGCGACGGGTTCCTCGCGGCGCGAATTCCGCGCGCCGTGGCGGTGCTATTGACCCTTGCGGCGATTGGCTCCGCCCCGGCTGCGGAGCTGCACATGCGACTCCACGAGCACGTTGTGGATGAAGCCGTAGGAGCGGCCGGTGGACCGCGCCAATGACCGGATGCTCGCACCCGCCTCGTATTGTTTCTTCAGCTGGGTCTGTAGGCGGTCGCGTGACTTCCCGGTGACGCGTGTGCCCTTACCCAATGTGGCCTTGCTTTGTGGCCTGTCGCTCATGGCTTCCTCCGAGTCGCCGAGCAGCGTCTTTCCAGGCTAAGCACTCAGCAGGCCGTGATCAACGGGTTCCTGTGATGAAACTCACGCGAGCTGAATAAGTTCCAGGTATTCGGCCGACCAATGGTCTTCTGTCCCGTCCGGAAGCAGGATCACGCGTTCCGGAGACAGCGCCTCCGCTGCGCCGGGGTCGTGGGTTACCAGCACCACCGCGCCCGCGTAGGTGCGCAGGGCGTCGAGCACCTGCTCCCGCGACACCGGGTCGAGGTTGTTCGTCGGCTCGTCGAGCAGCAGCACGTTCGCCGCCGAGGAGACCAATCCGGCGAGTGCGAGCCTGGTCTTCTCACCACCCGACAGGGTGCCCGCCGGCTGCTCGAGTTGCGGACCGGAGAACATGAAAGCGCCGAGCAGGCCGCGCAGATCCTGCTCGCCCGCGTCCGGCGCGGCGTGGCGGATGTTCTCCCACACGGTGGCGTTGTCGTCCAGGGTGTCGTGCTCCTGGGCGAAGTAGCCGATCTTCAGGCCGTGCCCCGGCACCAGCCCGCCCGCCGTCGGCTGCTCGACGCCGGCCAGCAGGCGCAGCAGCGTCGTCTTGCCCGCACCGTTGAGTCCGAGGACGACCACCCGGCTGCCGCGATCGATCGCGAGGTCGACGCCGGTGAAGATCTCCAGCGAGCCGTAGACCTTGGTCAGGTTCTCGGCCATCAGGGGGCTCTTGCCGCAGGCAGCGGGCTCGGGGAACTTGATCCGGGCGACTTTGTCGGCCACGCGCACGTCGTCGAGCTCCGCCAGCAGGCGATCGGCGCGCTTGGCCATGTTCTGCGCCGCAGTCGCTTTGGTGGCCTTCGCGCCGAGCTTGGCCGCTTGGGCGCGCAGCGCACTGGCCTTCTTCTCGGCGTTCGCGCGTTCGCGGCGCCTGCGCTGCTCATCGGTCGCGCGCGCGTCGAGGTACTTCTTCCAGCCCATGTTGTAGACGTCGGCCTCGCCGCGCACCGCGTCCAGGAACCACACCTTGTTCACCACGTCGGCGAGCAGGTCGACGTCGTGGCTGATGACGATCAGTCCGCCGTCGTGGTTCTGCAGGAAGCCGCGCAGCCAGGTGATCGAGTCGGCGTCGAGATGGTTGGTCGGCTCGTCCAGCAACAGGATGGTGTCGGAGCGCCCGCCGCTGCCGTCGGAAGCGGCGAACAGGATGCGCGCCAATTCGATTCGGCGCCGCTGGCCACCGGAGAGGGTGCGCAACGGCTGGCCGAGGACCCGGTCGGGCAGGCCGAGACTGTGGCAGATGCGCGCGGCCTCGCTCTCGGCGACGTAGCCGCCGAGTGCCGAGAAGCGCTCCTCGAGCCTGCCGTACTTGCGGACGGCCTTCTCGCGCTCCTTGTCGTCGGCCACCTCGGCCATCAGCGCCTGCTGCTTCTCCATCTCCCGGATCAGCGTGTCCAAGCCGCGGGCGGACAGCACCCGGTCGCGAGCCAGCACGTCCAGATTGCCCTCGCGCGGATCCTGCGGCAGGTAACCGATGTCGCTGGAGCGAAGGATCTTCCCGGCGTACGGCTCACCCTCACCGGCCAGGATGCGCAGCGTGGTGGTCTTCCCCGCGCCGTTGCGCCCGACCAGCCCGATCCGGTCGCCCGCCTGCACCCGCAGCGCCGGTCCCGGAGCGGACAGCAGGGTGCGGACTCCGGCCCGGACCTCCAGGTCGGTCGCGGTGATCACAAACTTCTCCTCGCGGATCGTGGTGCTGGACGCGTGCTCGATTGTGCGACCCGACGCGCACAAGAACCACCAATTTTACCTGGGACCAGTGGTGGTGCCCCATCCCAGCACCCCGCATGTGACGGCGGTAACGGCCCGTACGATCGCCTGCGCTAGCGTGCGATGCCATGAGTACCGATCTATTGGGCAAGAGCGCTCTGGTCACGGGGGCCAGCCGTGGCATCGGCAAGGCGGTCGCGGCGGAACTGCTCGGCCGCGGCGCGAACGTGCTGATCACCGCGCGGAAGAAGGATCCGCTGGAGGAGGCCGCCGCGGAGCTGCGCGAACTGGGTCACCAGGGCCAGGTCGTCGCCCTGGCCGGCAACTCGGGTGTCGCCGCGGATCGGGCGGCCGCGGTCGAGCGCGCGGTCACGGAGTTCGGTTCGCTGGACGTGCTGATCAACAACACCGGAATCAACCCGGTCTACGGCTCCCTGATGGACGCCGACCTGGACGCCGTGCGCAAGATCTTCGACGTGAACGTGGTCGCGGCTCTCGGCTACATCCAGGAGGCGTACCGGGCGTGGATGCGCGACCACGGCGGCGCCGTGGTCAACGTGGCCAGCGTGGCGGGCATCCGCTCGACCGGCGTGATCGCCGCCTACGGCGCGTCCAAGTCCGCGCTGATCCATCTCACCGGCGAACTCGCCTGGCAGCTGGGGCCGAAGATCCGGGTGAACGCCGTCGCCCCCGGCGTGATCAAGACCAAGTTCGCCGACGCGCTGTACTCGGCCGACGAGGAACGCGCCGCGAGCGTGTACCCGATGAAGCGGTTGGGCAGCCCGGAGGATGTGGCGCGCTTGATCGGATTCCTGGTTTCGGACGAGGCTGCGTGGATCACCGGCGAGACGGTGCGCGTGGACGGCGGATTGCTCTCCACCGGCGGTATCTGACCGGCGACAGCGCCGCTACCGGAACGCCAGCGCGCCGAGCGTGTCGGCGTGCCGGTAGCGCAGGTATTTCTCCACGGTTGGGGCGTCGACCGCGCCGGTGGCGGTCGCCAGCGTCACCACCACGAATTCCTTCTCGGTGCCGTCCTTCCACTTGCCGGTCGCATAGCCCTTGATGTACGTGCCGGGACGCAGGGTGAGGTCCGCGTCGGTGAACCGGTCTTTCGCCGCGGCCGCCTTGTCCTGGTCGGCCATGCCGAGGACGAACTGGGTGAGCATGAGCGCGCCGCCCTCGGCGCGATACACCAGCTCCGCCGCGTAGACGCAGCCGAGGCCGGTGAGCTTGCCCGCCGCTTCGATCGGATGGCAATCGGCGTGATCACGGCCGTCGACCCAGTCGGCGTGCAACTCGACGCGATCGAACCGGAAGTCCCAGTCTTTCGCGTATTCCGTGTAGCTCAGCCTGCCCGACGAAGGGCGCGTACCGCCCGGCGTGGGCCGCGCGGGTCGAGTGCTGGTGACGCCGCCCGCGCGGGTGGTCGCCTCGGCGGACGTGGCCGCGGCCTGTGCGTGCCCCGGCACCCGCGAATGCGCCGAGACGCCGATCCCGACCGCCACCAGCACGGCGACCACGCCGACCGCCAGCGCGACGATCACGCCGGTTCCGCGCCTGGGCGGCGGAGGCAGGGGCGGCGCCTCCCACGCCTGCATCGGGTACGCGCTCGGCGGGGACATGCTTCCCCAGTCCGGCGCGTGCCGCGCCTCGTCCGATTTCCCGTAATCCGCTCGGCCGCCGCCGAATCCGGAACCGGACGGGTAGGTCATCGCGGTCGCCCTCCACATTCCCGGCAGCCGTCCCACCCCGTGTGGGCCTCCCCGGAGCTGCCGGACCGACCCTACCGGATCGGGCTCGTCCGATCGTCGCGGCTCAGAGCCGCGCGGGCTGGAGCCAGTCCTCCCGTCCCGCGACCGCGGGAGCGGCAGGCTCCTCGTCGATGCCGAAGCGCCGGTGCAGTGCGCGCAACGGGCCGGGCGCGTACCAGTTCCAGTGGCCGAGCAATTCCATCGCCGCGGGCAGCAGGAAGCCGCGCACCAGGGTCGCGTCCACCAGGACGGCGAGCGGAAGCCCGATACCGAACGCCTTCATGAAGGTGATGTCGGAGGCCAGGAAACCGAGGAAGACCAGCGAGATCAGGACCGCCGCGGCCGTGACGATCCGGCCGATGCGCTCCAGCCCGGAGGTGACGGCCAGCGCGTTCGATCGGGTGCGCTGGTACTCCTCCCGAATGCGCGCCAGCAGGAAGACCTGGTAGTCCATGGCGAGACCGAACGCGACGCCGAACAGCATGACCGGAACCGTCGGCGGCAGGTCGCCGGTGACGGTGAAACCGAGCAGCCCGGACAGGTGCCCGTCCTGGAAGATCCAGACCAGCGCACCGAAGGTCGCGGTGAGGCTCAGGAAGCTGAGCACGACCGCCAGCAGCGGGAGCACGACGCTGCCGGTGAGCAGGAACAGGACCACCACCATGATCAGCACGACGAAGGCCAGCGCGTAGGGCAGCGCCGAGATCACCGAGCCGATGGCGTCCGCGTTGGCCGCGGCCACGCCGCCGACCAGCACCGGCGAGGCGGCGGGCGTCGCGCGCACGTCATCGGCGATCCGGTCCAGCACCGTGGGATCGGTGGTGTCCGGGACCACCGTGAGATAGGCGGCGTTCGCGGCGCGGAAGCGGCCGTTGGCCTCGGTGGGCGCGGCGAGCAGCCCGCCGTGGCTGTAACTGCCGGTGGCGGTGTCGACCCGGCGGACGTTCTCGATCTCCGACAGTTCCCGGGCGTAGGCGTCCAATCCGGCGGCGCTGTAGGCGCTTTCGGGCAGTACCGCGAACAGACCGTTCTGCTCGGTGGCGGAGAAGTCGCGCTGGATGGTCTCGGTGACCTGGCGATTGTTCATCGACTCCGGCAGCGACCGTTCGTCGGGGAAGCCGAGCTGCACGCCGAGGAACGGCGCGCCCAGCACGAGCAGCAGGGCGGTCACCGCCAGGCCGATGGGCACCGGCCGCATCATCACGAACCGCGCCAGGCGGTGCCAGGCGCCCTCGCCGGGCGCGGGGCGAGCGGCGCGCAGGAACCACCACAACTGGCCGTTGTCGATCTTGGTGCCGAGCAGGAACAGGATCGCCGGCAGCACGGTCAGCGACACCGTCGCGGCGATCACCGCGACGGCCAGACCCGCGTAACCCATCGACCGCACGGCCAGCAGCGGGAAGAACAGCAGGCCCGACAGTGCGACCGCGACGGTGACGGCGGAGAACAGGACGGTCCGGCCCGCCGAGCGCATGGTCGCCGCCACCGCGGCGCCGGGCTGCTGACCGGCGACCAGTTCGTCGCGGTAGCGGCTGATGATCAGCAGGCTGTAGTCGATCGCCAGGCCGAGCCCGAGCAGGGTGGCGACGTTGGTCGCGGTGGCGGCGAGATCGGTGACGCTCGCGATCAGCCACAGCGCGCCCATCGTGATCATCACCGTGATCATCGCGACCACCAGCGGCAGGCTGGCCGCGACCAGGCCGCCGAACACGAGCAGCAGGGCGACCAGCGTGATCGGGAAGGCGATGGATTCGCCCAGCACGACGTCCTTCTCGCTCTGCTGCACCGTCTCGTGCAGCAGCATCGCGTAGCCGCCGACCCGCACCTCGAGCGGGCCGCGCGTGCCGCCGAACCGGTCGGCGAGGTCGCCCACCCGCTTGTCGACCTCGGCCTCCTCGCCGAGGATGCTGGCCACGATCAGGCCCTTGGTGCCGTCGGTGCTGCGCAGCGCGGGCGATTTGTCGGTCCAGTAGGACGTGACGCCCGCGACGCCGGGCTCCGACTTCAGCTCGGTGGCCAGGTTCGTCGCCGCGGTGGCCGCGGCGTCGTCGTCGACCGATCGGCGAGTTTGCACCAGCAGCACGAAATTCGGGGTGGCCTCGCCGAAGGTGTCGCGCAGCACGGCGGTCGCCCGGCTCGATTCGCTGTCGGGGTCGATGTACCCGCCGCCCTGCACTTTGTCGAACAGCGTCGCGCTCAGCGTGCCCATCGCCAGTGCGAGCACCACGAACACGGCGAGGATCCACCGGCTGCGCCGCCTGGTCAGTTCGAACACTGCGTCTACCCCTAACTCGTTCCGGTCGTGCCGCTTTCGCTCTCGGACGCCAGCGGTCGCCGGTCGGCAACCTGCCCGGCGCGCCATCCGCGGCGCACCGGTGCGCCGACACCTGACACTCGGCACCGGAGCCGGATGCGTGCGCCAGCGCCCCGGCATCCTAGCAACGCGCGACAAACTACGGTGAGCGCGAACACATTCCATCGGCACACGGCCCGGCCACGACCGGTCCTGCCGAGGCGCGGCCGCACCGCCGGGGACGCTCGGCCCGCACCGACCGGCCGCGCGGGTGCGCGTCGAAGTCGCCCCCTCTTCGTGGTCACCGACTGCGGTCTGGACACCGATCCGCGCCGGTCACGTTTCGGCACGCGGGCTTGGCACTCCGGAGCACCGCGAAGCCGGATCCTCCGCGCCTTCCCGTGTGGGCGGTACCCGCGTCGAGTGCGCAGATGAGAGGCTGCCACCATGCCTCGCATCGCATCACCGCGAACCTCAGGCCCGTGACGTGACACCCGACTTGGTCGTCTGCGGTCTCGGCCCGGCCGGTCGCGCCCTCGCGCACCGCGCCGTGGCGCGCGGGCTCACGGTCACCGTGGTGGATCCCGCGCCGGAGCGCAGGTGGACCGCCACCTACGCGGTGTGGGCCGACGAACTGCCGGAGTGGCTGGCGCCGGATGTCGTCGCGGCGACGGTGCCCCGGCCGCTGGCCTGGGGAACGCGCGCGCACCGGCTGGACCGCCCCTACGTCGTGCTGGACACCGGTAGATTGCAGACCGCGCTGGGGCTAGCCGACGCGAACGTCGTCACCGACCGCGCGGCCCACATCGCTCCCGAACGGGTGACCTTGGTCTCCGGTGCGACGATCACCGGCGCGAGGGTGATCGACGCGCGCGGCCTGGCCCGCTCACCCGCCCGGGCCGAGCAGACCGCCTACGGCGTCATCGTGGACGCGGAACGCTGCGGCGGACTCGACCCGCTGTTCATGGACTGGCGGCCGGACAACGGCGCCGCGCCCGGCGCGCCGCGCTCGTTCCTCTACGCCGTCCCGTTGGACGCCGAGCGAATGCTGCTCGAGGAAACCTGCCTGGCCGGTCGTCCCGCGTTGACCGGTGCGCAACTGCGCGCGCGCTTGCGGCACCGGCTCGATGCCAGGGGCATTCGATACACCGGCGAGGAGCCCGTGGAACACGTCCGATTTCCGGTGCAGGGCGGCCGCGTCGGGCGTCGGAGATTCGGGGCGGCGGGCGGATTCCTGCACCCTGCGACCGGGTACAGCGTCGGCGCCACGCTGGCTTCCGCCGACGCGGTGGCGGCGGGACAGGACGTGTGGCCTGCCGCGGCACGCGTCGTCCACCGGCTGCGCGGTGCCGGGCTGCGCGCCCTGCTCGCGCTGCCGCCCGATGATCTCCCGCTGTTCTTCGACACCTTCTTCGCGCTGCCCCCGGCGACCCAACGCGCGTATCTGTCGGGCCGCACCGACCTCGCGGGCACGGCCAAGGCGATGAGTGCGCTCTTCGTGGCGTTGCCGGGGCGGCTACGGCGGCGTGTCGCGGCCGCGACACTCGGGGTTCCGGTTCCCGCGCGAGGTCGAGGGGCTTCGGCCATGATGGGTGTATGAGATCGATCTGGAAGGGCTCGATCGCATTCGGGCTGGTGAACGTTCCGGTGAAGGTGTACACCGCCACCGAGGACCACGACATCCGGTTCCATCAGGTGCACGCCAAGGATGGAGGCCGGATCAAATACGAGCGCGTCTGCACCGTGTGCGGTGAATCCGTCCAGTACACCGAGATCGACAAGGCCTACGAGTCCCCGGACGGCGACAAGATCGTCCTCAGTGACGAGGACTTCGCGAAACTGCCGGTGGCCGAGAAGCACGAGATCCCGGTGCTCCAGTTCGTGCCGTCCGAGCAGATCGACCCGATCCTGTTCGAGAAGAGCTACTACCTGGAACCGGATTCCAGCACGCCGAAGGCCTACGTCCTGCTGGCGCGGACGCTGGAGAAGATCGAGCGCACCGCCCTGGTGTATTTCACGCTGCGGCAGAAGACGCGGCTGGCCGCGCTGCGCGTGCGTGAGGGCGTTCTGGTGGTCCAGACGCTGCTGTGGCCGGACGAGGTCCGCTCCGTCGACTTCGAATCCCTCGACGGTGTCGCCGACCCCAGGCCGCAGGAGATCAAGATGGCCGAGACGCTCGTCGAGGCCATGTCCGACGACTTCGATCCGGAGCAGTTCACCGACGAGTACCAGATCGAATTGAAGCGCTTGCTCGACGAGGCGATCGCCAGCGGCACCGGCAAGGTGCCCGAGCAGCCGGAGCTCGCGCCGAGCGGGATGGACGCCGAGGTGGTCGACCTGGTCGCCGCCCTGCAGCGCAGCCTGGAGGCGAGCGGGCGCAGGACCGCGGGTGGCGAGGGCGCGGAGCCGAAGAAGACCGCGAAGAAGGCCGCGGCCAAGAGCGCCGGAGCCAAGAGCACCGCGTCCAAGAGCGGCGCCTCGAAGAGCGCGGCCACCAAGAGCACGGCGAAGAAGACGCCTGCGAAGAAGGCGGCCAAAAAGGCCCCGACGCGCAAAGGCGCCTGACGACCGCGGAGCGGAACCGCATGGCGGCGCGTCAGCCCTCCGCCGCGAGCTGCCTGCCCTCTTCGAAGAACTCCAGCAATGCCGCGACGGTATTCACCGCGCCGCGCGGCCTGCGCGCGCCGAACGGCGCGTTCCAGAAATCGCCGGTCCGTGGCGTCCATGGTCCGATGTAGGCGTACGGGCCGGGATGGGCGTCGTCTCCCGGCGAGACCCCGTAGTTCACCTCGTCGAGCGTGCTCGACAGATCGAAATGCTCCGGCCACAGCACCGGCGTCACGCCGGAAGCCAGGCAGCGCAACGCCTTGTCCCCTACCGCGAGCCAGTCTTCGATCAACCCGGCCGCCGAGGGATCCACCTCGATCGTCGCATCGGGGTCTACGCCCGTGGTGTCCGCGTACACACCCTCCGGCGGCCCAGGTTCGAAACCCGCAGCCCGGGCGAGTTCTCGATAGGTTCCCTCCAGCAGGACCCGCCCTTCCGGCCAGACCAATTCCGCTCCGACAACCGAGACCGGCCACCGCACACCCCCGAAGCCTCCCCGCACGACGCCCAACCGGATGGTGCCGAACTCCCGGAATTGCGGCCCAGCGATCAACAACTCCGCGACCGCGTGCAACCCGGCGCGCGATCGCCGATACGTCACCTCGTCCACCACCGCATCATCTCCGCTGTCCCATACCTCGCGCAGGGGTTTCCGACGGGTGGCGCCCGGCTTCGCCCATTCACTCTCGGATGCCGGCACGCTTGCGATTCTCAGCCAGAGGCGAAGGCGTTCGGCAGCACCAGCGGAGCGCCCGGGATGTGCGACGAACGAAGCAATTCGGCCTTGTCGGCTTGATCGGGTGGTCTCAGTCGACAAGTGCACCGCCCGACAGATTGACAACGGTTCCGGTCATGACTCCAGCGCGATCTGAAGCAAGGAAAGCGGCAGTCTCTGCGACTTCGGAGAGCGTGGGCAGCCTTTTCAGGAGCGTCCCCTGCGCCATCGCCCCGCCTTCGAGCAATTCCTGGACCGATTCCCCCGCCGCTGCCGCGGTCTGGACGAAGAGATCCTTGGTGTAGGAACCCGCCGCCGGGGCGTCGACGACAGCGTGTGGACGGATGTCGATGACCCGGATGTTGCGGGGTGCCAGCTCCGCGGCCAGACCCCGCGCGAATGCTTCCTTGCCGGCCGCGCTCACGGCGTGCCCGAGGATGCCGCCCACGGCCAGTTTGGCGCCGGGCTCGGACAAGGTCAGAATGACGCCAGGACGCTCGCGACCCATGTGCGGTGCCACAGCCTTGCTTGTGATGAACAGCGTCCGCAGAAAGCCGTCGATCGGCCGCATGAACTCCGCCAGCGAGAGGTTCGCCAGCACCGTCCCCTGGTCGTGCATCACGCTCACGGCATTGAGGGCGATGTCGATGCTCCCGCCCGCCGCCGCGATCGCGTTGGCGTGGTTTTCGACCGCCTGTTGATCGAGAACGTCGACTCGCGCGGTCTCGACGGTCCCGCCCGTGGCGGCGATATCCTCCGCCACGGCGTCGAGCTTCGCCTGCGTTCGCCCGGCGAGGAAGACCCGCGCGCCTTCTCGGGCGAATACCCGTGCGATAGCGCCGCCGATTGCGCCCCCGCCGCCATAGATCACAGCGTTCTTGTCCTCGAGCAGCAATCCACTCATGTGTGTCCTCCGGAGTTCTGCAGCCGCACCACGAATACCAATACGCAACCATTGGTTGCGCATAACCGTAACCGACGCACCCGACGATCCGCAACCTCTTGTTGCGCAATGGTCGCGCGCGGGCTGTGGTAGCCGCCCGGCGGATCGGCATCACGGGCTCCCGGCCACAGAGATGTCTCGTCGGCAACGCGGGCGCGGAAGCCGGCGTGAAGGCGTCCTGATGGTCAGGAAGGCCGGGTGATGCCCTCGCTGCCGCCGAAGCTGGCTTCCTCGTGGCTGACGAGTCCGAGCAGCGCCAGCGGCCGCGGTGTCACCGCGATGGTCAGGTAGGAGACCGTGATCGCCCAGCGGTTCACGGCTCTCGGCACGGCGAAGGTGTGATAGGCGCGCGTCACCGCCTTGGCGGGCAGACCGGAGAGGCGGATGCCCATCGGGTTGGCGACGGCGAAGCCCGGCCCGAGGTCGACGACCAGACCGAGGTCGCGATGCTTGTAGTCCACGGCAGTGCCGATGCCGAGACTGGCGGCGACGTTCCTGGCCAGCGTCTTGCCCTGCCGCGAGGCGTGCTGCGCCGTGGGCGGCGTGATCCGGCCCGGCTTGGTGAGGTCGGGCACGGCCGCCGCGTCCCCGCCCGCGAAGACGTCCGGATGGCCGGGCACGGCCAGTTTCGCGTCGACGACCAAGCGCCCCTTCTCCAACGGCAGGCCGAGCGTGCCGAGCACCGGCGCGCCGGTCACGCCCGTCACCCAGGCGACGGTGTGCGTCGGAACCACCGTGCCGTCGGTGAGCACGACCGAGTTCTCGTCGAGTTTCTTCAACGAGGTCTCCAACCGGATCTCGATACCCCGTTTCCGCAGCACCTTCAGCACCTTGTCGCTGAGCCGCTCGCCGACTTCGGGCATCACCCTGGGGGCCATGTCCAGCAGAAGGAAACGCACTTCGGCGGGGTCGAATCCGCGCCGGGCGGCGTACGCGTCGGCGAGGGCGCGCAACTGCGCGATCAGCTCGGTACCCGCGTACGACGCCCCCACGACGACCACGGTGCGGCGGGCCCGCCGTACTTCGGCGTCCTCTTCGTCGTCGGCGAGTTCGAGCTGGCGCAACAACTGCTCACGCAGGTACAGCGCCTCGGCGACGGTCTTGAGCCCGCGCGCGTGCTCCGCCAAGCCGGGTATGTCGAACAGCCGGGTGACCGATCCGGGCGTCAGCACCAGCCGATCCCAGGACAACTCCCGGGGCGGGTACTGCTCACCGGCCACCGTGATCGTCTTGTTCTGCAGGTCCACCGACCGGACGTTCGCGACCACGAGCCGGACCCGCGGCAGCGAATCGGCCAGGGAGATGGCGACGAATCGGGGGTCGATCAGTCCGCCCGCCACATCCGGCAGCAGCGGGGTGTAGAGCATGTAGTCGTTCGGGGTGACGAGGACGATTTCGACGTCCCGTTTCGCCTTCGCCACGATGCGGCAGAGCTTCTGGGCGCAGGTGAACCCGGCGAATCCACTCCCCACGATCACGACCCGCTGCGGGCTCGCGGTGTTCCCATCCGACACGGAGACCTCCTCGACGTCAGCTCTCCGACGCGATTCCCGCCCAGACCGTCCCGAAACCGCGCTACCGGCCGCTCGTGACTCGGCGAACTCCGCCGAACCGGCATTCATCGGTGGTTTGGCGTGCCGGGAGGGTGGTAGTGCGTCGGTGTCAGCTGCTCGAATCGGCGATTGCGCGAAAGGAGCACAGCATGGGCCAGGTCAATCCGATCCAGGTGCAGAAGTACCTCTCCGGTCTCGACTATCCGTGCGACCGCGAGGGCATTGTCTCGGCAGCCCGGGACAACGGTGCGGACAAAGACATCCTCAACGCCCTCGAGGCGATCCCCGACCGGACTTACGACGGCCCGAACGCGGTCAGCCAAGCCGTGTCGTGAACGCCCGCGACCACGGATCCCGGCGGCTACGGCCGGACCGGATCCGCGGTCGCTCGCGCCACCCCCTGAGCCCCGCACGCTGCAACCGGGCAGCGGACCCGCATGGCCAGGCACTCGGAAGGAGAACGCAGTGGACGCATTGACATTTCTGCGCACCGACCACGAAGGCGTACTCGGGATTCTCGAGTCCCTGGAACGTGGCCGGGGCAGCGGCGACGCAGAGGTCCGCGCTCGTGGTGATCTGGTGACCACCCTGGTGATCGCGGAATCGCAGCACGAGGCGATCGAAGAGCAGTTCTTCTGGCCGGAAGTCCGGCGGACGGTCCCGGACGGCGACGAACTCGCCGATCGGGCGATCGGCCAAGAGGACCGGGCCAAGAAATTGCTCCAGCAGCTGAAGAACTCGCAGGCGGGCAGCTCCGAGTTCGAGCAGGCGCTGACCGAGTTCATTCCCGCCGCGCGCGCCCACATCGAGTTCGAGCAGTCCGAGGTATGGCCGGTGTTCGCGGACGCGATACCACCGGAGACGTCCAACGAACTCGGGCGCAAGATGGCCGCGGCGAAGGCCATGGCACCGACCCGGCCGCATCCAGGCGCGCCGTCGAGCCCCGGCTATCTGAAGACCATGGGCATGGTGTCCGCGGTCGTGGACAAGATCCGCGACCTGATCAGCGGCAGGCGCTCCCACTACCCGCCGACCGCACCCCCGTCCTGACCGGCTGGCCGGGTTGTTGCTCAGCGTGATCTCGCCGCCCTTCGGAGCGGGATCAGCAACGGCCGGAGACTCGGGCGCATTGTCAGTGAACTAGACGTTCGACTAGTTCGCGTGCAGGGTTTCGCTCGGCCGGTCCATGCGGCGCTGAGGCTACCCGGCAGTCGACGTGCAGGCTGTCAAACGGACCGTTCCCGGCCGGGGGATGGCGCTGCCGAGATCGGGGAACGGCGGTGCGCTCGGACCGAGGACCTCGATGGCCCGGCGTTCGGCTTCGGCACGGGTGGCGCCCCACGCCCATCCGTGTCTGCCGTCGGCGCCGCGCACCACGGACCCACAGGCGTTCCAGAACTGCACCACCGTCCGACAGTCGGCGACACCGCATTGAGCGCGAGCCGCGCTGTCCGCGGCGGCGGCGCTCGCATAGTCCACCGCCGAAGTGACGGCGCCTGTGCTGGAGGAAAACGCCAGCGCGCCATAGTAGGTCGCCGCACGCGCTTCACCCGCAGGAGCGCCGACCACGGCGCAGGTGGCGGCCGACACCGCCGCGAGCCCGAGGGCAGCCTTGTGCGGCACCGACATGTGAGGATCCTCCCCGTCTCTCGTCTGTGGGGTCAGATCATCGCCGGACTCGTACGCTTTGTCCAAAAACAGGCTTCCCACCGTGGGCAGGTCCGTGATACCGGCGCGGTAGGCGCTCGTCTGACGAAAGCCCTTCGCGCCGAGCAGCGGTCGGTGCGGCCGTGCGGATGGGTAGTGACCGGTAAGGGTCGCCGGTGACCGGACCACTACCACTGCACGCGGCATATGACGCAGCCGCCGGGCAGCACCTTGTTCAGGCACTGCCCGGCGGCTGCTACCAGCTCTGGCGATTACACCGTGAACCCGAGGGCGCGCAACTGCTCGCGGCCGTCCTCGGTGATCTTGTCCGGCCCCCACGGCGGCATCCAGACCCAGTTGATCTTCAGGTCTTCCACCAGCCCGCTGCGCACCAGCGCGTTGCGGGACTGGTCCTCGATGACGTCGGTCAGCGGGCAGGCCGCCGAGGTCAGCGTCATGTCGAGGACCGCGATGTTCTCCTCCTCGACGCGCAATCCATAGACCAGACCCAGGTCGACGACGTTGATGCCCAGTTCCGGGTCGACGACGTCGCGCATCGCCTCTTCGATGTCCTCGAGCAGCTTGATGTCCTCCGCGGACAGCTCGGCCGGTTCGGCGGCCGGCGCGGCCGGTTCGGTCGTGTCGGTGGCCGGTGTGTCACTCATGACGCTTCCCCGTTTCCCATCGGACGGTGTCAGTTCTCTTCCGCGGCGCCGGCGGGCTGCTCGGGGCCGATCCTGAGGACGGCGTCCTTGAACGCCATCCACCCGAGCAGCGCGCATTTCACCCGCGCGGGGTACTTCGAGACACCCGCCAAGGCGATGCCGTCGCCGATCACGTCCTCGTCGCCCTCGATGGTGCCGCGGCTGGAGATCATCTCACTGTAGGAGTCGACCACCTTCAGCGCCTGTTGCACCGGCAGCCCGATGACCTGGTCGGTGAGGATCGAGGTGGCGGCCTGGCTGATCGAGCAGCCCTGCCCGTCGTAGGAGACGTCGGCGATGTCACCGTCGTCGTCCAACCGCACGCGCAAGGTCACCTCGTCGCCGCAGGTCGGGTTCACGTGGTGCACCTCGGCCCCGAACGGCTCGCGCAGCCCCCGGTGATGCGGGTGCTTGTAGTGATCCAGGATCACTTCCTGGTACATCTGCTCCATGCGCATGTCTTATGCAACTCCGAAGAAGCTCTGTGCCTTCCGCACGGCGGCGACCAGCGCGTCCACCTCGGCCACGGTGTTGTAGACCGCGAAGGAGGCACGCGCGGTGGCGGCGACGCCGAAACGCCGGTGCAGCGGCCACGCGCAGTGGTGGCCCACGCGGATGGCGACGCCCTCGTCGTCCAGGATCTGCCCGACGTCGTGGGCGTGGATGCCGTCGACGACGAACGCGACCGCACCGCCGCGATCGACGTTCTCGGCGGGCCCGATCACCCGCACGCCGTCGATCCCGGCCAGTCCTTCCAGCGCCGCGCCCACCAGCGTGTGCTCGTGCGCCGCGACCGCGTCCATGCCGATCTCTTCGAGATACCGCACAGCCGCGCCCAATCCGACCACCTGCGAGGTCATCGGCACACCGGCCTCGAAACGCTGCGGCGGCGGCGCGTAGGTGCTGTGGTCCATGAAGACCGTCTCGATCATGGAACCGCCGGTGATGAACGGCGGCATGTCCTCCAGCAGCGCGCGGCGGCCGAAGAGCACGCCGACGCCGGAGGGACCGAGCATCTTGTGACCGGAGAACGCGGCGAAATCCACACCGAGGGAACGGAAGTCGACCGGCATGTGCGGCACCGACTGGCAGGCGTCGAGCACGACCAGCGCGCCCACCGCCTTCGCCCGGCGGACCAGCTCCTCGACCGGAGCCACGGCGCCGGTGACGTTGGACTGGTGGGTGAACGCGATCACCTTGGTGGCGGGCGACAATTCCAGCGATTCCAGGTCGATCCGGCCGTCGTCGGTCACGCCGTACCACTTGAGCGTGGCGCCGGTGCGACGGGCCAGCTCCTGCCAGGGCACCAGATTCGCGTGGTGTTCCAGCTCGGTGACGACGATCTCGTCGCCCGGTCCCACGTGGTGCGGGAACCTGTCGTCGGCGAACGCGTAGGTCACCAGGTTCAGCGACTCGGTGGCGTTCTTGGTGAACACGATCTCGCCCGCGTCGACGCCGACGAACCGCGCGATATCGGCCCGGGCGCCCTCGTAGGCGTCGGTCGCTTCCTCGGCCAGCTGGTGCGCGCCGCGGTGCACCGCCGAGTTGCTGGTGATCAGGAAGTCGCGTTCGGCTTCGAGCACCTCGATCGGCCGCTGTGCGGTCGCGCCGGAGTCCAGATACACCAACGGTTTCCCGTCCCGGACCGTGCGGTTCAGGATCGGGAAGTCGGCCCGGATGCGGGCGACGTCGAGGGTGCGGACCGTAGCGGTCATATCAGGCTCCAGCGGTAGCGGTCTGAGTGAAGCGGACGTAGCCGTTGGCGTCGAGTTCCTCGGCGAGCTCGGGGCCGCCCTCGGCGACGATGCGGCCGCCGACGAAGACGTGCACGAACTGCGGCTGGATGTAGCGCAGAATGCGGGTGTAGTGCGTGATCAGCAGAACGCCGCCGTTCTCCCGCTCCTTGTAGCGGTTGACCCCTTCGGAGACGATGCGCAGCGCGTCGACGTCCAAGCCGGAGTCGGTCTCGTCCAGGATGGCGATCTTCGGCTTGAGCAGCCCCAGCTGGAGGATCTCGTGGCGCTTCTTCTCGCCGCCGGAGAAGCCCTCGTTCACGCTGCGCTCGGCGAAGGCGGCGTCGATCTCCAGTTCGCTCATCGACTCCTTCACCTCCTTGACCCAGTGCCGCAGCTTGGGGGCCTCGCCGCGCACGGCGGTGGCGGCGGTGCGCAGGAAGTTCGACATCGAGACGCCGGGAACCTCGACCGGGTACTGCATGGCGAGGAACAGGCCCGCACGCGCGCGCTCGTCCACCGACATCGCCAGCACGTCCTCGCCGTCGAGGGTGATCGAGCCGGAGGTCACCGTGTACTTCGGGTGACCGGCGATCGCGTAGGACAGCGTCGACTTGCCCGAGCCGTTGGGGCCCATGATGGCGTGCGTCTCACCGGATTTCACCGTGAGGTTCACGCCCTTGAGGATCTTGATGGGCTCGCCGGACTCGTCGGGGTTGGCGACCTCGACGTGCAGGTCCTTGATTTCCAGGGTGGTCATCGAATTCGGATTCCTTTGCCAGGTATGGGGGTCGTTGATCAGGCGCCGATGGCGGCGAGTTCGGCCTCGATGGCCGCCTCCAGCCGCTGCCGGACCTCGGGCACCGCGATCTTCTGGATGATCTCGTGGAAGAAACCGCGCACCACCAGGCGGCGGGCGGCGTCCTCCGGGATGCCGCGGGCGCGCAGGTAGAACAGCTGCTCGTCGTCGAACCTGCCGGTCGCGGACGCGTGCCCGGCGCCGACGATCTCGCCGGTCTCGATCTCCAGGTTCGGCACCGAGTCCGCCCGCGCGCCGTCGGTGAGCACCAGGTTGCGGTTCACCTCGAAGGTGTCGGTGCCCTCGGCGGCGGCGCGGATGAGCACGTCGCCGACCCACACGGTGCGAGCGTCGCCCTTCGGCGAGTGCGGATCGCCTTGCAGCGCACCCTTGTACAGCACGTTCGACTTGCAGTTCGGCACCGCGTGATCGACCAGCAGGCGCTGTTCGAAGTGCTGGCCCGCGTCGGCGAAGTAGAGGCCGAGCAGTTCGGCGTCGCCGCCGGGTCCGTCGTAGCGGACGTTTCCGGTCAGGCGCACCAGGTCGCCGCCGAGGGTGACCGAGGTGTGCCGCAGCGTGGCGTCGCGGCCCAGCTTGGCGTGGTGGGCGGTGGCGTGCACGGCGTCGTCTGCCCAGTCCTGCACGGCGACGACGGTCAGCGAAGCCGAATCACCGAGCACGAATTCGACGTTCTCGGCGTAGGTTCCGCTGCCGCGCTGGTCGATGACCACGGTGGCCTTGGCGAAGCGGTCCAGCCGGATCTGCAGGTGGCCGTAGGCGGTCTTGCCCTCGCCGGGGCCGGTGATCGTGACGGTCACCGGTTCGGCGACCTCGACCTCCTTGCCGACCGACACGACGGTGGCTTGCTCGAAGCCCGAATACGCCTGCGCGGCAACGCGATCGGACGGCACGCCGCCTTCGCCGAGCCGGGTGTCGGCGCGGTCGACCGTCTCGACCGTCACGCCCTCGGACGCGGCGACCTCGACGGTCGCGCGGCCGTCGCGGACCGCGCTGCCGTCCTGCAGTCCGCGCAGGCGGCGCAGCGGGGTGAACCGCCACGCCTCGTCCTTGGCGGAAGGCACCTCGAAGGCGTTGACGTCGAACGAGGTGAAGACCTCGCCCTTGTTGATCGCGGGGGTACGAGCCTCGGCGGCTTCGGCGACGTTCTCGACGGCCATCAGCCGACGGCTCCTTCCATCTGCAGTTCGATCAGGCGGTTCAGTTCGAGCGCGTACTCCATCGGCAGTTCCTTGGCGATCGGCTCGACGAAGCCGCGCACCACCATCGCCATCGCCTCGTCCTCGGTGAGGCCGCGGCTCATCAGGTAGAACAGCTGGTCCTCGGAGACCTTGGAGACGGTCGCCTCGTGACCCATGGTCACGTCGTCCTCGCGGATGTCGACGTAGGGGTAGGTGTCCGAGCGGCTGATCGTGTCGACCAGCAGCGCGTCGCACTTCACCGTCGACTTCGAGCCGTGCGCGCCCTTGTTCACCTGGACCAGGCCGCGGTAGGAGGCCCGGCCGCCGCCGCGCGCCACCGACTTCGACACGATGGTCGAGGAGGTGTGCGGCGCGAGGTGCAGCATCTTGGCGCCGGTGTCCTGGTGCTGGCCCTCACCGGCGAACGCCACCGAGAGCACCTCGCCCTTGGCGTACTCGCCGGTCATCCAGACCGCGGGGTACTTCATGGTGACCTTGGAGCCGATGTTGCCGTCGATCCACTCCATGGTCGCGCCCGCCTCGGCCTTGGCCCGCTTGGTGACCAGGTTGTAGACGTTGTTCGACCAGTTCTGGATGGTGGTGTAGCGGCAGCGGCCGCCCTTCTTCACGATGATCTCCACCACCGCGGAGTGCAGCGAGTCGGACTTGTAGATCGGCGCGGTGCAGCCCTCGACGTAGTGCACGTACGCGCCCTCGTCGACGATGATCAGGGTCCGCTCGAACTGGCCCATGTTCTCGGTGTTGATCCGGAAGTAGGCCTGCAGCGGGATGTCGACGTGCACGCCCGGCGGCACGTAGATGAACGACCCGCCCGACCACACCGCGGTGTTCAGCGCGGAGAACTTGTTGTCGCCCGCGGGGATGACCGAGCCGAAGTACTGCTGGAAGATCTCCGGGTGCTCTTTGAGCCCGGTGTCGGTGTCCAGGAAGATCACGCCTTGGGCCTCCAGGTCCTCGCGGATCTGGTGGTACACGACCTCGGACTCGTACTGCGCGGCGACACCGGCGACCAGCCGCTGCTTCTCCGCCTCGGGGATGCCCAGCTTGTCGTAGGTGTTCTTGATGTCCTCCGGCAGCTCGTCCCAGGAAGCGGCCTGCTTCTCGGTGGAGCGGACGAAGTACTTGATGTTGTCGAAGTCGATGCCATCGAGGTTGGAGCCCCACAGCGGCATCGGCTTGCGATCGAAGATGCGCAGGGCCTTCAGCCGCTGTTCGAGCATCCATTCCGGCTCGTTCTTCTTCGCCGAGATGTCGCGGACAACCGCCTCGGACAGACCTCGTTGCGCGCTGGCGCCGGCCACATCCGAATCGGCCCAGCCGTAACCGTATTTACCCAGCGAGGCGATGGCCTCTTCCTGGGTGAGCGGTTGCACCTGGTCGGTGGTCGTCGTCATTCGGCACTCCTTCCGGAGTCGTTCGTTCGTACCGCTGCGGGCTGTGCAGCGGTTGGTGCTGACGTTCTGGTGCGGTCGGCGGGCAGCACGAGCAGCGGCACATGCGTGGTGCACGCGCAGTCGCCGTTGGCGATCGTGGCCAGCCGCTGCACGTGGGTGCCGAGCAGCTCGCGGAACGCCTCGAGCTCCGCCGCGCACAGCTGCGGGAACTCCTCGGCGACGTGCGCCACGGGGCAGTGGTGCTGGCAGATCTGCACGCCCGCGCCCACCTTGCGGGTGGTGGCGGCGAACCCCGCGTCGGTGAACGCCTCGGCGATCTCCTCGGCCTTGGCCTCGGTCTGTTCCGTGGTGTGCTCGCCGACCGGTTCGATCCCGGCCACGATAGTGCGTGCTCGTTTGCGGGCGAACTCGGTGATGGCCTGTTCGCCGCCGATCTCCCCGAGCTGCCGGATCGCGGCCCCCGCCAGATCGTCGTAGGCGTGACCGAGCTGGCCTCGTCCGGCGGCGGTGAGCTGGTACTGCTTGGCCGGACGGCCCCGGCCTTTCTGCTGCCACGGTGCCGATCGACCTGCTCGCGCCTGACCGGACTCGATCAAGGCGTCCAAATGCCTGCGCACACCCGCCGGTGCCAGGCCGAGCCTGTTCCCGATCGCGGTGGCGGTGATCGGTCCTTCCTCCAGCAGCAGCTGGACGATGGCCGCTCGGGTGTGCCCTTCGCCGCCGACCGTCGCGGGGGCAGCAGCCGACCCGGCGCCGGTCCGGCGACCAGCCCCTTCGTCGTTCCTCCGCAAACCCACGGTTTTCACAACATCAGTGTGGCGGAATTCGTTCCCGAAATCTAATAAGGGTGCCCTGAGTCAGCGGCCCGATCGACCTGCGGGTATTCCGGCGCCGTGGACAGTCGCGCGCGGACAGCCCGGACAAGTGTCCACCCTCGAAACACCGGCTCCGCACCCCTCTCCCCCGGCTGACCTGCGCAGAGAAAATGCCGAGCGGAACCGAGCGGGGGGCGGGCGCGGGAAGCCCCGGCTTCCGGCACCGCAGCCGCGGCGTGGTCGACGTAGGGCGGCGGCGGCCCGCAGTGCTGTTCGTCACAGGCGCTCAGCGCACCGCGACCAGTTTCATCGGCGTCTCCAGCAGCGCGTCCACCGCCTCGTCCCACGCCGCCGTCGCGGTGGTGACCAGCGACGGATCGAAGCGACCGGCCGCGACGAGTTCGAGCACCTCGGGAATGACCGGGCGCACGTGCGCGCGGCCGGTGTGGAAGGTGCAGCAGCGGGTGTACATGTCCAGGATCGGCAGGGCCACGTCCTGCAACTGGACGCTGACGCTCGTGCACCAGCCGTCGTAAGCCGTGGCATCGATCGCCGCGCGCAGCGCCTTGGCCCCGCCCGCCGCCTCCACCACGATCGGGAAACGCCCGACCCGCGCGGCGGGTGGGCCTTCGATCGCGTCGGCCCCGAAGGATTTCGCGATATTCAACCGCTCGACGGAGTCGTCGAGATAGACGACGCGGGCGGAGCCGAGCGCCACCGCGAGCCCGGCGGCGTACAGACCGATGGACGGCGCGGCTGGGCCGCCGATCACCAGCACTTCGGCGGCGGGATCCGCCGCCAATTGCGGTCCGACCGAGCGGTAGGCGTCGGGAATGTTGTCGCTGGCACTCGCCACCGCGGCCGGGTCGACGCCGGAAGGCAGCCGCACCAGCATGGCGTCGGCGTGCGGCACCAGCGCCAGGTCCGCCCACAGCCCGCCCCAGTCCAGCCCGCCCATGGGGCCGAGACCGAAACTGGACAGGCGCGGATGGCTCGCGCAGTTCCCGGTCCGCCCGCGCGCACAGGACCGGCACGCGCCGCAGGAGATCTGGAACGGCACCACCACCAGGTCGCCCACCGCGACGCCGCGGACTTCCGGCCCGGCCTCGACCACTTCGGCCACCCCTTCGTGCCCGAACGGATACGGCCCGGGCAGCGGGAACGCGCCGCGCAGGACGGCCGGGTCCAGGTCACAGGTGGCCAGCGCGACCGGCCGCACCAGCGCCTGGCCGGGTCCGCTCAGCACAGGTTCCGGATGTTCTTCCCAGCGCATCGCGCCGGGACCGGTCAGCATCAGACGCTTCATCGTCCGAGTGTCGCTAGAACGTTCTTTCTAGTCAACGGTTTCACCCGCATCGCCCCGCTGTGCGGCCATTTCCGGAAAATTTCCGGATGAGGTCGCCCTGCCGGGCTCACTTTCGACCGAACCATCCCCCGCCGCGACGGCGCCGCCGATCCCCGCCGCCGCGAACGTCG
This sequence comes from Nocardia sputorum, assembly GCF_027924405.1. Lineage (NCBI taxonomy): Bacteria > Bacillati > Actinomycetota > Actinomycetes > Mycobacteriales > Nocardiaceae > Nocardia > Nocardia sputorum. Next base: position 2,236,204 of record NZ_AP026978.1, on the reverse strand, counting down.
ACCTGATGAGCCGCTCCATCGACTTCGCCACCGTGCGCAGCGGAGCGTCCGACTGCCGGATGCGAGCCAGGATCGTCGCGCCCTCGTAGGCGGCGACCACCGTGGCGGCCAGCTCCGCCGCCTCCTCCCCGCGGAGTCCGAGTTCGGCGAGCAGTCCGGCGAACGCCTGCTCCATGGTGTCGAAGGCGCGCACGCACGCCGAGCGCACCGCTTCCACGTCACTGCCGCCGTCCAGCGCGGGCGTCCCGATCGGGCACCCGTCGGTCCATTCCGAGTCCGCGAGCTTGCCCGCCATGAATTCGAACAGCGTGGCCAACGTGGCGAACACGTCGGTCGGCGCCTGCCGGATCATCCGGCCGGTGAGCACGCCCGTCCCGGTGATCGCCGCGACCGCGATCTCCTCCTTGCCACCCGGGAAGTGGTGGTAGATCGAGCCGTACGGCAGTTCGGCCGCCTCGCTCAACGCCTTCAAACCGAACCCGTGATACCCGTGCCGCGCCAGCAGCCCGGACGCGGCCACCTCGATCCGCCGCCTGGACTCCGAAACCATGCGTCGATTGTGCCGCGTGCGCGGGACGGGTCCGGGCGGAACGAGCGGGGTCCGTTCGCGGTGGAAGAGCCGAGCCGCCTACAACTGCTTTACGACGGCGCCTTGTTCGTCGAGGATGGCGATGGATGGTGTGCCGTCCATAGCTACGCGCAACCGTATTCGCGGCCGCCCTTGCGGATCGCACAACGTCAGCCCGGTGCCGTTCTCACTGTCGGCGAACAACCGCAGACCCATGGCATGAGTCGCCAGGTGGATGGCATCTCCGTTCGGGTAATCCGACGAGACCTGAATATTGCCTGCCGCGCAGCCGTTTACGCGCTGTCGACGAGGTCGCGCTCAGTGGGCGGCGGATGCCTGCAGGACCGAAGCAACTGGTTCGGCGGGGCGCTGGAGCAGGGTTTCCAGCTCGCTTGCGGTAGCGGCGAATTCCCCGCGGCGCGCGGCTCGGAACATGCCGAGCAGCATGGCCGCCCGGTCCTCGGGGACACCGTGAGCGACCAGGGAGGCGGCCCATTCGGCGTCCTCGACGACGACGCGGCGGATCGTTCGTCCGGTCCGTTCGCCGAGGAGGGCGGCGATGTCGTCGAGGTCGAGGGCGTCCGGGGCGGTCAGGGGCGGAGTCGGCCCGTCGAAGCGGCTCTCGTCGGCGAGGATGATCGCCGCCGCTTCGGCGAGGTCGGCATGGGTGGTCCAGGAGACGGGGCCATCGGCCGGGGCACGGAGTTCACCGGTGTCCAGCGCGGTGCCCAGCAGGAGCGGGACGGTGGCGGCGTAGAACCCGTTGCGCAGCGCGGTGAACGGTGTGCCGGTCGTTGCCAGATACCGCTCGGTCGCGGCGTGGTCCGGCATGGGGGCGAACAGCGAATCGGCGGCGGCGGCCTGGTGGCTGGTGTACAGGATGCGCCGGGCGCCCGCGGCGCATGCGGCGTCGATCGCCGCGACGTGCGCTGCGACGGCCGCCTCCCCGGTGAGGTCGGCCGAGACGATCAGCACTCGGGTCGCGCCTTCGAATGCCTCGGCCAGGGATCGCGGGTCGGTGAAGTCGCCGCGCCGCACCCGCACTCCGCGGGCGGCCAGGTCACCGGCCCGGTCGGTGTCGCGGACGCTGACGCCCACTCGATCGGCCGGTACCCGTTCCAGCAGCCGCTCGACGATCTGGGAGCCGAGGAGTCCGGTGGCTCCGGTAACGATGATCATCACTTCTCCTTATCAACGTTATTATCGTTGTTAGCAACACCGATAGTAGCAGCGGTTAGACTTGCCGCATGGCGGAGTCGAGATCGAGCGGCGCGAGCAGGCAGGAGACGCGGGAACGCATCGTGGAGGTGGCGGCGCGGCTGTTGCGGGAACAGGGTCCGCACGCTGTCACCACCCGCGCGGTCGCCCACGCGGCCGGCATGCAGGCGCCGACCATCTACCGGTTCTTCGAGGACAAGGACGCCTTGCTCGATGCCGTCGCCGAACACGTTTTCGCCACATACGTGGCCGGCAAGACGCTCGTCGAGCAGGAGGACGACCCGGTGGTCGATCTTCGCGCCGGATGGGACATGCACATCGACTTCGCCCTGACCAACCCGGCGGTCTTCGCGATGCTCGCCGACCCGCAACGCGGGAGCGCCTCACCGGCGGCGGCCGCCGGGCTGCGGGTGCTCCGCGATCGCGTGCGCCGCGTGGCGGCGGCCGGTCGGCTCCGGGTCGGCGAACGCCGCGCCGTCGAGCTCGTCCACGCCGCCGGGACCGGCGCCGCGCTGGCCCTGTTATCCGTCCCGCCACAAGAGCGTGACCTGGGGCTTGCCGAGGCGATGTACGAGGCGGTGACCCACGTAATACTGACCGAAGACCCCTCCCCCGCCACGCGCGACACCACCGCGGCCGCGCTGTGCGGCGCACCCGAATTGCCGATGCTCACCGACGCCGAACGCGCCTTGCTAGCGGAATGGCTGCGACGCCCCGAGGAGGACTCCATCAGCACCGCCGACCCGCGTCATCCCCGCTGACATCGACACGACAGACCGGGATGCGCGCACCCACTAGGCTGCGTTGCGTGGCGGTACTGGAGGGCGCGCGGCGCAGGACACTGGCTTTCGGGCGCCGGGCACTCGGACTCGACGTGCCCGCGGCCGATCACACGATCGCGGTGCTGCACCGCGACGAGTCCGAGGTGCCCGGTCTCGATCGCAAGGAGCTGGCGCAGCTCGACCGGATCCGCCTGATGGGCGCGACCGGCACGGTGCTGATGGCGATCAGCGCACTGGGCATCGGCGCGCAGCCGGTGCACCAGAACCCCACCTCCGGCGTCCGCGTGCTCGGCATCTTCGCCCGCGCCCACACCGGCTCGCTGGCGATGTGCATGACCGGCACCGTCGTGGTCGTGCTGGCCTGGCTGCTGCTGGGCCGGTTCGCGGTCGGCGGGATCGGCGGCTCCCCCGTCCACCGGCTGACCCGCTCGCAAATGGATCGCACGCTGCTGCTGTGGCTCATCCCGCTCAGCGTCGCTCCCCCGCTGTTCAGCAACGACGTCTACTCGTATCTGGCGCAGAGCGAGATCGCCGCGCGCGGCATCGATCCCTACGAAGAAGGGCCGGTCGCGGGACTGGGGATCGACAACGTGCTCACCAACAACGTCCCGACCATCTGGCGTGACACCCCCGCGCCCTACGGTCCGCTGTTTCTCTGGATCGGCCGGGGCATCGCCGAGCTGACCGGGGACAACATCATCGCGGGCGTCTGGGTGCACCGGATCCTCGCGCTGGGTGGCGTCGCGCTGATCGTCTGGGCGCTGCCCCGGCTGTCGGCGCGCTGTGGCGTCGCGGCGGTGAGCGCGCTGTGGCTCGGCGCGGCGAACCCGCTGGTGCTGTTCCATCTGGTGGGCGGCGTGCACAACGACGCGCTCATGCTCGGCCTGATGCTGGCCGGACTGGAGTTCTGCCTGCGCGCCATCGAGGACACCCACCCGTTCGACGGCCGCGCCTACGCGTGGCTGATCGGCGGGTCGATCATCATCACGCTGTCGTCGTCGATCAAGTTCACCTCGATCATCGTGCTCGGGTTCGTCGGGATGGCGCTGGCGCGGCGCTGGGGCGCTTCGCTGCGCACGGTCGCCATCGCGGCCGCCATGCTCGGCGCGATCGCCATCGGCACAACGCTGTTCATCAGTTCGGTGAGCGGACTCGGATTCGGCTGGATCTACACGCTGAACACCGCGAACGCGGTGCGCAGCTGGATGTCGCTGCCGACCGCGCTCGGCATCATCACCGGGTTCGGCGGTGTGCTGCTCGGACTCGGCGATCACACCACCGCGCTGCTGAGCATCACCCGCCCGATCGCGGCGGTGGTCGCGGCCTTCTTCACCGTGCGCATGCTGGTCGCCACCGGCACCGGGCGGCTGCATCCGGTCGGCGCGCTCGGCGTGGCGCTCGGCGCGATCGTGCTGCTGTTCCCGGTGGTGCAGCCCTGGTATCTGCTGTGGGCGATCGTGCCGATGGCGGCCTGGGCGACCCGGCCGGTGTTCCGGGTGCCCGCGGTGGCGTTCTCGGGGATCGTCAGCGTGATCCTGATGCCGCGCGGCGCCGATCTCGAAGTGTTCCAGATCGTGGGCGCCGCGATCGCCACCGTGATCGTCGGCGTGCTGTTCATCGTGATCACGCGCAATTCGCTGCCCTGGCGCGGGCAGACGGGGGTGTCGGCTCCGTCACAGGCGCCCACCTCCTACGGTGTGACATCGTGAGCGCACCCTCCGGACCCGCCGTCAGCGTCGCCGGCGTCGTCAAGCGTTACGGCGAGACCACGGCGGTGGACGGCCTGACCTTCGAGGTGGAGCCGGCGCGGGTGCTCGCGCTCCTCGGCCCGAACGGCGCGGGCAAGACCACGACGGTCGAGATGTGCGAGGGATTCGCGACGCCGGACGCGGGCTCTGTGCGCGTGCTCGGCTTGGACCCGGTCGCCGATTCCGAACGGCTGCGCCCCCGCATCGGCGTCATGCTCCAGGGCGGCGGCGCGTATCCCGGTGCGCGGGCGGGCGAGATGCTCGACCTGGTGGCCGCCTACTCCGCGGATCCGCTCGACCCCGACTGGTTGCTGCGCACCCTGGGTCTTCAGGACAACCGCCGCACGCCCTATCGCCGCCTCTCCGGCGGCCAGCAGCAGCGCCTCGCGCTGGCCTGCGCGCTGGTGGGCAGGCCGGAAATCGTGTTCCTCGACGAACCGACCGCGGGACTGGACGCCCAGGCCAGGTTGATCGTCTGGGAGCTGATCGATGCCCTGCGCCGCGACGGGGTGACCGTCGTGCTGACCACGCACATGATGGACGAGGCCGAGCAACTCGCCGACCAGTTGGTGATCATCGATCACGGCCGCATCGTCGCCTCCGGCACCCCGGCCGAGGTCACCGCGCACGGGGCGGCGGGGCAGCTGCGGTTCTGCGCGCCGCCCAAACTGAATCTGGAATTACTGGCCAACGCCCTGCCCGAGGGGTTCGCACCCCGGGAGACCACCCCGGGCACGTATCTGGTGGAGGGCGAGATCAATCCGCAAGTGCTCGCGACCGTCACGGCGTGGTGCGCGCGTATGAACGTGCTGGCCACCGACATCCGGATCGACCAGCGCCGCCTCGAAGACGTCTTCCTCGAACTGACCGGACGGGACCTGCGCGGATGAGCGAGCACGACCGGACCGCCAACCGGTTCGCGCCGGGCACCTTCACTCCCGGCCCGCGCCCGAGCACCCGCGCCGCGATGCTGCTCGCGCAGACCAGGCTCGAGCTGATCCTGTTGCTGCGCAACGGCGAACAACTGCTGCTGACCATGTTCATCCCGATCACCCTGCTGGTCGGCCTGAGCCTGCTGCCGTTCGGTGATCTCGGCACGCACCGGGTGGACAAGATCGTGCCCGCGGTGATGATGGTGGCCGTCATGTCCACCGCCTTCACCGGTCAGGCCATCGCGGTCGGCTTCGACCGGCGCTACGGCGCGCTCAAGCGGCTCGGCGCGACGGCGCTGCCGCGGTGGGGCGTCATCGCGGGCAAGAGCGCGGCCGTGCTGATCGTGGTCGTGCTGCAAGCCGTCCTGCTCGGCCTGATCGGCTTCGCGCTGGGCTGGCGGCCGGAACCCGTCGGACTGCTGCTGGGCGCGGCGGTGATCGCGCTCGGCACCGCCACGTTCGCGGCGATGGGCCTGCTGCTGGGCGGCACCCTGAAGGCCGAGGTGGTGCTCGCGCTGGCGAACATCCTGTGGTTCGTCATGCTCGGCGTCGCCAGCATCGTGTTCGCCGCCGACGACCTGCCCACGGTGGTGAGCGTGCTCGCCCGCCTGGTGCCGTCGGGGGCGCTGGCCGAAGCGCTGGAGAGCGCGATGCACACCGGCGTCGACTGGTTCGGGATCGCCGTACTCGCGGTATGGGGCGCGGTGTCGGGGGTCGCGGCCACCCGCCTGTTCCGCTTCCACTGAAGCACAACGACGAAATGTAGTAGACCGGGTGAAGTCGCCGGATCCGGCCCGGCTACCATTTTCGACGTGCTGTATCGCGCGTTCTTGCGACTCGTCGACAAGCTGCCGCTGCCCTCACTGCGAGCGCAGCGCCTGATCGCGCTCGCGGTCATCCTGTCCCAAGCCGGGATCTCGGTGACCGGCGCGGTCGTGCGCGTCACGGCGTCCGGGCTCGGCTGCCCCACCTGGCCGCAGTGCTTCCCCGGCAGCTTCACCCCCGTGGCGGTGTCGGAGGTGCCCGCCCTTCATCAGGCGGTCGAGTTCTCCAACCGGCTGCTCACCTTCGTGGTCACGCTGTGCGCGGCGGCGATCGTGCTGGCGGTGACCAAGGCGCGCCGCCGCCGCGAAGTGCTGGTGTACGCGTGGCTGATGCCCGGCGGCACCGTCGTGCAGGCGATCATCGGCGGCATCACGGTGCGCACCGGGCTGCTGTGGTGGACCGTCTCGACACACCTGCTCGCGTCGATGGTGATGGTGTGGCTCGCGGTGGTGCTGTACGCGAAGATCGGCGAACCCGACGACGGCATCGACGCCGTGCAGGCTCCCGCGCCGCTGCGCTGGCTCACCGTGCTGGTCGGGATCGCACTGGCCGCGGTCCTGGTCGCGGGCACCTTGGTGACCGCCGCCGGTCCGCACGCCGGCGACAAGAGCATCGAACGTCCGGTCGAGCGCTTGCAGGTCGAGATCGTCACCCTGGTGCATCTGCACTCGCAGCTGCTGGTCGGCTACCTCGCGCTGTTGATCGGCTTGGCGTTCGGCCTGTTCGCGGTCGGCATCACGCCCGCCGTGCGCACCCGCCTCTTCGTGCTGCTGGGGCTGGTCTGCGCCCAGGCGCTGGTCGGCGTCGTGCAGTACTTCACCGACGTCCCCGCGGCGCTGGTCGTCGTGCACGTGGGCGGGGCCGCGGCGTGCACCGCCGCCACCGCCGCGCTGTGGGCTTCCCTGCGCACCCGGGAACGGGTCGCCGCCCCGAAGCCGGACCCCGCCGCGCAGGCCGCCTGAACTACGCACGCGCCCCGCTCGCCGACCAGCCGGGCGGTGCGCCGCGCTCGACGGTAGCCTGGTCGATCGTGTCCACGCCCGACTCGCAATCCGATGCGCCGCAGCCCTTTCCCGATATCGAGCCATACGCCCACGGGCTGCTCGACGTCGGCGACGGTCAGCGGATCTATTGGGAGACCAGCGGTAATCCGTACGGCAAACCGGCGCTGGTCGTGCACGGCGGGCCCGGCGGCGGCGGAACCCGCCGATCGCGCCGAACCTTCGATCCGGCGGCCTACCTGATCGTCCTGTTCGACCAGCGCGGGTGCGGCGAGAGTCTGCCGCACGCCTCCGATCCGGCGGTCGACCTCGCGCACAACACCACCCAGCACCTCATCGCGGACATGGAACGACTGCGCGAACACCTCGGCATCGACCGCTGGTTGCTCTTCGGCGGTTCCTGGGGCTCGACGCTGATCCTCGCCTACGCGCAGCGCTATCCGTTGCGGGTCAGCGAGATCGTGCTGGCCGGGGTGACCATGACCCGGCCGGAGGAGATCGACTGGCTCTACCGCGACGTCGCCCGGCTGCTGCCCGAGCAGTGGGAGACCTTCCGCACCGGCGTCCCGCTGGCCGACCGCCACGGCGATCTGGTCGACGCCTACCGGAGGCTGATGGAAAGCCCCGACGCGCCGACCCGCGAGGCGGCGGCGCGGCGGTGGTGCGCGTGGGAGGACGCCGTGATCGCGCACGAGAACCAGGGCAGCCCCGGTCAGTACAGCGCGAAGCCGGACGCCGCCCTGCTGGCCTTCGTGCGGATCTGCACGCATTACTTCGCCAACGCCGCCTGGCTGGAGGACGGGCAGCTGCTGCGCGACGTGCACCGGCTGACGGGCATTCCCGGCGTGCTGATCCACGGCAGACTCGACCTGAGCGCCCCGCTGTACACCGCCTGGCAGCTGGCCCAGGCATGGCCCGAAGCGGAGTTGCAGGTCATCGATGATGCCGGGCATACCGGAAACCCGGCCATGGGCGCCGCCGTCCGGCGGGCGGTCGCCCGGTTCGCTCGGTAGCCCGCTCCGTACTCGTTCCGGGAAGCTCGCCCGGTGAAGGTCTTAGGTCCCCACCATCAGGGGTCAACCGCCCCCGGCGCGGAGGGCGCGGTCGCTGCGAATGTGGAAGTCGACCCTGTCACAGCCGCATCGGAGACGACATGAGCGCATCAGCAGATCGTCGGTCGATCATCGTCGGAATCGACGGCAGCCCGACCGCTGTGGCCGCAGCGCGCTGGGCCGGAGCCGTCGCGAATCGGCAGCATGCCCCGCTGATGCTGCTCGGCGTCGTTCCCGCGCTCGACCACCCGATTACCTCCTCGGCCTTGGCCGAGACCAACCTATTACCCGAACTACGAGCGGCGGCGAAGCAAAAAGTCCAGGAGGCGTTCGAAGCCCTACACGCCGAACAGCCGGACTTGGAGATCCGGCGGGTCGTGGAGGACGGCTCGCCCGCGCGGGAGTTGATCCGGCACAGCGCGGCCGCGCGCATGGTCGTCGTCGCGGCGAAATCCCAGGACCGGCTCTCCACGCTGCTGCTGGGGTCCACCGCGCTCACGGTCGCGAACAGGGCGACATGTCCGGTGACTGTCTGGCGGGGCAGGCTCGACCGGCCGCTGCCGGACGAACGGCCCGTGCTGGTCGGCGTCGACGGCAGCCCCGGCGGTTCCGCCGCGGTGGGCGCGGCGCTCGAGCTGGCGTCCACGCTGGGTGTCGAAGTGACCGCCCTGCACGCGTGGAACGACCCCGACCTGTTGCAATGGACGCCGGTGCCCGACGCGTGGGACACGCTTGCCCAGCAGGAGGAGGAACTGCTCTCCGAACGCATGGCCGGATGGTGCGAGAAATACCCGGACATCACGGTCACGAAAGTGGTCGAGAAGGCCACGCCCGCACAGGCGCTGCTCGAACACGGCGAGAAGGCACAGCTGATGGTGACCGGCAGTCGCGGACACAACCGCCTCACCGGCCTCCTCGTCGGATCGACGAGCCAGAGTCTGCTGCACCACGCGCCGTGCCCGCTGGTCATCTGCCGTGAGCGGTAGGACACCGGACGCGGCGCCCGCCTGGGCCGGTGTGCTGGGGAGGCGAGCATCGGCGCCATCCGCGACAGCTGAGTCGTGCGTCAGCGCGTGGTTTCCACCGGTCTCCGGACCACCCGCTGGAGCGCGCGCAGGTCCGCGTCGAGCGTCCGGTACAGCCAGTACACGGCGACGAACGCCAGTCCGCCGACGGCGCACAAGCCCAGCACCGAATCGCGCACCAGCGGAAGTTCCTCGGGTTCGAGCAGGCTGAATCCGGCGAGCACCCCGACCAGCGGCACGGACGCGGTGATCGCGAGGTAGATCGTGGTTCTCCGGCGCAGCGTGCGGATGACGCCGGAGTCGTGCGCCGTCGTACGGCTGTAACGGAAGTAGAGCGGATAGACGCAGCGGACGATGTAGAACGTCGACAGGAAGAACGTGTACGCGACGGAGATGACGGCCGCCATCAAAACGGTCGTCGCCGCGTGGACCACCAGGCGCGCCGGTAGGTCGGTGAGCCAGAGCAGCAGCATCACCCCGACCACGGTCGCCGAAACACCGGTCTGAAAGGTGTTCAGCGCGCACATGTCGCCCCAGAACAAGGTGCGCGATCGCACCCGCGCGAGCAGCGCCTCGTCGTAGTGTCTGCCCGCGCGCAAGCCGCGGGGAACCGCGAGCAATTCACGCGACATGGATGCGTAGATGACGATCGACAACGGACCGGCGATGAGGATGAAGACGAACACCCCCATGTTGAGCTGCCAATTCGTGTGATCGGACAGGCGTTCCCTGATCAGTTCCTGGACGTGCACGGCCATATAGATGGTCGCCAGGCCGACGCCGACCAGCGAGGACAACCACAGGATGGGCGTGGGCCTGCGCGCGAGACGTGCGCGCCAGCTGCGCGGCGGCGGATAGACGAGATCGCGGGCCCGCTGCTCCAGGCACAGGTCGAGTTGCTGCGCCAATTCCGAACCGGAGGAGTAGCGGTCGGCCCGGTCGGGCGACAGGCACTCGAGCAGGACCCGGCGTAGTGCCATGGGGCAGTCCGGCGGGAGATCCGACAGGAACGCCGGATGGATGGGTCTGCGCCGCAGTTCGATCATCCGGGCCAGCGACGTCTGCGAATCGCCCGCGGATGTCTCGTCCGCGAAGGGACGACGCCCGGTGAGCAGCTCCCACAGCATGACGGCAAGCGCGAAGATGTCGCTTCGCGTATCCAGTTCCGCGGCGGTCCCGGGTAGGTCGGGGTGGCAGGCTTCGAGCTGCTCGGGCGACATATACGCCAGCGATCCGCCGAAGTACGCCAGCGGGCTGGTGCCCCGCACCCGGTTGCTGAAGCTGACGTTGAAGTCGGCCAGTTTCGGAATCCCCTCGGCGCTCAGCAACACGTTCGCGGGTTTGATGTCGCGGTGCAGCACCCCGCGTTCGGACGCGTGCTGCAGCGCCTCCGCGAGCCGGCGCCCGAGCCAGACGACGGTCTCCGGCCAGGTCAGTCCGGCGATCCGGAGCCGGACGGCGGATTCCGTCGGCCGGACCTCTCCTTTGTCGGCGAGTACCTGGTCGATGGCGTCGAGCAGCAGTTGCCCACCGCGCCGCTCCTGCGGCGTCAGGCGCGACAAGCGCAGCACGTCGAGCAGTGTCCCACCGGGCAGGTACTGCATATAGAGCAGTTTCAGCTCGCCGTCGGCGATGAGCCGCTGATCGAAGATGCGCACGATGTAGTCGTGGTCCAGCTGGGCCAGCGTCTGCGGCTCGTTGCCGTGGTTGTGCGAGATCTTGACCGCGACCAATCGCTGCATCGACTGCTGCCGCGCGAGGTACACCTGGGCGAAGGCGCCGACGCCGATCCGCATCAGCAGGTCGAAATCATCGACCCGATCGCCGACATCGATGGCGTCGAGCGCGACTTGGGCGCTCGGGCGAGCGATCATCGTGCTGCGGTAGTCGCTGGTGACCCGGTCGGGCGCGGAACCGGCCGCCGTGGCGGTGGCGGTCCCGGCCATATCGGTGGCGTCGCTGCCGCGATCGCTGCGGCGCATGGCGTGGAATTCCTCGTAGACGAGATCGGCCGGAAACGGACCGTCGCGTAGCTCGGGGAATTCCGCACGGTAGTCGATCAGCCGCTTGGGGAAGTCGAAGCGCAGCCAGCGGAATTCCAGATCGACCTTGATCAATTCGATCAGTGTCGTACGCCGCTCGGCTTGCTCACGGGGCAGGAAGGCGGCCAGATCGGGCGGGGACCCGGACGCCCAAGCCTCCGAGAATCGCGCCACGGCGGCGGCGAGCGCCGCGCGGGTTCGTTCAGCGGAATCGGCAAGATCGATCGGTTCACGCATCGGTAGCTCGGAATCAGCCCGGGCCGGTCATACGGCGGCTACCCACGATGCGACCGTGTCTCGCAGGTCTTCCACATCAGCTCCTCGACGTCGAATTACCCAGTTCAAGGGTATCGCCCTCGGAGCCCGCGGTGCTGCATCGGCGCGAGACGCAGAGGACAGTTGCTTTGCGGCCAGTTCGCCAGTTCGCTGATCTCGTCATATCAGGCCGATACCCGACTCGTGCTCCAGCGATGTCCGATCGCCCGTGCACGTCTGCCGACCGCTTACCGCCACCGGGCCGGTGCGCGAGGAAGGATCGCTGGTGTCCGCGCAAGGTCGAACTTCGGCAGTGCCGCGCACACCATGACGCGACCATCGCGGCGAACAGATCGCCGAAGTACAGCGCTACCAAGGCTCGCAGCGCGGGCGGGCGACGCGCCGTACCCGGCGGACTTCCCGCGAGCCCAGTCGCGGCGCGCGGACGCCATGGGCATCCGCCCCACCGCCGCTCACGGGTCGAGGAACAACCGCTCGTTCGGCAGGCGGGGTAGTCCGGTCGGATCGTCCGGCAGCACGGTGACCGCGTCTTCGTAGTGACGGGCGCGCCACTCCTGGACGAACAATTTCGCGGCGGTCGCGCAGGCCGCGAAATCCAATCGCACATCGTGGAATTGGACGGACAGATGCACATCTCGCTCGTCCGGTCGCGGCGACCGGTGCTCCGGCCCGGTCACCCTCGGTGTCCCGCGCGGAGACGAATCGCCGCGACCACGACCGAAGCCGACGGACGGAACGTATCGCGGGGCGGTTCTACCCACACCCGGAAGCACGGCGACCGGTCGGCGGGCGACGGCAGCGCGATCTGCGCACCGTAGCGGGCCACCGACACGTTCAAGCGGAACAGTTCGGCGAACAAGCCGACTTCATCGGGCAGGTCCGGCCGCACCAGATAGGTCCAGCGTCCCGAGCGCGGATGCGAGAGGATCGGCCCGAGCGCGCGGCGCCGGACCTGCATCAGCGCCTTCACCTCCTGCCCCAGCCGAGCGGGCATGGTGATCGCACCCACCCGTCCGGCGGGCACGACGATGCGCCCGAGTTCCGGTTGCACGGCCGCCGCGAGCCCGCACTGCCGGTAGAAGAGGCACAGGCTCGCCGGGGTGTCGGCCGCCGGAAGGCATGGTTCGCTCACCGCGTGGTCTCCCCCGCTGCCGCGCCGGGATGCCGGCGCGAAGCCGGTCTGCGCGAGTTACGTCCGCACGGCAGTAGCTCCGCCAGCGCGCCGAGCCGAGCGGGACACCGCACGATTTCCGCGCGAAAACCGTAGCGAGCCAATCGATTCGCCAGGGGTAGCAGCTGACCGATTCCGAGCACTATCGGCACGCGGACCGCGCCGAACGCAGATCGGTCACCAGTCGCCCGCACCGCGATCGCCGCACCGCGGCGCGTCCCGGCCGCATCTGGGCGCGCGAAACCAATTGCCTTTCCCCGCATCATGTTTGCCTTCCCCTGCTCATCGCATTCTGAGCACCCGAGGGGTGGGCACGACCGGCTGTCGCACGCATGGTCGCGCCCCGTCCCGACGGCGAGTGCTCGCAACAGCTTGGCGGGCCGCCGGACCGGCGCTGTCCCGCTGCGGGACACCTGGCGACAGGTCTAGCATGAGGTTTCGATCAGCATCCGGCGAGGGAGAGCCGATGAGCGAGGATCCGGGGAAAGACGAGGGCCGGTACATCGGCCGGCAGGTGCGCGCCATTCGCGCGCGCCGTGGCATCTCCCAGCAGGTGCTGGCCGACCGGGTCGGCGTCAGCCGGGGCGCGATCGCCAAATACGAGAACGGCGAGCGGCCCATCGATTCCCGCCGGACCCTGCACACCCTCGCCCAGGCACTCGGCGTCATGGTCGGTGATCTGACCGGCGATCAAGACGACCGGTTCGACCCGTCGTCGGCCGGATTCCACGCCGCGGTGCCCGACATCGAAACCGCGCTCTGGACCCGGGGCGACACCACACCGACTGCGCCACCCCGCAGCCTCGGGGACCTCGCGGCGACAGCACGTCATGCCGCCCATCTGCGGCGTGCGTGCGACTATGCGGCGCTCGGACCGCTGTTGCCTTCCTTGCTCACCGACTGTTATCGGCTCACCCGTGAGTCGACCGGAGCCGATCGAGATACAGCGTGGGACGTGCTTGCGGCTGCGGCATATACGACGGCCGCGTCGTTGAAGGCACGGGGATACTCGGCGTTGGCATGGACAGCGGCGCAGGAAATCGAACGCGCCACCGAGAACATCGGTGGCACGTCAGGTCCGGCTACCGCAGCCTTCACTCGAAGCCAGATCCTTCTGTCGCGTCCAGGCTCTCTGACTGCCGCGCTCGACGGAGCTGCCAACGCGGCCGAGCACCTCGGCCCGGATGTGCGAAGTCGCGGCGAGATCGAAACCCACGGCATGCTGCATCTACAAGCCGCGCTCGTCACCGCCGCACTCGGCGGCGACCCCGCCGACCACTTGAACGAAGCGAGCCAGCAAGTGACTCGGCTCGATCACGTGCCTCCGGAAACCGCGACTCTACGCAATCCGACATTCGATGCCACGAACGTGATCCTGTGGCGCATGTCCGCAGCGATGGAACAACGCGAACCAGGCCAAGTCCTCCAACTCGCCTCCACCCTCAACCCCCGAACCATCCCCGCCCAAGGCCGCCGAGCCCAATACTTCGTCGAAATCGGCCGCGCCCACGCCCTCCGCCGCGACCACCGCAACTGCCTGCACGCCCTCCTGCACGCTGAACACATCGCCCCCCAACAAATCCGAGGCATGACCCATGTCCGCGAACTCGTCACCCACATGATGCGCACCGCCCACCGCAACCTCACCACCGGCGACCTCGGCCGCCTCGCCAAACGCATCGGCGCGATCCCCACCTGAGCACTCGTAGTCGAGGCAGCGCGACGTAGTCGTCACGGCCACTCTCGCCGGCCCGGACCAACGCCGAGCGGGCCGAGTCGCCTGGACACGAAGCGGAGGCGTGACACCATGATGCTGTGGACGCCAACGGAAATCCGGTGCTGTACGCCCTCGTGACCGGCTCGCCCGCCTCGCGCGATGTCGGCAAGTTGATCGCCCTGGCCCAGGCGGACGGCTGGGAGGTGTGCGTGATCGCCTCGCCGTCCGGTATGGGGTTCATCGACGTCGACGCGATCAGGACGCAGACGGGTTATCCCGTGCGCAGCGAGTACAAGGAACCGGGCACCCCGGATGTGCTGCCACCCGCCGACGGCATCATCGCCGCCCCGCTCACCGGCAATTCGATCGCCAAATGGGCTGCGGGGATCTCGGATACTCTGCTGCTCGGTCTGCTGGTCGAAGGGCTGGGCAAGGGGTTGCCGATCGTCGGCGTGCCGTACTCGAACCGCGCGCAGATCAGCTTTCCGGCGATCCAGGAGGGGATCCGCAAACTGTCGGAGTGGGGCGTCGCCATCGTGATCGGCGAAGGCGAGCCGCACGAGCGGGGCACTGGTGAGGCGCGCCTCCCCCTGTTCCCTTGGCAGGCAGCGTGGAAGGCGCTCCTCGAACATCCGCGCCGCGACGGGGCCGAGCGTTCCGCGCCGAACTGACCGTCGGCTCGGCCGCCTACCCGCTCGCCTTCACCCCCTGGGTTCCTCGCCGAGCGTCGGGATCGCCGCATATCGCCGGCTCGTAGCGGTTCTCGTCGCCCGACGTCACGGGTTTCGCAGTCAGCGCATCGCGCACAACCGGAAGTCGACAGCCCCGCCTGACCGTCGGCACTGCCGCGCCATGCAGACAGCGACCTGCCTCAGCCGACGGGAGCGTTCGGCCCGATCCACTGGTCGAACAACCGGTCCACCGCGCCCGTCGCGAGCTGGGAGGTCAAGTAGGCGTCCAGCAAGGCCGCCAGAACGGGATCGTTCTTCCGCACCAGCAGAACTTTCCCGAACGAGTCGAACGGCGCTTCGGGATGCAGCACTTGCAGGTCGGGGTGCTGACGCACGCGGTAGCGGCCCTCCACCGAGTCGGTGACGAACACGTCGGCGCGGCCCTGCTCGATCTCGCCGAAGATCGTCAGATTGTCCGGCCACAAGGTGAGCTGCGCGGCGGGGAAGTTCTTGCGCGCGAAGTCCTCGTTCGTGCCACCGCGATTGGCGATCACGCGCACATCGGGACGGTTGATCTCCGCGACGGTCGAGTACGCCGCGCCGCTCGCGCGATGGGTGACCGGGGCCTTGCCGTCGGTCCCGTAAGCGATCGAGAAGTCGGCGAACGCGCGACGCGACGGCAGGTCGGAAATGCCTCCGACCGCGACATCGCAGTTGCGCTCGGCGAAGTCGGTCGGCAGCGTCGCCCAGGTCACGGGCACGAACTCGATCGGGCGGCCGAGCAGTGCGGCGAAACCCCGCGCGAGATCCACGTCCACGCCGCGGTAGCCGCCCGCGTCATCCCTGATCGAGTACGGCGGGTAGTCACCCGGCGTGCAGGCGCGCAGCGCGGAAGATGTCTCCGGCTCCGCGACCGCCGGAATCGCCGCTGCCACAAGGGCTGTCCACCCGGCTGCCAGCACCGCGCCGATCCGGGCGGGCAGCGTCATCCGGCTACGCAACGATCACTTCTCGTTGCGCGCCTTGGGGAAACGCGCTTGCTTGGCGACCCAGCCCGCCATCTTGGCCCAGTGGCCCTTGCGCGGCGTGACGATCGAGGTGAGCTCGCGATCCCATTCGTCGGCCTCGGTGAGACCGTCGATGGTGGCGACCAGCGCCTTGGCGGTCTCCAGGTCCGGGACGACCCGGTCACCGAGAACACCATCGGAGCCGACCAGGGTGACGCGCACGCCGGCGCGGCCGATCGGCTGCAGCACGGCCGTGGCGGAACGTCCGTGGTCGGCGACGAATCCCTTGACGGATTCCACGAGGGCGCCCGACAGCTTCTCCGGCGCCGTGGCGGTTTCAGCACTCATGGCACGCAGTTTACCGACCGGTAGGCACCGCGCCCGCCGCTCGGGTGTAGAACTGGAACTCATGCGCGCCATTCAGGTTTCCGAACACGGTGGTCCCGAGGTCCTGAAGTACGTCGAGGTGCCCGATCCGCAGGTCGGGGCGGACCAGTTGCTGGTCGACACGCAGGCGATCGGCATCAACTTCATCGACACCTACATCCGCACCGGGCGCTACCCCCAGAGCGTGCCCTACGTCCCGGGAGCGGAGGGCACCGGCGTCGTCGCCGAGGTCGGCGCGAACGTCACCGAGTTCGCGGTCGGCGACCGGGTCGCCTGGGCCGCCGCACCCGGCAGCTATGCGCCGAAGGTGGCGGTGCCCGCCGCGGTCGCCATTCCGGTGCCCGACGGCGTCGACCCTCCGGTGGCCGCCTCGGCGCTGTTGCAGGGCATGACCGCGCACTATCTCATCGAGTCCGTTTACAAGCCCGAACCCGGTGAGCCGGTGCTGGTGCACGCGGGCGCGGGCGGCGTCGGGCTGATCCTGACCCAGCTGCTCAACGCACGCGGCGTCCGGGTGATCACCACGGTCTCCTCCGACGAGAAGGAGACGCTGTCGCGCGCGGCGGGAGCCGCCGAGGTGCTGCGCTACGGCGACGATCTCGCCGACCGGGTGCGCGCCCTCACCGATGGCGTCGGCGTGGCGGCGGCCTACGACGGCGTCGGCGCGGCGACCTTCGAGTCGAGCCTCGCCGCGTTGCGCGTGCGCGGCACGCTCGCCCTGTTCGGCGGCGCGAGCGGTCCGGTGCCGCCGTTCGACCTGCAACGGCTCAGCACCGCCGGCTCGCTGTTCGTCACCCGCCCGACCCTCGCGCATTACACCCGGGACCGCGCCGAGCTCACTTGGCGCGCGGGCGACATCCTCGAGGCCATCGCCAAGGGCACGCTGAACATCCGGATCGGCGCCACCTACCCGCTCGCCGACGCCGAGCGGGCCCACCGTGACCTGGAAGGTCGCAAGACCACCGGTTCCATCGTCCTGCTTCCGTAGACGCGCGAGGTGGGTGAATCCGGCGGGTCGCCCACCGTCGGCGTCAGTAGTCGCGACCGGTGAGTCCGCGATAGATGAAGCGGGTCAGGCCCTCCACGGCCTGCTCGTCGGTCAATTCGATGTTTCCTTCCTCCACCGCGGCCAGCAAGCTCTGGGTGAGCAGGAACATCATCGCCAAGCTGGCATCGTCCGTGCTCGGCAGCCGCAATCCCTTGTCGGCGAAGCCGGCCACATGGTCGGCGATGTCGGCGCGCTGCTGGACACCGAAACGCGCGAGCATCTGCGCGAATTCCTCGTTGACCAGAGCCGCCTGATTCACCGCGCGCAGCACGGGCGCGTGTTCTCGGGCGAAGGTCCAGTACCCGGCGACGTGATAGCGCACCGCTTCCGGGTCGCTGAAATCCGGGTTGTGGCCGGGACCCTCCGCGCGCTCGTCTCCCGCCGCCGCCAGGTCGTTCAGCAGCGCCTGGAGCAGTTCTTCCTTACTGGCGAAGTGGTTGTAGAACGACCCGGCCGCACGTCCGGCGGCCGTCGTGATGTCGGTGATCTTGGTGTTCAAGTAGCCGCGCTCGGCGAACAAGCGCAGGGCCGCGGCCTTCAACGCCTGCTCGGTTTCGGCGGACTTCTCTTTGCGACTCAGCGACACCCACCTCACCTCCTTGACAACGCAACGTACCAAGCGCAACACTGAATCGACATTCACTGAATAATGATTCATCAGGAGTACGACATGTCGCAGCTGGTTCTCGTCGCGGGCGCCGGACCAACCGGTCTCACCCTCGCCCTCGATCTCGCGCGCCGGGACATCCCGGTCCGGATCGTCGACAAGGCGGCCACCTTCTTCGCGGGCTCCCGGGGCGACGGCATCCAGCCGCGCACTCTGGAAGTGTTCGATGACCTGGGCGTATTGAACGCGATGCTGGCGGCAGGCATGCCGACACCGGTGATGCGGGTGCACCTGGACGGACAGTTCGTGGCCGAACGCCGAATGAGCGAGCCGGTCGAGCCCACCCCCGCCGTCCCCTACCCGAACCTGTGGGTGCTCGGCCAGTCGCGCACCGAGGCCATCCTGCGCGACCGGCTCGCCGAGTTCGGCGTACACGTGGAACTCGGCACCGCGCTGACCGGCTTCACACAGGACGGCGACGGCGTCACCGCGACGCTCGAACGCGACGGCACGCGGGAGATCGTGCGCGCCGCCTACCTGGTCGGCGCGGACGGCGGCAAGAGCACCGTGCGCAAGACACTCGGCATCCCGTTCGAAGGCAGCACCGACGAATCGCTGCGCATGCTGCTCGGCGACGTGCGCGCCGACGCGCTGGATCACGAGTTCGGTTACTGGTTCGCCGCCGCCGACGAGCCCATGCAGGGCATCGCGCTGTCTCCGCTGCCCGGTGGGCGTCAGTTCCAGTTCGCCGCCCCGTTGAACGGCGACGCCGAGCCGAGCCTCGAGCTGCTGCAGGAGTACGTGGACCGCTACTGCGGACGCGACGACGTCACCCTCACCGACTTGACCTGGGTGACCGTGTGGCGGCCGAACATCCGCCTCGCGCGGCGTTTCCGCGACGGCCGGGTCTTCCTCGCCGGGGACGCCGCCCACGCGCACCCGCCCACCGGCGGCCAAGGCATGAACACAGGCATCCAGGACGCCTACAACCTCGGCTGGAAGCTGGCCGCCGCGCTTTCCGGTGACGACACGCTCCTGGACAGCTACGAAGCCGAGCGCAGGACCGTGGCCGCCGAGGTGCTGGGTCTCAGCTCCGCACTACTGGACAAACTGGTCGACGGTGCGGACGACGCGATGGAACGCGGACCGGAGACCCAGCAGCTGGACATCAGCTACCGCGACCCGGCCGCGCGCGAGCAACTGGCCGTCGGCGACCGCGCGCCCGACGCGCCGGTGAAAGACGAGCGAGGACGGGCCGTCCGGCTGTTCGACCTGTTCCGCGGGCCGCACGCGACGGTGCTGAGCTTCGGTACGCCGACCGAGGCGGTGCCGCACGCGTATGCGGTGGTACGGCCAGGGGCACAAGTAACGGGGCCGCATGTGGTGGACGTCGACGGGCATGCCCACGCGGCCTACGCCGCGAGCGAGGGCACCCGGGTGCTCGTCCGCCCGGACGGCTACATCGGCGCGCTCAGCTGAAGAAGCTGCCGATGGTGTCCCAGCCGAGCACCGAGTCCACCGCGAGACCGCAGAACACCACGGCCAGGTAGTTGTTCGACTGCAGGAACAGCCGCAGCGGCTTCACCGATTCGCCGCGCCGCACGCCCGCGTACAGCTGGTGCGCCATGAGCAGGAACCACGCTCCGGCCACCAGCGCCACGGCCGCGTAGATCACGCCGGTGGCGGGCACCAGTGCGAGTGTGGTGAGCACGGTCAGCCAGGTGTAGACGACGATCTGCTTGGTGACGGCCCGCTCGGTGGCGACCACCGGCAGCATCGGCACGCCCGCCGCGCGGTAGTCCTCCTTGTAGCGCATGGCCAGCGCCCAGGTGTGCGGCGGCGTCCAGAAGAAGATGACGCCGAACAGCGCGACGGCGGGCCAGCCGATGCCGCCGGTCACCGCCGACCAGCCCACCAGCGCGGGCATGCAGCCCGCCGCGCCGCCCCACACCACGTTCTGCGAGGTGCGGCGCTTGAGACCGAGGGTGTAGACGAAGACGTAGAACAGGATGGTCGCGACGACCAGCAGGCCGCTGAGCAGATTCGCCTGCCACCACAACCAGGCGAAGGAGCCCGCGCCGAGCGCGACGCCGAACACGAAGGCGTTGCGGGTCGGCACCGCCTCCCGGGCCAGCGGCCGCTTGGCGGTGCGCTTCATGACCTTGTCGATGTCGGCGTCGGCGACGCAGTTGAGCGTGTTCGCGCTCGCCGCGCCCATCCAACCGCCGAACAGCGTCGCCAGGATCAGGCGGATGTCGATGGTGCCGCGGTCGGCGAGCAGCATGGTCGGGATCGTGGCGACCAGCAGCAGCTCGATGACCCTGGGCTTGGTCAGCGCGACGTAGGCCAGGATCCGTCGCATCAGCCGGGACGGTAGGCCGGGACCCGTGAACCGGTCGGCCAGCGCCGTCGCGGAGGAGCCGTGCGCACCATCGCCACCCGGCTGTTGCCCAATCCGCACTGTCTCTCCTCGCACGCTGTGCATCGCATCCGGCATGGACCAGCAGTGCGCTCGTCCCGGTGGTACCGATGTGCCCGCGCCGGACTTCGGTCCGCCCCGGCGCCTCTTTCCGACCGGTGCGGCGCGACTACTACTACAAAGGATGGTAGACCCCCGCCGCCCCCGCCCCTCCCGTCGCCCCCGCGCTACAGCGCCGGAATGTGACGGGCCCGACGGCTCGTTCCGCGCCGCCGCGACGGCTTCGCCAGGGACGTTCACTCGCCCACGCCGCCACCGGCCGGGATGCTCGGCCCGATCCGCGTACCGTCCGCGACTCGCATCAGAACTCACGAGTGGCACATGACGGAGGCGAATCGCGCGGGGCCGTTCCGTCGTGTGCCACTCAGGCGCGCCGCCCGGCTGGAAATTTCGTCGGACCGGATGGGGCCGGGCGAATCCGCCGCGCCTTGGGGTGACGTTTTCCAGCAACTTCGCTACCGCACTGGTGGACGCCACAAAGCAGTCGCTTGCTCGGCACTGCCCCTCCACACCGAAAGCGCTTTCCACGAGGGCGTTCGCGGTTCGGCCTGGACCCGGGGCAGGCGCGGGAGAGACCGGTTCCACCCGCTCGCGCGGCCATCGTGCAAGGCCGCCAACGCCCCGCCGACGCCGTCGCCGCTCGCGAAACCCCACCTGCGAACACGCAGCGCAACGGGCCTCGCGAAACCAAGACAGGGTTAATGGTGTGCCGGTCACCGGGCACATCTAGGGTAGTTGGGTATACCCGGTGAGCACGCCGTAGCTGCCGCGCGATCATCGCCGTCAGAAACCCACCCGCCGTCGACGAAACCAATGTCAGGAGAACCTCGGTCGTGTCGATCACAGACGACATCCGCGCCCTCACTCAGCCGAACCACCCGGACGACTGGACGGATCTGGACACCAAGGCTGTCGACACCATCCGGGTCCTGGCCGCCGAGGCGGTGCAGAACGCCGGAAACGGCCATCCCGGCACCGCGATGAGCCTGGCGCCGCTGGCGTACACGCTCTACCAGCGCACCATGCGCATCGACCCGAGCGATCCCAGCTGGGTCGGCCGGGACCGGTTCGTGCTGTCCTGCGGGCACTCCAGCCTCACCCAGTACATCCAGCTCTACCTGGCGGGCTACGGTCTGGAACTGGACGACCTGAAGAACCTGCGCAAGTGGGGCTCGCTCACCCCGGGCCACCCGGAATTCCGGCACACCGACGGCGTGGAGATCACCACCGGCCCGCTCGGCCAGGGTCTGGCCTCGGCGGTCGGCATGGCGATGGCCGCGCGGCGCGAGCGCGGTCTGTTCGACCCGGACGCCGCGCCCGGCACCAGCCCGTTCGACCACTTCATCTACGTCGTCGCCTCCGACGGCGACCTGGAGGAAGGCGTCACCTCCGAGGCGTCGTCGCTCGCGGGCACCCAGCAACTGGGCAACCTCGTGCTGATCTACGACGACAACAAGATCTCCATCGAGGACGACACCACCATCGCCTTCACCGAGGACGTCGCGAAGCGGTACGAGGCCTACGGCTGGCACGTGCAGGTGGTCGAGGGCGGCGAGGACGTCGTCGCCATCGAGGCCGCGCTGGAAGCCGCCAAAGCCGAGACCGGCAAGCCCTCGATCATCGTGCTGCGCACCATCATCGGCTACCCGGCGCCCAGCAAGATGAACACCGGTACCGCCCACGGCGCGGCGCTGGGTGCCGACGAGGTGGCCGCCACCAAGAAGGTCCTCGGCTTCGATCCGGACAAGAGCTTCGACGTGGACCCGGCCGTCATCGAGCACACCCGCAAGGTCATCGAGCGCGGACGCGAGGCGCACGCGCAGTGGCAGAAGTCCTTCGACGCGTGGGCCGCGGCCAACCCCGAGAACAAGGCGCTGTTCGACCGCCTGATCGAGCGGCGGCTGCCGGACAACTGGGTCGCGAATCTGCCTGTCCACGAACCGGACCCGAAGGGTATGGCCACCCGCAAGGCGTCCGGCAAGGTGCTCGCCGCACTGGCGCCGGTGCTGCCGGAGCTGTGGGGCGGTTCGGCCGACCTCGCCGAGTCCAACAACACCACCATGCCCGACCAGCCCAGCTTCGGGCCGGAGTCGATCTCCACCGGCATGTGGAAGGCCGACCCGTACGGCCGGACGCTGCACTTCGGCGTCCGCGAGCACGCGATGGGCGCGATCCTCAACGGCATCGCGCTGCACGGCCCGACCCGGCCCTACGGCGGCACCTTCCTGGTCTTCAGCGACTACATGCGTCCCGCCGTCCGTCTGGCCGCGCTGATGCGGGTGCCCGCGATCTACGTCTGGACCCACGACTCCATCGGCCTCGGTGAGGACGGCCCGACGCACCAGCCGATCGAGCACCTCGCCGCGCTGCGCGCGATCCCGGGCCTGAACGTGGTCCGTCCGGGCGACGCCAACGAGACCACCTACGCCTGGCGCACCATCCTGGAACGCGACAGCAGCGAGCACCGGTCGCACTTCTCGGTGTCGGAACTGCCGCACCAGGACGGCCCGTCCGGGCTCGCGCTGACCCGCCAGGATCTGCCGATCCTGAAGGGCACCAGCTACGAGGGCGTGTCGAAGGGCGGCTACGTGCTGGCCGAGGCGTCCACCGGCACACCGCAAGTGATCCTGATCGCCACCGGTTCGGAGCTGCAGCTCGCCGTCGCCGCCCGCACTACGCTGGAGGAGCAGGGCATCGCCACCCGCGTGGTGTCGATGCCGTGCGTGGAGTGGTTCGACGCGCAGGACAAGGCTTACCGGGACGAGGTGCTTCCGCCCGCGGTCGCCGCGCGTGTCGTCGTCGAAGCCGGTATCGCGATGCCGTGGCACCGGTTCGCCGGTGACGCGGGCGAGATCGTGTCGATCGAGCACTTCGGCGCCTCCGCCGACTACAAGACCCTGTTCCGCGAATTCGGCTTCACTCCGGAAGCCGTCGTTGCCGCCGCGCAGCGCACGCTCGAGAACGTGAAGGGATAAGCGCTCATGGCTCAGAACGAGAATCTCGCCGCCCTCTCGGCGGCGGGAGTGTCCGTATGGCTCGACGATCTGTCCAGGGACCGGATCAGCTCCGGCAACCTGCTCGAGCTGATCGAGACCCGGTCCGTCGTCGGGGTCACCACCAACCCGACGATCTTCCAGGGTGCGCTCAGTCAAGGCCACGCCTACGACGGCCAGCTGAAAGAGCTTGCCGCGCAAGGCGCGGACGCCGACGCCGCGATCCGCACCATCACCACCGACGACGTCCGCGCGGCCTGCGACGTGTTCGCTCCGGTCTTCGAGGCGACCGGCGGCGTGGACGGCCGGGTTTCCATCGAGGTCGACCCGCGCCTGGCGTTCGACACCGACCGCACCGTCGCGCAGGCGGTGGAACTGTGGAAGATCGTCGACCGGCCCAACCTGTTCATCAAGATCCCCGCCACCGAGGAGGGCCTGCCCGCCATCACCGCGGTGATCGCGGAGGGCATCAGCGTCAACGTCACGCTGATCTTCTCGGTCCAGCGCTACCGCGCGGTGATGGGCGCGTATCTGGAAGGTGTGAAGAAGGCCAAGGTCGGCGGCCACGACCCGGCCAAGATCCATTCCGTCGCCTCGTTCTTCGTCTCCCGTGTGGACACCGAGATCGACAAGCGGCTGGAGGCGCTGGGCACCGAGGAAGCGCTCGCGCTGCGCGGCAAGGCCGGCATCGCCAACGCCCGCCTGGCCTACGCCGAGTACCAGGACGTGTTCGACGGCGGCAAGCACACCTCGACGTTCCTGAACCTGGCCGCGTCGGGCGCGAATCGGCAACGCCCGCTGTGGGCCTCCACCGGGGTGAAGAACCCGGAGTACCCCGACACGATGTACGTCACCGAGTTGGTCGCCTCCAACACGGTGAACACGCTTCCGGAGAAGACGCTCCAGGCGGTCGCCGACCACGGCGTGATCGGCGGCGACACGGTCTCCGGCAAGGCGGAGGAGGCCAAGGAGGTCTTCGATCGACTCGCCGCGGTCGGCATCGACCTCGACGACGTGTTCGCGGTGCTCGAGCGCGAGGGCGTGGACAAGTTCGAGAAATCCTGGGAGGAGTTGCTTTCCGCCACCGCCGACGAGCTGAAGTCGGCGTCGACCGGGAACGGCTGACCGATGGCCGAAGCAGCGCCCGCGGATCGGCCGGACGCGGTCGAATGGCACAACCCGCTGCGTGAGAAGCGGGACAAACGTCTTCCGCGCATCGCCGGACCGTGCAGCATGGTCATCTTCGGCGTCACGGGTGACCTGTCCCGCAAGAAGCTGATGCCGGCCATCTACGACTTGGCGAACCGGGGGCTGCTGCCCCCGGCATTCGGCTTGGTCGGCTTCGCGCGCCGCGACTACGCCGACGAGGACTTCGCCCGAGTGGTGCTGGAGGCGGTGAAGGCGCACGCGCGTACCCCCTTCCGCCAGGAGGTCTGGGACCAGCTCTCCGAAGGCATCCGGTTCGTCCAGGGCAGCTTCGACGACAACGCGGCGTTCGACCGGCTCGCCGACACCCTCACCACGCTCGACAAAGAGCGCGGCACCGGCGGCAACCACGCGTTCTACCTGTCGATCCCGCCGAACATGTTCCCGGTCGTGCTCGATCAGCTCTGCGCGCACGGCTTGGCGCAGACGACCGGGCCGGACGCGGCGCGCAAACCCTGGCGGCGGGTCGTGATCGAGAAGCCGTTCGGGCACGACCTGAAAAGCGCGCAGGAGCTCAACGCGCTGGTCAACGGGGTATTCCCCGAGGAACGGGTGTTCCGCATCGACCATTACCTGGGCAAAGAGACGGTGCAGAACATCCTCGCGATGCGCTTCGCCAATCAGCTCTACGAGCCGATCTGGAACGCCAATTTCGTCGACCACGTGCAGATCACCATGGCCGAGGACATCGGGCTCGGCGGTCGCGCGGGGTACTACGACGGCATCGGCGCCGCGCGCGACGTGATCCAGAACCACCTGCTGCAACTGCTGGCGCTCACCGCCATGGAGGAGCCGATCAGCTTCGAGCCCAAGCAGTTGCAGACCGAGAAGATCAAGGTGCTCTCCGCGACCAAGCTCGTCGAACCACTGGACGAGACCACCGCGCGCGGACAGTACACCGAGGGCTGGCAAGGCAGCGAACACGTGGTCGGCCTGGCGCAGGAGGAAGGCTTCGACCCGGAGTCGACCACCGAGACCTATGCCGCGATCCGGCTGGAGATCGACACCCGCCGCTGGGCGGGCGTCCCGTTCTTCCTGCGCACCGGAAAACGGCTCGGCCGCAGGGTCACCGAGATCGCGGTGATCTTCAAGCGGGCCCCGCATCTGCCGTTCGACCAGACCATGACCGAGGAACTCGGGCAGAACGCGCTGGTCATCCGGGTGCAGCCGGACGAGGGCATCACCACCCGGTTCGGCTCGAAGGTGCCCGGCTCCGGTATGGAGGTGCGCGACGTCAACATGGACTTCAGCTACGGCGAGGCGTTCACCGAGTCCTCTCCCGAGGCCTACGAACGCCTGATCCTCGACGTGCTGCTCGGGGTTCCGTCGCTGTTCCCGGTGAACGCGGAGGTCGAATTGTCCTGGCGCATTCTCGATCCGGTGCTCGAGCACTGGGCCGCCGAAGGCAGGCCGGAGCCGTATGAGGCGGGTACCTGGGGTCCGGCCTCGGCCGACGAGATGATCGCCCGCACCGGGCGGGAATGGCGGCGCCCGTGATCGTGGACATGCCCGGGACCGACACCGGCGAGGTCACCAAACGCATCGTGCAGCTGCGCGAGAACAACGGCGTGATCACCGTGGGCCGCGTGCTCACGCTGGTGGTGTGCACGCTCGACAGCTCCGAGGCCGAGCACGCGATCGAGGCGGCGAACGAGGCCAGCCGCGAGCATCCCTGCCGGGTGGTGGTGCTCGCGCGCGGTGATCGGGAGGCCGCCACCCGGCTGGACGCGCAGATCCGGGTGGGCGGCGACGCGGGCGCGGCCGAGGTCATCGTGCTGCGCCTGCAAGGCGCGCTGGTCAATCACGAGAGCAGCGTCGTCACCCCGTTCCTGCTGCCGGACACGCCGGTGGTCGCCTGGTGGCCGCGCGGGGCGCCGGAGTTCCCGTCCAAGGATTCGGTGGGCCGCCTGGCCGGCCGCCGCATCACCGACGCCACGTTCGCGCCCGATCCGCAGGCGGCGATCAAGAAGCGGCTGCAGTCCTACGCCAGCGGCGACACCGATTTGGCTTGGAGCCGGATCACGTACTGGCGCGCCCTGCTGGCGGCGGCCATGGACGAGCCGCCGTTCGAGTCGGTGGATTCGGTGACGGTGTCCGGGCTGCGCGACGAGCCCGCCCTGGACATGCTGGCCGGTTGGCTGGCCGCCCGGCTGGACTGCCCGGTGCGCAGGCGCACCGGCCCGCTGCGGGTGGAACTGCACCGCCCCACCGTCTCCATCGCGATCGAACGCCCGCAGACCGGCCGCACCGCGACGTTGACCCGCACCGGAGAACCGGTGCAGCGAATCGCCCTGGCGCGCAGAGCGACTCGCGATTGCCTCGCCGAAGACCTACGCAGGCTGGACGCCGACGAGACCTACGCGGAGGCGCTGGCCGGACTGGAGAAGGTGATCTATGAGTGAGCACACCGATTCGCCGTTCCCCAGTGACACCGTCGAGGTGCACCTCGACACCGAGTCGCTGGTGGCCGCCGCGGCGGCCCGCTTCGTCTCGATCGTCGTCGCGGCCCAGGCCGAGCGCGGTTCCGCGTCGGTGGTGGTGACCGGCGGCGGCACCGGCATCGCCCTGCTCGAGCAGGTACGCAAGTCGCCCGGCGACATCGACTGGTCCCGGGTCGACGTGTTCTGGGGCGACGAGCGTTTCGTGCCCGCCAACGATCCGGAGCGCAACGACCTGCAAGCCAGGCGGGCGTTGTTCGACCACGTGCCGGTGGACCCGGCGCGGGTGCATCCGGTGGCCGTTTCCGACGGCGAGTATCCCGACCCGATAGAGGCGGCCGCCGAGTACTCCGCGACGGTGCACGCCCACCTCACCGAACACGGCGCGTTCGATCTGCATCTGCTCGGCATGGGCGGCGAAGGGCACGTGAATTCGCTGTTCCCGCATACCGACGCGGTGCGCGAAGAGCACGAGCTCGTCGTCGCCGTCACGAATTCACCGAAACCGCCGCCGGTGCGGGTGACGCTCACCCTGCCCGCGATCCGCCGCAGCAGGCACGTCGTGCTGGTGGTCGGCGGTGCGGCCAAGGCCGAGGCGGTCGCCGCGGCCATCGGAGGCGCCGAGCCGGTGGAGGTGCCCGCGGCCGGTGCGACGGGTATCGATTCCACCACGTGGCTGCTCGATCAGGAGGCCGCGTCCGCTCTGCACTGAGCAAGCTCTCGTAAATTTGTCCGCCGCCCGGCTCGGTTGCCGGAAGACCAACGCCGGAAATCGCAGCCGAACGGCGGATTTTACGAGATGATCGGTCGGTGACCGAGCTGGCAGTGGATCTGGACGAGCGGTTCCGCACCGCCGTCGCGGCCCTCGTCCCGCGACCGGGCCGACCGGCGGACGAGCCGATCGCGCCCGGCGGCGCGATCACGGGCACTGCGTGCCTGGAACTGTTCGAAGCCCAAGCGACGAGCAGGCATCTCGATCTCGCGGCACGCCGTCTCGGCAGCGCCCGGCGCGGTTACTACAGCATCGGATCGTCCGGTCACGAGGGCAACGCCGCCGTGGCGGCCGCCCTGCGGGTCACCGATCCAGCACTCCTGCACTACCGGTCGGGGGCGTTCTTCGTGCACCGGGCCCGGCGCGTCCCCGGGCTGGATCCGATCCGGGACGTGCTGCTCGGCGTGGTCGCCGCGGCGGCGGACCCGATTTCCGGTGGGCGGCACAAGGTGTTCGGCAGCGCCGCCGCCCACATCATCCCGCAGACCTCGACCATCGCGTCGCACCTCCCACGCGCGGTCGGATTGGCGTTCGCGATCGATCGGGCGGCGCGACTGGGTGTCGCCGGTCCGTGGCCCGCCGACTCGGTGGTGGTGTGCAGTTTCGGCGACGCGTCGGCCAACCATTCCACCGCGGCCGGGGCGATCAATGCCGCGATACACACCGCGCACCAGGGGATCGCGATGCCCATCCTGTTCGTCTGTGAGGACAACGGCATCGGGATCAGCGTCCCCACGCCCCCGGAGTGGATCGAGCAGGCGTATGGCGGCCGCCCGGGCCTGGCGTACTTCCCCGCGGACGGCTGTGCCGCCCTCGACGCGCTGACCACCGCCGAGGCCGCCGCGCGGTGGGTGCGAGACCACCGCGCGCCCGCGTTCCTGCATCTGCGGACAGTGCGGCTGCTCGGTCACGCGGGATCCGATGTCGAAACCGCCTACCGCCGGCCCGCCGACCTCGCCGCCGACCTCGCCCGCGATCCGGTGACCGCGACCGCGCGGCTGCTCATCGAGTCCGGCGTGGCGACACCCGCCGACGTGCTCGACCGTTATGCCGAGCTGGGCCGCCGCGTCGCCGCGACCGCCGAACTCGTCTCCGCCGAACCGAAACTCGCCTCCGCGGCGGCCGTCATCGCACCGATCGCCCCGTCCCACCCGGCGCTCGTGCGCGCCGACGTGCTCCGCACCGGACCGCTCCCCCGCGCATACCCGGACACCGGCCGCGCGATCGCGAGCGCGGATGCGCCGCCCCGCCGCAACGGCGCGGCGCGGACCGATCCGATGACCGTGGCGCAGGCGATCAACGACACCCTCGCGAGCCTGCTGGACCGGGATGGCGACGTGCTGGTCTTCGGGGAGGACGTCGGCCGCAAAGGCGGCGTGTACGGCGTGACGAAGGGATTGCAGAAGACGTACGGCGCGCGCCGGGTGTTCGACACCCTGCTGGACGAGCAGAGCGTGCTCGGCACCGCGCTGGGCTCGGCGCTGGCCGGTCTCGTGCCGATCCCGGAGATCCAGTACCTCGCCTACCTGCACAACGCCGCCGACCAGATCCGCGGCGAAGCCGCCACGCTGTCGTTCTTCTCCGACGGCCGCTACCGCAACCCGATGGTGGTGCGCATCGCCGGATACGGCTACCAGAAAGGGTTCGGCGGCCATTTCCACAACGACAACTCGGTGGCCGCGCTGCGCGACATCCCCGGCGTCGTGCTGGCCTCCCCGTCCCGCGCCGACGACGCCGCGGCGATACTGCGCACGTGCGCGTCCGCGGCCCGGGTGGACGGCAGGGTGTGCCTGTATCTCGAGCCCATCGCGCTGTACCACACCCGCGACCTGCACGATCCGGGAGACGACGGCTGGCTGGCGCGCCCGTCCGCGGCCGGACACGTCGAGATCGGCCGCGCCCGCGTCTACGGTGACGGGGCCGACTTGACCATCGCCACTTTCGCCAACGGCGTGCCGATGAGCCTGCGCGTGGCACGGCGGCTGGCCCGGCACGGGATCAACGCGCGTGTGCTCGACCTGCGCTGGCTCGCGCCGCTTCCGGTGGAAGATCTCCTGCGGCACGCGCACGCGACCGGGCGGGTGCTCGTCGCGGACGAGACCCGCCGCAGCGGTGGCGTGTCGGAGGCGGTGTGCACTGCTCTGACCGACGCCGGTTTCACCGGCCGCCTCGCGCGCGTGACCAGCGAAGACAGTTTCGTCCCGCTCGGCCCGGCCGCAGCGACGGTGCTCTTGGACGAGGACCGTATCGAAGCCGCGGCCCTCCGGCTGCTGGCCGATGAGACCGGCACGCGGCCGCGGCGCGCCGAGGCCCGGCATTCCCCGGAATTCGATTCGGCCGGGGAATAGTGGAAATACAGTGAGAGTGACGGTGACCAGCAGTGGAAAGGACTCGCGATGACCACGATGTCCATGCTCGGCGAGGTGCGACCGGAGCACGAGCACACGGCCGACGGCGACCTGGTGCTTCTGCACTACCTGCGGTCGTTCCACAAGCCCGTGCTGGACGTGTGGTCGGCGGCCACCGAGCGCGGCCAGCTCGCCCGCTGGCTCGGCGCCGTCTCCGGCGGTAACGGCAACCTCACCATCGACTTGTTCGACGGTCCCGTCTCCGGCCCGGTCGCGGTGCGCGTCGACCATTGCCAGGCGCCGCACGAACTGGTCGTGCACATCGACGGCTGCCTGCTCGAAGTCCGGATGAGCCAGGTCGGCGTGGTCACCACCGTGGAACTGACCCGCCGCCACGTGCCTCCCGCCGACGCAGGCGCGATCGGCCCGCGCTGGCAATACCTGCTCGACCGCCTCACCGCCTACCTCGACTACCAGCCGCTGCCGCGGTGGTCGGACTACCCGAAGCTGGCCGGGGAATACCAGTAGGTCCGCGGCTCAGTAGAAGAACCCGGCGACGCCCCAGCCGGGACGCGCCTGCGCCTCCCGGATCCACGCGACGCAGGATTCGATGGCCGCGAGCACCTCGTGGTCGACCTCCTCCCGTTGCGGCGGTGTGGTCGACTCCCACTGCACCAGCGCCTCCGCGCACTGCTCCGGCGTCCATTCGCCGTAGCCGGGCAGCTCGTCGGGCTGCGGCAGCGCGGGCGGCAGCGAGTGGTACATGAACGCGCGGACGCTGACCGCTTTGATGCCGAGCGTGGCCAGGCCGTCGTCGATGTGGTCGAGCCAGCGGCCACGGAACGCCGAGAAGTAGCGGTTGTCCACGAACCGTCCGTAGAACTGGCAGATCGTCTGGTAGGCGTAGCCGTACTGGAAACCGTAGGCCGGGTCGAACGGGCCGCCGTCGATGACGGCGCGCACCGCCTCGTAGCGGGTGGGCGCGCCGGCCGCGATCTCGTCGGCGAACCAGTCGTCGTCATGGGTCAGCTGGGCCTTGAACCGGCCGCCGATCATCCGCCGGAGCTTGTCGTCCCGGGACCCGATGGCGCCGGAGATCCTGTCCAGTTCGACGACGTAGATGCTCAGGCTATAACTCATTCACCGAACATTAGCGGTGCCCACCGACAACGAACCGCACTGAGCCCGAGGACGTTTCGCCTCAGGCCGGAAGGCCGGCCCGGTGCGCCGCGAGGTGGGCGAGATGGGCGGTGAGCAACGCGTTCACCCGCTCGGTCCGCTCCAGCTGCACGAGGTGACCGGCGTCGGCGATCTCGGTGACCGCGCGCAGGTCGGTGACGTGCGCGCGCATGGTGGCCAGCGGGTCACGACCGCTGAAACCCTCCATGTCGGGATCGCGGTCGCCGTACAGGAAGTAGGCGGGCACAGTGACTTTCGCGGCGGCGTAGTCGGCGGTGAGCTCCCAGTTGCGGTCCAGGTTGCGGTACCAGTTCAGCCCGCCGGTGAATCCCGTGCGTTCGAAATCCCCCGCCAGCACGTCCAACTCGTCCGCGCCGAGCCAGCGCCACGGCAGCGCGGGCGCTTGCGGCAATACGTCGAGGTAGCCGGTGCCCTCGGCCGGGAAGCGCCAGGTGTCCAGGTAGTGGTAGTCGGCGCTGAGCGCGTAGTACACGCGGGCCAGGAACTCCCTCGGATGCGCGGCGAGTTCCTCGTCCGCCACGCCGGGGGTCTGGAAGTAGTGCAGGTGCAGGAAGTGCCGAGCCGCGGCTTTCGCCCACAACTGCGACGGAGCACGCGGCGGGCGCGGCGCGAACGGGTTGTTCAAGACGATGACGCCGCGCACCCGCCCCGGTGCGCGCAACGCCAGCTCCCACACCAGTGCCGCACCGAAGTCCAAACCGACGAACACCGCCTGCTCGGCGCCGATGTCGTCGAGCAGGGCGAGCAGATCCCCGCACACCGCGTGATTGGTGTACGCTTCCGGGTCGGCCGGGGCGTCGGTCCGGCCGTACCCGCGCAAGTCCGGTGCCAGAGCGCGGTATCCGGCCGCGGCGATGGCGGGGAGCTGGCGATGCCAGATGTACCAGGTGTGCGGGAAACCGTGGCAGAAGACCACCGGCTGCCCCGTTCCCTGCTCGGCGACGTGCATGCGGACACCGCCGGACGTCACGAACCGATGAGTCAGTTCCACTCGGACCTCCAAAACCTAGAACACGTTATCGTTTCACGGTAATGTTCCGGTTTCGTGAGCGGAATACCCGAGAGGCTCGAAGGCAAGGTCGCGGTGGTCACCGGCGCCAGCCGCGGCATCGGCAAGGGGATCGCGCTGGAACTCGGTGCGGCGGGCGCCACGGTGTTCGTCACCGGGCGCTCGGCGGCGCAGGGACGGCTACCCGGCACCGTACACGCCACGGCCGCGGAAATCGATGCCGCGGGCGGTGTCGGCATCCCGTTCGTGTGCGATCACCGCGACGACGACGCGGTGGAGCGGTTGTTCGAGCTGATCCGCACCGAGCACGGCAGACTGGACGTGCTGGTCAACAACGTCTACAACTCCCCCGCCGCGGCACGCTGGCTGGGCAAGCCGTTCTGGGAGGTGCCGCCCGCGGCGTGGGACGAGTCGTTCGACGTCGGCGTCCGATCCCATTACGTGGCGAGCTATTTCGCCGCACCGCTATTGATCGAATCGGGCGGGCTGATCGTCAACATCTCCTCGCCAGGGGCACGCAGATACATGCACAACGCCGTGTACGGCGTCGCGAAATCCGCTCTGGACCGGCTCACCGCCGACCTGGCGCACAACCTCGCCGGCACCGAGGTGACCGTGGTCTCGCTCTGGCCCGGCATCGTGAACACCGAACTGCTGCAACTGGTTCCGGCCGACGCCGACGGCAGGCGGCTGGTCACGCTGCCCGGGGAGGGCACCTTCGACCTCGGCGACGCGCAGACACCCCGTTTCACCGGCCGCGCCGTCGTAGCGCTCGCCACCGACGCCGGGCGGCGCTCGCGCACCGGATTGCCCTGGCCGGTGGCCGATCTCGCCGAGTACTACGGGTTCACCGACATCGACGGCCGCATTCCGCGCGTCGACTGACTCCGTCAGAGCGCGCCGAGGAAGCGCTGCACCGAGCGCGGCGGGACCGGGCGCGCGCCACGCCAGATACAGCAGTCGGCGGGAATAGTCTTCGGCGGCATCGGTTTCGGCATCGCGTGGACCGGCCTGCCGGTGCTGGCGTTGCGACCGCTGGTCTCGTGGCAGCTTCTCTCGCTACTCTCCGCGGCGCTGACCGCCGCCCTTCTGGTTCCCGTGGCGCTCGAGATCCGCCCCGGGCACCGTGTCCCGCGCGGCGCCGCCCGCCGCTCGCGCACCTGGCGTGCCCTGCTGGTCACGTACTTCCTCGAAGGACTCGGGTACATCGTCATCGGGACCTTCTCGCTCGCGGCGGTGAGCGCGCAGCGCGGGCCGGTGACCGGCTCGGCGATGTGGGTCGTCGTGGGCGCGGCGGCCGCGCGGTGCCGTCCGTACTCTGGGCCGTGGCCGCGCGACGCTGGCCTACCGCGCTGCTGTTGGCTATCGCGTTGGTGGCGCAGTGGGTGTCGGCGGCGCTCCCGGCGTCGTCCGAAGCCGTCTGGGCCGTGGGTGCGGCGGCAGTGCTGTTCGGGGGGACATTCGTGGGAATCGTCATGCTCGCGATGCGGGTCGGCGCCGGTTGACCGACGTGGCCGCGGCGGCACCGCTGACCGCCGGGTACGGCGCCGGACAGATCCTCGGCCCCGTGGTGGTGACCCCGGTGGTCGGGACGAGTTATCCCGCCGCGTTCGTCATCGCCGCGACCGTGCTCGGTGCGGCGGCGCTCACGGCGGGCGCGGTGACCGCCGGAATCAGGCGAACTTGATCTCCAGGCCGATGCCGAGAATGGCGATCAGCCAGATGACGCCGGTGAAGATGGTGACGCGGTCGAGGTTCTTCTCCACGACGGTGGACCCGGACAGGCTGGACTGCACGCCGCCACCGAACAGGCTGGACAGACCTCCACCCTTGGCGCGGTGCAGCAGCACCAGCAGCACCAGCAGCACGCTGGTGATGATCAGGAGGATATCCAGGAACATCCGCATGCCGGACAGTGTATGCGGTCGGTGCGATCGCACCGAATCAGGCACTCGGCCGGAACCGGCGTCAGCGCCGGTCCACCGCGACCAGGTGGGTGACCTGGTCGCCCTCGGCGGCGCCGAACTTCGCGACGGCCTCTTCCCGCAGCTGATCCTGCGCGGTGAGCCGGACCTGATGCTGGTGCATGTGCTCGGCCCACGACCGTACGACGAACGCCTCGACGAAGCGGTCGACCACGCCGACGTCGCGATACAGACGCCATTCCATCGCGCCGGTGCGCTGCCGTGACCGGCCGACGAAGGCCATGGCGGCGAGGAATTCCTCGACGTCCTCCGGCGGCACGTCGTAACTGCGCAGGATCAGCACCGGACCGTCGTCGGGATCGGGCACGACCGCCAGCTCCGGTTCCGGCCAGAACGCCGAAGGTGTCAGGTCGAGCACCTCGGGGTCGTTCCGGATGGGCAGCCACACCGTGCTCACCGCGCAGAACGCCAGCAGCGCCGCCGCCCACAGCAGCGCGGGTACCGAGCCGATCGCGTCGGCGACCAGACCCCAGACCAGCGAACCGATCGCCTGTCCGCCCATGAACACCAGCAGGTACACCGACAGCCCACGCGCCCGCACCCAGGCGGGCAGCAGCAGTTGCATGGTCGAGTTCATGGTGGACATCGCCAGCAGCCACGCCAGCCCCGCGAACACCAGCAGCACCAGCACCACCGGCAGCACGCGCAGCAGCGCCGTGCCCGCCGTCGCCGCTCCGAACAGGATCGCGGCGATGGTCAGCCGCTGTGTCGGGGTCAGCCACGCCCGCAGTCGGGACAGCGCCGCCGCGCCCAGCACCGCGCCGACGCCGAGGGCTCCGAGCATCAAGCCGTACCCCGACGACGACAGCCCGAGCCGGTCGCGCGCGATCACCGGCAGCAGCGCCCACACCGCGCTCGCGGGCGCGATGAACAGGATCGAACGCAGCAGCACCCGGCGGATCGCGGGCGCCGCGCGGATGAACCGGGTGCCGGCCTGCAGCGCTGCCAAAGGGCGCTCGGTGGGCAGGCGCCGGTCGGTCGCCGGCCGGCGCCAGACCGTCAGTACCGCGACGATCCCGACGAACGACACCGCGTTCAGCGCGAACACCAGCGTCGGCCCGGACAGCGAGACCAGCGCGCCCGCCAGCGCGGGTCCCACCGCCCTGCCGATGTTGATGTTCATGCTGCCCAGCGCGGACGCCGCCGGGATCTGCTCGCGCGAGACCAGTTCGGGTTGGATCGCCTGCCAGGCCGGCGCGGTCAACGCCTGGCCGCAACCGAGCAGGAACAACAAGGTGAGCAGCACCGTGGGCGTGGTGTGGCCCGTCGCCGTCGACACGGCGAGCAGCAGGGCCAGTACCGCCATCGTGGACTGGGCGCCGAGCAACAGCCTGCGCCGGTCCACCAGGTCGGCGATCACCCCGGACGGGATGGCAAGCAGCATCACCGGAAGCGTGATGGCGGTCTGCACGAACGACACCAGCGCCGCCGCGTTGGGCTGGTCGACCATGATCCATTGCGCGCCGACGGTCTGCATCCAGGTGCCGAGATTCGACACCAGCTGCGCCACCCACAGCGCGCGGTACACCGGTGCCCGCAGCGGCGCCCAGGTGGAGATCGGGGTCGTCGCGGCAGTTGTCACGCGCCGAAGCTTAGTCGCGGCGACGACGCCGCCCTGACGCCGCGTCCGGCCCCTGGTCCGCCGTACGCGCCGCTGTCGCGGCCAGCAGCAACGCCACGATCAGCAACGCGGCCCCGACCAGCCCCGGCACCGTGAGGCGTTCGCCCAGGACCACCGCCGCCAGCGCCGCACCCGTGAGCGGTTCGAGCAGGGCCAGCACCGCGGCGATGCCAGGGCCCGCCTCCGACAGCCCACGGAAGTACAAGGTGTAGGCGACCGCCGTGGGCGCGAGCCCCAGCATCAGAACCAGCGCGAGACCGGCAGGCGTCGGGTCGAACGTCAGCCCGCCCAGTGCGGCGAGCGGAACGAGCAGCACCGCGCCGCCGGTGAACCCGAGGCCCGTCGTGGTCATCGCGTCCAGCCCGGGCACCGGCGCCGCGTTGAGCACGGTGACCGTCGCGAACGCCACCGCGGCCACCGCCGCCAGCGCCGCGCCCACCAGTAACGCGCCCGCACCGGCACGGCTGGTCGGCGCGCCGACCAGCAACGCCAGTCCGCCCAGGGCGATGCCGATCGTCACCGCGCGGCGCCGGTCCACCGCATGCCGGCCGGTGACGTGCTCCAGCCCCGCGACGACCACCGGCGACATGCCGATCGTGATCAGTGTCGCGAGGCTGACCGACGACGCCGCGACAGCGCCGAAGTAAGCGGCCTGGAAGACCGCGGCGAGCACCGCGACCGCGCCGATCCGGCGCCAGGCCGACGGATCCCGCGGCCACGGCCGCCGCGTGCCCATGAGCAGGACCACCAGCAGCAGTCCGCCGACGGCGAGGCGGCAAGTGGCTACCGAGACGGGCGGCAAACCGGTGGCCCGATGGACCAGCGTGCCGAGCAGACCGCCGGTACCCCAGAGGAATCCGGCGCCGATGAGGTGGACCACCCCGGAACGGGCGGCAGAGGACACAGATGAGGACATGAAGAATCGCGCTCCTGCGACGAAAGGGATGGGGTCGCGGAAGCGAGGTGCGCGGCGATGCCGAAAAGAGCGCGCCCACCACACGGGGGCGCGCTGGATACCTACACCTCGCTCAGGAGGCGGGCGGCGGGGTGATCGGGAAGCATCGGTGCACGGCACAGATCGTAATACGGCGCGGGCCTAGTCATCCCATGAGTCCCGGATCCGGCGCTGTAGCGGGCCGTCGGCAGGCCGATGAGGCCGGTGCGAACTCCGTGCGGCGGGCCGTCGTCGGTAGCATCGCCGCATGGCGGCACTCTTCGCGCGATCAGCACCGCTCGTCCTGGTCGCCCTCTGCGCGATCGCGGCGTGCTCGAGGGGAGAGCCGGATCGCGGCGGGGGCGAGCCGACCCCGGTGGGCCGCACCTTTCTCTCGACGGACGTCGAAGGCGCCCCGATTCCCGGCGGCGGCCCGTTGACGATCAGCTTCACCGAAGACCGGGTAGCGGCCGACGCGGGGTGCAACAAGTTCACCGGCGCGGTCTCTCTGGACGACCAGGTCCTGCGCGTCTCCGGCTTGGCCACCACCCTGATGGCCTGCGAGGACGAACGGCACGGCGCCGACGAGTGGCTCAGCGGCCTGCTGAATTCCCGGCCCAGCTGGCGTCTGGAGGGCTCGCGGCTCACCCTGCGCAGTCCCGACCGCACGGTGACCTTGCTCGACAAGAAGGTCGCTCGGCCGGACAAACCGGTCAACGGCACGGCATGGCAGGTCACCGCGCTCATCACCGACAACAGCAGTATCCGCTCGCGCGCTCTGGACGAGGCGCAGCCGACGCTCACCATCGCCGAGGACGGCAGCGTCTCCGGCAGCACCGGATGCAATCGCCTCACCGGCAGCGCCGAGGTGTCCGGTACGCAGATCACCTTCCGGATCGCCACCACGAAGATGCTGTGCTCGCCGGAGGTGATGGAGGTCGAGCAGTCCATGCTGAAGGCCATGGACGGCAAGACCACCGCCACGGTGGACGCCGAGACGCTGACCCTGCGCAACGACAACGGCGCGGGCCTGGTCCTGCACGCGCAGTGAGCGCGCCCGCTACTTCTTCCTGGTGAGCACGACGCGGTCGGCGATCCGCTCCGCTTCGCCGGGCGGCGCGAAATAGATCTCCATGACCACCCGGTCGGCCGACTCCAGCCGGATCAGCGTGCGCATCGGGATGGTCTTGCCGACGAACTGCGGGCCGAGCACGCCCGGATCGGTGAATTCACCGGCCATGACGATGTCGGCATCGCCGCCGCTGCCCTTCGCGCCCTTGTAACTCATCGTCATGGGCGTGATGCTGTCGACGGTCGTCCACTCGTAGCGGTTGTCGGTCGGTCCGAAACCGAGGAGTCCGAGCCGGTAATACGCACTGCTGCCGTGGATGTCCTCGGCTTCTTCACGCAGGAAATTGTTGCCGGTCTCGGCGATCCACGCCCAGCGTGAGACGATCTCCCGCTTGGTCGGGTTCTCCGCCGTGCCGCCGGCGACGAAGGTCGACTTGTCGCCCTTCCACTCCCCGACGAGTTGATCGAGCCTGCGATGTCCCGCGTCCTGCTGCTCCGGCCGCACCGGGATCGCCGCACTCGATGCCACGTCGTGGTGATCGTGATCGTGGGACGATTCGCCGGAACAGCCGACGAGGACGGCCAGCGTGAGTAGCGCTCCCGGAAGTGCGCGGGTCAGCTTGCGAAGCGTCACGAAAATCCTTGCCTGGCTGAGGGATCGAGCCCCGACATCATCGCACGAGCGGCGCACGCACAGCATCCGCGATCGCTCTCGGCGTAAACGGCACAGCCCGGTATCGCGGGAAGCGATACCGGGCTGTCGGATGTCGTGCCCTGCTCAGGGCAAGGGGCCGCCCGCGGCGATCGCGGAGAGGGTGGCGAATTCGTCACCCTTGAGCGAAGCGCCGCCGACCAAGGCGCCGTCGATGTCGCTCTGCGCGACCAGTTCTCCGACGTTCTTGGCGTTCACCGACCCGCCGTAGAGCACGCGGACGCCCGCCGCGACCTCAGGTCCGGCCAGCTTCTCCAACTCCCCGCGGATCGCGCCGCAGACCTCCTGCGCGTCGGCGGGGGTGGCGACCTTGCCGGTGCCGATCGCCCACACCGGCTCATAGGCGATGACGATCTTGGAGATCTCCTCCGCTGTCAAGCCTTTCAGCGATCCCCGCAGCTGCTCGAGGTTGTACTCGACGTGCGTGCCCGCCTCGCGGATGTTCAAGCCCTCGCCGATGCACACGATCGGGGTGATCCCGTGCTTCAACGCCTGCTTGGCTTTGGCGAGCACGGTGGCGTCGTCCTCGGTGTGGTACTGACGCCGCTCGGAGTGCCCGACCACGACGAAGGTGCAGCCCAGCTTGGCGAGCATGCTCGCGCTGATCTCACCGGTGTAGGCGCCCGACTCGTGCACCGAGACGTCCTGGCCGCCGTAGGTGAGCAGGAGCTTGTCCCCTTCGACCAGCGTCTGCACGCTGCGGATGTCGGTGAACGGCGGGATCACCGCCACGTCCACCTTGTCGAAGTACTTCTCCGGCAAAGCGAACGCGATCTTCTGCACCAGGGCGATGGCCTCGAGGTGGTTGAGGTTCATCTTCCAGTTGCCCGCGATGAGCGGTTTGCGTGCCATGTTCAGCCCTCCAACACCGCGATGCCGGGGAGTTCCTTGCCCTCCAAGTACTCCAGCGACGCGCCGCCGCCGGTGGAGATGTGCGAGAAACCGTCCTCCGGCAAGCCGAGCGCCCGCACGGCCGCGGCGGAGTCACCGCCACCGACCACGGTGAAGGCGCCCTTGCCGGTGGCGGTCACGATCGCCTCGGCCACCCCGCGGGTGCCCGCCGCGAACTTCTCGAACTCGAACACGCCCATCGGCCCGTTCCAGAAGACGGTCCGCGCCTCGGTCAGCAACGCCGAGAATCGGTCCACCGAATCCGGGCCGATGTCCAGGCCGAGCCAGCCGTCCGGGATCTCGTGCGCGGGAACCACTTTCGACTCCGCGTCGGCGGCGAACTTGTCGGCCACCACGATGTCGCGCGGCAGGTGGATGACGTCGGCGAACTGCTCGAGCAGCTGCTTGCAGGTGTCCACCATCTCCTCCTGCAGCAGCGAGGCGCCCACCGAAAGGCCCTGTGCCGCAAGGAAAGTGAAGCACATGCCGCCGCCGATCACCAGCGTGTCGACCTTCGGGGCGAGCGCTTCGATGACCGCCAGCTTGTCGGAGACCTTCGACCCGCCGAGCACGACGGCGTACGGCCGGTCCGGGTTCTCGGTGAGCTTGGCCAGCACGTCGACCTCGGCCGCGACCAGCGTGCCCGCGTAGTGCGGCAGCTGCTCGGCGACGTCGTACACCGACGCCTGCTTGCGGTGCACCACACCGAACCCGTCGGAGACGAACGCGCCGTCGTCGCCGACCAGCTCGACCAGCGCCGCGGCCAGCTTGGCCCGGTCGGCGTCGTCCTTGCTGGTCTCGCGCGGGTCGAACCGGATGTTCTCCAGCAGCAGCACGTCGCCGTCGGTGAGGCCCTCCGACCGCGCGAGCGCGTCCTGGCCCACCACGTCACCGGCGAGCTGGACGTTGCGACCCAGCTCCTCCGCGAGCCTGGCGGCCACCGGCGCCAGCGACAGCTTCGGGTCCGGGCCGCCCTTCGGCCTGCCGAGGTGCGCGGTCACGACCACCTTGGCGCCCGCCTCGGCGAGCGCCTTGATGGTCGGCGCCGACGCGACGATGCGGCCGGGGTCCGTGATCTGTCCGTTGTCGTCGAGGGGGACGTTCAGGTCGGAGCGCACCAGCACGCCCCGGCCCTCGACACCCTCGCCGAGCAGATCCGCGAGTGTCTTGACAGCCATGCGCGTCAGAGCGACTTGCCGACGAGGCCGATGAGATCGGCGAGACGGTTGGAGTAGCCCCACTCGTTGTCGTACCAGGACACGACCTTGACCTGGTCGTCGATCACCTTGGTCAGCGGCGCGTCGTAGATCGAAGAAGCCGGGTCGGTGACGATGTCGCTGGAGACGATCGGATCGGTGTTGTACTTGAGGATGCCCTTCAGCGGGCCCTCGGCGGCGGCCTTGTAGGCGGCGTTGATCTCGTCGATGGAGGCCGACTTGCGCAGGGTGGCGGTCAGGTCGGTGACCGAACCGGTCGGGACCGGAACGCGCAGCGCGTAGCCGTCCAGCTTGCCCTGCAGCTCGGGCAGCACCAGGCCGATGGCCTTCGCGGCGCCGGTGCCGGTGGGCACGATGTTCAGCGCGGCGGCGCGGGCGCGGCGCAGGTCGCTGTGCGGGCCGTCCTGCAGGTTCTGGTCCTGGGTGTAGGCGTGGATGGTGGTCATCAGGCCACGCTCGATGCCGAATTCGTCGTTGAGCACCTTGGCCAGCGGGCCGAGGCAGTTGGTGGTGCACGAGGCGTTGGAGATGATGTTCTGGCTGCCGTCGTACTTGTCGTCGTTGACGCCCATGACGATGGTGATGTCCTCACCCTTGGCCGGGGCGGAGATGATCACCTTCTTCGCGCCTGCGGCGAGGTGCCCCTTGGCCTTGGTGGCGTCGGTGAAGATGCCGGTGGACTCGACGACCACGTCGACGCCGAGGTCGCCCCACGGCAGCGCGGCGGGGCCCTCCTTGATGGCCAGCGCCTTGATCCGCTGGTCGCCCACCACGATGGTGTCGTCGCCGTCGAGCGAGACGTCCTGGGGCAGCCGGCCAAGGATCGAGTCGTACTTGAGCAGAGTGGCGAGGGTCGCGTTGTCGGTGAGGTCGTTGACCGCGACGATCTCGATGTCGGTGGTGCCGAGCGCCTTCTGCGCCTCCACCGCCCGGAAGAAGTTACGTCCGATACGACCGAAGCCGTTGATGCCTACCCGGACAGTCACGTTATCGCTCCTCAACTTTCCAGCGGATCATTCCGATGTCCACTCACACTAACGCCCTGCCGTGACCTCGCCGACACGCACCTGGCCTTTGCGCGGGCGCGATGCCTGGTCAGACGCCCGACCAACACGAATTCCGGCAGCCGGAACGCCACGATCCCCGCGGCCATCCGGGCCGCGGGGATCGTGGCGAGCGCGCGAACGCGGGATCAGGCTTCGTCGAGCAGTTCGGCCGTCACGGCCGACTCGGTGTCCGGCACGCCCAGTTCCTTGGCGCGCCGGTCGGCCATCGACAGCAGCCGCCGGATGCGGCCCGCGACGGCGTCTTTCGTCATCGGCGGGTCGGCGAGCTGACCGAGTTCCTCCAGCGACGCCTGGCGGTGCTGCACACGCAGCTTGCCCGCGGCGGCGAGATGGTCGGGCACGTCGTCGCTGAGGATCTCCAGCGCGCGTTCCACCCGGGCCGCCGCGGCCACCGCGGCCCGCGCGGAGCGGCGCAGGTTGGCGTCGTCGAAGTTGGCCAGGCGATTCGCGGTCGCGCGCACCTCGCGACGCAGCCTGCGTTCCTCCCACACCATGCGGGTGCCGTGCGCGCCCATCCTGGTCAGCAACGCGCCGATCGCCTCACCGTCGCGCACCACCACACGGTCGGTGCCGCGCACTTCGCGCGCCTTGGCCGTGATGCCGAGCCGCCGGGCCGCGCCGACCAGCGCCAGCGCCGCCTCGGGTCCGGGGCAGCTGACTTCGAGCGCCGAGGAACGTCCGGGTTCGGTGAGCGAGCCGTGGGCGAGAAACGCGCCGCGCCAGGCGGCTTCGGCGTCGGCGATGCTGCCGCCGACCACCTGCGCGGGCAGGCCGCGCACCGGACGGCCGCGCACGTCGAGCAGACCGGTCTGCCGGGCCAGCGCCTCCCCCTCCTTGGAGACGCGCACGACGTACCGGGAGGTCTTGCGCAATCCGCCCGCGCCGAGCACGTGCACATCGGACCCGTAGCCGTAGAGCTCGAAGATCTCCCGGCGCAGCCTGCGCGCGATGGACCCCATGTCCACCTCGGCCTCGACGATCACCCGGCCGCCGACGATGTGCAGGCCGCCCGCGAAACGCAGCAGTGCGGACAGTTCCGCCTTGCGGGAACTCACCTGCGACACCGTGAGCCTGCTCAGCTCGTCTTTCACATCGGCTGTCATCGCCACGGGACGCGCTCCTTTCCACCCAACCCGGAACGCACATCCTGACCCATGTGCCGTCCCTCGACTCGAAGCCCTGCCATTTGCGGCCGAGGTTGCCGGATCAGTTGATCCAGTGCGGCGGCAAGCTTTCCGGGGTGATGCCGGTCCGTTCCCGCTTCGGCGACATCGGAGAAGGTTACTCGTGCCCGCAACTGTTCGGCAGCCCTGGCCACATGTTCCCGCTCGCGGCCCTCCGGTACCGAGCCGGAGTCGACCAGCACCTCGTCGACGACGAATTCCGGTGCGTGCTGGGACAATACATGCAAATGCCGCTCCGCGGAGAACCCCGCGGTCTCCCCCGGCTCCGCGGCGAGGTTGAGCACCAGAACTTTCCGGGCCCTGGTGTATACCAGGGCTTCCCGTAGCTCCGGGACGAGGACGTGCGGGATCACGCTGGTGAACCACGATCCCGGGCCGAGCACCACGACGTCCGCGTGTTCGATCGCCGAGGTCGCCTCCGGACTGGCCGGTGGATCGGACGGAATCAGCCGCACTCGCCGCACCTTACCCGGCGTCGTCGCGATGGCAACTTGGCCGCGAATGCAGCGGCTCACCCGTGGATCCGCTTCCAATCCGGACACGTCCGCCTCGATGTCCAGCGCGATCGGCGACATGGGCAGCACGCGTCCGGTGATGCGCAACATGCGGGCGACCTCGTCGAGCGCGGCGACCGGGTCGCCGAGCACCTCGGTGAGCCCGGCCAGGATGAGGTTGCCCACGGAGTGCCCGGCCAGTGCGCCGGTGCCGCCGAAACGATGCTGGACCGTCTGTGTCCAGACGCCGTCGGCGTCCGCCGCGAGGGCCGCCAGCGCCATCCGTAGATCCCCGGGGGGCAGCACCCCCAGCTCGGCGCGCAGCCGACCCGAGGAGCCGCCGTCGTCGGCGACGGTGACCACGGCGCAGATCTTCCTGGTCAGCCGCCGCACCGCGGTCAGCGTCGCGTACAGGCCGTGTCCGCCGCCCAGCGCGACGATGCTCGGATTGGATTCCCACCCGGTCATTCGCGCCCCAGGT
The DNA here is from genome assembly GCF_027924405.1 of Nocardia sputorum. Lineage (NCBI taxonomy): Bacteria > Bacillati > Actinomycetota > Actinomycetes > Mycobacteriales > Nocardiaceae > Nocardia > Nocardia sputorum. Next base: position 2,192,025 of record NZ_AP026978.1, on the reverse strand, counting down.
CTCGATGCACTACCCGGACCACATCGGCGGAGTCCTCCGGCCCGCCGGTGACCTCGCTCATCAACTCGCCCAGCGCCTCGGCAATCGCGACGCTCCGGTGCTTGCCTCCGGTGCAGCCCACTGCGACCGTCATGTATCGCTTCCCCTCTTGGCGGTAACCGTTCGTGGTCAGCTCGACCAGGTGGTGGCAGGTACGGAGGTAATCGTCCGCGCCGGGACGCGACAGCACGTACTCGCTGACCACCGTCTCCTGACCGGTGTGTTCCCGCAATTCCGGTATCCAATGTGGATTGGGTAGAAAACGCACATCCAACACCATGTCCGCGTCCAGCGGAACTCCGTACTTGAAGCCGAACGACTGCACGGTGAGCTGCAATGCGCTGGGCGCGCCGCCGCCGTAGGCCTCCTCCATCTTGCGGTGCAGCTGATGGATGGACAGTTCGGTGGTGTCGATCACCAGGTCGGCGGCCGCCTTCACGGCGGACAGCCGCACCCGCTCGGCGGCGATGCCGGCCGACAACGTGCCGTCCTTGCTCTCGCTCTGCAGCGGGTGCCTGCGCCGCGCGAAGCCGAAACGGCGGATCAGCACGTCGTCGGAGGCCTCCAGGAACAGCACCCTGGTGCGCACGCCCCGGGTCCGCAACTGCTCGGTGACCACCGACAGATCACCGGTGAAGAACCGGCTGCGCACGTCCATGACCAGCGCGAGACGGCGGATCGGCGGCTTCGCCGAAGCCCCCAGCTCCACCATCCGCCCGAACAGCTCCGGGGGCAGGTTGTCGGCCACATACCAGCCGAGATCCTCGAGCACGCGGGCGGCGGTGCCGCGGCCCGCGCCCGAGAGCCCGGTCACGATCACGACCTCGACCTGCGGGTTCGCCCCGCCGACGGCGCCGGACGAGGCGACTCGTCCCGCGCTCGTCGGCGGGTTGCCCGCACTGCTGTTCGATTCGACGCGTGTCATGTCCTACCGGATCCGTCTCTGGGGTGCCTTCCGATCATCGCGCACCGATTCCGGTATCGGCCGCAGACACAACGTACGCGAAACCGAATCTTCCGGTGCACTGTCGACTGACTATTCGGACTCGAGCGCCGCAAGGACCGCTTTCGCGGTCGCCACCCCGATCCCGGGCACCTCGGTGATCTCCTCGACCGTGGCCTGCTTCAGCTTGGCCACCGACCCGAAATGGGTGACCAGCGCGGTCCGGCGCGCCGTGCCGAGACCCGGCACCGAGTCGAGCGCCGAGGCGGTCATCCGGCGCGAGCGCTTGCTGCGGTGGAAGGTGATGGCGAAGCGGTGGGCCTCGTCACGGACCCGTTGCAGCAGGTACAGCGCCTCGCTGGTGCGCGGGAGGATCACCGGATCGCTCTCGCCGGGCACCCACACCTCTTCCAGCCGTTTGGCCAGGCCGATCACCGCGACGTCGGTGATGCCCAGCTCGTCGAGCACCTCGGCCGCGGCCGCGACCTGCGGCGCGCCGCCGTCGACGACGAACAAGTTGGGCGGGTAGGAGAACTTGCGCGGGCGTCCGGTGCGGGGATCGATGCCCGGCCGGGACGTCAGGTCGAGCGCCTCCTCGTCGCTTCCGGTCGCGGCGAGGTCGTCGTGCTCCATCATGTCGCGCTCACGGCGCAGTTTGAGGAACCGGCGGCGGGTCACCTCGGCGATGCTGCCGACGTCGTCGGACCGGCCCTCGCCGGCCGCCTCCCGGATCGTGTAGTGGCGGTACTCGGACTTGCGGGCCAGGCCGTCCTCGAAGACCACCAACGAGGCCACCACGTCGGTCCCCTGCACGTGGCTCACGTCCACGCACTCGATGCGCAACGGCGCGGTGTCGAGTTCCAGGGCGTCCTGGATCTCTTGCAGCGCTTGTGATCTCGACGTCAGATCACCCGCCCGCTTGAGCTTGTGCTGGGCCAGCGCTTCCATCGCGTTGCGCTGCACGGTCTCGGCGAGCGCCTTCTTGTCCCCGCGCTGAGGCACCCGCACCTTCACCGCCGAGCCGCGCAAGCCCGACAGCCACTGCTGGACCTGCTCGACGTCGGCGGGCAGCTCGGGCACGAGCACTTCGCGCGGCACCACGGCGGCGGGCAGGTCGTCGGCGGACTGCTCGGCCACCGCGACCTGCTCGCCGTAGAACTGGGTGAGGAACTGCTCGACCAGCGCGGCGAGCTCACCGCCCGCCTGCGGCACGTCGACCGCGTCACCCGACTTGTCGACCACCCAGCCGCGCTGGCCGCGCACCCGGCCGTCGCGCACGTGGAAGACCTGCACCGCCACCTCCAGCTCGTCGGTGGCGAAGGCGATGACGTCGGCGTCGGTGCCCGTGCCGAGCACCACCGCCTGCTTCTCCAGTGCCCGGCGCAGCGCCTGGACATCGTCGCGCAGCCGTGCCGCGGCCTCGAAGTCCAGGTCTTCCGCGGCCTCGTGCATGCGGCGCTCCAGCTCCCGGACCAAGCGGTCGGTGCGGCCGGCGAGGAAGTCGCAGAAGTCCTCGACGATCGCCCGGTGCTCCTCGGCGCTCACCCGCCCGACGCACGGCGCCGAGCACTTGTCGATGTAGCCGAGCAGACAGGGACGCCCGATCTGGTGGTGGCGCCGGAAGACGCCGTTGGAGCAGGTGCGCGCGGGGAACACCCGCAGCAGCAGATCGAGCGTCTCGCGGATCGCCCAGGCGTGCGCGAACGGGCCGAAGTAACGGACGCCTTTGCGGCGCGCGCCGCGGTAGACGAACAGCCGCGGGTATTCCTCGTTCAGGGTGACCGCGAGCACCGGATAGGACTTGTCGTCGCGGTAGCGGACGTTGAAGCGCGGATCGAACTCCTTGATCCAGTTGTATTCCAGCTGCAGCGCCTCCACCTCGGTGGAGACGACCGTCCATTCGACGCTCGCGGCCGTGGTGACCATCTGCCTGGTGCGCGGATGCAGGCCGGCGACGTCGGCGAAGTACGAGTTCAGTCTGCTGCGCAGGCTCTTGGCCTTGCCGACGTAGATGACCTGCCGATGGGCGTCCCGGAATTTGTAGACACCGGGTTCGACGGGGATCGTGCCCGGCGCGGGCCGGTACGTCGCTGGATCTGCCACCCATCCAGCGTATAGACCGCGACCGACAGCCCGGCTGACGGCGGCTGCGCGAAGCGGTCAGGGCACGGGAACGCCGAACCACGCCTTGGCTTCCGGGCGGCACAGCAAATGCACGACGGCCGCCGAGGTGGCGAGTGAATAGCCCGCGGCGACGACGCCGACGACGGGCGGGACGGCCGCGAGGTCCCGGACCGCCCAGCACCCGACGACCGCCTGCAGGAGCGCGAGCGCGAGCGTCAGCCTGCGCACGGCGGGCGCCCCCTCGGCGAAACCGAGCACGAGCAGACCCAGCGCCCAGGCCACACAGAACTGGGTGGATGCCGTGGCGGCCGCGTCGCCGCCGCGGGTCAGATTCATCAGCACGGGATAAGCGAGTCCGAACCCCGCCATCCCGGCGACGGCTTCCCGCACGTCCCGAACCGCCTCCGGCATGGCCGCTTCCACGCCGATCGACGGCTCCTCACCGGAGAACGCCAAGCTCACAGCCGTACCCCCGTTGGTACCGAACCTACCGGCGCACCTGCGATTACGCCGGAATCGCACCGTAACACGGTGACTTGCCCCACAACCGCGACTTCGGCAAATGAACCGGGCACCGCGCGGGCGTCCGCGTATCGGCCCGGGTTACTCCATCAGACCGTGCCGCCGTAGCGCGGCCAGCAGCGCGTCCGGGCGCTCGGTGGTCGGCAGGGCCTCGACCAGAGCGAACCGGCTGCCCAGCGCCTCGGCGCCGCCGTCGGCCTCGGCGCTGTCACCGATCATCAGCGCAGCCTCGGCGGGCACGCCCAGTTCACCCAGCGCGGAATGGAAGATCTCCGGATCGGGCTTCATGGCGCCGACCTCGAAGGAGAGGGTGAACGCGCCGACCAGCCGATCCCAGCCGCGCGCCGCGAACGACGGACGGATGTCGAACGGGATATTGCTCACCACCGCCACCGGAATCCCTTGGGCGGCCAAGCGATCGAGGACGGCCTCGCTGTCCGGGTACGGCGTCCACTCCAGCGGGTCGAGCAGCCGGGCGTACAGCCGCTCGGCGTCCTCGTCGGTGGGCACGCCCGACTCGCGCAGCACGCGCATCATCACCTTGCGATGCAGCGCCGGATCCAGGTCGCGGTGATCCCACGCATACTGCGTCTCGTCGTCGAAGTCGGCCACGTGGTCGACCGGCGCCGTCATCCGCCGCATGATCTCGGCCTTCTGGTCCACATCGAACGCCCGTCCGTCCGGACCGGTCAGATCCGCGTACCAGGATTCGTCGGCCTCCAGGCGGAACAAGGTCCCGGAGAAGTCGAACAGCACCGCCTCGATCGCCACCCGGCCAGCCTACCGACCGCTCGCGGCGCCCCGCCGGTCCGCGACGGCCGATTTCCGCCGCCTCGACCTCGACACACCCTGCCGCCAGGGCGATTTCGCCCCTGGGAAGGAAACCGGCGCGGCTGTCGGTGCCGGAGGTTAGAGTCCGGGCATGGGGCGCAAGCGAGGTACTTGGGTCGCCGCAGCGGCGGCGTTCGCACTCACCGTAGGAATGGCCACCGCTTGTTCGTCCGGCGAAAGCCAGGCGGGCGGGGTCTGCGAGACGGTTCCGAACGGCACGCCGGTGACGGCCACCGCGGCGGGACCGGCGAGCAGCGCCACCAAAGACCTGAGCACCAACCCGGAGATAGCGACGGGCTATCGCTCGAACATGACGCCGGTGCGCACGCACACTTTCGCGGTGTCGACGGCCAACCCGGTGTCCACCAAGGCCGCGTGTGAGGTCCTCCGCGACGGCGGCACGGCGGCGGACGCGCTGATCGCGGCACAGACGGTGCTCGGGCTGGTCGAACCGCAGGCGTCCGGAATCGGCGGCGGGGCGTTCCTGCTCTACTACGACGCGAACACCAGGACCGTGGACGCCTACGACGGCCGCGAGGTGGCTCCCGCGGCCGCCACCGAGAACTACCTGCGCTGGATCAGCGATGCCGACCGCACCGAGCCCAAACCGAACACGCGGGCCAGCGGCCGCTCCATCGGCGTGCCGGGTGTGCTGCGGATGCTCGAACTGGCGCACCGCGACCACGGCAAGACCGCGTGGCGCGAGTTGTTCGACCCTGCCATCGGACTGGCCGATCAGGGCTTCCCGATCAGTCCGCGTCTCGCGAGCCAGATCGCGGAGTCGGCCAAGGACCTCGCTGCGGACGAAGACGCCAAGGCGTACTTCCTGAACCCGGACGGCAGCCCGAAGACCGCCGAGACCGTCCTCACCAACCCGGCCATGGCGAAGACGCTCGGCGCGGTCGCCACCGATGGCGCGCAGGCCTTCTATACGGGCGCCATCGCCCGGGACATCGCCGCGGCGGCGGGCCGCTCCTCCGGCGGGCGCACCCCCGGCCTGATCACCACCGGGGACCTGGCCGGCTACCAGGCGAAGAAGCGCACCGCGTTGTGCACGGGCTATCGCGAGCACGAGATCTGCGGCATGCCGAGTCCCTCCTCGGGCGGCATCGCCGTCGCCGCGACCCTGGGCATCCTGGAGAACTTCGACCTGGCCACCATGCGGCCGGACAACATCGACCGCAACGGCGGCAAGCCGAACGCCCAGGCCGTGCACCTGATCTCCGAGGCCGAACGCCTGGCCTACGCCGATCGCAACAAGTACGTGGCCGACACCGATTTCGTCCCGCTGCCCGGCAATTCCGCCCAAACCCTGCTGAACCGCGATTACCTGCGACAGCGTGCCGGACTGATCGATCCGAACCGCAGTATGGGCACCGCGCAGCCGGGTGACTTCGGACCCGTGCCGCTGGGCGTCGGCCCGCAGCCGCCCGAGCACGGCACCAGCCACATCTCGGTGGTCGACAAGTACGGCAACGCCGCGGCGATGACCACCACCGTGGAGTCGGCGTTCGGTTCCTTCCACCTGGTCGACGGCTTCGTCCTGAACAACCAGCTCACCGACTTCAACGCCGATCCGCTGGGCGCGGACGGCGTGCCGATGGCCAATCGAGTGCAGCCGGGCAAGCGCCCGCGCAGTTCGATGAGCCCGACGCTGATCTTCGGCAAGGCCCCCGACGGCTCCCGCGGCGAACTCACCCATGTCGCGGGCTCTCCCGGTGGGTCGGTGATCATCCAGTTCGTGGTGAAAACACTGGTCAACATGTTCGACTGGGGCCTGGACCCGCAGCAGGCGGTGTCCGCGGTCGCGTTCGGCGCAGGCAACAGTCCGGCCACGGGGATCGGCGGGGAGCACCCGGCGATCGACGCCACGGACAACGGCGACCACGACCCGCTCGTGCTCCGGCTGCGCCAGCTGGGCCATCAGGTCTCGGTGGCACCGCAGTCCAGCGGTCTCAGCGCGCTCAAACGCAATGGCGCGGACGGCTGGATCGGCGGCGCGGACCCGCGCCGCGAAGGCGCGGTCCTCGGCGACACGCACTGAATCGGCCCCGGCAACGGGTACGGCAAGCGACCGATCGCCGTCGCTCCACCCCCGGCATCTCGAGGATCAGCATGCCGGGGGGAGCGATCACTTCTTCCGGATCATCGGATACACCACCGGACCCCCGTCGATCGGCAGCTCACCTTGCGGTTCGAACCCGAATCGCCGGTAGAAGGGCACCGTGCCGCTGGTATTCGAGATCAAGAAGCAGTCCTGTTCGGCCACCGACAACCGCCGTTCCAGCAGCGCGGTCGCCAGACCCCGGCCCCGGACGCCGGGCAGCGTCCCGATGGCCGCCAGGTACAGATGCGGCGTCGCCGGTCGCGCGTGCTCCATCCGTCGCCCGGCGGACAAGGCCCGCGCCGTGCCCAGCCCCAAGGCCCGTAGCAAGGTCAACGGCTTCGCCGTCGGCGACACCACGTTCGCCGGTTCCCACAGCGCCACACAGGCGAGGTCACCCGCGGCATCGTGTGCGAGGTCGACCAAGCCGTTCTTCCGGCGCGACGCGATGCGCGATTCCCAGAAGCCGGGCAATGCTTTCCGCCGCCGCGCCGATACCGGCCAGAAGTAGGTCATCAATGGATCGTCGGCGAACGCTGCCGCGAGGACGAAGGCACCCTGCTCCATACCGGCGAGGCTAGAGGGCTGTTCGAACGCACGCGAGCCAAGCGGGTGGGCGTACGGAACTCACCCGCTCACTTGCTCCCGGAATACTTCGCACCGAGTTCGCGCAACCGATCCATCGCCCGCGCCGCGTGCTCCTTGTCGTTCGAGCGGATCGCCAGCATCGGGACGTAGTCGTCATCGATCAATTCCAGACGAGCCCAGGACTTCCGATCCGGGAACGACACACCTCGGATGTAATCCCACGGGAAATCATTGTCCCCCAGTATGTTGCGCACCGACACGCCCCGTGCCCCGGCCCGCACCCTGGGTCTGGTCAGCAGCAGCACCGCCCCGGCGCCGAGCAGGCCGATCCCGATCATCGCGATCTGATCGGCCACCCGGAAATTGACGCCGGTCGACCCACTGCGCAGCCAGATACCGCCCACGGTGAACGCGGCCGCGACCAGCACCGCCACGATCCAAGCCGTCCGCACCGCGCGCCGGGGCCGCACCTCGAACTCCCATCCGGACGCCTCGCCGACCGCCGCGGGCGAGCCCGCGTGCCTCCGGAAGATACGGACCACCGGCATCGCTACGCGGACTGCCGCAAGGCGCGCAGCGTCAACGCGGCGTCCAATGCCGCGGCGGCCGCCTGCTCGCCCTTGTTCTCGTGGGATTCCGGCAGCCCGGCGCGGTCCAGGGCCTGCCGCTCGTTGTTGGTGGTGAGCACTCCGTTCGCGACCGGAGTGCCCTCGTCCAGCGAAACCCGGGTGAGCCCCGCGGTCACCGCGTCGCAGACATACTCGAAATGCGGTGTGTCACCGCGGATCACCACGCCGAGGGCCACCACCGCGTCGTGCGACTTGGCCAGCTCCTGAGCCACCACCGGCAGCTCCATCGCACCGGCGCAGCGCACCACCGTGATCTGCTGGACGCCCGCGTCCTTGGCCACCCGCTCGGCGTTCGCCAGCAGGGTGTCGCAGATCTGGGTGTGCCAGCGCGAGGCGACGATGCCCAAGGACAGGTCCTTGGCGTCCGCCAGCGCGAAGGTCGGTACCCCGGTACCGCTCATCGATGTCCGCCTTTCCGGTGTGTTCGCAGGTCAGTGCGCCGTCTCGCCGAGATCGAGCTCGTCGAGGCCGATCAGGTCGTGCCCCATCCGGTCCCGCTTGGTGCGCAGGTAGCGCAGGTTCTCCGCATTCGCGCGCAACGGCATCGGCACCCGCTCGGTGATCCGCAGGCCGTAGCCGTCCAAGCCGACCCGCTTGGCCGGGTTGTTGGTCAGCAAGCGCATCGAGCGAAGGCCCAGATCCACCAGGATCTGCGCGCCGGTGCCGTAATCGCGGGCGTCGGCGGGCAGCCCCAGTTCCAGGTTCGCGTCGACCGTGTCGTGGCCGGAGTCCTGCAGCTGATAGGCCTGCAACTTGTGCATCAGGCCGATCCCGCGCCCTTCGTGACCGCGCATGTACAGCACCACACCGCGCCCCTCGGCCGCGACCATCTCCAACGCGGCGTCCAGCTGCGGGCCACAGTCGCAGCGCAGCGACCCGAACACGTCACCGGTCAGGCACTCCGAGTGCACGCGCACCAGCACGTCCTCGCCGTCGCTGATGTCGCCGCGCACCAGTGCGACGTGCTCGACCTCGTCGTAGATGCTCTGGTAACCGACCGCCATGAACTCGCCGTGCGCGGTGGGGATGCGCGCCTCGGCGACACGCACCACGTGCTTCTCGTGCCTGCGCCGCCAGGCGATCATGTCGGCGATCGAGATCAGCGCGAGTTCGTGCTCGTCCGCGAAAACGCGCAGCTCCTCGGTGCGGGCCATGTGGCCCTCGTCCTTCTGGCTGACGATCTCGCAGATCACGCCCGCCGGACGCAAGCCGGCCATGCGCGCCAGATCCACGGCCGCCTCGGTGTGGCCGGGCCTGCGCAGCACGCCACCGTCCTTCGCGCGCAGCGGCACCACGTGACCGGGGCGCGTGAAATCGTCGGCCTTGGCGTCGGCGTCGGCCAGCAGCCGCATGGTGGTGGCGCGGTCCGCACCGGAGATACCGGTCGTCACACCCTCGCGCGCGTCCACGGAAACCGTGTACGCGGTGCCGTGCTTGTCCTGGTTCATCGCGTACATCGGCGGCAGGCCGAGCCGGTCGCAATCGTCACCCGTGAGCGGCACGCAGATGTAACCGGAGGTGTAGCGGATCATGAAGGCGACCAGTTCTGGGGTGGCCTTCTCCGCCGCGAAGATGAGGTCTCCCTCGTTCTCGCGGTCCTCGTCGTCGACGACGACGACCGCCTTACCGGCGGCGATGTCGGCGACTGCGCGCTCGATGCTGTCGAACCTGGTCACGTCTGCTGTGCTCCATCTCGAAATAGGTGCCTCACCACAGTACTGTGCTCGATTTGCCGCGACTGCGTCGCGGCGTGTTCGCGGCCCCCTCTTGGCTCGCGTCCGAGCGACCGCCGCTGGCGACTTCGTCGCGGACGCGGCGGCCGCTCGGACGCGAGCCGGGCCGCGAACGGCACATGCTCGGTCTCGCTTCGCTCGGACGACGCCGGGCCTGCCGCTCGACCGATCACCGCGACTCCTCGGGGCGGCTGGGCGGACAGCACTGCGGCACAGCTGCCTCGCGCGCGCCGGTGGCGCCGCGCACCCTCGTCCGGGTCGGCGCGGACGAGCGGAGCGGTCACGGTCAGCCGCGCTGCTGGAGGCGCTCGACGTACTTGGCGATCACGTCGACTTCCAGGTTGACGGTGGTGCCGACGGTGGCGAAGCCGAGGTTGGTCAGCGAGAGGGTGGTGGGGATGAGCGAGACCTCGAACCAGTCCCGGCTGCCCGCTTCGGCGGGTCCGTCGGAGACGCCGAGGCCGGAGACGGTGAGCGAGATGCCGTCCACGGTGATCGAACCCTTCTCCACCACGTAGCGGGCGATGTTCTCGGGAAGCGAGATCCGCACCACGTCCCAGTTCTCCGACGGGGTGCGCGAGAGCACGGTGCCGGTGCCGTCCACATGCCCTTGCACCAGGTGGCCACCGAGCCTGCTGTTCAGCGCCGCGGCGCGCTCGAGATTCACCTTCGCGCCGACATCGAGCTTGCCGATGCTCGAGCGGTTGAGCGTCTCCGCCATGACATCGACGGTGAAGGAGTCGCCGCCGACCACTTCCACGACGGTCAGGCACACCCCGTTCACGGCGATCGAATCGCCGTGCCCGGCATCGGAGGTCACCAGCTTGCCCTTGATCGTCAGCCGCGCGGCGTCGGCCAGCTGTTCGCTGGCGACGATCTCGCCGAGCTCCTCGACGATGCCTGTGAACATGTGCCCTGACTTCCTGTCGTCGTTGTCTTCCGGTTGCGCAACAGCGCGGAGACCGGCCGCTATTCCCGTGCCCTCAGCCTAGTGACGCGGAGTCGCGGTCGACAGCGGCGCGGGCCGCTCGGAAGCGGACCGCCGGGCGGGCCGAGCCATCCGGAACCGGCCGGTCCCATCCAAACTGGAACGAATATCGTCCACACGCGCCGCGCTCACCCCGGAACGAGGGATCGGATGATCATTCGAGACCTTCGCCGTACCGCATGAATCTACTTATCCCGTGGGGCGTTTGCCGATTTCTACTCGATACCCGAACGAAACGCGGTTATAACGCAGATTCCGCGCTCCGACGAGGCGGGAGGCGATATCGTTACGCGGCCGACTTCTCGCGTTCAACCTTTTCCGCCAGAGCAGTCCGTGAGCCGCTCCACCAGGGCATGTGGCGGTCGACCGGGAAGCCTGCCGCACGAGTTCACCCCTCGAAGAAAGCCGGAGAAACAGTGGAACAAATCGAGTCGGACACAGCTGGGGGCGCGGTGTGACCACATTTCTCGATTCGACGCCGGAAATTCGCTGCTCACGGTATCGGCGCGAATTCCAGCTCCCCGCGTCGATGGATCCGGGTTCGCATCGCATCCTGCTGCAGATCGGCGTCGACTACGGCGCCGTCACCATGCCCGCCGAACTCGGCGAGCAAGTGCTGCGCCAACTCGTTCAGGACGGAATCGCGGGCCCGGTCGTCGACCACCCGCGGGCCAGGCACTGGACCTTCCTCACCGGGCCCGCCGGGCCCGACGCGATCAGCCCGGCGGTCTCGGCCGAATTGTTCCGCCTGTACGCGGCGGTGGCCTGCACGGGCAGCCAAGTGGTGCTGCCGTCACCGGACGACGAGCGCACCGGATACCGCGTATGGATCCGGTCACCCGAGGCCGGGGCCCGCCGCCCGCCGATCAGCGCGGTGATCGAGACGATCCGTGCGATCGCGGCGCGTGGCAGTCGAGCCGGATAGCGCCGTTCAGTGGGCCCACGCCGAGGCCGCCTGGCTGCGCAACTTCTGCACGGTGGCCCCGGGGTCGGCCGTGCTGTAGACCGCGGAACCGGCGACGAAGCAGTCCACACCGGCCTCCGCGGCCGCCTCGATGGTGTCGGCGTTGATGCCGCCGTCGATCTCGACCAGCAGCCGCAGCTCCCCGGAATCGACCAGGTTTCGCACGATGCGCGCCTTCTGCAGGACCTCCGGGATGAACGACTGCCCGCCGAACCCCGGTTCCACGCTCATCACCAGGAGCGTGTCGAATTCGCGCAGGATCTCCAGGTACGGCTCGATCGGCGTGCCGGGCTTCACCGAGAGCCCCGCCTTGGCGCCCGCGGCGCGGATGTCGCGGGCCACCGCGATCGGATCGTCGGTCGCCTCCGCGTGGAAGGTCACATTGTGTGCGCCCGCCTCCGCGTACGGCGGCGCCCAGCGGCCCGGATCCTCGATCATCAGGTGGCAGTCCAGCGGAATCTCGGTCGCCTTCAGCAGGCTCTCCACCACGGGGAGACCGAGCGTGAGATTCGGCACGAAGTGCGCGTCCATCACATCGACGTGCAGCCAGTCGGCGCCTGCGACGGCCTGGGCTTCGTCCGCGAGGTGCGCGAAGTCGGCGGACAGAATGGAGGGGGCGATCATCGGAGCGGCCGGACGCGGGTAAGTCGGGTTGGACACAACGCCGGAGTCTAACGGTACCCAGGGTTGCCCAGCGCGGGAGTGGGTAGCCTGCATAGGGTGATCAATATTTCGGCGGAACAGGGGCTCTACAGCACCCCGGTGGAGATTCGGGTGGCGGCGTCGGTGACACAACTGCCCATCGTGCGTGGGCTCGCCGAAACACTTGTCCTACTCAGCGATTTCACGCTGGACGAGGTGGCCGACATCCGGCTGGCCGTCGACGAGGTCTGCTCGACGCTGATCGCGGTCGCCGCCCCGGAAACGAGCCTGAACTGCCGGTTCACCGTCGGTGACACCGAGTTGCTCGTCCGGGTCGAGGGCATCGCGGAGAAGCCGGGCCTGCCCGACCAGCGCAGCTTCGGGTGGCATGTGCTGCGCACTCTCACCGACGCGGTGGAGGCGACACAGGATTCGTTCGACACGACTATTTCCGGATACCCGACGACGGTCGAGTTCCGTCGGGTCCGGGGGAAGGCGTAGTGGCGGACGAAGACACCGTGTACGACTCCCAGCGCGATGACGACGCCGACACGCTGACCACCGAAGACACCGTCGATGCCGAGGAAACCCTGGAGGCGGCGGGCACGGTCCCCGGTTACGACGACGTCGGGCTGCTCTTCGAGCAGCTGGCGGCCAGTGAACGCGGCACTGCGCGGCACAACGCCCTGCGCGCGGAGCTGATCAGCCGCTGCATTCCGCTCGCCGATCACATCGCCCGCAAGTTCAGCGGGCGCGGCGAGCCGTTCGACGACCTGACCCAGGTCGCACGCGTCGGCTTGGTGCACGCGGTGGACCGTTTCGACGTGGGCCGCGGCTCGAACTTCCTGTCTTTCGCGGTGCCGACCATCATGGGCGAGGTTCGCCGGTACTTCCGCGACAACACCTGGGCGATGCGAGTGCCGCGCCGGGTCAAGGAGACTCACCTACGCATCGGCGCGGCGATCGACAGTCTTTCCCAGACCCTAGGCCGCTCGCCGACGGCGAAGGAGATCGCCGCGGAGCTGGACGTCGATCCGGACGAGGTGACCCAGGCGGTCATCGCGGGCAACGCCTACCAGCCGAGTTCGATCGACGCCGCCACGCTCGGCCGCGACACCGACGCTTCGCTGCTGGACACCCTCGGCGAGGAGGAATCCCAGTTCGATCGGGTCGAGGAATACGTCGCGATCCGCCCGCTGCTGGCCGGGCTGCCCGAGCGGGAACGGCGCATCCTCACCATGCGGTTCTTCGAGTCGATGACCCAGACCCAGATCGCGCACCAGATGGGCATCTCGCAAATGCACGTCTCGCGCATCCTCGCGAAAACCCTTGCCCGGCTGCGGGAACAGTCCAGCCGGGAATGAGCGGGCTCAGCGGGGGTCGCGCGCCCGCAGCTCGGGCACTTTCGCGGGAGCGGTGAGCCACCAACGCGGCATCGAGCAGTTCCCGCAGCTGGGCGGACGCCACCCGATCCAGGTCGATCAGGATGTCGGCGTCACCGTCGTAGTGCGGCGTGGTGTAGCAGGCCGGATCGCCGGACACGAGCGGCGCCTCCTTCTCGGCGAGGTCGCAGGCCGACACGAGAACGTCTGCGGCCTCGGCGCGCAGGCGCGCGAAGCCCTTGCCGCCGACCTTCAGGGCCGGGCTGCGCCACCAGATGGATTCAGCGACCTCCGGCACCCGCCATCCGGACCACGTCGTGCCAGGTCACCGTCATCCTCCTGAGGTGCGGCAGAACGACGCGCCCGGCTCTTGGACGAATGGAATGCCGCTCAGCGGGGTTTGCGCAAAGCGGCCAGGAACATGGCGTCGGTGCCGTGCCGGTGCGGCCACAGCTGCGCTCCCGGTCCGTCCCCGACATCGGTGACGCCGGGGAGCAACTCCCGGGTGTCGAGCTGTTCGGCGCCGAGGCGGCGCACCGCGTCGGCGACGATCGACACCGTCTCCGGTAGGTGCGGCGAGCAGGTCGAATACACCACGACCCCGCCGGGACGCAGCAGATCCCATGCTGCGGTGATCAATTCGCGCTGCAAGGCGACGAGTTCCCGGACGTCGGCCGGGGTACGCCGCCAGCGCGCCTCCGGCCTGCGGCGCAGCGCCCCGAGGCCCGTGCACGGCGCGTCCACCAGGATGCGGTCGTAACCGGAGGTCAGCCCGCTGGCTCGGCCGTCGGCGACATGGACGTCCACCGGCAGGTCGTGCACGGCCTTGCGCACCAGCTCGGCGCGGTGGGCGGCGGGCTCGACCGCGTCGACCCGGAAACCGTCGATCGCGGCAAGCGCGCCGAGCAGCGCGGCCTTGCCGCCCGGTCCGGCGCACAGATCCAGCCAGCGCCCGTTGTCAGGGCCGTCGAGTTCGGCCCTGGTCAACGCCAGCGCGACCAGCTGGCTGCCTTCGTCCTGCACCGCCGCCATGCCCTCGCGCACCGGCTCGAGTTTGCCCGGATCACCACCCTCCAGGTAGACCGCGTACGGCGACCAGCGGCCTTCCTCGCCGCCGGTCACCAGCGCGAGTTCCTCCGCGGTGATGTCGCCCGGGCGGGCCACCAAGTGCACCAGCGGGCGGGCGTCGTCGGCGGCGAGCACCTCGCGCAGTTCCGCCGCGCGCGCCCCCAGGGCGTCGGCGAACGCCTGCGCGATCCACGGGGGATGCGCGTACTCGAACGCCAACCGGCCGACGGGGTCGGCGGGCGCGAGCGCCTCGACCCACTGCTCGGGGGTCTTCTCCCCCGCGCGCCGCAGCACGGCATTGACGAAACCGGCCTTGCCCGCGCCGAATTCGGCGCGGGCCAGCGCCACGGAGGTGTCCACGGCGGCGTGCGCGCCGATCCGGGTACGCAACAGCTGGTAGACGCCCAGCCGCAGCACGTCGAGCAACGGTCCGTCGATCTCCTCGATCGACCGGCCCGCGCCTTCGGCGATCACCGCATCCAGCAGCCCCAGCGACCGGCACGCGCCGTAGGCGAGTTCGGTGGCCAATGCGGCATCGCGCCCGGACAATCCCCGTTCCCGCAGCAACGCGGGCAGCACGAGGTTGGCGTACGCGTCGCGCTCACGGACCGCACGCAGCACGTCCCTCGCGACGGACCGCGGCTGATCGGCGGGTTCTCTGCGATGCGACCGCCCAGCGGCCTTGGCACCCTGACCCGCGGATCTCGCGGCAGCCGGACGCCCGGCGGTGGATCGGTCGGATCGGCCCGCCACCGCACGTCGTCCCGTGGAACCGCGCCGTTCGTCGCGATCCCGGCCGCCCGGCTCGGCTCGCCCGTTGCCGGAGCGCTGACCGCCCGTCTGGGACCGGCCTCCACCGTCGCGGTTCTGCTGCCGCGCGCCGCCCTGCGCGTGGGCCCGGCCCTCCCCGGCGCGGTTCGGCGCCGACTCTCGTTCTTCGCGCCGCCGGTTGCGTGCGTTGTCGTCGCCGGGACGATTGCCGCGCGGCGTCATTCGACCACCGCGCCCGGCTGCAGACGGGCGCCGCGCGCCCAGTCGAGCGCGGCCATCATGCGCTTGCCTTGCGGCTGTACCTGGTCGAGCCGCACCGCGGTGGTGGCGGTGCCGACGTACACGCCGGACTTGCGTACCTCGATCACGCGTTCCGGCAGCTCCTCCTCGACCAGCTCGACCGGCCCCAGCTTCAGCCGGGTGCCGCCGACCTCGGTCCAGGCCCCCGGAGCGGGGGTGACCGCGCGAATCCGCCTGCTGATGGCCAGCGCCGGTTGATCCCAGCGCACGTGCCCGGCCTCGACACCGACCTTGGGCGCGTACGAGACGCCGTCCGTGGATTGCGGTACCGCCTGCAAGGTCCCGTCTTCCACCCCGTCCAGCGTCGCTTCCAGCAGACGGGCGCCGCTGTCGGCCAACCGCTCCAGGAGGATGCCCGCGGTGTCGGTCACGGCGATCTTCTCGGTCACCATGCCGAAGACCGGACCGGTGTCCAGCCCGGCCTCGATCTGGAAGGTGGAGGCGCCGGTGATCTCGTCGCCCGCATCGATCGCGGCCTGTACCGGCGCCGCGCCACGCCACGCGGGCAACAGCGAGAAATGCAGGTTGATCCAGCCGAACCGGGGGATGTCGAGCACCGGCTGGGGCAGCAACGCACCGTAGGCGACGACCGGGCAGCAGTCGGGCGCGAGTTCGGTGAGCCGCGCGACGAATTCCGGCTCCGAGGGCCGCCCCGGGGTCAGCACCGGGATGCCGTGCTCGTCGGCCAGCAGGCCGACCGGCGACCTGGTCACCTTCCGGCCGCGCCCGGCCACCGCGTCCGGCCGCGTCACCACGGCGACGACCTCGTGCCGCGACGACTCCAGCAGACGCCGCAACGACGGAACCGCCGGTTCGGGAGTCCCCGCGAAGACGACGCGCATCAGCGGCCCGCTCCGAACGGGTTGGGCCGGCCCGCACCGCTCATCGAGCGTGCCGGGCGCACCGTCAATCCCGCTGCGAACCAATCGGATTCGCGGATCACCCGCATCGCCTCCTTGCGCTGGGCCGGGTCCAGGCGATCGATGAACAGCACCCCGTCGAGATGATCGGTCTCGTGCTGCACGCACCGCGCGAGCAGCGCTTCGGCTTCGAACACGACCGGCGCGCCGTCGACGTCCACCCCGGAGGCCCGCACGCGCAAGGCCCGCCGGGTGTCGTAGCGCACCCCGGGAATCGACAGACAGCCTTCCGGCCCGACCTGCTCCTCGTCGCCGAGGACTTCCCACTGCGGGTTGACCAGATGCCCCGCGGCGTCGCCGGTGTCGTAGACGAACACGCGCAGCCCGACCCCGATCTGCGGCGCGGCCATCCCGACACCGCCGTCGTCGTGCATGGTCTCGGTCAGGTCGGTCACCAGCTGCCGCAGCTCACGGTCGAACGCGGTGACCTCCGCGGCGCGGGCACGCAGGATGGGATCGCCGAACAGGCGAACGGGCTGGATGGTCACGGCTGGCTCCCGGAAGCGGACGAATACGGTCGCCCCATTCTAGTGAGACGACCGGAAATCCCCGATTCACCAGCCAGAAGCTGGTAGAAATCCTATGCGGTCCGGGCGGGGTGTCGATCCCTCCGCCCGGCCGCCCGGAAAATCCCTGGTCAGCGACCCGTCGATGACACCTGACCTGCTTCTCACCTGCGGGTTCACAACGCATCGGTGCATTCCCGTACCGAACGGAACGGGATTCTGGTGACGGCGTCAACACCGCAGGTCAGAGCAGTTTCGACTGCCGCGGTGATGACGGCGTCACCAGCGAAGTGGTGACGGCGTCACCACCCATCAACCAGGTGCTCAGCGCATCGCAGCCACCGGTCCGCACTGAACCAGCCGAGTCGGTGCGCCGAAATCCGCCGCCCGCAGACGATCATCGATGCAGAGTCGGAACCTTCCTTCCTTGCCGTACGTAGCAGTTCGCACCCTGCCGTACGTAGCAGTTCGCGCGGAGATTCCGCGCCTCAGCCCGCAGCTGGCGGTGGCCGATGTCCGGCTGCCTCGCCCACAGCGCGCTAGCAGGCTCGCCGTGGCGCAACTGCAACCCGCCACTCTCGACAGCGCGGATGCCCTAGCTACGCATGGGCCGCGGACCGCGCTGGATGACGACTCGGCGCAAGGGTCTTGTGTCGCCGAATTCACTGGATGGGGTTGCATCCTGCACCCAAGTACAGGCTTACCGTGGGCGTCATGCGATGCTGACGCCCCCTCCGAAGACTGGGTGCCGGACTCGTACACCCTGCCCACCACCGAGCAACCGGTTCGGGTCGCGGAGTTCGACCGTTCTTCGCCGAGTCCGTGCAGCGCACCGATCGCCCGGCGCGCACGCGACTGGAGCCGCTGCTGGACGCCGGCGCCGAGGCGACCGCCGGAGAGCTGGCCGCCCGTGAGTCCGGGTACTGCTCGTTGTCCGCCTTCACCTTCGAGCCACCATCACCGGGCACTTGATGCGCATCGAGGTCCCCGATAGCGAGGTCGAAGTTCTTGACGCACTGGCGGCGCGGGTGGATGCTGCGATCGGCGGGGATCGGCGTTGACCGGGTTGCGCACCAGCCAGTTGCCGCCGCCACGGGGGGTGAAGGCCCAGACACTGCGCTATTACGAACGCAGCGGGCTGCTCGCCGACACAGGCGAATCGACTTATGAGCCAATGACTAGTAGTGCTTTGTTAGGTGTGGGGTGGTTGTGTTCGGGCTGGTAGGGGTTGGTGGCAGGTGTGGCAGTGCCCGGTCCAGGTGGCGAGTAGGTGTTGGAGTCGGCGCAGGACGGCGTAGAGGGTCAGGCCTGCGCAGGGGCTTTTGGGGTGAGGCGCAGCGTGGTGCAGATTGCCTGGGCGATGGAGGTGAGGGTGACGTGGCGGTGCCAGCCGAGCCAGGATCGGCCTTCGAAGTGGTCCAGGCCGAGGCCGTCTTTGAGTTCGCGGTAGTCGTGTTCGATGCGCCAGCGGATTTTCGCCAGCCGCACGAGGTCTCGTAGCGGGATGCTTGATGCCACGGTGGCCAGCCAGTAGTCGGTGGGTTCGGCCGCGCCGGTGGGCCATTCGGCCAGCAGCCAGCATTCGGGAAGGCTGCCGTCCGGTCCGCGGGTGATGTTGCGGTTGGCCGGGCGCACCCGTAAGGCGAGGAACCGGGAGCGCATCACCGCGCCCGGGTTCGATGCGGTGTGGCGGGAGCCGCGCCGCCAGGTGACGAACCGTCCCGCTGAGCGGCCGGTGGTGATGATCATCGTCTTGGCGGTGACGGGCTTGTCGGGGTAGTCGGTGCGGGTTGGGGGTCGCCCGAATCCGGAGTAGGTCGGTGGCACCGGTTCAGCGGTGGCGGGGTGGACGCTGGTCGCCGCCGAGACCGCCAGGACGTAGGTCAGGCCGCGTTCGGTCAGTCCGGCGCGGAAGGCGGTGCTGTCGCCGTAGGCGGCATCGGCGATCACCGGCCGGGCGGGCATTCCCCAGGTGAGGACCTCGTCGAGCATGTCCAGCGCCAGCCGCCACTTCTCCCGGAACCGAGCGTGGTCGGGAATCGCGCACCGTGCCCGCCGTGCGGTGATCTGTTCGGCTTCGTCCGGGTCGGTGGCGGTGTGGTCGTCCCAGGACTTCGGTAGGTAGAGCCGCCAATCCAGTGCGGCCGAGGCCCAGTCGGTGGCCGCGTGCACGCTCACTCCGATCTGGCAGTTGCCGCGTTTGCCCAACGCCCCGCAGTACATTCGCGCCACACCCGGTGATGCTGTCCCGTCCTTGGGAAACCCGGTGTCGTCGACCACGAGGGCGTCGGGGTCGACGAACCGCGCCGCCCACCCGGTCAGCCGGGCCCGGACCTGGGTGTGGTCCCAGGTCGAGGTCGTCACGAACTGCTGCAACTGCTGATGATCGACCCCGAGCCGCGCCGCCATGGGCTGCATCGACTTGCGTTTACCGTCTGCCAGCAGGCCCCGCAGGTACAGCTGCCCCTTGGCTCGTTGGTCCCGGCGGGCGAACCCGGCGAACATCTCGGCGGCGAACTCCTCGATCACCGGACGGACCACGTCCATCTCCTCGCGCAACACCATTGCAGCACAGCACATCCCGGCGCATCTAACAAAGCACTACTAGAGGGACTTATCGATGCGGAAGCTCACATATGTCTCTCGACAGCCGATGCTGGAGGGTGTTGCATACCTGGGAGTTCTCGTTGCAGGTACCTGCACCACAGACACGCCGCTACAGCGCAACGGCCCGGGAGGGTGTTGCCCGTATGAATGTCTATCTGACGTGTCCGCACTGCCATCAACTCGACTGGGTGCAGAGTGTGCCCGCTCTGCATGCCGATGGCGTGTCGACCAGCTTCGGGACAGGCGTTTATTCCGGTGTGGGAGTCGCCTCGACGGGCCTGGTGCCGGTGTTCGGCACTGCCACCGTCGACCGCACCCACACCACAGCACTCGCCCAAAGCCTCGCCCGCGAGCCCGCCCGCACCCCCGCTGGGTGGCTGACCTTCTTCGCACTGGTACTGCTAGTTCCAGCGCTGTCAGGGATCGCTCCGGCGGTCGCTGGGATCGCACATCCCGTGCCGGGGGTGTCGCACTGGGTTGCGGCCCTGGCCATGGTCATGTTCCTCGGGGGTTAGCAGCGCCTGGCGCTGTCATGCTCACTGTCGCGGTGTGCCGTATTCGCCGCAACGGACGGATCGTTCGAGGACGTTCCACCGCGCATGCGGTGCAGGCCGGTTTCTATTGCCATCGGTGCGGTGTAGCGTTCTGGCCGCATTCTCCGGCCTCGGGTGTTCCGGCTCGCCAGGCATTCGCCCCGCAGCAGTTCCGCTGGTTGGTGTGGAATGCCGGTGGCTACGCCAACGCCTGACCTCACCAGCCATGACAGCTTCAAGCCCGGGGAAAGGGCACGTCTCGAGTCGGTAGCCGCACCCCGGAGGGAACGATCTCAACGCGCAACCCGCGCCAGCTCGGATGCCGCAACACGCCGATGAACTCTCGGTACTCGACGGTGCCCACCAGCTGTGGTTTCACCCACCGCGCCGCCGTCATCCGCCAGGAGGGTGCCGACTGGTCGAACGGGCTGTCGGTTGTGGTCAATGCCTTCAACTGCGCGAGCAGTGCCCGTCGCGCGGCCATCGTGAAGCCGGTGCCGACGTGCCCGATGTAGACCAAACGGTTCGACTCATCGTAGACACCGAGGATCAGCGCGCCCCGCTCGCCGCCGCCGCTGCTGCTGCGGGGAACCCGCCTGCGATGATCACCTCTGTCGTCTGCCGGATCGCCGTCTTCAACCACAGCCGCGAGCGCGTCTCCGGCCGGTACACCGAGTCCACACGCTTGCTGACCACACCTTCCAGCCGGTGGCAGGCGGCGGTATCGAGCATCGTCTCGATCGGGATGTCGGGCCATTCACTGCCCAACACTGGTGTCGGAACTCGCTGTGCGAGTGTAGATGACGTGCGACATCCGGGGTTGCTCGGGTAACACGGGCTCTGTGTGAATGCGCGATATAGGGCATTCGGTCTCATTCCTCAGCGCATAGAAGGACCCCTACCTTGCCGCACTCGCTCCCTGCGACGGCGCCGACGCGCGGCAGGTACTCGCCGACCGGCTGGACCGCGTCGCCGCATTGCCGGATGCGCGATGGGGCTCAGCGCCTCGGCCGCGAAAAACTCGGCTGATCAGTTCCAGTGCACTAGAGGTTCGATCCTCGGGAGGACGGAAACCGGCGTGCGAGGTTCAGCGCGGTGCGCAGGCCGCGCCGAGGGAATGCGCCGACACCGATCGCAGGGTGTGCGCCGAATTTGCGTTCGGAGGCGGTTTCTGGTGCGTCGTCGGAGGTCGCGGTCAGGAAGCTGTCCGGTAGGGCCAACTTGTGAATGGTGCGCAGGGTCAATAGGTACTGCCGGATCAGTGGTCCGGTGGTGTAGGGCAGGTCGTATTTGTCACACAACGCGCGTACGCGCCGGGCGATCTCGGCGTACCGGTTGCTGGGCAGGTCGGGAAACAGATGGTGTTCGATCTGATGGCACAGGTTTCCGCTCAGGAATGCCAGCACCGGCCCGGCCTGGAAATTCGCGGTCCCGAGCATCTGCCGCAGATACCACTCGGCCTTGGTCTCGTGCTGCACGGCGGCGGGGGTGAATTTCTCTGCGCCGTCAGGGAAATGACCGCAGAATATCACCACATACGCCCAGAGATTGCGCAGCGTATTGGCGGCGAAGTTCGCGGCGAGTGTGCGACGCCAGTGCCGCCCGCTCAGCGCCGGAAAGAGCACGTAGTCCTTGCCGATCTGCCGCGCGATCTTCCCGATCAGTGCTCTGGTCTGGGCGGTCTTCTCCGCCGGGGTGGCCGCGCGGTCGCGCTCGGAGTACAGATCGTGCAGAGCGATCCCCCACTCGAAAGTCGCCGCCAGAAACAGGTTCTGCAGTGGCTGCAACAGCAGCCATGGTCCCCACCGCTGGTCGCGGGTCATCCGCATCACGCCGAACCCGATGTCGTCGTCCATGCCGAGGACATTGGTGTACACATGATGGCGATAGTTGTGCGAATAGCGCCACTGGGACGACAGACCCGTCATGTCCCATTCCCAAGTGCTGGAATGGATTTCCGGGTCGTTCATCCAATCCCATTGGCCGTGGCACACATTGTGGCCGATTTCCATGTTCTCGATGCTCTTTGCCGCCGCCAGCGCCGTCGTCCCCAGCAACCAGCCGCGTTTCGTTCGGGTGCAGGCGATCACCAGCCGGGCCGTGACATCCAGTATTCGTTGGAACGCGATCGTCCGACGGATATAGGCGGCATCCCGGGCGCCGCGCCGATCCAGGATGTCACGGCGAATCGCGTCGAGTTCCCGCCCCAATGCTTCGACATCCGTATCGCTCAAGTGTGCGTAGACGGCTACCTGTGTGATTGCCATTCGTTATGTCCTCGAATCTCCTGAGCGCTTGCCGCGGACAAGTCCTACCCGCAGGCGGTCGAGACCGGGGTCAGTGTTCGAAGGCGTGTCTCAGCTTGCGCCCGGCTCGTTCGATGGGGCCGCCGGGACGCCTGCCGCCGATATCCGTTCGGCGGCGGCTGTCTTCGTCGGGTCCGGCGAGCAGCGTCTGCAACCTCACCCATCCTGCCCGGGCCCGGCTCGTGATCTTGTGCTTGATCGTCATCGGAATGTTCCTATCTCCCGGTCGCGCAGTTCGGCCACGAACTCCTCGCATCTGCCTACCAGCGGTTGGGCGAACCGGTTGCATCCAGCTTAAAGGCTGGCTACACCGTCTGTCTACAGCGTAGACTTACAACGGTAACAATAACAGCGTCCGACCGAGAGGAGACGCTGATTCGATGAGCCGAATCAAGGCCGAACCAATCGGTTCCACAGACATTTCAGCAGGTCGCGCCGACCGCGGGGACACCACGAACACCCCACTGACCCGGTCTGCGATGCTGGTGGCCGCGCTCGGGATCATCGATCGCGAGAGTGTCGAGCACCTGTCGATGCGGCGCCTCGGCCAGGCGCTCGGCCGCGACCCGATGGTGCTGTACCGGCACGCGGCCAACAAAGCCGCACTCCTCGACGGTGTCGCCGAGATCGTGCTCGAACAACTGACTGTCGAGCCCGCCGACCCCGACTGGCGCCGTCAACTGCGCATCATCGCCCGCAACTTCCGGCGGCTGGCCGTAGCGCACCCGAACGTGGTTCCCCTGTTGGTCACCCACCCGCTGTCCACTCCGCTCGGACTGCGGCCACTCGGCACCCTGCGGCCGCTGGAACGGACTCTGGAGCTGCTCGTCCGAGCTGACTTCAGCAGGACCGACGCCCTGCACATCTACCGGGCGCTGTTCGGATTCCTCTATGGCCACCTCCTCAACGAGCTCCAAAAAATCGTCGAACGCCCTGAAGAGACCACCGACCTGCTGCGTCTGGGCCTACACCGCCTACCGATCGGCGAATTTCCCTTGCTTCGCGGTCTCGCCTCGGATCTGGCCGCTTACGACGGCGCAGCCGAACTCGAACGCGGCCTGGACATCCTGATCACCGGTCTCACCGAGACCTTGAACCCGGCCGCGGCGCGGCCGAGATGGGAGCGTCAGCCATGACGCTACAACTGAGCAAAACCACCCCGAGGCGGCAGACACCGTCCGTCCATCGACTGCGGTTCCAATTCGACACAGCGGGCACCGGCGGGGTGTGGCGGCCGTACGGCAACGACCTCGTGGCCGCGCTTCCCGATCTGCTCGCGGTGCTCGGGGTCCGGCTCGGCCCGATCCATCGAGTGATCTATCACCTCGACGAATGGACCATCACACCCCGCAAACTCGCCAACGCTGGGCGCCAGGTCCGGCTCGACGGCTACCGGCACAAGCCCGCGCACACCATCGATGTCCTCGGGGTCAGCGGCGGCAGACTCACCGTGCGAGTCGACCTTGGGTCCACCGGCGATGCCGAAACGATTGCCGCACAGCAATGCTGGGATTCCGAAGGCGGGTCCCTCGAAGGCGGTTCCCTCGAGGCAGGCTGAGTCACACGTCATCGCCCGGGACCCGGCAGCGTGGCGCTGAGACCGGTGAGCAGGATGTCCAGACCGCGTTCGAGTTCGGCCGCGCCGTCGTAGGCGGCCAAAACCGGTGCCAGTTCGCGCAACAACGGGAACTGGCCGATCGGCAGGCGGTGCAGCCCGAGCCGCAGCACATCGTCGGTCTCCTCCGGCCGCTCCACGATCTCCTGCAACTCGTTCAGAACGTGGCCATAGAGGAATCCGAACACCGCACGGTAGATGTGCAGCGCGTCGGCACCGGAAAACCCCGCGCGAGTCAGCAACTGGAGGATGTCTTCCAGGGGACGGACCACCGCATAGGGACGCAACCCCAATGGTGTGGCCAGCGGCCGGGTCACCAGCAGCGGCACCACCCGCGGATGGGCCAGAGCCAGCCGGCGGAAATCGCGGGCGACCGCCCGCAACTGCGCAGCCCAGTCCGGGTCGGCGGCATCGACTGCCAGCTGTGCGAACACGATCTCGGCCACACCATCGAGCACCGCCGCCTTGTTCGGCACATGCCGGTAGATCACCATCGGGTCCCGCTCCACCGCCTCGGCCAGCCGCCGCATCGACAACCCGTCGACCCCATCGCGATCGATGATCTCGAGCGCCGCGGCCAGCACGGCCGCCCTGGTGACCGGACCGCTGCCCCCGCCGGTTCTCGCGCGAACCGGCCGCCGGTTCGGAACTTCGGCCATCCCGGATGCCTCCATCGTCCTCGCAATCTCCGATGAAGTTACGAGTGTAGACCTACAACGTTGACATCACGAGGGAAACGGCGTGTACTGGATACACCGCGACTATCCGGTCTGCGCGTCGCCGATCCGGACCGAAGCAGGGATCCGCTCATGCTCGCGGGCACCAACGGCCACTTGATCCGCGGGCGACGCCACCGCATGGTCATACGCGTGGCCCCCGCGACCACCCGCGCCATGGCGCGACGATGCGCGAACAACGCCTCGAGAGGACTCGAAATGCGATTCCACAGAAACAACGGCACCACCATGGCGCCCGAACAGATCCGCCCGCAGTACGCCCGCCATCGCGTTCCGCCCGACTACACACCCCGCTTGAGGTTGAAGCCGAAAGCCGACCGCGGTGGATACCTCGACGGCGCGTGGTGGCCGCGATCCCGCGAACTCACCACCGAACTGCCAGACCTCCTCGCCGTCCTGACCGTCCGACTCGGCCCCATCTGGCGAGTCGTCTACGACCCCGCGTGCTGGTCGGACACGCCCCGGCAGACGACCGTCAACGGTCACACCGTCCGGCTCGACCCCTACCCCTTCGAACTGTGGAACACGATGTACGTCTTCGGCCGCGACCGCGACCTGATCGTGCTCCGCGTAATCCCATCGTCCACCGCCGACGACACCGCGCACGCGGCCCTGATGGCCGCCGTCACCCCCGCATCAGCAACCCGCACACCCCGATGAGCACAGGAACAGACATGCCCCGAATCGTTCGACAACGCCCGATCACCAACCACCACGACATGAGCCGTAGTACCGGCCCGCCCGAACCCGACCGGCAACCCTTCCGAACACCGACCCGCACCCCACGCCTCCTGCTGCGTGAACCCGGCGCCGGCTCCGAGCGCGTCGACGGCGCTTGGTGGCCATGGACGAACAACCTCACCGCCGAACTGCACGACCTGATCAGCGCCCTCACCCCACGCCTCGGCCCCACCGCTCGCGTCAGCTTCGACTGGAACGCGGTCAGTCTCAGCCAACGCCGCATCGACAACCCGGACGGCGTCGAAGTACACGGACCCGATACCGGCCAACCACCCGGCACCATGCACCTGATCGGCACGAACGACGCCCAGCTGACTCTGCTCGTCATCCCCGCAGGCACCCCACCCGACCAAGCAGACGACCAGATGCGGCGCGCGTCAGGGAAATCCTGAATCGGCGACCCCGGCCATGCGAGCTGCCGGACCTCCGGCTTAAGGACCGGTTCGATACTCGTGGCCGCAACGATGTGCGCTTGACCGGCAGCGCACCCGGCTTGTCCAGCTTCGACCAGAGGCCCGGCAATGCCGAGAGCCGCGCGAGGGCTGTGAGGGCTTCGAGGTTCTCATGCCTCCTCTTCGCGGCGGACTCGAGCGCCGAGTGCAGGGATCGAGCGCGAACGCGCAATGGTTCGGCGCGCTGGTCGCAGCCGGCCACGACAGCCACGCCAGCTTGCGGTGCACCGGCTGGGTCAGAACGGGATACGGCTACGCGGGCTGCCGGAGGCCCTGGATCGGATCATCCGCGAGACCAGCCACCCGCTCGGTGCGTCGGTGCCGACAGCGGTCGAGCGCTGGGCGCGGTGGCGGGATCCGGTACTCATCGCCGACGTCGAATAATCGTGAACTGACCGAAGCGGGCATCCTGCGGCACCTGAGTCTCCGGCGAATCCGTGCCGACCGCTCATCGGAGGATGTGGGTTGACCCGGATGAGTCCGCCCGTCGCGGTGTCAGCAGCACCAGGTTGCTGGCGCGGGTTTCGTGGGTGAGTTCGGTGATGACCGCGCAGAGGGTTTTGATCTGGTCGAGGTGTTCGCGTTCGCGGCCCTCGAGTTCCCTGATGCGATCGTGCGCGTCGGCCAGTTGCTGTTGCACCGCAATGGCATTTGCTGACGCAGGTGCTGAGCCGGTTTCGGCTTTGAACTCGGCGACAAGATCGGGGTGGTGTTCGTAGAGCCGTTGCCGAGACAGCGCAGCCTCGGTGGCGAGGGTGGAGATGGTGAGGGTGCCGCTGCTGCGGTGCGGTGCGCCGGTCAGTAGGCGCTGTGCGGCGTCGCGGATACGTCGACGCTCGTCTGCCAGTTGGGCAGAGCGGCTGGCGGTGCGAGACATGAGGCGAGGGGCTCCTGTCTAGGGTTTGCTGGATTCGTGAGCAGTAATGGCCTTTTCATGCTCAGCGAGCCGCTCGGCGATGCGGTGATGCAGCGGCATCGGGAGCCCGGGGCGGTTGAGGTCGCTGGCGAGGACGTTGGCGTGGCGGCGCAGCTGGGTTATGTCGCTGTGGCAGGCCGCGTTCAGAATCTGCTCGACAAGGCCGACCTGATCGGCATCTGACGGCTTGACACCTCCGACAACGGAACCTTCGAGGCGCGAACGAAGCTGTTCGACCACGAGATCGGTTTGTGCCCGAACATCAAAGGAGAAGAACCCATGCCCGAACGGCTCGCCGGACGAGTGGCACTCGTGACCGGATCGGGGCGCAATATCGGCCGCGCGATCGCTCTGCTCTTCGCAGCGGAAGGCGCCCGCGTAATCGTCAACGGTCACAGTGACAAAAACGCCGTCGACAGTGTCGTCGGTGAGATCGAGGCGTCCGGCGGACAGGCAGTCGGAGTCATGGCCGACGTGTCGGACCCCGACCAGGTCGCCATGCTCGTGCACAAGGGATCTGCGGCGTTCGGCCCCATCGACATCGCCGTCAACAATGTCGGCAGGCGCCTGCGACGTCCGCTGGATGAGATCTCGATTACCGAGTGGCAGGAGACGATCAACCACAATCTGAATTCGGCGTTTTATGTCACTCACTATGTCTTGCCTGCCATGCGCGAGCGCGGCGGGGGCCGACTCATCAACATATCGGGCTATGACGGGTGGACAGGTCACATCGGCCAACGAGCTCGTAGCCGGTTCGGCTGACGAACATCTCCGCCATCTGCAGTCCGCCGGTGCACACGTTCGCCACGGCCAGGGAGGTGACGAAGGCGGCACGGCTGTCGGGGTCATCGTCGTTCACTGCGAAGGCGTAGCTGATCCGGGAGATGTAGGAGGTGAGTTGGCTGGTCTCGTCGATAATGGCGATGCTTCGGTTGCCTCCTGCGGGTTTTCCGGCCAGTTCGCTGAGGTGCCAGATCGTGCAGGTGAGGGCAGGTAGTGTCAGGACGGCGTCCACGACCGCCCCTACTCCGCGGCCGTCGTTGATGGTGATGCTTTGTAAGACCGCGTTGCCTTTGAACAGTTTTTGGGCCGGCCCGCAGAATATGATTTTGCAGAGCACGCGGATGCCGGTGACGGTTGTGGAGATGTCGGACACTGCGGTGTTGGCGATGGGATCGCAGGGGACCAGCGTGTTGGCCAGGCCGCCGGTGACACCGCCGACGATGCCGAGGGCGGCCGAGGGCAGGCCCCACGGGTTGTCCGGTTGTTCGTCTGCCGCCTCGAAACCGGACACGATCGCCGAGGCGAGTGCGCAGAAGCCAGCGAATCCGTGACCGACGATGAACACCTCTTCGGACACTGCGCCGGACAAGGTGGCCATCTCCGGGGCAGTGATCGTGAAGTCCGTGGTTCCTGAGGGGTGTGTTGCGGGAAGTCTTCCTGCGCTTGTCGCGGTGACCGCGGCGTCGGCGCTCTGCCGGGCGAAAAGGGTGATCAGTGAAGGAAGGTCCGGGGCATCGATCAACGCCTGCGTGTCGGCGTTGTCCGGGAATGGGGCCACGCCCTTTGCTGCCTTGTAGATCAGGGTCGCCGGGATCGCCACCATCCAGCAGACGACGTCCATCAGCGAGAAGGACGGGACGCCGAAATCGTTGAGAATGTCGGTGACCACCGGGATGTGGATCGGCGCCTGGAATGCGTCGAGGGCTTTTTTGGCCAGTTCGTAGACGATGTCGAAGAGAGTGTCGATGACATTCTTTGCGCTGTCGAGCGCGGCCGCACCGACGAAGGTGGCCATTTTCTCGAGCAGATCGGTCAACGGCATGGAGCCGATACCGGCCGCGAGGCCGCCGATCCCTTCGAGCGTGTCGCCGATGATGTGCCCCTCGTTGTTCAGAGCCTGCATCAGCGCGGCGATCGCACTGGAATCCAATTCCGACGGGGGTGGCGGGCTCGGCGTAATGGCGTCGGCGTTGCCCTGGTAGTGGTGGCTGAGCAAGCAGCCTGGTGCGCTCTGCCCGACGGCCGGGGTCGACATGCTGTCTACCGTCGACTTCCCGTCGTTGCCCAGGCCGCTCCAGCCGCCCGTGCCGGCCCAGTTGTCGATGGTGTTCTCGAGTTGCGTGAACATCTGGTCGCACTCGGACTTGTAGTCCTGCACCTGTGCCAGCTGGTAGGCGAGGTAGACCTTGACGAAGTTTCGCACGACGCGCTGGGTGCGCGTGATGTCCTTCCATTCGAAGACGAACTTCAGGAAGTCGATGAGGTCCTTGATCGCGATTTTGATCTGGTGATAGACCCACTGGATCGCGGAGATGATCGTCTCCACGGTTTCCAGCAGGGCGTTGTAGACGTCTCCTTCGATCGTTACGACAAGCCGCCAGAAATCGGTCGCCTCGTCCTTGACGAATTGGATGACGACATCGACTCCTCGGTCGATTTCGTGGCCTAGCCAGTTCAGCAGGTCACCGGCGTCGACCAGGAGTCCGCTGAGGTCGTCCACGGTGCCGGCGCGGGTTGCTACCGCGGTCGCGCTCGGAGGGAGGGAAGCGTACGCCTGGGATAGTTTCGCGTTCGCCTCGGCTACCGTCCTGAGGTCGTTCTTGTCGGTACCGGCTGGGATCAGCGGCTTGGTGCTGCCGTCGTGGTAGGTGATCACCGCGTCGGTCAGCTCGGCCGTAGTGTCCAGGCCGGCTGCCTTACGAAACGATTTGTCCATCGGGTCGATCTCGGTGGTTACACCGTCGACTTCGACGCTCAGTCGCGTTCCGGTGAGCGTGTCGACTGGCTCGACGACCGTCACCGATCCCATGGCGTCGGTCGCGACGTGCACCGGTTCCGCCCCGACCACGTAGTAGAGGTGGTTGATGTAGACGGCCTTGACGTTGCTCGCGATGAGTGTAACCGGCATCCCCTTGGCGGGCTGCCCGTCCGGTCCGGTCACCTGGATCCGGGTGGTGTAGGAGTCGAACTGCTGTGCCGGGCTGTTCGACAGCGGCGGAAGGGTAATGGATTGTGTGGTCCACACTGTCGTGTCGGGAGATTTGACGGCCTTGATCAACCGGTTCTCGCCGACGTGGGCGAAAAAGGTGTTCGCGCTGTTGGCGCGGTCGAGGTAGGGCGAAACCTGTTCTACACCGCTGACGATGGGCAGCGGGACCTTCCACGAGCCCGGTGTGGTGAGTTCGGCGAGAGGACAGGTGGTGTAGAACACCTGATCATCGCCGTTGAGTCCCCAAATCATCACCTCGGTGCCGGTGAGCGTGGCGTACAGGGCGCGAACCCCGTTGAGCAGTGGGCTCTCGAGCAGTTCGACGCCGGTGGCCTCATCGTGTTGGTTGTGGCTGTCGAAGTAGAACAGCGTGCCGTTCGCGGTGGCGTAGAGGTCGCTGGTGTGGTCGGCCTTGCGACACGAGGCGATCGCGTCAGGCACGAGGTTGCCGGGTAGCTGCAACCGGGCAGGCGGCGCCGGGACGTGGGGGTTGAACGCGTTGTACAGCGGTTGGTAGACGAACTGGGGCGAACCGTCCGCGTGCCCCGCGGTGTAGATGCCGTCGACGTACTGTGACTGCGAACGGCCCAAGCGGCTGGAATAACGGTCGACTTCCACATCGATCGCCATGTCGTGGTAATGCCAGGCATAGCCGTCGGTTTTGGAGGTGTCGATGTAGTAGCGCGACACCGTCTGTACGTTGCTCGACGGGTCGCGCACCACATCCACCACGATGTACTCGGCGTCGGCCGCCTCGCTGATCAGCACCCCGACGATGACCACCGGGCTGGGCTGGTGGTCCGGATTGTCGAACGGGAAGGCCGTCCACGACGGATGCGAGGTCCACGACGTGTCGGAATCGGAGTTGGCCAGGCTCAGGTAGAGGTGGTCGGAGGTCCCGTCGCTGACCACCATCGCGAGGTGGATGGAGGTGGCGGGCGGGAACGCCGACTGCGCTACGGCGAAGTCCTTGCAGGCAACGCCGTTTCCGCCGAAGTCGTGCGCGATCAGCGCGCTGCTCAGGTCCGATCTCTGCCACCCGCTGCGGTCGCCCGGCACTTCCTTGGTCACATACAGGACGCCCTGGGTGGAGATGGAGAACAACAACGAGGCACCCGCCTGTGTCTGGAGCGCTTCGAACTTCGCCTCCGGCGCCAGGACCTCGCTTTGCAAGTAGTTCCGCATGAGTTCGGTCGAGTAGGAGACCGAGTAGTTGCCCATGATCTTCTCCCGCCTCTGCTGTCGGGCCACTGGTCAGCCGGGTTGGGTGTAGGTGATGTGGGAAACCAGGTCCTGGTGATCGGAGAAGTTCACGTTCTTGTAGGTGAAAGTTTTCCCGCCGGGAAAGACGAAGTTGTCGACAATCGAGACCGGGAGGGCCTTCAGGTTGCACGGCGCGATACATTTCAGCCAGTTCTGAATATCGTTCTCGAGGTCCTGGATGTTCGCGATCCAGGCCAGGAAACCCGAAGTATGCAGCTTATAGGAATTGTCGATGTTCTGGATCGCAGGGTCAGAGGTGACCAATCTGCCATTCTGATCTACGTCGAGGGTGTAGGTCTCGTTGATCGTCTTGTCGACCACGTTTCCCTTGTCTCCACTGCTCGGTGTATGCCAGACCTCCGCGTAGACAACCAGGTGCTGGCTGATCGTAATCGTGTTTCCCTGGAACGTGACCGACAAGTCGAAAGACGTTGACAACGTCATCCCACCCACGGCCTCGCCCAACCAGTGGGCCTCGTCGTGTTGGGAGGGAGGGGCGTAATGGAAGGTGAGGACGGTGGCGCCGCTGGTGTCCTTGCCCTGGGTCACCGTCGGGGACTGCCCCGGGGTCAGGCTCCATTTATAATTGGTTGTGTCCCCCAGAAAGCCGGACTCCCACACAGACACCGAGGGCAGCATGCAGTTGCCCGGCACGTAATCCTTCAACTGATGGTAAAAGTAGTTTCCGAACGTGTTCCGGTTGATCGCGATGACTCCGTCCGACTCCGACAGCGTGTCCACCCAGTTCCACCCGAACTTCACCGGTGGCGGTAGCGCGTCTTTATCGGCCGCGCACAGGTAATTCAACGTGGCTAGATCCCGCTGCTCCTTCGTCGGGTTTGCAATCTCCTGCCCGTCAGATCCCAGAAAAGGCGACACCTGAAAATTGAAGTCGGTCAGCGTCAGTGTCGCCGGCGGCGCGTCCTGCTGGGCGATCATGACGCCCATCAGAGGCTTGTGCTCCTTCTGCATCTGGGTGAAGTACGCTCCGACGAAGTCCTGCTCGAGCATCGTGTAGAGGAGGGTTCCCGGCTTTACTCCCTCGATCGTGGGCACCGTTTCCAGTGCCGCGTTGTCCAGGTCGTAGAGAAGTTGCTGCACACTGAAGGCATTGTCACCGAGATTCTTGATCTGCTGCTGCACATCCGGCGGGAGCTTGGAGTAGGCGCTCTGGTCCACTGTGGACAACCGCAGGTCGACCTTCGTGCTGAATATCCACGGCGCATCCTTTTGCTGGTCGAAGCGATCCCATGTCGCGTCCGTGTTGTATCCACCCGGGGGAGTGAGATTGACGATGGCGAATTCAGCGCACAGCAGATTGAATCCCACGGTCGCCGTGTCGCCTCCGAGGTCGACGATGTCCGGGATCTTCTGCGGCGACGACATCGGCGGCAGCCCCAGTTGGGCCTGAAAGCCGAACATGAACCTCGCCGAAATCAGCTTCTTGATATCGGTGTCGTTGGCTGCGTCGACATTCGCGGGAATCGCGAACGGATCCACGCCGGATTGCTGCTTCAGTTTGGCGTAGTCTATCGAGACGGGATGCCCTTTGTCATCGGCCACATAGCAAGCGGTCGTCACAGGTTCGGCGATCGCAGCAAGGAATTCCTTGAGTGTCGCGTTGATGCTCCCCTGCGTGGTCGCTACCACAAAATCGTACCCGTAGTGCGGATCCGACAGATCAGAATCATTCGAGCTCATGACGTCCCCTTGTCCACGTGTCCAAATGGCGAGCGGAAAAGACTTTCTCCCGTGCATCGGGAGTTTAATACTCCGCCGAGCCGCGGTTGTCGATGTTTGCCATGTCGATGCTTGCGGTAATCAGGAGTCACATTTCAGCGAACGATATGCGATGGGAATGGAAAGGCGAAACTGTGCCGGAGGTCTGTTATGTCCGGCGACCGCTACACAGTTGGTTTCGTTCGGCGCACGAAATCAGGGTTTCTCATCTCAATTGGCCGCTGACATATGCAGCGCGCGGCTTTCGCCCCCAGGCGCTCTGCTGCAAGCGCAGATGCAACATCGCTGGCGAGTTGGAGCGTCGGAACCAATCCAGTTGCGGGATGGAGCCTCGAAGGCCTTGCGGCGTTCCCAGCCACCGTGGCGGCTGGCTTGCCGCTGGTCGTGCGCCACTCAGCTTTCATGGGCCTCCCAGCGCACGCCCTGTCAGGTCGACCGGCTGATCTTGCACATGCCGCAGGACGCGGCAATCGGTGGCTGGTGGGAGCGCCCGAGCGTGCGATCGGCCGGCCGGCAAGGGCGCGATGACGGCGGGGAGATCTATCAGTGCGTTCATGTGCAGGGGCGCATCCGGGTTGGACACGTCCATGCCGCTATGGCGATAGAACTCGGTCAATCCCACTGTGTCGGTGTTGAATTGGCCGTAGACCACGCTCGCTCCGGCTCGGCGGGCGATGGATCTTCATCGTCACCAACGCCGCGTGCAGGACGGTCGCTGCATCGCCATTTGTGCGCACAGGAAGAACGAGGGTCCGGCTGACAGGCCGCCGATGGAACGGTCGTCGGCGACGGCGACCGGCGGCATCGTTCGCGCGGCCAGCAGTTGATACCGCTCAGCTGCGGTCGGCCACGCATCCGACAGGTGGGTGTGTTCGGCGGTCGCGTCCTGCGGTTGCCGCAAGGCCGCGCGTGCACCCTGGCAAGGGTACCGAAAAGGCCGCCCGGAAAAGCCCTGGTCAGCAGGCTACTTTTCGGGTTCCAGTTCCCGTGGTCGGGCCGCTGCGGCCGTCACGACCCGGTATCCGAGATCGCCGCACCGATGGCTGCTACCGCGGCGAGTGGTGCAGGCGGCGTTTTCGCGGGGGCGTAGTGAGGGTATGTCGTCGCCGAAGTGGTTCTGCCTCGCGGTGGGCGGGGTAACCGGGCGATCGAGAAGAGGGTGCCGAGTGGGCGCTTCGACATTGAAGCCGGCGCGCGCCGAGCAACGCGTGGACGGCACTGTCATCGAGTTGAATCTCGAGGCCGTGTCGTTGGGGCAGGTGCGGGCCGCGGTGCGGCGCCTGCTCGAGCACGCCTCCGGTATAGCGGTCGAGGACGCGGTGCAGGTATGTGATGAATTGGCCAGTAACGCTGTCGTGCACGCCCGCGCGCCGCGCGGCTGCCGGTTGGTCATGGCCTGCCACGACCGATTCCGGGTGGAGGTCGAGGACGCCTCACCCGCTCGAGCGCGGATCCGTCGGCCCGACCAGACCGGCGGGCGCGGGTTGATCCTGGTCGAGCAACTCGCTTCTTGCTGGGGTGTCGACTACCACGGCGGCGGCAAAACGGTGTGGGCCGAACTCGGCACCCGGCGCGGCGGCTGGTGAGGTTCAGCTGCCCGGGTGGGGTTCGGGTGGGTTCCGCCGGGAGAGTTCGGCGTTGAGTTCGCGGGCTTCGGCAAGCTGGTCTTCCAGGGCGATGATCCGGCACGCCGCCTCCAGTTGCGTGCCCTCATCGACCAGCGCGCGGACGCGGGCGGCGATCCGCAACTGGTAGCGGGAGTAGCGTCGGTGCCCGCCTGCGGAGCGCTGCGGTGTCAGCAGATCGGCGGCGTCCAGGCCACGCAGGAAGGCGGGGGTGACGCCGAGGATTTCCGCGGCCCTGCCCATGCTGTAGGCGGGATAATCCTCATCATCGAGCCGCTCAGCAGCACTGGAGGTATCGAGGGGGTCTGCGGGGTCTGTGTTCGGTTGCGGCACAATACCTCTGGATCAACGTCGACAGGCCCCGGCGCGTTGTGCGCCGGGGCCGGGATATCGAGGGGTTTCACGTTTCCGTCGGTCGGCCGGTACTGCCGACATCGGGCACCGCGCCCGGCAGCCCGGGACACGGCATCTGGGAAGAGCTGTTCAGTGACCACCTCCTGGACTGCCGGTCAGGCTTACGGTAGTTCGCCATCCCCTCCGGCGGCCCGGCCGACTGCACCGGATTCTCTTCTCCGCCGGAGGGGAGGTCAATCTTGCTTCCGGTGCAGTTCACCTGCCCGGCCAACCAGACTTCTCATCTCCAACGACAAAGAATGTATACCTCCTCTCCCCCAATGTCTACACCCCGCGCTACAGATTTTCTCCGTCCGAACAGGTGTCTTTGTTGAACACACGTGGTTCCTCCCCGCACGACCGCCCCCAGCAGGTCGGCTTCACCACCGACGCCGCCAGGTCAATGCTGGTCGTGGTAGCCGTTGAGCGTGGTGGCGTGGTGGGTTCGGGCTTGGCGGGTGGGATGTGTGCACAGTGATCGCAGTCTGGGCAGGCTGTAGTGGTGCCAGGTGTGTCGCGCACCCGTTGCCGACGCACCGGCCACAGTGCCGCCCACTGCCCGGTGAACACGTCGAACACGGTTTCGCGGTCGGCGTCCAGGTCGACGGTGAAGTGCAGGCGGTGGCGGCGCGGCGCGAGGTCGGTGGGCTCGCGCGGCGCCGCCGTGGCCTGGGCGGGGCTGCGGGCGATCCAGTCCCGGACGAAGGGGAGCCGGACGACATGCAGTGGCGCTACGCGGACAATCCGGTCGCCGAGTGGCTCGGCTCCGACGAGCGAACCAACCACGGCGGCGAGGCGAATCCGGAGGGCGAACCCGCGGTGCAGGGCACCAAACCGTTCACCCATGAACAGCACATGCCGGGCTGACCCGCCGATCTCAGGTTCCGTCGGTGGCGGGCAGCACCAGCTGCTCGCCACCGCCACGCGTGAAGGCGGCTGCCGCCGTGGTCGCGTGTGCGCGTCCTCGGCCGACTGCCCTGGGCGGCTTACCGTGCGTGCTTTTGGGCACACGGGCGGTGAGTGACCACCGACCGTAGGAGACGAAATGCGATCACTACGACGTCTGCTGGCGCCCGCGGCCTTGGTGGCCGGGTTGGGATTGTGCTGTGCTCCCGGGAGCGGCTATGCGGCGCCGGTCGCCCTGGGCGACGAGACAGCACGTATCTGACTGTCTCGCATCAGTCGCATATGGCGGAAATTATTTCCGGTGCGCGCGCCGCACCGATCGGCGCGTGTCCGCAAGTGCGGGAGATCGGCGCGATGCTGGTGTCCGATCACACGCGGCTGGACGCGATGGGCGCGGCCATCGCCCTCCCGAACGGAGTGGTGCTGCCGCTGACGCCGAACCCCGACCAAACCCAGCAGCTTTTGAGCACCGGGATGAAGATGGGCCGGGATTTCGACCTGGCCTGGCTGACCATGCAGGAGAACTTCCACATCCAGGCGCTGCAGGCCGGTGCTGTAGACCTATCGACCGGCGACTCCGAGCAGGTGACGGCCCTCGCCCGCGACGCCGAGCCGATTATCGAGCACCATTTGATGTTGATCCGCGACGCCCGCACCCGGTGCTGAGCGCCGAGGCAGGGCACCGCGAGCAAAGCGGCGGCGGAGAAGCGGCTGATCGGGTGGCCGTCGCCCGACGAGGGTAGCGCCGCATCGACGGCGTTCCGACACCGAAGTTCGCCCGTCCAGAAGGAGTCGATCGCCATGACACACCGCATCGAACCACCCGAGGCCGTGACGGTTACCGACCGCAGCCGCCCACGGCTCACATCCGGTGTCGGCGTGGCTCGCGCCCACGGTGTGTTCAATGTCGTCGGCGGGTTGTGGCCGTTGCTGCATCGCCGCAGTTTCGAGGCCGTCTTCGGCCCGAAGAACGATCATTGGCTGCAATACACCGTCGCGGGGCTGCTCGCAGGCAACGGCGTCGCGCAAATCCTGGCCAGCTTTTCACCTGTGGGAGTGGCCGACGCGCGCCGCATCGGGGTCATCACCGCGACATGGCTGCTGGCGATAGATCTGAAGTATGTCCCCAAGGGCGACATTCCGAAGAGCTACCTGCTCGACGCCGCAATGGAAGTAGGCTGGTTGGCGGCGTGGTCGGGTCCGGGCCTGCGGGCTCGTCTGCAGAGTTGATTCCTGCCTGATTCCTGGGTTGTCCGGCACCGTCGGACACTCCGCCATTCGTTCGGTTTCGACTCTCGCTACTCGGGTACGTCGTGGGCGCCCGGATGACGAAGAAGGTGCACGATGGCAGCGATGGCCCGTGAAATCTCACCTGTCGAAGCGACGCGGCCGTACCCCGCGCGAAGGGGCCCGAAAGGCTCGTTCGTGTGGAAAATGGTCACCACCACGGACCCGAAGGTGCTGGGTATCCTCTATTTGACCTCGGCGACCGGTTTCTTCCTGGTCGGCGGCTTGATGGCCCTGCTGATGCGCGGTGAACTCGCCAGGCCGGGACTGCAATTTCTTTCGACGGAGCAATACAACCAGCTGTTCACCATGCATGGCACGATAATGCTGCTGTTCTATGCCACGCCCGTGGTATTCGGGTTCGCCAATGCCATTCTGCCGTTGCAGATCGGCGCCCCGGATGTCGCGTTTCCCCGGCTCAACGCCTTCAGTTACTGGCTGTATTTGTTCGGGGCGACGATGGCCACCGCTGGTTTCCTCACCCCGGGCGGCGCCGCCGACTTCGGCTGGACGGGCTACACACCGCTGAGTCTGGCCGAGCACTCGCCCGGCGTGGGCGCGGACTTGTGGATCATGGGTTTGGCCGTCTCCGGTCTCGGCACCATTCTCGGCGCGGTGAACATGACCACCACGGTGATCTGCCTGCGCGCGCCGGGGATGACGATGTTCCGGATGCCCATCTTCACCTGGAACATCCTCGTCACCAGCATCCTCGTGCTGCTCGCGTTCCCGATTCTGACGGCCGCGCTGATGGCTCTGGCCTACGACCGGCACCTCGGCGGGCACATCTACGATCCCGCGACCGGCGGCTCGATCCTGTGGCAGCACCTGTTCTGGTTCTTCGGCCATCCCGAGGTCTACATCATCGCGCTGCCGTTCTTCGGAATCGTCACCGAGGTGATCCCGGTATTCAGCCGCAAACCCATCTTCGGATACACCGCCCTGGTCTACGCCACGCTCGCGATCGCCGCGTTGTCGGTGGCGGTGTGGGCCCACCACATGTACGCCACCGGTGCGGTGCTGCTGCCGTATTTCTCGCTGATGACGTTCCTGATCGCGGTGCCCACCGGCGTCAAATTCTTCAACTGGATCGGCACCATGTGGCGCGGCCAGCTGACCTTCGAGACGCCGATGCTGTTCTCGGTCGGGTTCATCGTGACGTTCCTGCTCGGCGGCCTGTCCGGTGTCATCCTCGCCAGTCCGCCACTGGACTTCCATGTCACCGACACCTACTTCGTCGTCGCGCACTTCCATTACGTGCTGTTCGGAACCATCGTGTTCGCCACCTTCGCCGGCATCTACTTCTGGTTCCCGAAGATCGTCGGACGCTTCCTGGACGAAAGATTGGGCAGAATCCACTTCTGGACGACTCTGATCGGCTTCCACACCACGTTCTTGATCCAGCACTGGCTCGGCAACGAAGGCATGCCGCGCCGATACGCGGATTATCTGGCGACCGACGATTTCACGCTGCTGAACACGATCTCCACCCTCGGATCCTTCCTGCTCGGTGTCTCCATGATCACGTTCGTGTGGAACGTCTTCAAAAGCTATCGCTACGGCGAGGTGGTGACCGTCGACGATCCCTGGGGGCAGGGCAACTCCCTGGAATGGGCGACCACTTCCCCGCCCCCGCGGCACAATTTCTTCGAGCTGCCACGCATTCGCTCCGAGCGGCCCGCGTTCGAGCTGCACTACCCGCATATGTCCGAACGCATGCGGGCCGAAGCCCACGCGGGGCGCACAACCCACGTCACACCCGTCGCCATCGCGAAAGCAGACCAGCAAGCCGACACCGACCAGACACCACCCTCCGGCGAATAATTCTGGGCTTCCCCATCCACGCCGGCATATCACCCAGCCGGGATCCGAGGCCGACCGTGAGTGCCACTCCGGGCATCGCCTCCTCAGCGGGGCGCCGGTGCGGGGAGCTCGCCCTCGGCTATCTGCTGCGCGGTGGCGTACGCGAGATGCAGGAAATCGGCGCCGGCCAAGGCGGCAGCCGCGTCCGTCACCACACGCGTCGCCCGCGGAGCGAAGACATGCCCGATGGTCAAGCCGGTGACAACCCACACGTCGAAGCAGAACGGGCAGCTGAGCAGTTCGCCGATGCTGTGCGCGACACCCTCGCGGGCCTTGGGCTCCTCGGCCACCTCCCCCGGGCCGCCGTCGTGCGAGCCAGGACGCGTGAACGGGGCCCGCACGGGCGCGGTGACCGAGGCCTTCGTCCCCAAGCGGGACAGCTTGTGCGCGGCGAACGCAGTTACGACCAGGTCGCCGACACTCATCGCACCCGGAAGCTTTCGCCCCGTCACACCGCCCAGCAGCGCGACCGCCGCTATCACCGTCACATAGGCCACGATCGTGGCGACATAGCCGCGCAGGGAACGGGGGTTGTCGGTCATGACCGACACACTGCGGGCACGTCGTGAATGATCGAACGCGTTCGTCGCATCGTTGGCCTCCTCCGGCACCGAGCAAATTCCCCTCCGGCCTACCCTCACCGCAGCAGAGCAAACTGGCGACGCCGCCGACGGCCCCATGCCCGGGCACCCGCGCGGACAAGGGCGACCCGCGGGCTGCGGGTGTAGCGGGATGGAGGCGGCGGCGGATGCCGGCGCCGCCCGCGGGCCGAGACCACGCGAATCAGGCCGCGGTCGAGTCAGGAACTGCCTGCACGTGCGGCGGTCGCGGCCAGGGTGGTGTAGTCCATCGTGAAGGATCCGCCCAGAGCGTCGATGGCGTCGCCGACCGCGTTCAGAATCTCGGCCAGCTGATCGGGACGGAGTCGAGTGAGGCCGCCCGTGGTGGGGAGCAACTCCAGCCATTGGTCGCGCGTGTAGGACTGCTGCCAGTCGAATCGCCACTGTTCGGGATCACCGAATCGCCCGGTGTCGCGGATGTGGTCGGCGATTTTCGCGTATCCCGTCCGGTAGAGCTCGAGCGGACGTCGAGCAGGTCGGCCGCTGAGCGGTGAGTCCGGCGCCACCCGCCGGTAGGCGGCGGCGAACGGTTCTGCCACCTCGGCGGGTGGCTCGTACACGTGACCGAAGATCGCCAGCCGTCCCCCTGGACGCAGCACGCCGGCCGCCTTCGCGACGCCGGCAACCGGATCCACCCAATGCCACGACTGAGCGGCGACGACCGCATCGAACATCCGGCCGCCCGGCTGCCATGCCTCGAAGGTCGCGACCTCGACCCGCAGACCGCGGGCTCGTGCGAAATCAGCCATCCGCGCATCGGGTTCGACGCCGAGCACCCTGCACCCCGCCGCCTGGAACTGGCGGGCCGCGATGCCGGTACCGCAGCCCACGTCGAGCACGTCCACCCCGGGCGTCCCGGCGAGGATCCGCGCCACCAAGGCCTCGGGGTAGCCGGGGCGGGCCTGGTCGTAGCGCTGTGCGTCCACGCCGAACGACACGGCCATCCGCTGGGACTCCTCCGGCTGCGCTGGGGACGGTTCTGTTTGCTCTCGCGGCATAATGGGCATGCGCCCACCTTAGTGGGCGCATGCCCACTAAGCAATAATGTGGCTGATCGACGCACGAAAGGAACTGTGAGTGCCGACTGGAGTGCACCTTCACGACGCGCGGCAGCAACTGTTCGACGCCGCCGACCGCGTGCTGCTGCGCGCCGGGCCGAACGGGCTGACCAGCCGGGCTGTCACCGACGAGGCGGGCTGCGCCAAAGGGGTTCTGCACCGGCACTTCACCGACTTCGACGCCTTCCTCACCGCACTTGTGCTCGACCGGGCCGCGCAACTCGAAGCGCAGGCGAGTGCACTGCGCGGGTCCGCGGGCTCGGGCACGGTGGCCGCCAATCTGTCGAGCGCGCTGACCACGCTGTTCGGACCGGTTCCGGTCGCGATCCTTCCGCTCATCACCTTCCGTGACGAGCTGCGCGCACGACTGCGGCAAGCCAGGCCCGGCGGCGGCATGGCGATCCTCGCCGAGGCGACAACCGCGATCTCCACTTATCTGACCGACGAGCGTGAACGCGGCCGCATCGCGGCCGACGCCGACATCGAATCGCTCACCCTGTCCCTGGTCGGTGGCGGGCATCTGTTGTTCACAGACCGTGACGCCGGCCCACCCACCACAGCAGCGGTCGAAAAGTTCGTGGCAGCGGTGATTTCCGACGCGGTGCAACGACGACCGGCCTGAGCCGAATTGCTGTGCCCGCGAATGCCGGTGCCGACACCACCGCAGAACATACGCGCGCCGGCCGCAGCCCAGGACGAGTGGCCTCGGCAGCCCGGGCATCGGCTGGTGGTGAAACTCGTCGGTGGACTACGACACCCCGCTACTCTGTGGTCCGAGGCCTTGCGCCTGCATGCCTGGCACCCGAGACTGCATGCCCTGCCCTGACGGAGGACGGACCGAAGCGATCGTGAACGGCGTGACGGAACCCGACCGCAATGAGAACGTCATCTTCGTGGCGATGCCAGGCACCATCCGAGGCGACAATGCCCGTTGTTGAAGACATCGTGAAGTCGACACCATTGCCGGCGGAGATCGACTCGGCCGTCCGCGCGCTGATAGCGTCATACCGCGCGGCCGCGACGTAACGACGGAGTCCCAGATCTCTGTGATTTCAGCAGCATCGGTCAGCGACCCTTGGCCGGGAATCCGGGAAGCCGTGGGATCCCACCGCGAAATGCGTTGTCCACGATGAACCCTTCGCATGAGGTTCGCGTTTCGGTGCTGGACACAGTACCCATCACGCAACAATCGAACGCGAGCACAGCGCTGCGTAACAGCGTGGAACTGGCGCGGTTCGCCGATGACCTCGGCTACCACCGGTACTGGGTGCCCGAGCACCACGGCATGTCCGGCGTGGCCGGCGCGGCACCGGCAGTCGTCGCCGCACACGTGGCGTCGGTGACACGGCGGGTCCGGGTCGGAGCAGGCGGGGTGATGTTGCTCAACCACGCTCCGATCGTCATCGCGGAACAGTTCGGCACTTTGGAGGCCTTCCACCCGGGACGAATCGACCTCGGACTCGGCCGTGCGCTCGGCGGACCCCGCGCAATCACCAACCGCCTGCGCAGCGAGCACGACCGCACGGCCACGTCGTTCGAAGATCAGGTCCGCGAACTGATCGCCCTGTTCGGCACCGACGGCCCCGTGGCGGCTGTGCCTGAATAGACCTCGCACCACGCCGACACGATCGACATCGCCGACGGCTCCGTCGCGACACCGGCACCGTGGGTGAGAGTTTGCGGTTGCGAATTCGGTCAATCCTGTCGAGCAAAAGCTAGGTGGG
This sequence comes from Nocardia sputorum, assembly GCF_027924405.1. NCBI lineage: Bacteria > Bacillati > Actinomycetota > Actinomycetes > Mycobacteriales > Nocardiaceae > Nocardia > Nocardia sputorum. The sequence goes on along the minus strand of NZ_AP026978.1, from coordinate 2,149,590 downwards.
GTAACCGGATCGGTTAGCCTGGGAGCGAGTCAGGGAGGCTGCTCATGCCCATCAAATACCGTCAGCGCAAATCCTTCGGGCCGCTGAAACTCAACTTCACACAATCGGGCCTGTCCTCGTGGAGTATCAAGATCGGCCCGTGGTCCTGGAACTCCCGCAGCAAGAAGAACAGTGTCGACCTGCCGGGTCCACTGAGCTGGCGCCAGCGTTGACGAGGTATCACCGCGAGCGCTGACGGCGCGCTCACCCGTGATCGTGCCGCAAGCCGGTGAGGAGATGCGCAGTGCGGCACCTCCGGGTCGCTGTCCAAGGCGGCGTAGGCGATTTGGATCAGTCGCGGGAACTGCGGGGCCGGCATGTTCCACCTCACAGGGATTCGCGTTGACCATCACATACGTGTGAAGGCTCACCGATCCGCGCACTCGCGGCGCGCTGCTCGACGAGCAACTCGAAGCCATCCGGAAGATCTGGACCGAGGATCTCGCCGAAATTTACGGCCGCTTCCTCGATTTCGACCCCATGTACGCGTGGCCGACACCCGTGCAACGGCCGCATCCGCCGATCTTCCTCGGCGGTGGGCAGGCGGCGGCCGAGCGCGCGATCCGACACGGGGTCGGCTGGCTCCCCGTCGCGGTGTCCGACCCGGCCGCGATCCCCGCTCAGCTGTCCGCGCTCCACGGCAACGACCTGCCGGTCACCGTCGCCTTCGTCGCGACCGATCGGGCCTTGATCGACGGCTATGCCGAGTCCGGGGCGCAGCGATTGCTCTTCAGCCTCCCGACCCTCCCGGAATCGGAAACATTGCGTGCCCTCGATGACATCGCGAAGCTGGCGGGTCACCACCTGGGCTGAGGTTTTGCGCGCCAGATCTTGCCTTGACGTCGGCGACAAGGTCTACCGTTGCGGCCCTGGGGTGATGAGGGCGCACGCCGATTGCTCGAATGCCCACTCGCACAACAGCTCCGCTACCCGTCCGAACCTCTCCGCCGATGGTTCCGCGCCGACACACGCTCGAAGGAATGTCTGTGAAATTCGCGATCTGCTACAGCACGCCATTCAACGGCACCGATCCCGACCGGCTCGTCACGTTCGCCCGGCACGCCGAACGGTGCGGTTTCGAGGGCCTGTACCTGCAGGATCACATCGTGCTGTACCCCGGCGCGTCCTACGGTGCCGGAGAACTGCCGCCGACCCTGCCCTACTTCGATCCACTGGACTGCCTGAGTTTCGTCGCCGCGGCCACGCAACGGCTGCTGCTCGGCACCGGCGTCCTGTTGCTGCCCTACCGCCATCCCGTGGTTCTCGCCAAACGTCTGGCCACCATCGATGTCCTGTCCGGAGGGCGCATGCGGCTGCTCACCGTCGGGCTCGGCGCCCTGCCGGGCGAGGCGCAGGCCGTGGGCGTGGACTTCCGCACTCGCGGTCGCCGCGCCGACGAGGCGATCGACGTGCTGCGACTGCTGTGGTCGGGTGGTCCCGAGGGCGTCGGCTACCACGGCGAGTTCTACGACTTCGACAATCTTTGCAGTTACCCGAAACCGTTCGAGGTGACCGAGCTGCCGATTCACGTGGGCGGATCCAGCCGAGCCGCCGCCCGACGGGCCGGTCTCCGCGGCAACGGCTACTTCGCGGGCGGAATGCTCGACGAAGCCGAGCGTGCGGTGCAGATCGAGCTGGCCCGCAAGGCAGCCGCGGAAGCGGGCCGGGACCCGGCCGCCCTGGAGTACACCCGTTGGGGCTCGGCCGATCTGACGGTCGAGCGAGCCGGGCAACTCGAGGAGCACGGGGTGACGCGGATCGTCGTCAACCTGACCGCGGCGACCGCCGCCGAGCAGCACGACAAGATGTCGCAATTCGCGGAACGATTCGATCTCGCGACCGATTAGTCACCTGGACTCCGCGCGAACGTTCGATGCCGATGGCACGCGACCGGTTCACACCTTCCGGAATATCCACCTCTCACGGTCGCTTTCCCGGTTGGGCACCAACTGTGGCCGATCGTTCGAGTAGATGCCGATGACGAATTCGTCATCGCTGGTGGCGATGGGGGATATCTCGGGGAAATCGGGTAGATCCCAGCCGTAATGATCGTCGCCGCACAGCAGTCGGCCATTCGCACGGATGGCCGAGAGATGGCCGCCGGTCTTCTTGTTGACGATGTCGAAGTCGCCCTCTTCTGGATTGGCCGGGCACGTCCACAGCTGGGCGTCGTCGCCGGCGGCCCGCTGCTGCATGGTCACACTGTCCGCGTCGCCGTCGACCGCCAGGGCCTGGCCGGTCTCGTAATTGATGATCTGGTACGTGGTAGCCATGGTCTCGTCCTCACTGTGTGAGCGCACCGCTACCGAGCTCGACACCGCCGGTGACGCTGCGCTGATCCCGTAGTCGTCGTCCAAGGCGAATCGCCGCGAGCAAGTACAGCAGAATCGGCGGGACGCCGAAGCGAATTCCGTGGACTGGATCCCGATCGCGATCAAACGGCCCCACTGCGCGGTAATTCATCCGAAAGAGGTGAGGGAAGTGGCCGTGGCGTATTCATATGCTGCCACCGGGTGCGCAGCTTCCGGGAGCCACAACATGTTCTGGTCCGGTGACCGATCCGCACCACGAAGCGGTGCGATCTCCGCTGCGATGCGGCGAGATGCGCACCATTGATCCTCGTGCGCCGAGCGCACCCCTGAAAGGAGACGATCGATGACCGATACCGGCATGGGGACCAAGCGCAAGACCGTGCCTTTGTCTTCGCTGACCGAGCAGCAGCAGCCCGCCGAACGGAGTTCGCCCGGCTGGTACAAGCTGTACAACGACACGAACGCCTACGTTTCGGTCTACCGGCAAGAATGGGACAAGCCCAAATCTCTGTTCATCCTGGCTCCCGGTCAGACCAGCTCGGAATACGAGGCCGGGCACGAGATCTTCATCTTGTGGATGTCGAATGTCGGCACCGAAACGACGCCGATCACCTGGGACAGTTCCGGTGGGTTCAGCTACGAGTACGTGCAGAGCGGGTACACGCAGTCGAACCAGGTGAACAACGTGAGCTCCTTCGGATAGCGGTACGGGTCGATAACCGGAGGCGGTCACGTCCGACGAGAAGGCCGCCGGGGTACGGGGAGTTGGCCGAAAGTGTGGATTTTCTGACCTCAGGTGTTTGACGTGGAGCTTTGTCCAGGTCATAGCGTTGTCATCATGAGCACACCTTCGATCGTCATCATCGGCGCCGGTTTCGGCGGGCTCGGCATGGCGATGGAACTCCAGCGTGCGGGCTTGGACGACGTCACGATCCTGGAGCGGGCCGAGGACGTAGGCGGCGTCTGGCGGGAGAACACCTACCCCGGCGCGGGCTGCGATATCCCCTCGCCGCTGTACTCCTACTCGTACGCACCGCGCACCGATTGGCCGAAGCGGTTCTCCCAGCAGCCGGACATCCTCGCCTACCTGCGCGGCATCGCCCGCGACCACGACCTCCTGCGCAAGATCCGGTTCCGCACCGAGGTCACCGAGGCGGAATTCGACGACGCCGCCGGACGCTGGACCGTGCGCACCGCCGACGGCGCCCAGCTGACCTGTGACGTGCTGATCTCCGCCGTCGGGCAGCTCTCGCGGCCCGCGCTGCCGGACATCCCCGGGGTGGAGACCTTCCGGGGCACGGCGTTCCACTCCGCCGAGTGGGATCACCAGGCCGATCTGACCGGCAAGCGGGTGGCAGTCATCGGCACCGGCGCGAGCGCGGTGCAGTTCGTGCCCGCGATCGCGCCCTCGGTGGCGCACCTGACGCTGTTCCAGCGCTCGGCGGCGTGGATCATGCCGAAGCCGGATGTCGAGTACAAAGCCTGGCATCATCGCGCGTTCCGGCTGCTACCGGTCACTCGCCTCACCGAGCGCTTCGCGTTCTGGCTGTTCTGCGAGTTCCTCGCGCTCGGCATCGTCGACGTGCCGATCATCCGCAAGCTGGTGACGCGGATCGGCCTGCGGCAGCTGCGGCGTCAGGTGGCCGACCCGGAGCTGCGCGCCAAGCTGACCCCGGACTATCCGGCCGGCTGCAAGCGAGCACTCTTCTCCAACGACTACCTGCCCGCGCTCACCCGGCCCAACGTGACAGTGGAGACCACCGCGATCACCGAGATCACCCCCGAGGGCGTGCGCACCGCCGACGGCGTGCTGCACGAGGTGGACGCGATCGTCTACGGCACAGGCTTCAAGGGCACCGAATTCCTCTGGCCCATGCGGGTTTCCGGACGAGGCGGGCGCAAGCTGGCCGACGAGTGGGCGCAGGGCGCCCGGGCGTACCAAGGCATCACGGTGCCCGGCTACCCGAACTTGTTCCTCATCTACGGCCCGAACACCAACCTGGGCGTCGGTTCGATCGTCTACATGATCGAATCGCAGGCCCGCTACATCCGCCAGGCCGTCCAGCGGCTCGCGGAGCGTCCGGGCCGGGTACTCGAGGTGCGCCCCGAGATCGAGGCCCGGTTCGACGGGCGGCTGCAACAGCGCCTCGACCGCACGCCGTGGAACTTCTGCTCGAGCTGGTACCGCAACGCGGCCGGGCGGATCACCAACAACTGGCCGGGGACCGTCACCAGCTACCGGTGGCACACGCGCAAATTCGACCCGGCGGACTTCGATTCGAAGCTCGTCTCTTGACCCGGCCTGCCTCGTCCGTGACAGCAACTTCGACAAGTGGTGGAGATCAGATGACGTTCGACTACGACGTGGTGGTCGTCGGTTCCGGCTTCGGCGGCAGCGTGACCGCGTTGCGCCTGACAGAGAAGGGTTACCGGGTAGGCGTGCTCGAAGCGGGAAGACGCTTCGCCGACGACGAGTTCGCCGAAACCTCATGGGACGCGCGCAAGTACCTCTGGGCCCCGGCCCTCGGCTGCTTCGGCATCCAGCGGCTGACGCTGCTGAAGGACACCTTCATCATGGCGGGAGCGGGCGTCGGCGGCGGCTCGCTGGTCTACGCGAACACCCTCTACGAGCCGCCGGACCGGTTCTACCAGGACCGCCAGTGGGCCCACATCACCGACTGGAAAGACGAACTCGCTCCGCACTACGACCAGGCCAAGCGGATGCTCGGCGTGACGACGAATCCGGCGACCACGCCGTCGGACCGCGTGCTGGCCGAGATCGCCGAGGAGATGGGCGTCGGCTCGACCTACCGCAGCACCCCCGTGGGCGTCCTGTTCGGCGGCAAGGGGACGCGCCCCGGCCAGGAGGTGCCCGACCCCTTCTTCGGCGGCGTCGGCCCGGCCCGCAGTACCTGCACGCACTGCGGCGAGTGCATGACCGGCTGCCGGCACAACGCGAAGAACACCCTGGTCAAGAACTACCTGTATCTCGCCGAGCAGGCCGGCGCCACGGTGCACCCGCTCACCACGGTGACCGACGTGCGCCCGCTGCCCGGCGGTGGATACGAAGTCGCCACCGTCCGCACCGGACGCTGGGTGCGCAAGGCACGCCGGAAGTTCACGGCCGAACAGGTCGTCTTCGCCGCCGCCGCGCTGGGCACCCAGAAGCTGCTGCATCGGCTTCGCGACCGCGGTTCGCTGCCGGATATCTCGCCGCGGCTGGGTGAGCTCTCGCGCACCAACTCCGAGGAGTTGCTCTCGGTCCGCAGCCGCCGCAAGGGTTCCGACTTCACCAAGGGGGTGGCGATCACCTCCTCGATCCACCCGGACGCCGACACCCATATCGAGCCGGTGCGCTACGGCAAGGGCAGCAACGCGATCGGTCTCATCGGCACCGCCATGATCGACCCGGACGGGCGCACGCCGAAGCTGCGCCTGTGGGCGCGCACGATGCGCAAGCTCGGCCGCGACGCCCTCCACTTGCAGAACCCGCGCGGCTGGTCGGAACAGATGATCGGGCTGCTGGTGATGCAGTCGGTCGACAACTCCATCACCACCTACACCAAGCGCGGCCTGTTCGGCCGCAAGATGACCACCAAGCAGGGTGTGGGCGAACCCAATCCGACCTGGCTACCGGCCGGGCACGAGGTGGCGCACCGGGTGGCCGACAAGATCGACGGCATACCGGGCGCCGGCTGGAGCGCGTTGTTCGACATCCCGATGACGGGGCACTTCATCGGCGGCTGCGTCATCGGGGAGTCCCCCGACGCCGGAGTCGTCGACCCCTACCACCGGATGCACGGATACCGGGGACTGCACGTCATCGATGGCTCGACCATTTCGGCCAATCTCGGGGTGAACCCGTCGCTCACGATCACCGCGCAGGCCGAGCGCGCCGTTGCCCTCTGGCCGAACAAGGGCGAGCCGGATCCGCGTCCCGAGCCGGGCGCGCCCTACCGGCGCATCGCCCCCGTGCCGCCCCGCGCCCCGGTGGTCCCGGCCGACGCGCCTGCCGCGCTGCGGTTGCCGATCGTCGAGATCAAAGGGCCGCCCACCCGATCCGAACCGACCGCCGACACACGCGGCTGATCACCGCTTTCAGTCGTCAGATGCCGACATGCGCGAGCACAGCGAGCACGAACGGTGCGGCGACGACGAGGATCGCGAGCACCAGCAGCGCCGCGAGGATGTTCCCGACACGCCATCCGGACGACCTGGCGGCGCGCCGGGACAACCGGTGGGCGTCCGCGGTGGACTGCCGGGCCCAATCGGTGTGCCGGGCCGCGTTCCTGCTCGCGTTCTGCTGAGCTTGCCACGAGGAGAATCCGGGATTGGTCATCGTTGTGTTTCCTTTCCAGGTTGCGGGTTCGGTCGAGTTCCGGTTCCGGCACCGGAGTCAGGTGATGACGAGGCGTTCGGTCAACGGCGCGAGGCCCTCCCCCGCCAAGTCGTGCAGCCGTGCGGTACGCCCAGTGACCAGCAACAGCAATGCCGCGATCGGCCCGCGGACCTCGAGGCCGGCGCCGTGACACCAGTCGATGTCGGTGGCGCGCAGGCGGATACCGCGCAGCCGGTGACGGTCGAAAACCGGGCGACCGAGGGTTGCCGCGTGCGCGGTCGCGGCGGCGGCGGCCTCCGGCGGCACAGCGAGAGTGCGGCCGAGCGGGATGGCGATGTCTTGGCCGTGGACCATGGTGTCCATCAGCACGTTGCGGTAATTGGTCAGCCTCGGGATGCGGCGTGTGGCCGCGTGATCGCGCAGGGACGACACAAGCTGGTCCACCGGCTGTTCGGAATATCGCCTGGCGAGCAGATCGACGAAGCGGTTGTAGTCACCCCGGGCGCGCAGTCCCGTGGTGATCATGATCCCGCCCGGTGGCGGCGACGGCGTCATCGCCAGATGGGCGGCCACATCGCGCACTCGCCACCCGGCGCAGAGCGAAGGATGCTCCCACTCCCGCGGAGACAGATCGGCCAGCAGATCGGCGATCCCGCGGCGCTGCTGCTCGATGACCTGCCAGCTGTTCTCACGGTCGAGGGGGGTCGGTCGGGCCGCCATGGCATGTCAAGGAGTGGGATGGCGGAGGAGCTCAACGTCGGCCTGTTGATGCAGATAGCCTTCCGGGCGATGGAACAGCGAGTGCTGAGCGCCCTGGCCGAGTCGGGTTTCGGCGACCTCACCGTCGCGCAAGCGAGGATCGTCGCCCAGATCGACGCGGCGGGCACCCGCTTGACCGAACTCGCCGAACGGGCGCAGATCACGAAACAGACCGCGGGCTTCCTCATCGACCAAGTCGAACGGGCCGGTTACGTCACGCGGGTTCCCGATCCGAGCGACCGCCGCGCTCGCCTCGTGCGCTTGACCGACCGTGGCGAGCGGGCAGCCGGGTTCGCGAACTCCGTCGCCCAGCGCGTCGAACGGGAATGGTCGGCGCATCTCGGCGCCGAGGCGATGGGACAGCTACGGCGGGCGTTGCATAGGCTGCGTGAGATCACCGATCCGTATGACCCGGCTGCCGCCGACACGCGATCCGGCAGGGAGTAACTCGCATCGGTCCGAGCATCCGGCCGATCTCGACGCCGAGCGGAGCGTTGGCCGATATGCCACGCATCCGGGCGGGTGATCGAACTCCGACCGGATGCGTGGCCAGGAAACTCATGCCGTTTCGGTCACACCGGGACGCCTCCGTAGGTGCGCCGGTATTTCGCTTGGAGGAACGACAGGACGCCGAACGCCATCAGGCCCAGGGCAACCGCGATGAGCAGCCAGGGACCCAAGGCACTCTCGGCGAAATCGTGCAGTACGGCGTCGACGCCTTTGGCGTTCGCCGGTTCGTACTCGGCGGCCGCGACCACTGCGGCGAGTCCGATGGCGACGATGATCAACCCGCGCGCCAGATAGCCGATGCGGCCCAGCCAGATCACGCTCTCCCGGGATGCCTGGGTCATCCAGCCCATGCGCAGGTCGTCGACGAAGGCGAGACGAAGCCCGCGCAGAGTGGTCAGCACACCCGCGGCGAGAATGGCCAGACCGATCAACAGGACGACCACCTGCCCGCCGTCCCAGCCCAGAATCCGGGCGGTCACATCCCGTGCGACGGCGTCGCCGGGCGGCGGCGTGCGGCCGTCCACGACGAACCGGAGAACGACGAAGGCCGCAACGGCGTACATGAGCCCTAAAGTCAAGGCGCGCAACCGAGGTCCGTTCGAACCCGCCGCCGGCGCGCCCGCGGCCTGCGCCAGCCGCCACGCGGCCAGAGCGGCGAATCCGAGGGCGAGGATCCACAGCAGTAGATAGCCCAGCGGCTTGCCGGCGAGCGCGGCGAGCGCACCGCCCGCGGTCGGCTCGTGCTGCGCGACGCCGACAGCCAGCATGAACGCGAGAATGCCGATGACAATGTACGCGACACCACGTGCGATGAAGCCGAATCGCGCGGCGCCTGCCAACCCGCCCGAACGCGCGTACCCGCGCGGCCGCCCGCTGTCATGCCGCCGCCACCGGCCCCCGTACCGGTTGCGCCATCCACTTCGGTACCCGGTCCGCCACCGGCTTCGCCGCAGTCCGCCGTTGCGACGCCATCGATATCTGTCAGCATTTCGGATCAAGCTCATGGTTCTCACCTCTCCATGGACGGTATTGCCCACTTCGGGTGGAATAACCGGCGAAGATCGCCGAAGGGCCCTTACAGCACAGCTCTGCTGCGAGTCGCCGTGCCGCTCAGGGTGTTCCGCTCACTTCGCCGGAGCCAGGTCGAGGGTCAGCTTCCGCAGCGACTGATCCGGGCTGCGCGCTCTACGTTCCGTCGGTGTGGGGGTCTGATGATGGAGGGCGCCAGGGTAGGCGGAAAGGCATGGTGGCGCCCGTGAGAATTTGCTGGATGCCGGCGGCAAGCGCCGAGCCGATAGAGGTGAAGCAGGCAAGTATCGCCGTGCGGGTGAGGCTGGAGGTGGAGTAGCGGGTCTCGCTGATGCCGGGGAACGGCAGTTTGTCGTTGCCGAACATCCATGACATCACTGATCCGAGCTGCCCGCCCAAATCCCATCGGCGCGAGGTCATTTCCTTGAGTTCCGGCGCTTTGCTGTTGATGTAGAGCAGGGTGCAGATCGTGCAGATCGCCACTGCCACCGAGGATATCGCTGTCGCGCGCTCGAGTATTCTGTTGCGGGTCCGCAGATTGACTGCCACGGTGAGTACACAGACGATGACGGCGACGGTGGTCAGGAGCGCCCAGAAACCGGTGATGTGAGCTAAAGCCATTGGTTTCGACGACGACCAGACGGTCAGGTATCGGGTAGAGGCGTTGATGCGGCCGAAGGCGTTGGTTTCGGCTTTGCCGTTGGGTCCGGATACGGTGAGCCACGGCCGGAACAGCAAGCCGAAGGTGATCAGGCTCCCGACTGCCGCCCAAACGTAACCCCAGTTCCCGTTGATGGCCATACGCAGCCCGCCTTCCTTCTCGGCCGGTTCGTGAGCAGAATTTTCGGCCGGGCTGTGCTGGTTCTCAGCTTTATTCCAAGGAGTCGAGTTTTCCATGGATTTATGCTATGGATATTCCCAAGAATGGATGGTCCCGCATTGCGGGAAAGCCCTGGAGGGTGCAATGGCTCCGCGCGGTCCAGCTCAGGTCATGTAACGATCATTTGCCCACATGTGGCTTTATATTGTTGTACAACGGTTTTCGTCGTTTTTATGCGTCCATGTTGCGTTTCGACATCGACCAGCTCGATCTCTGATAACTCTGCTGTCGCTCTTTCGCATTGTGTGGACAGGGATTTGGGGAAATTCCGCCCCGAATGCCTGCCAGGACCGGTGCGACGGATCTCGACGCCGGCCTCTCGTCGATCCCAGGTTCCAGCGGTGTGTTCCCGGGACAGTTCATGACCCTTCGACTACCCGCCACCCGAAGGGCCATGCGCTGGTCCTGCCCAAACGCACCGTCACGACCGAGTTCTCCGCTGCACCGACGTTCTGTACATCGGGAAGGCGCCTCGAGCGCCGCAGTCGGCAGGCACCCCGCACCCGAGGCGGGTGTTGGCCCTCTCTCTCCGCGGGCAGGCAGCCGGAGCCCGTCGCCAATTCTGGTGAATGGACCAGAATCACCGTTTACTTTCAGCTATCGTCGGTGGCAGAGCAACCGCTCTGCGGGACACCAGGGTGCCGGCGCGTGGCCGGGCGTCCGGGGAACCCGCGCAGGCCGGGCGGTCGGCCATCGACCGCCCTGTTCCACCGAGGAGCCGCATGTACCCCGGCGCACACGTCGACCGTTTCCCTGGCAAACCGGCTATTGTCCGCGCCGAGACCGGCGAGGTGCTGACCTACCGGGAACTCGAGGAGAACTCGGTCCGGCTGGCCCGGCACCTGCACGACGCGGGCCTGCGCAAGGGCGACCACGTCGCGCTGCTCTCCGGAAACGACCCGAAGATCTACGAGGTGTACTGGGCCGCACTGCGAACCGGGCTTTACATCACCGCGGTCAACCGGCATCTGTCGCCGAGCGAGATCAGCTACATCGTCAACGACTGCGGGGCTCGGGCCCTGATCGTGTCGGCCGGTGTCGCCGACGCCGCCGAGCAGATCGTGGCGCAGACCCCGGCGGTCGACATCCGTCTCGCCTTCGGTGGTCCGGTGCAGGGTTACAAGTCCTATGAGGATGCCCGGGCCGCCGCGTCCCCCGAGCCACTGCCGGACCAGCCGCGGGGCGCGGACATGCTCTATTCCTCGGGCACCACCGGACGCCCCAAGGGCATCGAACAACCGCTGTCGGACCGGCAGGTCGGTGACGCGCCCGGTGACACCTACACCGCGATCTTCGGCCCGCTCTACGGTTTCGACACCGAGACGGTCTACCTCTCCCCCGCCCCGCTCTATCATGCCGCACCGCTGCGCTTCGGCGGCGTGGTCCACGCGCTCGGCGGAACGCTCGTGATCATGGAGAAGTTCGACGCCGAACAGGCGTTGGCCGCCATCCAGCGCTACCGGGTGACGCACAGCCAGTGGGTGCCGACCATGTTCGTGCGGATGCTGAAACTCGACGCGGCCGTCCGCGCCCGCTACGACGTGTCCAGCCTGCGGGTCGCCGTGCACGCGGCCGCACCGTGTCCGGTCGACGTGAAGCGCGCGATGATCGACTGGTGGGGCCCGATCCTGCACGAGTACTACGCCTCGACGGAGGCCAACGGCGCCACCTTCATCGACAGCGAGCAGTGGTTGCGCAAGCCGGGCTCGGTCGGCACCGCCGGTCTGGGGACGATCCGGGTGTGCGGCGACGACGGCGCGGAACTCCGCCCCGGCGAGATCGGCACCATCTACTTCGAACGCGACGCGGTGCCCTTCGCCTACCACAACGACCCCGCCAAGACGGCCGAGGCGGTCCACCCGGACCACCCGACCTGGACGACCACCGGCGACATCGGCTACGTCGACGAGGACGGCTATCTGTTCCTCACCGACCGCAAAGCATTCATGATCATCTCCGGTGGCGTGAACATCTACCCGCAGGAAGTGGAGGACGCGCTCGCCCTGCATCCCAAGGTGCTCGACGTGGCGGTGATCGGTGTGCCCGACGAGGAGATGGGCGAATCCGTCATGGCCGTCGTCCAACCGGCGCCGGGCGCCGAACCGGGCCCAGAGCTTGCCGCCGAACTGCGCGATTATCTGCGCGAGCGCATCGCCCACTACAAGGTGCCCCGGAGTTTCGACTTCGCCGACGATCTACCTCGTACTCCCACCGGGAAGCTGGTCAAGGGCAAACTCCGGCAGCGATATGTGTGAATTTTCCGGCGGCTACGCGGCGTAGGTGAGGTCGGCGGTCTCTCCTGCGCGCGTCATCAAGCGCGCGACGGCCGCCGCCACCTGGCCGGGCTCCTCCAGGATCACGGAGTGACCGGCGCCCTCGACGAGCACGAAATCCGAGTACTCGACGGCGGCGGCCATCGCCACGGAATGCGACGGCGGCGTCATCAAGTCGGCGGAACCGCACAGGACCAGCGTGGGGATCCGGGACAGCAGCGCGAGCGCGTCGGTTCGGTCGTAGACCATGAAGTCGCTCAAGAAGCCGGCCATCGTGACGATCGGCGTCTCGTTGCGCATCGCGTTGGCCAGGGCGAGCACCCGCGCGCTCACCTTACGGTCGCCGAATTCCGCGGTACGGATGATCGGCGCGAACAACCGGCAGGCCAGCAACTTCGCGTGGTGCATCGCCCCCGGTGCGCGGCGGACGGCCGCCTGGAACGCGGAGACGACCGGGTTGCGCAGCAGACGGCCGAACCCGGCGTCGGCGAGCCCGTCGGCGGCGGTCGCGAGCAGGGCCACGCCGACGATGCGGGTGCCGATCTCGTGCGGATTCTGACCGGCGTAGGTGAGGGCGGTCATGCCACCCATCGAGTGGCCCGCGAGGACGACCGGCCCGGTGGGGGCCACGGCATCGAGAACGTCCCGCAGGTCCCGGCCGAGCTGGTCGAGGTTGTAGGTCCGCCGGGACGCCACGGCGGACTCGCCGTGGCCGCGGTGGTCGTAGCAGACGATCCGGGCGCCGGCGTATCGGCGCAGCAACTCGGTGCGGACGTAGGTCCAGGATTCGGTGCGCAGGCAGTGTCCGTGCAACAGGACGACGGTGAGATCCGCGTCGCGCGGGCCGTATTCGCGGACCGCGAGCGCCACGCCGTCTTCGGTCCAGACCGTGGCACGCCGTTCCGCCGTGGCGGCGATTGCGTTGAGAATCGACATGGGATGCTCCGGTTCACTGGCGGTGACTTGTCCTACTGTCCGCCGTCCACGCCGCCGCGAGCAGACCCCCGAGTGCTGAGCTCCGATCCCCAAGGGGTGACCCGATCACCACCAAGGTGGGGCGGCGTCCACGCAGGCCGGCTCGGAGAGTGCTCCGCCACCGGCGCGAACGCGCGGCTAGCTCACCGGATCGACGCCGAGCACATCCAGGGCGAAGTCGCCGTACTGCGTGGCCACTTCCTCCGGGGTCGCCGGGCCGGACTCGCGGAACCACTGGGGAATGGCGGTGCACATGGTGGCTATGGCCCGGCCCGCCGCGCGGATGTGGGGACTCGCGACGCGGCCCTCCGCATGGGCCTCGGCGATCGCGTCGTCCAGGATGGCTTGGATCTCACGGCGGGAGCGGGCGATGCGCGCGCGTTCGCTCGCCGAGAGGCTGCGCATCTCGCTGGCGCCGATGAAACCGAGATCACGGCGATGGGTGTGGAACAGGGCCAGCGCTTCGACGATCAGGCGCACCCGGTGAACGCTGTCGCGGCCGTCGGCGCGGGCGGCGCGCACTCGCCAGTGCAATTCGTCCATGGTCAGGTCGAGGATGCGGACCAGCAGGTCATGCTTGTCGCGATAGTGGTGGTAGAGCCCGGGAACGCTGGTGCCCGCCCGCCGGGCGAGGGCGCGCACGGTCGTGCCGTGATAGCCGAACTCGACGAACGACGCGAGGGCGGCGGCCAGCACCGGATCGACGTCCAACGGGGCGAACTCGCGCCAGCCGCCCGGCGAGCCCGGCTCGGAGACGGCCCGGCGGTGGCGCGGAGGGGCAGCGGGGGAAGCGTCGCCGAGCAAGTGGGTGACCGGCACGCCGAGCACCTCGGACAGACGGGTGAGCCGGGCGATCGAGATCCCGGTCTTGCCTGTCTCCATCGCACTGAGCGTCGCGGGACTCACCTCGAGACGGCGGGCCACTTCACGCAGTGACAGCCCCGTGGCACGGCGCGCGCGCCGGATCGCCTCGTGTGGCGCGGCGGCCTCGTTGTCCATAATGTTCAGGATAACTGAACTTCAGGATTTTACTTGTTTTACCGAACTCCGCTCTTTGACAGGGTGCACGGGCAGTGAGACAGTGTTCAGATGGAGCGATCGTTCGGTTCCTGACGAGCTCCGGATATCGAGGAGGAATGCGCGATGCCGATCGATCTGACCTATTCCGACGAGGTTCGGGCGCTGACCGAGCGCACCCGTGAGTTCGTGCGGGAGACGGTGCTGCCGATCGAGGACGAACACAACGGCGACATCACCGCCGCAGGGGGCGACGGACTGCGCGTCACCCTCAGCAAGCTGGCGCGCGAGGCCGGGGTCTTCGCGCCGCACGCGCCGGTGGAATACGGCGGTCACGGGTTGTCGATGTCGGATCGCGCGCCGGTGTTCGAGGAAGCGGGTTACTCGCTGTTCGGCCCGACGGCGCTCAATATCGCCGCGCCGGACGAGGGCAACGTCCACATGCTCGCCCACATCGCCGATCCGGAGCAGAAGTCGCGCTATCTGGAACCACTCGCCCGGGGCGAGGTGCGTTCGGCCTTCGCGATGACCGAGCCCGCACCCGGCGCGGGTTCCGACCCGGCGGCACTGGCCACCCGGGCCGTGCGGGCCGACGGCGGCTGGCGGATCAACGGCCACAAGCACTTCATCACCGGCGCGGATGGGGCCGGCTTCTTCATCGTGATGGCCCGCACCTCCGGCGAACCGGGGCAGCGGGGCGGCGCGACCATGTTCCTCGCGCCCGCGGACACTCCCGGTCTGCGCGTGGGCAGGCACATCACCACGCTGGACCGGGCCATGATCGGCGGCCACTGCGAGGTCTTCTTCGAGGACATGTTCGTCCCCGACGAAGCGGTGCTCGGCGCTGTCGACCGCGGTTTCGAATACGCCCAGGTCCGGCTGGGCCCGGCCCGCATGACCCACGTGATGCGCTGGCTCGGCGCGGCGCGGCGGGGCCACGACATCGCCGTCGAGCGGGTCGCCCAGCGCGAAGGCTTCGGCGCGCGCATCGGCGATCTCGGCATGGCGCAGCAGATGATCGCCGACAACGAGATCGATATCGCCGCCACCCGCGCGTTGCTGGTGCGCGCCTGCTGGGAACTCGACAACGGAGAGCACGCGGGCAACGCCACCTCGATCGCGAAGACCTTCGCCGCCGAGGCGATCTTCCGCATCATCGACCGGAGCATCCAGTTGTGCGGCGGCCTCGGCGTCTCCGACGACCTGCCGCTGGCCCGCCTCTCCCGCGAAGTGCGGCCGTTCCGCATCTACGACGGGCCTTCCGAGGTGCACCGGTGGGCTATCGCCAAGCGTGCGGTCAGCGCCGCCCACCGGGCGGCGGACGGGTCCGGGCCTGCACGCTGAACCGGCTCGCCACACCGCCGACGAGCAGCACGCCCACCTCCGGGACCCCTAGACTTCGGGCAGCACCCGGCCGACTCGCAGCCCGAGTCATCAGGGGCGAGTGTTCGTGTGACCTGCGAACTCGCCACATATCCGACGACGGGGTCCGTCGCCGATGAGAAGGCGAGCCCGCTGATCCGACTATGTCCCCGGGATGACCGAGAGGAGAGCTGTATGTCAGCGCAAGACCGCCGATACCTCATCCTGCTGAATCCGGGTGAGGTCGCCGACGAGGCCGCGCTCGCGGCGATCCGGTCGCAGTTCTTCGACTGGCTGAAGAGAACCGGCGCCGAAGTGGTTCAGGACGGCGGCGCGAATCGATTGGTCATCTCCTCGGCGCCCGGAACCGCCGAACTGGTCCGGGGCCTCGACTACGTAGTGGCCGTCGAGCCGTACGCCTGAGGTGCTCCCGTGTGGACACACACCCGCCGCCGTCAGCTTCGGCTGACGGCGGCGGGGCGTCTGCGGTGGGACGAATCGGCGTGCGGCTACCGTCCGTGCTGATGCGCGGACTGGCGGGCCTCGTCGACGTCGGCCTCGGCACGAGCCTTCTCGGCCGCGGCTTCCTTGCCGGCCGCCTCGCGCTGCGATTCCGCCTTGTCCTGCTGCGCGCGACCTTCGTCCTTCAGGTCCTGGTGACCGGTGACGGTACCGGCCGCTTCCTTCACCTTGCCCTTGACGTCTTCGACGACGCCTTCGGCGCCTTCACGAGCACCGCTTCCGTGTTCCGCCACAACAACCTCCTGGAATATCGGAACAAGCTGACATCTCGCGCATACCCGGGAGACCGGCCTCGAACCAGCTGCGGCGAGAAAGTTCGGCGCGGCGCGCCCATCGCGCCGGTCGGGTCAGCGCAGCGGGGTGGTCTCGCTCGGACCCTGCCGGTCCCGCGTCATCGTGAGCCGCTGCTCACGGTCGTTGTACTCCGGGATCGGCAGCGGGAACCAGTAGCTGCCGTCGAGCCAGGCTTGCCCGAGCAGCGGGACCGGCTTCTGCAGGATGTTGACGCCCTTGCCGTGCGGCGGGCTCCCGAACGCGCCCACCGGCGCCCCGTCGATGAAGAACTCGACGCGTTGCTCGGTGAGGCGGACGGCGTAGGCGTGGTCGTCCGACAGCAGGGCGGGGTCCAGCGGTGTGATCGGGGGTACCAGCGCACCACCTCGTTTGACCATCAAGAAGAAGCCGCGGGGCAGGTCCTGCCCCAGGACGTTGAAGATCGGCCGGGTGAGTTCGCTCGCGCCGGCGATCCCCTCCGGCTGCTGCATCGGAGTCGATCGCCGATCCTATGCCCGCGCTTCGGTACCGCCGAGCCCCGACATCGTCAGCTCAACGGGTTCTCGCGGCTGGTCGGGACGGAACACACAGCGCGTACACGTGTAGATCGTGGGCATGCACTCGTTGCAGTGCACGCAGGCCGAGCGGGTCGACGCATCCGACTGGATGCGGCGCAACAGGTTCGGCTCCCGGAGCAGTGCACGGCCCATGGCGACGAACTCGAAGCCTTCCGCCATCGCCAGCCGCATGGTGTCCGCGTTCGTGATGCCACCGAGCAGAACCAGCGGCATCGACAACTCCCGCCGGAAGTGCCGCGCTCGCTCCAGCAGATACGCCTCCCGATACGGATACTCCTTCAAGAATGCCTTGCCGACCGCCCGGAAGCCCCATCGCGCCGGCACGGGTAGAACGCCGGCGAACGACCGCCGCGGAGCGTCGCCGTGGAACAGCAGCATCGGGTTGAGCAGCGAGCTGCCCGCCGTGAGTTCCAGGGCGTCCAGGCTGCCGTCGGCTTCCAGCCACGCGGCGACCTGCACCGACTCGGGCACGGTGAGCCCGCCACGCACGCCGTCCTCCATATTCAGCTTCGCCGTCACCGCGAGGCGGCCGCCCACGGCCTGCCGCACCGCGGCGGCGATCTCGCGCGCCAGCCGCGCCCGGTTGGCCAAGCTGCCGCCGTACCGGTCCGAGCGGCGGTTCAGCTTCGGGCTCAGGAACGAGCTCACCAGATAGTTGTGCCCGAAATGGATCTCGACCGCGTCGAAGCCCGCCTCCTCCGCCAGCTTCGCCGCGTCGGCGTGAGCCGCCACCAGTTCGCGGATCCCGTTCTCGTCGGGGCTTCGCATCATGCGCATCGAGAGCGGGCTGAGCATCCGGCTCGGCGCCAGCGCCGGAGCCCGGTTGGAAGCCGCGTTCGCCACCGGGCCGGCATGGCCGATCTGCGCGCTCACCGCGGCGCCCTCGCCATGGACGGCCTCGGTGAGCCTGCGCAGCCCCGGCACCGCGTCGGGACGCATCCAGATCTGGTGCCGGTCGGTCCGGCCACCGGGAGCGACAGCGCAATACGCCACCGTTGTCATCCCGACCCCACCGGCGGCCACCTCGCGATGGAACTCGATCAATTCGTCGGTCACCACCGCGTCCGGTGTACGGCCTTCGAAGGTCGCGGCCTTGATCACCCGATTGCGCAGGGTGATCGGCCCGAGCTGGGCCGGTGCGAATACGTCGTTCATCGTTTCTCTCCTGTCGGCGCGGTCAATCCGGCCACCACGAATTCCCGGAGGGTGGCCACCGCCTCCGGCGACAACTCCCGGTGTTCGGCGCTGCCGAATCGCATGATGACGAGGTCGAACGCCAACATCCACCGGCGCCTGCTCTCGCGCTCGCTCAGCCCCGGCAACAGACTCACCCACGCATCGATGCGGAACCAGGGCTGCCGCCATTCGGTCACCTGCCTGCCGAGCACGAATTGCGCCAGCAATCGCAGATGCAGACGGCCCACCGGATCGGCGGACAACTCGACGAACGGTTCGATCACCGCGTCGACCACCTCGGCGATGGATCCGTGCGCGCCGGTGACGGCGGCCAGACGGTCCGCCCACACCGGTCCCAGCCGCTCCTCGAGCAACGCGGCGACCAGGGCGTCCTTCGACCCGAAGTGGTAGTGCACCGCCGCCGGATTCGCTCCGGCCTGCGCGCAGATGCTCCGCACCGACACCTCGTCGTACCGGCCCTCGAGCAGCAGGCGTTCGGCGGCGGTCAGCAAGCGAGCGCGGGTGGTCGCGGCTTCGGAGACCGATTTCGGCATGCGCACAGTCAAGCACGTTTCCATCGTTGATTCAATCAATGATTGAACTCGGTGGATACACTTTGCCCGCGCCGGTCACGAAAGCGTCGTCGAGTCCCACGATCATCGATGGACGGAGGGACTTCGCCGCAGGTCATCGGCGTCCGCCGATCGCCGCGTCCCCTTGCGGCGAACGCGTCGAGGACCTCGAACAGCAACCATCCGCACGGGAGCGAAGGAAGGTCGAAACAAGCGATTCACGTCGTCGACGTCGACTCCGAGACAACCTCCAGTTCGCGGGCAGCGAGATGGCGGCCCGCCGGTTCGCATCAGCCGCAGGCAACCGCTCCCGCCGAGTGCGCTCGGCACGCGCCCACCGGCCCACGCGCACTCGGCGACGACCGAGTGAACCCGCGACATGCAGGGGCTCGGCAGAGCGCGCCTCAGGAATTGCCCGCGATGATGACTTCGGGAATGCCGGTCCCGAGCGGAACCGGCCGGCACACCGGTGCGGGACTGCTCGGCTCCAGCACAGTCAGCAGCAACTCCTGCACGAACGGGTCGTACACCATGTGGAAGTGCCCGGTGAGGTCGGCGGGACACAGGTCCTGCAGGGCGATGTTCCGCGCGCCCGGGCCGCGCAGCGCGATGTTCTCGAACGGCTGGATCATCTCGTCGACGTGGCTGCCGACGGTCACGTACCGCACGCCGGGCACCGTGTCGCCGCCCTCGTTGAGCTCGAGCATGATCTGCGATCCTTCGGCCTGCTGCACCGCGGCGAGCGATGTCACCTGGGCGAACGCCTGCAGTGCGCCGGGAATCGCCTGGGCCACCGGCACCAGCCCGTACATCACCCCGCCGTAGCTGGGCGAGGCGAGGCCGACCCACTGGTCGACCTTGGGCGCACCGCCCAGCTTGTTGACGTAGTACCGAGTCACGTTGGCGCCTTGGGAGAATCCGACCAGGTCGACCTTGGCCGAGCGGGTCGCCGCGAGCACCTGATCGACGAACGCGCCGATCTGATAGGCACTGAGTACCAGGTCCTCGGTGCCGTAACTGTCCGCGCCTGGCTTGCCGCCGTAGTTCAGCGCGAAGACGCAGAATCCTGCCGCGGTGAGCCGCGGCGCTATTCCCGACCAGTCGGAATAGGCCGAGGAGTCGGTGCCGTGCGCGAGGACCACCGGACGGGGATGCTGGGCGCTGGGCACGCAGCCGAAGTCGTTCGTACCGCTCGGGACCGCGTTCGGGTGGCTCTTCTGATACCAGGCGGCGGCCAAGTGATCGGATTGTGGCGGGGCGGCGTCCGTCGGCACGTCTGGCGGGCGGAGGCCGAGCGGCCCGGCCGACGCCACGCCCGGCCCCAGCGCGGCCGCGCCGGCGACCACAAAGGCCAGCACGGCGCGACGCAAGTGTGAACTACCCCAAGCTCCCGCTCGACTCGACTGTCGCATCTCACAATGATCCCTCCGATCGACTCGAAATGCGCGCGGTATAGGGGTGTTTCGCCTCCCCTACTTATCGGGGGTCTCGTCCTCGGCGAGGATGCGATAGAGGGACTTGCGGGTCTCGGTCAGCAACTCCGCCGCACGCGCCGCCTGCTGCGGAGTACCGGCCGCGGCGACCTGCGCCACCGCCCCCATCAGCTGCCCGACGAGTGCGCGCAGGTCCATCGCCTGAGCACCGACGTCCTGCTGCACGTCCGCCCAGGGATCCCCCAGCTCGTCGCGGTGCGCGGCGACATACTCGGCGCCGGCCTCGGTGAGCTTCGCCGTCTTGCGCCCGGCGACCTTCTCGATGAGGACCAAGCCCTCGTCTTCCAGTTGCGCCAGCGCGGGGTAGATCGATCCGGGGCTCGGCCGCCAGATGTCGTTGCTGCGCTCGCGGATCTGCTGGATGAGCTCGTACCCGTGCATCGGCTGCTCGACGAGCAGCAACAGCACGGCGGCGCGGACGTCACCGCGCCTGCCCCGGCCCCCGCGGCCGCGTCCGCGACCGAAGTGCGGGCCGAAGCCAGGGCCGAAGCCGGGACCGAAGCCCGGCCCGAACTCGGGACCGAAGCCGTGACGTCCGCCGCGCCGGAAGCGCCGCCCGTGTTCGAAGCCTTCCGGACCGGGCAGCGGCCCGCGGCCGCGCCGGCCGAATTCGCGAAATTCTTGGTTTTCCATGTCAGCCTCCCAGGGCTCTCGTGCTCTATTCACACTATCGACGATATATCGGCAATGCATCGAGTGCAAGGCCGGGTTTCCCGAGCCGAGCCCTGCCGAGAGTTCAGTTCCCCAGCGAGTCGATCCAGCGCGACAGCCGCGCCCCTTCGGTGACCATGAGTTCGGGATCGCGAAAAGTGTTGGTGAGCAATGAGATTCCCTGATATGCCGCGACGTAGGCGATCGCCAGCTCGTCGGCGTCGGCACGCCCCATCGCGGCGAACTGACGTTCGGCCCAATCCACCAGAACGCGCATCACCTCGGCGGCCGCGGTGTCCAACCCACCGCCCCGCTTGTCCAGTTCCGAGGACAAGGTGCCGAACGGGCATCCGTAACGCACCGTCTGCTCGCGATCGGCGACCCACCCCGCGATCAGGGCTTTCAGCCGCTCCGCTGGCGTCTCATACTGGTCGCTCGCGGCGATGACGGCGTCGAGGATGCGCGCGTGTGAGCCGATCGCAGCCTCGATGAGCTGGTCTTTCGTCTTGAAGTAGTAATAGACGTTACCGACCGGGACCTCCGCGGCCCGGGCGATGTCGGCGATCGTCGTCTTCTCCACGCCTTGTTGATAGAACACCCGCACGGCGGCCTCGATCAGCCGCTCCCGCTTGCCGAGCTTGGTCTCCGCCACTGAGTCAGTCACACAACTAACTGTAGACAGCGTGGCCGCGATCGGCTAGGTTGGATTTAGTCAGGCAACTAACTAAGGAGTACATATGATCGTGGTCACCGGAGCGACCGGCAATATCGGCGCGCCGCTCGTGCGTCTGCTGGCGGACGCCGGCGAGGAGGTCACGGCCGTCGCGCGGCACGCGGATCTCTCCCTCCCCGGCGCGGTCCGCTCGGTTCGGGCGGATCTGGGCGAGCCGGACAGCCTCTCCCCCGCCGTCACGGGAGCCGACACCCTGTTCCTCTTGGTCGCCGGTGAGCAGTTGGTAGCCGGCCCGGAACCCGAGCAGGTGCTGAAGGTCGCCGCGGCGGGCGGTGTGCGGCGCGTGGTCTTCGTGTCCTCACAAGGCGTAGCCACTCGTCCGGACGCGGCGGGGTACGCCCGGCTCGTCGCCTATGAACAGGCGATCAGGGACTCCGGGCTGGCATGGACCTTCCTGCGCCCGGGCGGGTTCTTCTCCAACACCTACGCGTGGGCGGATGCGGTGCGTGCGCAGCGTCTGGTCGCCGCGCCGTTCGGCGATGTCGGTCTTCCCTCGATCGATCCGGCCGATATCGCCGCCGTCGCAGCGGCGGTGTTGCGCGACGACCGGCACGCCGGGCAGGTCTACACCCTGACCGGACCCGAACTCGCCACACCGCGGGCCCAGGCAGAAGCGCTCGGCGAAGCGCTGGGCGAGCCGCTGCGATTCGTGGAACTGACTCGGGCGCAGGCGCATTCGGCAATGCTCGAGTTCATGCCCGAACCGGTGGTGGAGCACACGCTGACGATCCTCGGCGAGCCGACCGCCGCCGAGCAGCGGATCAGCCCCGACGTGCCGCGCGTACTCGGACGGCCGGCCACGAAATACGCCGACTGGGCCGTTCGCAATCGAGCGGCTTTCGCCTGACGCTCGGTAGCGGGCTGCGAAGCGGTCCTCGCCCGGGTGCGGCGTTGGACTGACCAGCGCTGTCGTACCGCCGCTGACGGGAGCGGCCGGTGTGCTGCAGTGCGGTCGGCGAAGGTCGACCGGGGACTTTTCGCTCCGCTCGCGTCAGCCTATGTCGACCGGGTCGATCTGCACGCGGAGCGGGGCGTCGGAACGATGCGTGCTGCGGACCGCCTGGGCGGCGCGCAGGGCACGCGCGAGCGCCGATCCCCGGCGGCGCTCCACCCGCAGGAGCAAGCGTTCGACTTCGGCGGGCGCATCGCCGGAGGAGAACGGTTTGCGGGCGCCGTCCGGCAGCGGCACCGGTCCGAGTCGGTCGACCGTATCGGGCAGGTCCGCCGCCGCGAGCAGTTCGGCGATGGTGTCGGCGGTGCCGTCGATCGCGGCGAGCCGGACCGCGGGCGGGAAGCCCACCTCGGCCCGCGCCGCGACCTCCGCGCGCGCCGCGCCGACCGGATCCCATCGGACCAGTGCCTGCACGGTGGGGATGGACGGCTCGGCCACGATGACGACCTGGCCGTGCGCGCGCACCAGCGCCGCGGCGGCCATCCAGCGGCGCAGCGCGTCCTCGGCGGCTCGCAGGTCGGCGCGGCCGAGCAAGGCCCATCCGTCGAGCAGCAGCGCGACGCCGTACCCGCCGGGGGCCACGGGTTCGGCGCCGACTGTGGCCACGACCACCTGCGGACCCTGCTCCACGGTGTCGAGCACGGTGCCGCCGCCGGAACCACGGATCGGCACGCCGGGAAAGGCGCGACCGAGTTCCTCCGCCGTGCGCGCGGCCCCGATCACCACGGCGCGCAGCGCGCGCGAACCGCAGGTGGAGCATCGGAAGGCGGCCTCGGTGATCCCGCACCAGCGGCAAGCGGGGCTCTGCGCGGAGGCAGCGGCATCGGCCGATCGGCCGGTGCCGGGCAGCGCAAGCGGTCCGTTGCAATGTCTACACCGCGCCGGAGTACGACACTTCCCGCAGGCCAGCGCGGGGATGTACCCCCGGCGCGGCACTTGCACCAGCACCGGCGCGCCCTCCTTCAACGCGGCGCGGGCAGCCGCGAAGGCGACGCCGGGAATCCGGACGGCACGCGCGACCGGATCGCGCTCCAACGCGAGATCGCTGTCACCCGGTGCGCTGATTCGCGGCGCGGCCTTGCGCAGCACCGCGCGATCGGCGACCAGATCGTGCGCCCAGCCGGAATCGACCACCGCTTGGATCTCCGCGGTCCGCGCGAAACCCGCCGCGACGAATGCCGCTCCCGTCTCGTGTGCCCGCAACATCGCCACCTCGCGCGTGTGCGGATACGGTGCGCGCGGTTCGGCGTAGGTGTCGTCGCCGTCGTCCCACAGCGCGATCAACCCGAGTTCACCCGCGGGTGCGAATACCGCGCTCCGCGTGCCGACCACCACGCGCGCCGAACCGCGCAGCACCGCGAGCCAACGCCGGTACCGTGCCGCGGGGCCGAGGCCGGCGGCCAGCCCGACGGCGGAGTCGCCCACCAGTCGAACGCATTCCGCCAGCACCCGATCGAGGTCGCGTTGGTCGGGGACCATGAGGATCGCGCTGCGCCCCTGCCGGGCCACCACGGCGGCGAGTTCCGCCAGCCGCCGTGGCCAGTCCTCGCCGGGCAGTGCCTGCCACGCCGCGCGTGCCCCTTTCGCTTGCGCGAGCGCACCGACGAATGCCGAGCCGTGCACGTAACGCTCCCACGCAGCGAGATCCACGGCCTCGAGCGCCGAGTCCGCACAGCCCGTCTCCGCGCCGCTGCCGGTTGCCGCGGGAACCCCTCCGCCTTCGGAGCGCGGTTCTATTGGCGCGGAGGAGGACTGGCCTTCGAGCGCAGCAGTGTCCCCCTCGGGCGAGCCCGCATCTCGGGCGGTGTCCCAGCTCGCAGGGTCCGGATCGCCCGGCTCAGCCGCGTCGACGGTTTCGGTAGGCTCTCGCGCGGTCTCGTGGGAGACGTCCACCGAATCGGCTTGCGACACAGCAGAATCCGCAGGACGCGGAGTGCGGGGTAACGCGGCGGGCGTGGAGTTCGTGTCCGCGTTCTGCACGGAAACCGCCGGTTCACATGACATCCCGGCCCCGCCGGCGCCCCCCGATGTCCCAGGGGAAGCAGAAGAGGGACCCGTGGGATCGTCGGAATTGTCCTGTGCCCCACCGGACTTCTTCTTCCCGCCGATTTCCGTGCGGGCATGGCGCGGTGGAATGGCAAGCCGCAGGACATCGGCGCGGGTACCCGCGTAGCGGGCTGCCACCTTGTCCGCCAGTTCCAGAATCTCCGGGGTCAGCACCCGCTCGCCGGAAACGACGCGTTCGAGCTTGACCAGCTTCCCGCCGTGGTCACTGTGCGCCGACCGCGCCAGGAGATACCCGTCGACCAGCCGACCGGCGAAACGGACACGCACCCGGACCCCCGGCTGGGCGATCTCGTCCAGCTCGGGGGGCACCAGGTAGTCGAAGTCGCGGTCGAGATGCGCCGGCGACAACAGCGGAAGCACCCGGGCGATCGGCAGCGCCACGCCCGGGGTACCCGCGGCCGGACCGTCCGCCTCGGTGGCGGAGGTGTCCGCCGCGGGTTCGTTCACTCGGACCTGATCGAGGTCAGAGCCCGATGGCCGCGCGCAACTTGTCCGCGCGGTCGGTGTGCTCCCACGGCAGGTCGACGTCGGTGCGGCCGAAGTGGCCGTACGCGGCGGTCGGCGCGTAGATCGGGCGCAACAGGTCCAGGTCGCGGATGATCGCGCCGGGACGCAGGTCGAAGACCTCGGTGATGGCGGTGGAGATGCGGGCCGGATCCACCTTCTCGGTGCCGAAGGTCTCGACGAACAAGCCGACCGGAGCCGCCTTGCCGATCGCATAGGCCACCTGGACCTCGACCCGGTCGGCCAGATCGGCCGCCACCACGTTCTTGGCGACCCAGCGCATGGCGTAGGCGGCCGAGCGGTCCACCTTCGACGGATCCTTGCCGGAGAAGGCGCCGCCACCGTGCCGGGCCATGCCGCCGTAGGTGTCGACGATGATCTTGCGGCCGGTCAGTCCCGCGTCGCCCATCGGGCCACCGAGCACGAACTTGCCGGTCGGGTTGACCAGCAGGCGGATGTCCGAGATGTCCAGGCTCGGCACGTCCAGGTCGGCGAGCACCGCGTCGAGCACCTTCTCGCGGATGTCGGGCGCGAGCAGGTTGTCCAGGTCGATGTCGGCGGCGTGCTGAGTGGAGACGACCACCGTGTCCAGGCGGACCGGACGATCGCCCTCGTACTCGATGGTGACCTGGGTCTTGCCGTCCGGGCGCAGGTAGGGCAGCACCCCGGACTTGCGCACCTCGGTCAGGCGGCGCGACAGCCGGTGCGCGAGCGCGATCGGCAGCGGCATCAGCTCGGGAGTGTCCTTGGTGGCGTAACCGAACATCAAGCCCTGATCGCCGGCGCCCTGCCGCTCGATCTCGTCGTCGGAGCCGCCGATACGCGCTTCGTGCGAGGTGTCGACGCCCTGCGCGATATCCGGCGACTGCGCGCCGATCGCGATATTCACACCGCAGGAATTTCCGTCGAAACCCTTTGCCGACGAGTCATATCCGATTTCCAGGACCTTTTCCCGGACAATACGGGGAATATCGGCATACGCCGATGTGGTGACCTCACCCGCGACGTGGACCTGGCCGGTCGTCACGAGGGTTTCCACCGCGACCCGGCTGCGCGGATCCTCCGCGAGCAACGCGTCGAGAATGGAATCGCTGATGGCATCACAGATTTTGTCCGGATGACCTTCGGTCACGGACTCACTGGTGAAAAGCCGGCTCCCGGACGTGCGCACAGTTCTTCCCTCTCCCTCAACGGGTTACTCGTATCGGCTTGCGACAGTAACGCTATGTCGCAACCCTTACATCTCAGACTATTCCAAATCACCGACAGGGCGGACCCCAACTACACAGCCACTGCGGACAGCTGAATTCCCGGTGTCCCGGAGGTGCCGAAAACTCGACGACACCGCCGACGAACGACGGATCGGATGGCAATCCTGACAGGCACGCCGCCCGGTTCAGCGCAGCAACACGCTCAGCGCGTCGAGCACACGGCTGGCCAGCAAGGCCTTCGAGCCGTGATCGAGCGCCTGTTCGGTGCCGTCCGCGCCGAGCAGCCAGCCGTCGTTGGTGTCCACCTCGAACGCCTTGCCCTCCCCGACCGCGTTGACCACGAGCAGGTCGCAGCCCTTGCGGGCGAGTTTGGCCCGCGCGTGGGTGAGGACGTCGCCGTGCTCGTCACCGGTCTCGGCGGCGAAGCCGACGATCGCGGTGCCGGGCAACTGCCCGTCGCGGCGCGCCTGCACCAGTCCGGCGAGGATGTCGTCGGTCTTGGTCAGCGGAATGACGTCGGGCTCGCCCGCGCCCTTCTTGATCTTGGCGGCGGCGACGTTGGTCGGCCGGAAATCGGCGACCGCCGCGGCCATGATCACCGCGTCGGAGCCGACGGCGTGCTTGTCGACGGCGGTCTTCAGCTGTTCGGCGGTGGTGATGTGCACCAGGTCGACAGCGGCAGGCGCCGCCATCTCGATCGTGTTGCCCGCGATCAGCGTGACGTGGGCGCCGCGCTGGGCGGCGACCCGCGCGAGCGCGTAACCCTGCTTGCCGGAGCTGCGGTTGCCGAGGAAACGCACCGGATCCAGCGGTTCCCTGGTGCCGCCCGCCGTGATGACGACCCGGCGGCCCTCCAGATCCCGCGGGATCGCGTCGGCGCGCTCCATGAGCAGCGACGCGAGGCCGAAGATCTCCTCGGGCTCGGGCAGTCGTCCCGGGCCGGTGTCGGCGCCGGTGAGCCGGCCCGCCGCGGGCTCCATGACGATCGCACCGCGGGCGCGCAGCGTCGCGACGTTCGCGGCAGTCGCGGGATGCTCCCACATCTCGGTATGCATCGCGGGCGCGAACAAGATCGGACATCGGGCCGTCAGCAGCGTGGCGGTGAGCAGGTCGTCGGCCCGGCCGGACGCGGCGCGGGCCATGAGGTCGGCGGTCGCCGGGGCGATGACCACCAGGTCCGCCTCCTGGCCCAGCCGAACATGCGGAACCTCCGGCACGTCGGAGAACACGCCGGTGTGCACCGGGTTTCCGGACAACGCCTCGAAGGTCGCCTTGCCGACGAACTCCAGCGCCGAGGTGGTGGGGATCACCCGGACGTCGTGTCCGGTCTCGGTGAATCGCCGGACCAGAGAGCACGCCTTGTAGGCGGCGATCCCTCCGGCTACGCCGACGACGATCCTTGTGGTCACTACGCCTCCGGCCTAGTCGTGGTCACGGCGAACGCGGTTCGCCTCACTCGCCTTCGGAGTGCTCGAGCAGGTCGGAGTGGATCTCGCGCAGGGCGACCGACAGCGGCTTCTCCTGCAGACCCGGCTCGACCAGCGGGCCGACGTACTCGAGGATGCCGTCGCCGAGCTGGTTGTAGTAGTCGTTGATCTGCCGGGCCCGCTTGGCCGCGTAGATGACCAGGGCGTACTTGGACGACGTGCGCTCGAGCAGCTCGTCGATCGGCGGGTTGGTGAGGCCGACCGGCGTGTCGTAGGCGGGCGCGGTCTTGGTGTCCGTACTGCTCACTAGGGGGACTCCTGGTGTTGGGGAGGTCACGAACTCGAATTTGTGCTAACGAACAACGATACCAACTGCTCACAGGCGCTGGTCACCTCGTCGTTCACGATGACGATGTCGAACTCGTCACAGGCGGCCAGCTCGATCCTCGCCGTCTCCAGGCGGCGCTCGATCACCTCGGGCGACTCGGTGCCGCGCGAGGTCAGCCGCGCCACCAACTCCTCCCAGCTCGGCGGGGCCAGGAACACCAGGATCGCGTCCGGGATCGCCCGGCGCACCGATCGCGCACCTTCCAGATCCACTTCGACCAGCACCGGCAAGCCCTCCGCCAGAGCGGCGCGCACCGGCCCGGCGGGGGTGCCCGAACGCTGCAAACCGCCGTGGATTTCCGCCCATTCGAGCAGCTCACCCGCCTCGATCATCGCGTCGAACTCCGCACGGGAGACGAAGTGGTAGTCGAGGCCGTCGACCTCCCCGGGCCGCGGGGCCCGGGTCGTTGCCGACACGCTGAAGACCAGGTCGGGCAGTCGTTCGCGGACACAGCGGACCACGGTGGACTTGCCCACGGCCGAGGGGCCGACCAGTACGACCAGTCGACCCTTCCGCGTGTGTTCGATCACCCTCGTCGTCAGGCGTCGAAGTCGAACCGGGCCAGCAGCGCCTTGCGCTGCCGGTCGCCGAGTCCGCGCAGCCGCCGGGTGGGGGCGATCTCCAGCTCGCTCATGATTTCCGCCGCCTTGACCTTGCCCACCTTCGGCAGGGCCTCCAGCAACGCCGACACCTTCATCTTGCCGAGGATCTCGTCGGTCTCGGCGTCGGTGAGGACCTGCTTCAGGTTGGTGCCGCCACGCTTCAAGCGCTCCTTGAGCTCCGCCCGAGCGCGGCGAGCGGCAGCCGCCTTCTCCAAAGCAGCGGCGCGCTGCTCGTCAGTCAGCTGGGGAAGGGCCACGGTTCCTCCGTCTCATCGTTCATTGCATCAACTCCTGCCGGTAACCCGGCAGTCTCAGCGACCGTACCCACGACGTCCGCTGATTGCGAACCCACCCCCCAGGTCAGCGCATGATTCGGGATCAGCACCGCGCACCGGCTGCCTGGAGCCGGTCCCGCCCGCGCCATCGAGCGCATCACCGCGCCGGCTCCACGAAAAGGGCCTCCATCAGGGCGTTTTCGACAAACCGAATGGTTTGCGGAAGGGTTGCGACACGGCGGCGCATCTCTCCAGCAACCCCGCGCGCGCCCTACCAGGAACTTTCTGGAAATTCTCCGCGTGTCGCGAGTTTTTTGCGCGTGTCGCGCGTCACATCCGAGCCGATTCGGCCGCGATGACCGGCATCCGGTGCCGGTTTCCGGCCCTGTACACCGGCCCAGGAGCGATATGCCCATCCCGGTGCACGGATCAACCCCGAAATCGGCCCAGGAGCCCGCACAGACCCCGATAAGGGGCACGTGTGTGCGAACACCTGCACACACAGCAGGCGGAAAAGGCGAAAGGCCGGCGCGGGTGCGCCGGCCTTTCGCGGTCATTTCTGCAGGAACGCGAACGCGTCCTGGAACGCCTGCGCTCTGGCACGCAGTGCCGGGACGGTCGGTCCCGCCTTCAGCACCTCGCGCGAGACGTTCGGGACCACGGACCCGAGCATCGGCTCCGGCACGAGGTCCCGAATGCTTTCCGGACCGCCGCCCTGGGCGCCCACCCCGGGCATGAGGATCGGGCCGTTGAGCGAGGACAAGTCCGGCGCCGCGCTGAGCGTGGCCCCGACCACGACGCCGACCGAACCGAACTCCGCGCCCGCGTTGCGCGCCGCGACCTCGTCGACCATCGTCTGCGCGACCGTGCGGCCGTCGGCGGCGACCGCCCGCTGCACCTGCGCTCCCTCGGGGTTCGAGGTGGCCGCGAGCACGAAGACGCCGCGGTGACCGGCCTCGGCGAGCGCCAGCGCCGGTGCCAGGGAGCCGAATCCCAGATACGGCGAGACCGTCACCGCGTCGGACCCGAGTGGGCCGTCGGCCAGCCAGGTCCGGGCGTAGGCGTCCATGGTGGACCCGATGTCGCCGCGCTTGGCGTCGGCGAGCACCAGAGTCCCCGAGGCGCGCAGCACCGCGATGGCGCGCTCCAGAACCGCCAGACCGCCGGAGCCGTAGGCCTCGAAGAACGCGACCTGCGGCTTGACCAGGGCGACCAGGCCGTCGAACGCCTCCACGCAGATCTCGGCGAAGCGTTCGAGGCCCTCGACGTCCTCGGTGAGGCCCCAGGACCGCAGCAGTTCGGGATGCGGATCGATCCCGACGCAGACGGGCCCGAAGTCCCGCATCGCGTGCCGCAAGCGCTCGCCGAAGGTCTTCATCTCGCCCACTCCGTCCGGTCGCGGCTCACCCACGCAGCACCGAGTGCAGTTCCTGCAGGGACCGCACCCCGATGCCGCCGTTGATGCTGGCCTCGATGCCCTGCACCGCGGCCGCCGCACCCTGCACGGTGGTGATACACGGGATGTTCACCCCGACCGCCGCGCTGCGGATCTCGTAGCCGTCCACCCGCGGGCCGGAGTTGCCGTAGGGCGTGTTGAACACCATGTCGACCTCGCCGTCGCGGATCTGCTCCACGATCGTCGGCTCGTCGTCCGGGCTCACCTCGGAGTGCTTGCGCACCTGCTCGCACGGAATCCCGTTGCGGCGCAGCATCTCCGCGGTGCCCTCGGTGGCGAGGATGCGGAAGCCGAGGTCGTGCAGGCGCTTCACCGGGAAGACCATCGCGCGCTTGTCCCGGTTGGCGATCGAGACGAACACGGTGCCCTCGGTGGGCAGCGAGCCGTAGGCGGCGGTCTGGCTCTTGGCGAAGGCGGTGCCGAAATCGGCGTCGATGCCCATCACCTCGCCGGTGGACTTCATTTCCGGCGACAGCAGCGAATCGATGCCGCTGCCGTCGGCGCGCCGGAAGCGATGGAACGGCAGCACGGCCTCCTTGACCGCGACCGGAGCGTCCAGCGCGACGTGCCCGCCGTCGCCCTCGCTCGGCAGCATGCCCTCCTTGCGGAGTTCGGCGATGGTGGCGCCGAGCATGATCCGCGCCGCGGCCTTGGCCAGCGGCACCGCGGTGGCCTTGGACACGAACGGGACGGTCCGGCTCGCCCGCGGATTGGCCTCCAGCACGTAGAGCACGTCGTCCTTGAGCGCGTACTGCACGTTGAGCAGGCCGCGCACGCCGATGCCCTTGGCCAGCGCCACGGTCGAGCGGCGCACCGCCTCGATGTCGCTGCGGCCCAGCGTGATCGGCGGCAGCGCGCACGCGGAGTCGCCGGAGTGGATGCCCGCTTCCTCGATGTGCTCCATCACGCCGCCGAGGTAGACCTCCTCGCCGTCGCACAGCGCGTCGACGTCGATCTCGATCGCGTCCTCCAGGAACCGGTCGACCAGCACCGGGTGCTCCGGGCTGAGCTCGGTCGCGCGGGAGATGTAGCCCTCCAGGGAGTTCTCGTCGTACACGATCTCCATGCCGCGGCCGCCGAGCACGTAGGACGGGCGCACCAGCACGGGGTAACCGATGTCGGCGGCGATCTTGCGCGCCTGCGCGAACGTGGTCGCGGTGCCGTACTTCGGCGCGGGCAGCCCGGCCGCGACCAG
The DNA here is from genome assembly GCF_027924405.1 of Nocardia sputorum. NCBI lineage: Bacteria > Bacillati > Actinomycetota > Actinomycetes > Mycobacteriales > Nocardiaceae > Nocardia > Nocardia sputorum. The sequence continues at coordinate 2,118,020 of NZ_AP026978.1, read as the reverse complement.
CACGTCGCCGAACTCGCCGCGATCCTCGGCCAGGTCGATGGCGGCCGCGCTGGTGCCCACCACCGGCACGCCCGCCGCGGTGAGCCGCTGCGCGAGGCCGAGCGGCGTCTGTCCGCCCAGCTGCACGATGACGCCCGCCACGACGCCCGACTCGCATTCGGCGTGATACACCTCGAGCACGTCTTCGAAGGTCAGCGGCTCGAAGTAGAGGCGATCGGCGGTGTCGTAGTCGGTGGAGACCGTCTCGGGGTTGCAGTTGACCATCACCGTCTCGTAACCCGCCTGCGACAGCGTCTGCGCCGCGTGGACACACGAGTAGTCGAACTCGATGCCCTGGCCGATCCGGTTGGGCCCGGATCCGAGGATGATCACCTTCTCGCGCTCGCGCTGCGGCGCCACCTCGGACTCGGCCGCGGGGTCGAGTTCGTAGGCCGAGTAGTGGTACGGGGTCTTGGCCTCGAACTCGGCGGCGCAGGTGTCGACGGTCTTGAAGACCGGGCGGACGCCGAGCCGGTGCCGCAGCGCGCGCACGCCGGTCTCCCCCGCCAGCTCCGGCCGCAGCGCGGCCAGCTGGCGATCGGACAGGCCGTAGTGCTTGGCCCGCCGCAGCAGCGGCTCGTCCAGCACGGGCGCGTCGAGGATCTCCTGGCGCAGCTCGACCAAACCGGCCACCTCCGCGACGAACCACGGGTCGATGCCGGAGGCCGCGGCGACGTCCTCGATGCTCGCGCCCAACCGCAGAGCGCGCTCCACCTGGTAGATGCGTCCCTCGGTGGGGGTGCGCAGATCCTCCAGGATCGCCTCCACGTCGGTCCACGCGCCGTCGTCCTGGGTCCAGAAGCCCGCTGCCTTGGTTTCCAGCGAGCGCAGCACTTTGCCCAGCGCCTCGGTGAAGTTGCGGCCGAGCGACATCGCCTCGCCGACGGACTTCATGGTGGTGGTGAGCGTGCCGTCGGCGCCGGGGAACTTCTCGAACGCGAACCGCGGCGCCTTGACGACCACGTAGTCGAGGGTCGGCTCGAAGCAGGCCGGGGTTTCCTTGGTGATGTCGTTGACGATCTCGTCGAGCGTGTAGCCGATGGCCAGCTTGGCGGCGATCTTCGCGATCGGGAAGCCCGTGGCCTTCGACGCCAGCGCGGACGAGCGCGACACGCGCGGGTTCATCTCGATGACGATCAGGCGGCCGTCGCTCGGGTTCACCGCGAACTGGATGTTGCAGCCGCCGGTGTCCACGCCGACCTCGCGCAGGATGGCGATGCCGAGATCGCGCAGCTTCTGGTACTCACGGTCGGTGAGCGTCATCGCCGGGGCGACGGTCATCGAGTCGCCGGTGTGCACGCCCATCGGGTCGACGTTCTCGATCGAGCAGACCACCACGACGTTGTCGCGGCCGTCACGCATCAGCTCGAGCTCGTATTCCTTCCAGCCGAGGATGGACTCCTCGATGAGGACGTTCGCGGTGGGCGAGGCGGCCAGACCGCCGCCGGCGATGCGATCGAGGTCGGCTTCGTTGTACGCCATGCCGGAACCGAGGCCGCCCATGGTGAACGAGGGCCGCACCACCACGGGGTAACCGAGTTCGGCGACCGTCTCGCGGACCTCGTCCATGGTGAAGCAGACCCGCGAGCGGGCGCTCTCGCCACCCACCTTGGCCACGATGTCCTTGAACTTCTGCCGGTCCTCACCACGCTGGATCGCGTCGAAGTCGGCGCCGATCAGCTCCACGCCGTACTTCTCCAGCACACCGCGCTCGTGCAGCGCGACCGCGGTGTTCAGCGCGGTCTGACCACCCAGGGTGGCCAGGATGGCGTCCGGACGCTCCTTGTCGATGACCTTCTCCACGAACTCCGGCGTGATCGGCTCCACGTAGGTGGAGTCGGCGAACTCCGGGTCGGTCATGATCGTCGCCGGGTTCGAGTTGACCAGCGACACCCGCAGGCCCTCGGCCCGCAGCACCCGGCACGCCTGCGTGCCGGAGTAGTCGAATTCGCACGCCTGGCCGATGACGATCGGGCCAGAACCGATCACCAGGATGTGCTTCAGATCCTCGCGGCGAGGCATCAGGCTCCTTCCATGAGACCGGCGAAACGGTCGAACAGGTACGCGGCGTCGTGGGGACCGGCGGCGGCCTCCGGGTGGTACTGCACGGAGAAGGCCCGGCCGTCGACCAGCCGCACGCCTTCCACCGTGCCGTCGTTGGCGCAGACGTGACTCACCTCGGCGGTGCCGAAGGGGGTGTCGAACCGCTCGCCCCGCTCGCCCTCCAGCGCGAAGCCGTGGTTCTGCGCGGTGATCGAGATCCGGCCGGTCTCGTGCTCCACCACCGGGATGTTGATACCGCGGTGGCCGAACTTCATCTTGTAGGTGCCCCGGCCGAGCGCGCGGCCGAGGATCTGGTTGCCGAAGCAGATGCCGAACAGCGGCAGACCCGTGCCCAGCACGCCCCGGGTCAGCTCGACCGCCGTGTCGGCGGTGGCCGGGTCGCCGGGGCCGTTGGACAGGAAGACCCCGTCCGGCTTCAGTTCGAGGATCTGGTCCAGCGTGGTGGTCGAGGACACCACGTGCACCCGCATGCCGCGCTGCGCGAACATGCGCGGGGTGTTGGTCTTGATCCCGAGGTCGACCGCGACGACCGTGCGCCGGTGGTCGCCGTCCGGCTCGATCGTGTAGAGCGCGTCGGTGGTCACCTCACCGGCCAGGTCGGCGCCCAGCATGGACGGCTGCCCGTTCACCCTGGCCACCAGCTCGTCGGCCGCCGCCAGCGCGGCACCGGAGAAGATGCCCGCCTTCATCGAGCCACGGGTGCGCAGGTGACGGACCAGCGCGCGGGTGTCGATGCCCGCGATGCCGACGACCTGCTGCCGTTCCAGCTCGTCCGGCAGCGTCCTGGTGGCGCGCCAGTTGGACGCGCGTCGCGCGGGGTCGCGCACCGCGTACCCGGCGACCCAGATCTTGGTGGACTCGTCGTCCTCGTCGTTCCAGCCGGTGTTGCCGATCTGCGGCGCGGCCGCCACCACGATCTGGCGGTGGTAGGACGGGTCGGTGAGGGTCTCCTGATACCCGGTCATCGCGGTGCAGAACACCGCCTCACCGAGCGTCTGGCCCACGGCGCCGTAGGCCCGGCCGCGGAATACCCGGCCGTCCTCCAGCACCAGTGCTGCTTCTCCTGTCATCCCTCGTCATCTCCCGTCATCGTCCCGCTCTGATCCGCCGCCGGAAGCCGGCGCCAAGCCGGGTAGACCGACTTGTCGTCGCCGCGGAAACCCGTATCGATCTCGGTTCCGGTCGGCAGCTTCCAGCGAATGACCAGCACACCATCTTCCGTCATCACTTTGCCCGCGTGGCCGCGTTCGGTGCGCACCGCGGTGATGGATTCCTGCGGAATCCAGATCACCGTCGCGCCGTCACGTTCGAGCAGAATCCCCCGTTCGAACCGCGTGAGTTCCGCGGTGGCCCGGAAACCCAGGTCCCCCACCGTGATCCGGTCCTGCCAGCTGGGCGCGATCGTGCTGCCCAGGTAGAGGCCGGTGGTCGGCTCCAGCACTTGCGCGCCGAGTTCGGCGGGCACGGCGGGCAACGTGCCGATGCGCTCTGCCTGACGCGCCGCACGGTTGCGCCAACCCCGGTACATCAGCCAGAGGCAGACCGCGAACAGCACCAGCAGCCCCACCACCCAGAGTGTTCTCTCCACTACGAACCTCCTCGAAGGGCCGCGCCTCGGTCACTCATCTATGCCTCCGCCCGGTGGCCCAGCGCCTTGCCGTCCCTGGCGGTGACCCGGCCGCGCAGCAGCGTCGCCGTCACCCGCGCCGGGAAGGTCATCGCCTCGAACGGCGTGTTGTTCGAGATGCTGGCCAGTTCCTTGCCGCGCACCGTCCAGCTCGCCTTCGGGTCGACCAGCGTCAGGTTGGCCGGCTCGCCGACCTCGAGCGGCCTGCCGTGCTCGTCCAGGCCGACGATCGCGGCCGGGCGCTCGCTCATCACGCGGGCGACGCCGCGCCAGTCCAGCAGCCCGGGCTCGACCATGGTCCGCACGATGATCGACAGCGCCGTCTCCAGTCCCAGCATGCCGGGCCGGGCGGCGGCGAACTCGCAGCACTTGTCCTGCTCGGCGTGCGGCGCGTGGTCGGTGGCGACGCAGTCGATGATCCCCTCCGCCAGCGCCTGCCGCAGCGCGGCGGCGTCGGACGCCTCGCGCAGCGGCGGATTGACCTTGTTGACCGCGTCGTAGGTCTCCAGCCGCGAGTCGTCCAGCAGCAGGTGGTGCGGGGTGACCTCGGCGGTGATGGAGATGCCCTGGGATTTCGCCCACCGCACCAGCTCCACGGTGCCCGCCGTGGACGCGTGGCAGATGTGCACCCGCGCGCCGGCGTCCCGCGCCAGCAGGGCGTCGCGCGCCACGATGGATTCCTCGGCCGCGCGCGGCCAGCCGGCCAGCCCCAGCCGGGCCGCGGTGGGCCCCTCGTGCGCGATGGCGCCCTTGGTCAGTCGCGGCTCCTCCGCGTGCTGGGCGATCAGCACCCCGAGCGAGTTCGCGTACTCCAGGGCGCGGCGCATGATCAGCGGGTCGTAGACGCAATGGCCGTCGTCGGAGAACATGCGCACGGCGCCCACGCCCGCGGCCATGGTCCCCATCTCGGCGAGCTGCTTGCCCTCGAGCCCGACGGTGACCGCGCCGACCGGATACACGTCGACCAGGCCGACCTCCCGGCCGCGTCGCCACACGTGATCGGTGACGACCACCGAGTCGGCGACCGGGTTGGTGTTGGCCATCGCGAACACCGCGGTGTAGCCGCCCAGCGCGGCGGCCGCGGATCCCGACTCGATGGTCTCGGTGTCCTCGCGGCCCGGCTCGCGCAGGTGGGTGTGCAAGTCGACGAAGCCCGGCAGCAGGATCTGGCCGTGCGCCTCGATGATCTCGGCGTCGACGACGTCCAGATGGGTGCCGATCCGGCGGATCTCGCCGTCGGCGACGAGCACGTCGACCGGTTCGCCCTCGCCGTACAGCAGCGCGCCCTTGATCAAGACGGCGGTGTGCTCACTCATGCTGCGTCCTCTCCGGCACCAGCGGCGCCCTGCGCGGTCACGGCACTCATGCGACTGCCTCCTGGGTCCCGACGAGCAGGCGGAACAGCACCGCCATCCGCACGTGCACGCCGTTGGTGACCTGTTGCAGCACAGCGGCTTTCGGAGAGTCCGCGACCGAGGACGCGATTTCCATGCCACGCAGCATCGGGCCGGGGTGCAGCACGACGGCGTGGTCCTCCAGCAGCGCCAGCCTGCGCTCGGACAGCCCGTAGGTGATCGAGTACTCGCGGGCCGACGGGAAGAATCCGCCGTTCATCCGCTCGGCCTGCACGCGCAGCATCAGCACCGCGTCGGCGCCGATCAGCTCGGCGTCCAGATGGTGCGAGACGCGAGCGGGCCAGGCCTGCACGCCGACCGGCAGCAGTGTGCGCGGGGCGACCAGCACGACCTCCGCGCCGAGCGTGGCCAGCAGGAAGACGTTGGATCGGGCCACCCGGCTGTGCAGGATGTCACCGACGATGACGACCCGCTTGCCCTCGATGTCGCCGAGCCGCTGCCGGAGCGTCAGCGCGTCCAGCAGAGCCTGGGTCGGATGCTCATGCGTGCCGTCACCCGCGTTGATGACCGCCGGACCGGAGGTGCGCCCGGCCGAGACCGCCCACTCGTCCATCCAGCGCGCGATCTGGTGCGCGGCGCCGGAGGCCGGGTGCCGCACGATCAGTGCGTCGGCTCCCGCGGCGTGCAAGGTCAGCGCGGTGTCGCGCAGCGATTCGCCCTTGGCGACCGAGGAGCTGCTCGCGCTGACGTTGATCACGTCCGCGCTCATCCACTTGCCCGCCACCTCGAACGACACCCGCGTCCGGGTGGAGTTCTCGTAGAAGACCGTCATCACGGTGCGTCCGCGCAGCGTGGGCAGCTTGTGCACCTCACGGCCGAGCAGGGCCTGTTCGAAGCGTTCGGCCTCGTCGAGCAGCTCGTTCGCGGCCGCGCGATCGAGCGCGGCGACCGACAGCAGATGCCTCACGCGCCTGCCTCCTGCCGCGAGCCGGCGTGCGGCATACCCATCACGCCTCCTCCTGATGCAGGTAGACGCCGTCACGGCCGTCGTGTTCGGTCAGCAGCACCGAGATGTCCTCGGAACGGCTGGTCGGTACGTTCTTGCCGACGTAATCGGCGCGGATCGGCAGTTCGCGGTGACCGCGGTCGATGAGCACCGCCAGCTGCACCGCGCGCGGGCGGCCCAGATCACGCAGGCCGTCGAGGGCGGAGCGGACGGTGCGACCGGAGAACAGCACGTCGTCGACCAGGACCACCAGCGCGTCCTCGATGCCGCCTTCCGGAACGGAGGTGCGTTCCAGCGGCCGGTGCGGGCGGCTGCGCAGATCGTCGCGGTACAGCGTGATGTCGAGCGAGCCCAGAGCCGGGCGGACGCCGGAGAATTCCTCGATCTTCTCGGTGAGCCGCGCGGCCAGGGTCGTTCCCCGGGTGGGAATGCCGATCAGCACCACCCGCGGCGCGTCCGGTTCGCCCGAGTCCAGCGCGGTCTTCTCGATGATCTGGTGCGCGATGCGCGCGACGGTCCGCCCGACATCCGAAGCCGACAACAGCTCTCGCCCCGCCGCCACCCACTCCGGGGTATGTCGCTGCGATGTCTCCGCAGCGCCGGACTTGGCGGCCCGTTCTTCGGGCACGGCCATGCCGACCTCCTTCCCCGCCTCACCGGACGGTCCGTTAAAGGATGTCTTACGGCAAGCAGCGTAGCAGCGCGTCGAACCCCGTTTTCACCAGGCATATCGCGCTGTGAGCGGGGCCACTGGTCGCGGCGGGGAAGCCGGCGGCGGGCTACCGGCGCACCGCGAGGACGAGTCCCAGATCCCGGCTGCCCAGAGCGGCCGGACGGCCGAGTGGCGCCACCAGATCGTCCCAGGCCCGGAAGGTGGTTCGCCATCCGTGCTCGGCGAGCCATTGTCCGGCCTCCGGTCCCAGTCCACTCGGTTCGCGCGGCCCGTCGGCCCCGGGCCGCACCAAGCGGCGCAGTTCGGCGTATCGCTCGCTGTGCTGGTCGGAGTCGAACTGGGCGACACCGAAGCGACTGCCCGGCGCGGACAGGTCGGTGAGCGTGTCCACCACCCGAAGCGCTTCCTCGCGCCGCAGATAGCCGAGGACACCCTCGTCGATCCAGTGGGTCGGGACCTCGGCCCGGAATCCGCTCGCGCGCAGGGCGCCCGCCCAGTCTCCGCGCAGATCGGCGGCCACGACATGACGTGCGCAAACCGTCCGCGCGTCGGCGGCGGCCAGCACCGGCTCCTTGAACGCGAACAGCTCCGGCAGGTCGATCTCGAAGACGTCGAGTTCGCCGGGCAGCGGCAGCTCCGACACCTTGACCGAAAACCGCTAGCACATATGTTCGATCGACGGTAGGCTCGGGCGCATGTCCACGCCGCTGCAAGGATCGTTGCTCGACGGGTTCGGCGACACCGAGTTCGCGCCGCTTCGCGATGCGCGCCGCACCGTGCTGGACCACGGGGCCTGGGTGGATCTCCTGCCCGGCTGGCTGTCGGGCGCGGACGCGTTGTTCGACCGGCTGGTCGAGGGCGTGCCGTGGAAAGCCGAGCGCAGGCCGATGTACGACCGTGTGGTCGAGGTGCCCCGGCTGCTGCGGTTCTACTCGGAGCACGAGCCGCTGCCGGACCCGGCGTTGGCCGACGCCCGTACGGCATTGAACGAGCACTACCGGCCCGAACTCGGCGAACCGTTCCGCACCGCGGGCCTGTGCTACTACCGGGACGGACGCGACAGCGTCGCCTGGCACGGCGATACCATCGGCCGCGGCGCCACCCACGACACGATGGTCGCGATCGTGTCGATCGGAGCGCCGAGGGCGCTGCTGCTCCGGCCGCGCGGCGGCGGCCAGAGCATCAAATATGTTGTGGGACATGGCGACCTGCTGGTCATGGGGGGATCTTGTCAGCGCACCTGGGAGCACGCCGTGCCGAAGACGCGCAAGCCCACCGGTCCGCGGATCAGCATTCAGTACCGGCCGCGCGGCGTCCGCTGACCCTTGTGCGCCAAGCCACAATGTGCACGACTTGACCTGAACCGACGTTCAGGTCGGAAGCTCGTCGGCATGAGCACGACAGCATCCACACCACCCCTGGTCGAGGACACGACGGTCGACCACTCCGACGACATCGCGGCGATCCGGCAGATCGTCGCCAACGCGGAGACCGGCTTCAACACCAACGACGCCGACCTGCTGTCGGCGGATTTCACCGCCAACGCGGCCGTCGTCAACGCGATGGGCACGCTGATCACCGGATTCGACGCGCTGCTCGACTCCAACCGCAGAGGTCTGGCCGGGTTCCTGCGAGACCAGTGCGCCCGTTACGAGATCGCCGACATCACGTTCCTGCGCCCGGACGTCGCGATCGCGCACAAGCGCGCGTGGGCGACCACACCGGACGGCGAGCTCATCGAGCACGACCACGCCATGATCGCGCTGTACGTCTTCGTCAAGGAGGGCGAGCGCTGGCACATCGCCGCCCGGCAGAACACTCTGGTGCCGAAGGCCGAGTGATCGTCGTCCGTCATGTGTCCCCCGCTCCGGTTAGCCTGGCAGCATGAGCAATCCAGGGGCGGGGGTCTTGGCCGTGATGCCGCTGCACACGATCAGCGAGGTCTACGGCGAGGCCGGGCTGCGGGAACGACTACTGCTGGAAATCGCCGAGCTGCCGGATACGCCGCGCTTGGCCGCGGCGCTCGATCTCGCGGCCGACCTGCATAAGGACGATCGGTACGGCCGCGAGCCCTACCTCAGTCATCTACTGCGCGTGACGATTCGGATCATCAGCCACTACGAGGTCCGGGACCCCGACGTGGTCGCGGCGGGGCTGCTGCACGACTCGGTCGAGGACCACGCCGCCGAGCTGGCGGCCGATCGATCGGGGCCTGCCGTCGACGCCGCGCTGGGCGCGCTCACCGATCGTTTCGGGGCGCGAGTGGCCGATCTCGTGGCGGCGGTGACCAATCCTGAACCGGATCCGGCGCGTGACCGGCAGGCACAGTACCGCGAGCATGTCGCGATGAATCTGGACCGGGACCCGTGGGCCCGCGTCATCAAGCTGTCCGACTTCACCGACAACGGCGTCGGCATCCTCTACGCCACCGGTCCCGCGATGGCGAAGCTGGCCGCCAAGTACCGTCCGCTCACCGACGTATACCGCGACCTGGTCACCCGGCCGGACACACCGCTCGCCGACCACGTCCGGCAGCATATCCTCGATCAGCTCGACCGGGCCGACGAGCGCTTCGAGGCCATTCTGTCGCGAGACTGATCACCGCGCAGGCACGGCGTACCCGATGCCGCGGCACAAGGATCGTCACGGGCTGCGCAGCACCGATTCGACCAGCTCCCGCACCGCCGCCAGCAAGCGCTCGGTCTCGCCCGCCCGGACCATGGCCGGCACGAGTTCGGCGCTCAGTGCGCCCAGCAGCAGCCGCCCGACCACTTCGGCATCCAGGTCAGGACGGGCTTCGCGCAGCAACGTGGTGATGTGGTTGTCCCAGAACGCGTGGAACTCGGCCGTCCTCGGATGCGGCGGCTCGGTGCGATAGGCGACCATCAGCTCGGAATTGTCGATCACCAGCCGCGCCATGGCGTCGAAGTAGGCGATCAGGCGGGCGTCGGCGGGCGCGCCGGGGCCAAGGGGTGGCGGTCCACTGCTGATCGCGTCCATCAGCGCGACCGCGCTCTGCGCCACCATCTCGTGCAAGAGCCCGGCGCGGTTGCCGAAACGATGGAAGATCGTGCCTTTACCCACTCCGGCGGCGGCCGCGACGCGATCCATGGTGATGGCCTCGGCGCCGTGCTCGGCCAGCAGCGCGAACGTGGCGTCCAGGATCGCCCGCCGGTTGCGCGCCGCGTCCGCCCGTTCCCTGGGCCGTTCGTCGCCCATGGCACCCGCTTTCTAGACAACTTGACCGACGGTCCATATCATCGAGCGAGATAATTGGACCGTCAGTCAACTTATGGAGTTCGTGATGCAGGCAATCGTAATGACGGCGACGGGAAGCCCGGACGTGCTGGTGACCACGGAGGTCCCGGCGCCGCGGGCGGCCGCCGACGAGGTGGTCATCCGCGCCGAGGCGATCCCGGTGCTGTTCCCGGAGACCAAACTGCGCTCCGGCGAGTTCCCCATCGACGCGCCGCTACCGCTGGTCTTCGGTTTCCAGGCGGCGGGAGTCGTCACGGAGGTCGGCGCGCAAGTCGATCCGGCGCTCATCGGGCAACGAGTCGTGGTGGCGACCAGAGGTTTCGGCGCCTACGCCGAATTCGTCGCCGGTCCCGCGGATTCGGTTGCGCGCATTCCGGACGGCCTGTCCACCGTGGACGCCGCGGCAGTGCTGATGAACGGATCGGTGGCGATTCCACTGCTGGAGACCGCCGCGCTGACCGGTGCCGAAACCGTCCTGATCGAGGCCGCCGCCACCGGTATCGGCAGCGCCCTGACGCAGCTGGCCAAGGAGTTCGGAGCGGCTCGCGTCATCGGCACCGCCGGCGGCCCGGAAAAGGCGGCCAGGGCGCGTGAGCTGGGAGCCGACGACGTGATCGACCACAACGATCCGGCGTGGATCACCCGGCTGCGCGAAACACTCGGTGGCGCGACGGTGGACGTGGTGTTCGATTCGATCGGCGGTGGAAGCGCCACAGACCTGCTGGACCTGATGACACCCCTGCGCGGCCGCATGCTGGGCTACGGCTGGTTGTCCGGCGCGCCCGCCCAGGTGTCGGCGGCCGACCTGATCATGCGCGGCCTGACCTTCACCGGCTGCGCGGGACCGGACTGGCTGGATCGAGTCGCCCGGGCGCGCGACACCGTGCTGGCCCGCGCGGCGAGGGGCGGACTCGATCCGCTGGTCGAGGCGGTGCTGCCGCTGGACCAGGCGAGCCACGCGCATCGGCTGCTGGAGGATCGAGCGCCGCTGGGCAAGATCGTGCTGCGTCCGGGAATCGCCATGTCCTGAGAGCGGCCCGAGGACCGCGCGGCCGTGACTAGGGTGGTTGCGTGCGGACGTCCCTCGAATCCCATGTCGGTGCCGCCAACGCCCTCACGGCACGGTGGTGCGCGGCGGCGGGCGAGCAAGACTTCGTGGTCTCCGGCGCCGGGGTCTGGCCACTGCTGGCCTTGCTCGCCTCCGCGGCGGACGGTCCGGCGCGGGATGAGCTGGCGACAGCGGTCGGCCTACCGGCGGCGAACGGACAAGACTCGGCGCTCCGGTTGTTGCGCGATATCCGGCGCTCGGACGCGGTGTCGGCGGCACTCGGCGTGTGGGTGGGCCGCGATCTGCCGCTGCACGAGGCATGGTCGCGGGCGCTGCCCGAGGGAGTCCTCGCCCGGCTGGCCGGGCAATCCGAGCTCGACAGCTGGGCCGCCCGGCACACCGGCGGGCTCATCGAACGGTTCCCCGTCGCGGTCGATCCCGGCGCGCTGCTGGTGCTCGCCACCGCACTGGTCGCGAAGACCCGGTGGAAGATTCCCTTCGACGTCGGGACCCTGACCTCGAAAGACGGCCCCTGGCAGGGGCATCGTGGTCCCGGCCTGTCCCGGGTGAGCGGCGATCCGGCGAATGCCGCGATCCTGGACGCGCCGCAACCGGTCACCCGCGTTGTCGTCGAAGGTGTCGCCGATCTCGACGTCCATCTCCTGACCGGTACGGGCACCGCCGGCGTCGTACTGGAAACGGGCCTGGCGGCACTGGCGGGCGCCGTGCCGATCCGCTCCGATCTACCGGTCGGCAGCGCGGGGCCGGGGCTCACCGTGCGCAGCGAGCCGGTGCAGACCCGCAGCGGACAACTGCGACTCCACCTGCCTCCCTTCGAAGTTCGATCCACCCACGATCTCCTCGCCGCGGCCGGCCTGTTCGGCCTCGCCGACGCGGCCGACTGCTCCCATGGTCACTTTCCGGCGATCTCATCGTTGCCGCTCTGCGTCGGCCAAGGAGCACAAGAGGTGCTCGCCCGGTTCGGCCACGAGGGTTTCGAGGCCGCCGCCGTGACGGCCTTCGCATTACGCGCCGCGGCGGCCCCACTGCGGCACAACCACGCGCCCGTCGTCTCGGTGGTCTTCGACCGGCCCTTCGGCTTTCTCGCCGTGCATCGCCTGTCCGGCCTCGCGGTCGTCGCGGGTTGGATTGCCACCCCGCCCGCGACATCCCCCGACGCCACGGCCTGAGGCGCCGCGCCGAACCGCTAGCGCCGAGCGAAGTAGGGCGCGTGCTCCGGCAGGACGCCGCGAGCGAGCAAATAGGGTGGCACGCTGCGTAGTACGGGAACGCGACGCAGTATGCGGACCGGCAGCGGCGCGCGAGCGGCACGGGCGATGTCGACGCGCCCTTCGAGAGCAGGGACGATCGCGAAAGCATGCAGGAGTCGCTGTATGCCCTGGGTCACGACGGTCGGGAACCTCCGCCGCCGTTGCACCTTCGCCAGATCCCTGGTCCCGAGCGTGCCGGACAGCAACCGCGGAGCGAGGATTCCGGCCGCGGCCACGGCGTCCTGCACGGCCAGGTTGATGCCGACGCCGCCGGCCGGGGACATCGCGTGCGCGGCGTCCCCGAGGCAGAGCAGGCCGTTGGTGTACCACTGGGTCAGCCGGTCGAGTCGCACATCCAGCAACTTGACCTCGTCCCAGCTGGTCAAGGCGTCGACCCGATCGGACAGCCAGGGCGCGGCCTCGGCCAGGCCGCGCATGATGTCCTCGACCGGCCCCTGGCGGGCGGACTCGTCGGCGCCCTTGGCGATCAACGTCGCGCACTGCCAGTAATCGCCACGGTCGAGCAGAACCGCCACGCGCCCGGCGCTGACGATCGGCAGCGCGCCCGCGGGGTCGATCTCCGTGCGCGGCAAGCGGAACCACCAGACGTCCATCGGCGTCGGCCAGGTACGGGTGGGCAGCCCCGCGGCCGCCCGCAGCAGCGAACCGCGGCCGTCGCAGGCCACGGTCAGGTCGGCTTCGATCGAGCCGCTCGAACCGTCGACGGTCCGGTAGGTCACGCCGCCGACCCTGCCGTCGATCCAGACCAGGTCGGTGGCCTCGGTGTTCATCCGCAGCCGGAAGGTGGGCTCGGCCTCGGCAGCCCGCGCGAGCAGATCCAGCAGATCCCACTGCGGCACCATGGCGACGTACTTGTGCTTGCCCGGCAGGTTCTTCAACGTGGCGAGTGTCTGCAGGCCCCCCGCGATCGGCAGCTGCACCTGATCCACTTTCCGCGCGGGGAGTTTCGCGAATTCGGCGCCCAGCCCCAGTTCATCGAGCAGGTCGAGGGTCGTGGGATGCACAGTGTCGCCGCGGAAGTCGCGTAAGAAGTCCTTGTGCTTCTCCAGCACCGTGACCTCGACACCGCCCCGTGCGAGCAGCAGCCCGAGAATCATTCCGGCCGGTCCCCCGCCGACCACCAGGCATGTCGTGCGTTCCATCGACTGTGCCTCCCTCGGTCACCATCGCCGCAAGGCGTCGCCTGTTTGCGCAAATCCTAGTGCGGCGGGCACGGCGCCGGACGCGGATCGGCCGTGGCCGACCGGATCGGCAACCGCCTCAGCCGATGTCCCGGCGCAGGACGAAGAAGTACGGTTCCGCCATACCGCGCAAATCCATCACGCCGAACAAGGTGTGCTCGTCGGCGCGCCGGAAGTGGTCGATGATCGGCAGGTGGTCGTAGACCATCGCGGCACTGGTCACGCCGCGGTATTCGACCGCACGCAGACGTGCGGTGTACTTGCTGGTGCGCAACGCGGGACGCAGGACCGGCAGCGCCTTGCGCACAGCACGCACACCCGACAGCGGCACCCGCCCGGCCAATGCGACCGGGACGCGGCGCGGATCGACGGGGAATACCGTGCCGCCGGAGGTGAACAGCAGCGGATGCACGCTGTCGGGACCGTCGAACTGCTTGCCGTACCAGCCCGAAGCCACCAGCACGCCATCCATCGGATGACCGGTGTCCAGTTCCTCGCCGCGCCAGCGCCCCGTCGTGATCTCCTCGACCCGCGCGGTCGGGAGGCGATCGAACAGTGCCCACGCCTGCTGCGCGGTATGGACGTCCGTGACGGTCAGATCGTTCGCGGCCATGTCTCCTACTTCCTTCGGCGAGGCAACAGTGCGATAGATACCCTATCCATCTCTCAGATCGTGGCGGTCGACCAGGTCCTGCTGCGCCCCGCGCGGGCTCAGTAGCTCGCCATGAGGTAGATCCCGGCGATGATCATGACGCAGGCGACGATGCGTTTGGAACTCACCGCACGCCGCGGGAACCCCATCAGCCCGAAGTGGTCGATCGCGAGCGCACCGAACATCTGTCCCGCGATGATCAAGGCATTGAAGGTGCCTGCGCCCACATCGGAAGCCACGGAGATCATCGCCAGGATCGCGGCCCCGCCGAGCAGGCCGCCGAACGGCGCCCACCGTGGCATGCTTCGGACGTCGGCCTTCGTCGGCCACGGCCGGTTGGTCGAAACCAGCAGCGCCACCGTGAGGAAGATCGCGAAGCCGGTGAATGCCACGGCGTAGGAGATCACGCCGCACAGCCAGACATTCTTCAATGCCAGCTTCAGCGAGTTCTGGCAGCCGGCTTCCACGGAACGCAGTGCGCCGCCGACCAGGATGAACGCGAAGATGAGTGCCATCGTGGCGCGGGGCAGCGCGGCACGGGTCTTTTCGGCGGTCTGGACCGTCATCGGGAGTCCTCGGGAGAGTGCGAAGGGTTGGTTTGCCGGCAGTGGGGCGCGTACCGCCGTCAGGTGACGCTGACCCTGGGCTCACCGGCCGCGGGCTCGTCGGCCATCAGGTAGATCGCGAGCGTGATCAGCCCGCACGCCACCAGACGCGGAATGCTGGCGGATCGCTCTTCGAATCCCATGAGGCCGAAGTGGTCCATGATCACGGCGACCACCATCTCGCCTACGATCACCAGCGCGCTGAACGTCGCCACTCCGACATGACGGGCGACGGCGATCATTCCCATCACCGCCGCGCCGCCCAGCAGGCCGCCGAAGGGCGCCCACCACGGCATGTTCCGCACGTCGTCGAGCGTCGGCCACGGACTCTTCGACGACAGCGCGAGGAAAATCGAAAACCCGGTCAGCGCAACGGCATACGAGATCACGGCGCACAGCCACATGTTCTTCATGTGGTTCATCAACGTGTTCTGGCAGCCGGCCTCGGCCGACCGTAGGCTGCCTCCGACCAGGATGAACAGAAATACCAGTCCGATGGCGATGCTCATGGGCAATACATCCTTGACTCGGCGGCGGACGAAGCCGAGATTTCCTCGGACACAACGGTTTCCACCCGACGAATGGGCCGGCGCGCCCGACCCTGTGTGACCCGAATAACGTACCATCGTCTAACGGCACGTTCAACGGGTAAACAGGAATCGCCGTCTCGGGTCAGCCCGCCCCTCGGCCGGGAAGGGGGCGACCGAAAGAGGCTGCCATGATGGCAGTCGTGCCCGAACTGGTCGATTCCTCTGTGCGAAACCCGCCCGCGACCACGTCCGGGCCGCGACTGAGCGTCCTGGACCGGGTCCGCCTCGCCTTGCTGGCGGCCGGTGTGCTGTGCGTGCTCACCGGGCTTCTGCCCCGCGACGAGGCCGCCGCGAACATGCGCCGCATCGGCCCGCTGTTGTTGTTTCTCGCCGGCGTCATCGTGCTGGCCGAACTCACCAGGCAGGCCAAAGTCTTCGACGCCATCGCCCATCGCCTCGCGATCCTCGGGCGCGGCTACTACCCCGCGCTGTTCGGTCTCTGCGTACTGTTCGCCTCCGCCACGACGGTCCTGCTGAACCTCGACACCACAGCCGTGCTCATCGCCCCGGTCATGCTGGCACTCGCGGCGCCTGCCCGCATTCCGCCACTGCCGCTGGCCATGACCACTCTGTGGCTGGCCAACACCGCGAGCCTGCTGCTGCCGGTCTCCAATCTCACGAATCTGCTCGCCGCCGACCGGGTGGCCCTGACCGCGTCCGGATTCGCGGCGAAGATGTGGGCGCCACAACTGGTTTCGGTCGCCGCGACGACGGTGTGCTTGTGGGTGTGGTACTGGCGGCGCGGACGCCGGGAAACCGACCGCTATCTGCCGCCCGAGCCGATCCGGCCCACGAACTTCCGAGAACGCTCGCTGTTCTTCACCACAGCGGGGGCTTGCCTGCTGTTCATCGTCGCGATACCCCTCGTCGGCGATCGGATCGGTATCGCGGCGGCACTCGCGGCGCTGATCGCGTTGGCGGCGTTCGCCGTGTTCGACCGCGGCGCCTTGCGGTGGTCACTCATCCCGTGGCGGCTGTTCGTTTTCGTGGTCGGCCTGTTTCTGGTGGTACCCACCCTGAGCCGACTCGGTCTCGGTGACTTGATGCACGCCCTGATCGGCACCGACCCGGGCGCGTCCGGCGCGTTCCGCGCCGCGGCGGCGGGTGCGGCTCTGTCCAATGTCGCGAACAACCTGCCCGCTTACACGGCCGGCGAGTCGGTGATTCCCGCGCAGAACGGCGATCAGCTCCTCGCCTTGCTGATCGGCACCAATGTCGGCCCTGTCGTCACGCCGTGGGGCTCGCTCGCCACCCTGCTGTGCTTGGAATTCTGCCGCATGCACGGTGTACGGGTCCCCATGCGGCGTTTCGTCCTGACCGGAGCCGCCCTCGCCGTGGTCGCCACCGCTGGAGCGGTCGCAGCGCTGCTGGTCACTGGCAGCTAGGCGGCGAAAACAGCGCCTCTCTTGACCTCGAGCGCGGTTGAGGTACGAGGATAGCCGCCGAGGCCGGATCGAGACGCACGTCGAGGTCCGATCTCACGCGCGGAACCACCGGTTCCGGTCGTGCTCCCGCTGGTCATCCGTACACCCACCAACGGGAGCCATCCGCGCGCCCACGGCCACCCGGGCCGGGCGGGAACACCGCGCAGACGCGGGGTGGAACCGAAGTCAGTTCGGCGCCGTGATCTCCCACTCGTAGATCGTGAGTTCCGAGGAGCCCGTGGTGTGCACGGGATCGGTGAACGCGATCTCGCGGGCGGCGTCCAGGCTCTCGGCGTAGATCACGTACGCGCCGCCGGTGCCGTCGGTGAAGCGGCCACTCTCCTGCAGCTGCCCGCGGTCGTCCAGCGACCGCAGGAACTGCCGATGCGGCTCGATCACGGCATTGTCGAAGCGAGGGGTGCGCATCGCCAGAACGAGGTACTTGTTCACGACTCCGGCTCCGGGCGCGGAGCCCGAGTCGCAGCCGCCGCGGCACGCACCTGCGGTGCCACCAGGACGACCTGACCCAGTACGCCGTTGAGGAAGGACGGGGAGTCGTCGGTGGACAGTTCCTTGGCCAGTTCCACCGCTTCGTCCACAGCGACGACCGGCGGGACGTCGCTCGCGTGGAACAGCTCCCAGACCGCGATGCGCAGGATCGCGCGATCCACGGCCGGGAGACGCGCCAAGGTCCAGTCCTGTAGGTAGGACTCGATGGTGCCGTCCACCCGGTCGAGGTCGTCGGCGACGCCGCCGACCAAGGTGCGGGTGTAGGGGTGCACCGGCGCGACCGACTGATCACGACCGGCGAGTTCGGCGCGCTCGTCGAGCAGATCGGCGGCGTCGACGTCCCTGGCCTCGGCCTCGAACAGCAGGTCGACCGCGCGGCGGCGGGCCTTGTGCCGCGCGCCGAGCTTCTTGTACGTGGACTTCTTGTCCACGGGCTGGTCAGCCACGGTCACATCATCCCGGATCTGCCGGCCGGGTGATCAGGCGTTGACCCGGCCGAGGTAGCTGCCGTCGCGCGAGTCGATGCGCAGCTTGTCGCCGGTGTTGATGAACAGCGGGACCTGCACCTCGGCGCCGGTCTCCAGGGTGGCGGGCTTGGTACCGCCGGTGGAGCGGTCGCCCTGCAGGCCGATGTCGGTGTGCTGGACCACGAGCTCGATCGAGACCGGGAGCTCGACGTACAGCGGCGCGCCCTCGTGCGTGGCGACCTGCACGGTCATGTTCTCCAGCAGGAAGCGGGCGCCGTCGCCGATGGTCTCCTCGGCGATGGAGATCTGGTCGAAGGTCTCGCCGTCCATGAAGACGTAGTCGGTGCCGTCGTGGTAGAGGTAGGTCATGTCGCGGCGGTCGACGTTGGCGGTCTCCACCTTCACGCCGGCGTTGAAGGTCTTGTCGACCACCTTGCCGGACACGACGTTCTTCAGCTTGGTCCGCACGAACGCGGGGCCCTTGCCCGGCTTGACGTGCTGGAACTCGATGATCTGCTGGAGCTGACCGTCGATCTTCAGCACAAGGCCGTTCTTGAAGTCGCTGGTGTCCGCCACTGTCTTCGGATCTCCTCGTTCTACCGCTTGGTCTCGGGCAGACCGGCGTCAGTCGACGACGGTCAGGTCTTTGCTGGTGTGGGTGAGCAGCTCCGGGCCCCCTTCGCGCACCACGAGCGTGTCCTCGATCCGGACCCCGCCGCGGCCGGGAAAGTACACACCTGGTTCGACGGTCACCGCCACGCCAGTCAGAAGTGTACCGGTTCCGGTTTTCGCGATTCCGGGCGCTTCGTGGATCCGCAACCCGACCCCGTGGCCGAGGCCGTGCACGAACAACTTGCCGTGACCCGCGGCCTCGATCACCGCCCGCGACGCGGCATCGACGTCGGCCACCGGAATCCCAGGCCGCAGCGCGTCGCATCCGGCCCGCTGCGCGTCGGCGACCAGCGCGTACACCTCGCGCTGCCAGTCGGTCGGCGCGCCGAGCACGAAGGTGCGGGTCATGTCGGAGTGGTAGCCGCCGACCACCGCGCCGAAGTCCAGCTTGACGAAATCGCCCGCCGCCAGCACGGCGCCGGTCGGGCGATGATGCGGGACAGCCGAGTTCGCGCCGGTGGCCACGATGGTTTCGAACGACACCGCTTCGGCGCCGTGCTCGAACATGGCCCATTCCAGGTCCCTGGCCACTTGACGCTCCGTGCGACCGGGACGCAGTCCGCCACGCTCCAGCAGCGCGGCCAGACCGGCGTCGCCCGCCGCGCAGGCCGCGCGCAGCTGCTCCACCTCGTAGGCGTCCTTGACCATGCGCAACTGTTCGACCAGGCCGGGCGAGGCGACGAACTCCAGGCCGGTGCGCTGTTCGAGGAAACCGCGATGCTGTTCGACGGTGACGACATGGCTTTCGAAACCGACCCGGCCGACCTGCCACTCCCCGGCCAGCTGCACGATCCGCCGAGCGGTGGCGCGCGCGATCTCCGCGCGCAGGTCGGGCACCTGCTCGGCGACCTGGGTCCGATACCTGCCGTCGGTGCCGATCACGGTTCGTTCCTCGGCGACCCGCGTGTCCCAGGAGTGCACGAGCAACGCCGCGTTGGAACCGGTGAATCCGGTCAGATATCTGATGTTCACCAGATCGGTGACGAGCAGGGCGTCCACCCCGTTCTCCACCAGCAGGCTGCGCAGCGCGCCACGCCGCGCCGCGTAGTCCGGCACATGACCCTGGTGATCAGCACACATGAGTCAAAACTACCGCCGACACACCGCTTGCCGACAGGCAACACGTGCTCGGCATGCCGCCGGTGCGGCAGAAGCACCACGACCGACACGAAAAGCATTGTCGCTCAGCAATTCTCGATAGGACGGAGGCGGGCTGACCCATACCCTGTTCACATTCGCCCGGATTATGCACATTCTGGGCCGGCACGGCTGTTCCGCTCCGGGGCCGGGCGAGAGTGGAGACATGACTCCTCTCGCGTGCGCCGTCCTCGCCGTGTGGTGCGTGGCGCTGACGGTGTTCGACCTGCGCGAACGGCGCCTGCCGAACGAACTGACCGGTTCGGGTGCGCTGACCGTTCTCGGATATGGCCTGTACACAGGACAATTCGCTGCCGCACTGCTGGGCGCGGTACTGCTGTCGGCGCCGTATCTGCTGGTACACCTCGCGGCACCCGCCGCGCTGGGCGCGGGGGACGTCAAACTCGCGGCGATGCTCGGCGGGGCAGCCGCCCTCGGCGGCGCTCGACCGTGGGTGTGGGCCGCACTCGGCGCGCCGGCGCTCACCGTGTGCGTCGCGCTGAGCGCGTTGGCCTGCCGTGGCGGATTCGGCTCCCACGCCGCCGACCCCGGCGCCGGCGCGGTCACCGTGCCGCATGGCCCAGCGATGTGCCTGGCGACCTTGCTGGCCTTGTTCTCGTCGACCCTCGACTCGACCTGATCCGGCGCTTCCGCGCCGGATCAGCGGATCGTGAAGCCAGCAAATTCATGGCAATTCATCGGTAGCATCAATCGCGGGTAACGACTTTCCCGAGCGGCCGCGGCTGCAGCGCTCCAAGTGCGGCACTTCGGCGAGTCGCCCTCGCATGCGCAACGACAGGAGAAGCAGCGTCGAGAAGGAGCCGCCCAGTGAATCCGAGGCATCCGTCGCGGAGACCGATCGTCGTGGGAACCGACGGTTCCGATCCCTCGATCACAGCGGTCCGCTGGGCTGCGCAGACCGCCGCGCTGCACGACGCGCCACTGCACATCTCGCTCATCGTCGAGTCGTCACTCGGGTCCGACGACGACGATCCGCCGCGCCCGGCCGCGTTGCTGCGGGTGCGCGAAGCGGACGAGGCGATCGAGCGCGCCGCGAACGCCGCGGTGGCGGCCGCGCACACCGTGCGCGACATCGCCATCGGCACGGAGATTCGCACCGCGCACATCGCCGGCGCCCTGATCGAGCGGTCCCGGAGCGCGGCGATGCTGGTGGTCGGCACCCGCGGTATCGGCCGCGTGCAGCGCGTCCTCCTCGGCTCGGTGAGCACCGCCGTCGCCCGGGACGCCGACTGCCCGGTGGCGGTGGTACCCGACGACACGCCGTTGTGGGAACCGACTGATACGGGCCCGGTGATCGTCGGGGTGGACGGGTCCTCCGCCGAGCAAGCCGCCATCGAGGTGGCGGCGACCGAGGCGTCGCTGCGCGGGGTCGAACTGGTGGCCGTGCACACCTGGGGCGAGGTCGAGCCGCTGGCCGCGATCGGTACCGACTGGGCCGCGCTGCGCCGGACCGAGGAAGCGTTGCTCGCCACCAGCCTGGCCGGCTGGCAGGAGCAGTACCCGGAGCTCACCATCCGGCGTGAGGTCGTCCGCGACCGTCCGGAGCGGCGACTGCTCGAACGCTCGCGCGACGGACAGTTGCTGGTGGTGGGCAATCGGGGCCGGGGGGCCTTGGGGCGGCTGCTGTTCGGCTCGGTGAGTGACACGCTGTTGCGCTCGGTGGATCGGCCCATCGTCATCGCCCGGTGAGCACCGCGGCCCGCGGTAGCCGGCCCTCCCCGACCGTGCGCGTCGTCACGGCGGGCCACATTCCGGAGCGGCGGCGTCGACATGGGAAGATGAACGACGTGCTGCGTTGGATAACTGCCGGAGAATCCCATGGTCCCGCTCTCGTCGCCATCCTCGAGGGGATGGTGGCGGGCGTCGAGGTGACGTCCGACGAGATCTCCACGCAGCTGGCCCGCCGCAGGCTCGGCTACGGCCGCGGCGCGCGGATGAAGTTCGAGGCCGACAAGGTCACCCTCGTCGGCGGTGTGCGGCACGGCCGCACGATGGGCGGCCCGGTGGCGATCGAGGTGGCCAACTCCGAGTGGCCGAAGTGGACGACGGTGATGTCCGCCGACCCGGTCGATCCGGCCGAACTCGCCGACCTGGCCCGCAACGCACCGCTGACCCGGCCCCGGCCCGGGCACGCCGACTACTCCGGCATGCTCAAGTACAACTTCGACGACGCCCGCAACGTGCTCGAGCGCGCCAGCGCCAGGGAGACGGCCGCGCGCGTCGCGGCGGGCACCGTCGCGCGCAACTTCCTGCGCCAGGCGTTCGGCGCGGAGGTCGTGTCGCACGTCGTGTCCATCGGCGCGGCGCAGAACACCTCCGGCGTCGTGCCGACCGCCGCCGATCTCGCCGCGGTGGACGCCAGTCCGGTGCGGGCGTTCGACAAGGACGCCGAAGCCGCGATGATCGCCGAGATCGAGGCGGCCAAGAAGGACGGTGACACCCTCGGCGGCGTGGTCGAGGTGGTCGTGGAGGGACTTCCGGTCGGCCTCGGGTCGTTCACCAGCGGCGAGAACCGGCTCGACGCCCGGCTCGCGGCCGCGCTCATGGGCATCCAGGCCATCAAGGGCGTCGAGGTCGGCGACGGGTTCGAGACCGCGCGCCGCCGCGGCAGCCAGGCGCACGACGAGATGCGGCCCGGCCCCGACGGCGTACTGCGCTCCACCAATCGCGCGGGCGGCTTGGAGGGCGGCATGACCAACGGCGAGGCGCTGCGCGTGCGCGCCGCCATGAAGCCGATCTCCACGGTTCCGCGTGCGCTGTCCACCGTGGACATGACCACGGGCGATGAGGCCGTCGCCATCCACCAGCGTTCGGACGTGTGCGCCGTGCCCGCCGCCGGCGTGGTCGCCGAATCCATGGTGGCGCTGGTCGTCGCACAGGCCGCGCTGGAGAAGTTCGGCGGCGACTCGCTCACCGAGACGGCCGAGAACATCACCAGCTACATCAAGCGCATCAGCACTCGCCCCCACGTGTCCGCGGACAGTCGGTCGCAATGATCGTGCAGACCGATCCGCGCGCCCCGCGCGTGGTGCTGGTCGGACCGCCGGGAGCGGGGAAATCGACGATCGGCCGCAAGCTCGCCAGGGAACTCGGCGTCGAGCTGTACGACACCGATGCCGGCATCGAGCGGGAGACCGGTCGCACGATCCCGGAGATCTTCGCCGAAGACGGTGAGCCCGAATTCCGCCGGATCGAGGAGCGGGTGGTGCGCCGCGCCGTCCTCGCCGAGCGCGGCGTGGTCTCGCTCGGCGGTGGCGCCGTGCTGTCCGCGAAGACCAGGGCCCTGCTGCACGGCCGCACCGTGGTCTATCTGGAGATCAGCGTGGCCGAGGGCCTCCGGCGCACCGGCGCGAGCACCCAGCGGCCCCTCCTCAACGACGCCGACCCCGGTGCGAAGTACCGGGAGTTGATGCGCACCCGCAGGCCGCTGTACCGGGAAGTGGCGACCGTCCGGGTGCGCACCGACGGCCGCAGCCCGGGCCGGGTGGTGCGGATGATCATGACGAAGCTGGGGATGGAGCCGGTCGAGCACGCCGAGGCGGATCTGCCGCCGCCCAGCGGAATTCCGCAGGGCAGCAGCCGATCCCGGGCCCGGCGCCGCGCCCGGGCCAGAACCGCCGCCCGGCGGAAAACCGCGGATCAAGACGAGAACACCGATACCGGTGCGGAGTCGGCGGTGACCGCCACCGTTCGGTCCCGCCGCACCCGCAGAAGCATCACGAGCGAACCCGACGCCGCGAGCGGGGCGGGCGCCGGCGACACGGCGACAAGCAGCCGTTCCCGGCGCGCCCGCGCACGTCGTGCCCGATCCAGGGCACGGCAGCAGCCGACCACAGCATCAACAGAATCGGAGCAAGCCACGTGACAGAGCCGAGTCGTCTCGAAGTCCGGACCGCCGACCCGTACCCGGTAATCATCGGCCGCGGGTTGCTCGGCGAACTCGTCGAGTCGGTCAACGGCGCGGCCAAGGGCGTGCGCACGGTGGCCATCTTCCATCAGCCGCCGCTGACCGAGACCGCCGAGGTAGTGCGAAAAGCGCTGGCCGACACCGGCGTCGACGCCCACCGCGTGGAGATCCCGGACGCCGAGGCGGGCAAAGACCTGGCCGTCGCCGGGTTCTGCTGGGAGGTGCTCGGGCGCATCGGCCTGACCCGCAACGACGTCGTGGTCAGCCTCGGCGGCGGCGCGGCCACCGACCTCGCCGGTTTCGTCGCCGCCACCTGGATGCGCGGCGTGCGCATCGTGCACGTGCCCACCACGCTGCTGGCGATGGTCGACGCGGCGGTCGGCGGCAAGACCGGCATCAATACCGAGGCGGGCAAGAACCTGGTCGGCTGCTTCCACGAACCCGCCGCCGTGCTGGTCGATCTGGCCACGCTCGAAACCGTGCCACGCAACGAGATCGTCGCGGGCATGGCCGAGATCATCAAGGCCGGTTTCATCGCCGACCCGGTGATCCTCGATTTGGTGGAGCGCGACCCGGAGGCCGCCCTCGACCCGGCCGGCGAAGTGCTGCCGGAGCTGATCCGCCGCGCGATTCAGGTGAAAGCCGACGTCGTGGCCGCCGATCTGAAGGAGTCCAGCCTCCGCGAGATCCTCAATTACGGTCACACCCTCGGGCACGCGATCGAGCGGCGGGAGCGCTACCGGTGGCGCCACGGCGCGGCGGTCTCCGTCGGTCTGGTGTTCGCCGCCGAACTCGGCCGGCTCGCAGGCCGTCTGGACGATGCCACCGCCGACCGGCACCGCACGATCCTGTCCGCCGTCGGATTGCCGACCAGCTACGACGCCGACGCGCTGCCCCAGCTGCTGGACGCCATGCAGACGGACAAGAAGACCCGCTCCGGCGTCTTGCGTTTCGTCGTGCTCGACGGCCTGGCCAAGCCCGGACGCCTGGAAGGACCTGATCCGACGTTGCTGGCCGCCGCCTACTCGGCGATCGCCAGGGAGGACAGTCCCAGCGGCGGTGCGGTTCTGCTGTAACCCGCACGGCCACCGGATACGACAACGGCGCGCCCCTTATCGGGCGCGCCGTTCGTGCGTCGAATCAGATCGCGCTTCCCGCGGCGGAGAACGTCGACGGCGGGGTGGAGCGGCCCTTGCCGTTCTGCCGCTCGGCCAGCATCCGGCCGACGCCGACGCCGATCAGCGCGGGCACGAAGATCAGCAGGATGATGAACGCCGCGCCGGCGGTGACTTCGAAGAGCAGGCCGTTGTCACCGAGGTCGAATCCGGGCACGAAGTCCAGGAGCCAGGCCACCAGACCGCTGCCCACCCCGCCCACGACGGCGGCCTTCAACCACATCATGGTCAGATCGGCGCCTCGCTCCGCGTCTCCGCTGGCGATACGGTCGCGGCGACCGTCGAGCACACCCCAGGACACGATGGCCGCGACCAGCACGACCAGGCACAGGATGCGCATCAGCGCCCCGTGCGTCGGCCAATACACCATCGCGAACCCGAGCCCGGCGCGCAACGCCACCACCAGCGCACCGAGCACGACGGCCCGCAACAACCAAGCATTCATGCGAAACACCATAGCTGTGTTTTCGGGCAGCGCCTACGGCTCTGCGTGTTCGCGGCGCGCGCTCGTCCCGCTTCGCTCGAAAGACAGGGTGCGGTTCAGCTGGGCCCTATAGGCGTCTGCGCGGGATTCGTATTGTTGCCATTCAGCAGGCTCACGGGCGCACACAAGTGGCCGCTGTACGGCCGACGTGAATGGGCCCCCGCCGCCGGCCGAATGACGTCAAGACGTGCCGCCGACCGACAGGTTGCCATAGGGTCGGCACGGCCGTCTCAGTTGGACGGCACCCAGAGGTCGTACCTACCGCTACCGTCGGTTCGCTGGACGCACTGTGCCCGATCGCTCCAGAGCGGCGCGTCCTTTTTGCAGCTTGCGTACGAGACGTTCGACGCCGAAGCGACACATTGGAACCCCCAGGTCGGCTGCTTCGATGCGCAACCGTCCGCCTTGGCCACCGGCTGTCCGCCGAGCACGAACGCAGACGCGGCGATGGCCATCGCGGCGGCGACCCCGATTCGAATGAACACGATGTTTCCCCTCCCACTGAAATACCCTGCACGACAGCCTAATACGGCGGCCTCGGCAGTGAAAGAGCGCGGCCGCCGCGGGCCCGCACCGGGATCAGTTTCCGGCTTGCCTCTCGGCCAGCGCGGCCGCCATCTCCGCACGCGGTGCCCGCTGCCCGGTGAACAGCTCGACCTGCCCGTATGCCTGGTTCAGCAGCATCTGCAGACCACTCACCACCGTGTGCCCGGCCCGCGCCACCGCCTCGGCCAGCGGGGTCGGCCAAGGGTTATAGATCGCGTCGAGCACCACCGGGGCCTCGGCCACCGCGGGCGCGACGACGGCGGCCGCGGGCGCGGGGATCGTGCTCACCACGGCGCCCGCCGCGGCACAGATCGCGCGCAGCGTCCCGGCATCGAACCCGGCCAGCGAAGCGACCATCCCCAGCCGCTCGGCCAGTTCCAGTGCGCCGCGCGCACGTCCGGCGTCGCGCGCGACCACGGTCACCGACTTCGCGCCCAGCTCCGACAACGCCAGCAGCGCGGGCCGCGCGGTGCCGCCCGCACCGAGCACCACGCCCTCGGTCACGTCGGTGACACCACCGCCACGCAGCGCGCCGAGCACACCGTCCACGTCGGTGCAGTCGGCCAGCCAGCCCGCGTCGGTGCGAACCAGGGTGTTGGCCGACCCGACCAGCACGGCCCGGTCGGTGCGCTCGTCCGCGTAGGCCAGTGCCGCTTCCTTGCCGGGCATGGTCACCGAGAGCCCCACCCATTCCGGTCCGAGCCCGTCGACCAATCCGGGCAGTTGCTCGGCCGAGCATTCGATCCGCTCGTAGCTCCAATTCAGCCCGAGCGCGCGATACGCGGCCAGGTGCAATTGCGGCGATCGCGAATGCGCGATCGGCTTGCCGAGCACCGCCGCTTTGCGACTATCGGCCACCGCTGTCCTTGGAACTGTCGAGGATGCCGCTGCGCTGCGCCCGCGCGATCAGGCGCAGATGCTCCTGATAGTCGTCGGTGAACAGAGTGGTCCCCTGCTTGTCGACCGTGACGAAGTACAGCCACGGCCCCGCCTCCGGGTTCTCCATGGCACGCAACGCGTTCAGCGACGGCGCGGCGATCGGGGTCTTGGGCAGGCCGCGCATCGCGTAGGTGTTCCAGGCGGTCTCCTGGGCGCGGTCGGCGTCGGTGGTCGCCACCTCGGTGCGATCCAGGGTGTAGTTCACCGTCGAGTCGAACTGCAGCATCTGATCGGCCCGCAGCCGGTTCACGATCACCCGCGCCACCTTGCCCATGTCCTGAGGTTTCGCCTCGCGTTCCACCAGCGAGGCGGCGATGAGCGTTTGATACGGCGTCAGTTTCGTGTCGGCGCCGGATTGCAGCAGTCCGGTGGACTCATAGCTCTGCGCGCTCGCGGTCACCAATTGCCGCAGAATCTGCTCCGGCGTACCGCTCGGATCGAAATCCCAAGTCCCCGCCGCGATAAGGCCTTCCAATTGCCTCGTCCGGTCAGGACAGTCCTTGACACCCTGCGTCGCCCACGCGGGCACCCCGAGCGCGGCCAGGTCCAGGCTCGCGCCCGCGGCATCGAGCTGTTCGTAGGTCACGCACTTCTGGTTGGCGCCGGTGCCGATGCAACTGGCCTCCGCGATCTTGCGGTAGATGCCGTCATAGCGCCCGCCGGTGCTCATGTCGTGTTGGTCGTGCAGTAGCCGTCCCTCGGAGACGACCAGGTTGCCGACCCGCGACGATTTACTCACCAGCGCCGACACCGCCTCGGCGGCGGGGCTCTGGCTGGGGATCGCGTAGAAGCCCGGCTGCACCGTGCTCATGTTCGAGTTGCGCACGGCCGCCTGGAAGAAGGCGCCCGTGCTCGCGACGACCCCGCGGTCGACCATCGTCGAGGCGATCTGCTGCGAGGTGTCGCCCGGGTGCACCTGGACCACCACTAGCGGCCCGCCCGGCCCCGCGTAGTCCTTCGGCGGGGCCAGGCCGCCGATCAGTTTCATCCCCGCGAAGACCAGAGCGCCGGTGAAGAGCAGAACGAAGACCCCGGCGACGAACCATAGGTTCCGGCGGCGCTTCTTGCGCTCGGCGGCTTTGCGCGAGGCGACCCGGGATCGCTTGCCGCGCTGCGATCGGCCGGAACGCTCGGGTTGGGCGCGCTTGGACTGCTCACGCTTCGAGCGGCGCGGCGCCTCCGCTTGCGTGGTCCTCGCGCGCTGTCCACCGCGGCGCGAGGCCGGTGGCGGCGGCGCGGGCGGCTCCTCCTCCTCGTCGTCGACGTAGCGAGGGATGACGGTCGTGTCGTCGTCGTAGTCGTCGTACCGGTCGTACTCGTCGCCGTCGTACTCGCCCCAGGCTCGGTCGTCTCTCCGATAACGCCGATCAGCTTCGCGCTGTCGGAACAGTTCCTCGGCCCGCGCCCACCGATCCGTCATGCATCGTCCCCGGACGACGCAGGACGTCCCGCTTCCACCGACCTCAACACCGCACTCCGTTCGTCCAACCATCCTTGCAGGATCGACACGGCCGCCGCCTGATCGATCACCTGCCGCTGGCCACGCGCGCGAACTCCACTGTCCCGCAATGCACGTGCAGCTGACACCGTAGTCAAACGTTCGTCGGAAAGCCGGACCGGTACCGGCGCGACGGCAGCCCGCAATCGCTCAGCGAATGCGCTGGCCAGCGTAGCCGCAGTGCCCTTCTCCCCGCGTAATGTTCGCGGCAATCCGACGATTACCTCGACTGCCTCGTACTCCCGCACAATTTCGGCAATTCTTTCGATATCGGGTGCGGGAGCCGAGCGTCGCGACTGTTTCGCACGCGGCACGGTTTCCACCGGGGTGGCGAGAACGCCATCGGGGTCGCTCGCGGCGACCCCGATCCGGACACTGCCGACGTCTACTCCGATGCGCCTGCCCCGGCCGGGATCGGTGGCGGGGTGCGGCCGGTCGGCGCCGCGCTGCGCCGGCCTGTCGGATTCCGCGGGATCGCCCATCACCCGGCCAGTTCGGCCACCCGCGCGCGGACCGCGGCCAGGCCCGCCGGAATGCCGGACGGGTCCGAACCCGCGCCCTGGGCCATCTCCGGCTTGCCGCCGCCACGGCCCGCGATGCTGGGGCCGAAGCTGCCGACCAGATCGCCCGCCTTGACGCCGAGCTCCTGGGCGGGCTTGTTCACCGCCACCACGAAAGGCACCTTGCCGTCGGCATTGCCGAGCAGCACCACCACGGCGGGCTCACTGCCGAACCGGCCGCGGATGTCGGTGGCGAGGGTACGCAGATCGCCCGCTTGGACGCCTTCCGGCGCAGCCACCGCGACCAGCAGCAGGCGGCCGATCCGCTCGGCCTCCTCGACGAATTTCCCCGCCGAGGACAGCACTGCCGCCATCTTGGTGCGCTCGAGCTCTTTCTCGGCCACCTTCAGCCGCTCCACCAGCTGCTCGACGCGACCGGGCACCTCTTCGGAGGGCACCTTCAGCGCGGAGGCCACACCGGCCAGCAGCGCACGCTCCTTGGCCAGGTACTTGTAGGAGTCCAGGCCGACGAACGCCTCCACGCGCCGCACGCCCGAGCCGACGGACGACTCGCCGAGCACCGTGATCGGGCCGATCTGCGAGGAATGCTGCACGTGCGTGCCACCGCACAGCTCCATCGAGAACGGGCCGCCGATCTCCACCACGCGGACCTCGTTGCCGTAGTTCTCGCCGAACAGGGCCAGGGCGCCCATCTGCTTGGCCTTCGGCAGATCCGTGACGAAGGTGTTCACCGGGAAGTCGGCGCCGACCGCGTCGTTGGACACCGCTTCGATATCGGCCTTCTGCTGCTCGGACAACTGGCCCTGCCAGTTGAAGTCGAAGCGCAGGTAGCCCGGCTTGTTCAGCGAACCGGCCTGCACGGCGTTCGGGCCCAGCACCTGCCGCAGGGCGGCGTGCACCATGTGCGTGCCGGAATGGCCCTGGGTGGCGCCGCGCCGCCACGCCGGGTCCGCCTGGGCGAGCACGATGTCGCCTTCGGTGATCTGGCCGTGCTCCACCGTGGTCTTGTGCACCCAGAGCTTCTTGGCGATCTTCTGCACGTCGTTCACGCGCAGCTTCAGTCCCGAGGAGGCGGTGATGGAACCGCGGTCGGCGATCTGGCCGCCGGACTCCGCGTAGAGCGGACTGCGATCCAGGATGACCTCGACGTCCTGGCCCACCGTCGCGGTCGGCACCCGCACGCCGTCGGCGATCAGCGCGAGCACGGTGGCCTCGGAGGTGAGCTCGTCGAAGCCGGTGAACTCGGTGGCGCCGCGGTCGACCAGCTCCTTGTAGATCGTCAGGTCGGCATGGGCGTGCTTGCGCGCCTGCGCGTCCTCCTTGGCGCGCTTACGCTGCTCGGCCATCAGCGAGCGGAAGCCCTCCTCGTCGACCGACAGCCCGGCCTCGGCGGCCATCTCCAGGGTCAGATCGATGGGGAAGCCGTAGGTGTCGTGCAGGGTGAACGCGTCCGACCCGGCGATCGTGGTGCCGCCCCCGGCCTTGACCGCGGCGGCGGTGTTGTCGAACAGGGTGGAGCCGGTGTTCAGCGTCTTCAGGAACGCCGTCTCCTCACCGACCGCCACGGTCTCGATGCGGCGGAAATCGGTCGCCAGCTCGGGGTAGGAGGGGGCCATCAGGTCGCTGACGACTTTCATGAACTCGCTCATCACCGGCTTCTCGGCGCCGAGCAGGCGAGCCGAGCGCACGATGCGGCGCAGCAGGCGCCGCAGCACGTACCCGCGGCCGTCGTTGCCCGGGTTCACGCCGTCGGCGATCAGCATGGCGGCGGTGCGGGCGTGGTCGGCGATCACGCGGAAGCGCACGTCGTCCTCGTGCTGGACGCCGTAGGAACGACCGGTCAGCTCCTCGGCCTTGTCGATGATCGGCCGCAGCAGGTCGGTCTCGTAGACGTTGTCCACGCCCTGCAGCAGCAACGCGATCCGCTCGACGCCCATACCGGTGTCGATGTTCTTCTTCGGGAGCGACCCGACCGGCGGATGCCCCTGCTTCGGGCTCAGCTCACCGCGAACATCCTGCATGAACACGAGATTCCAGATCTCGAGGTAACGGTCCTCGTCGGCGACCGGCCCGCCGTCGCGGCCGTACTCGGGGCCGCGGTCGTAGTAGATCTCCGAGCAGGGGCCACCGGGGCCGGGCACACCCATGTCCCAGTAGTTGTCCTTGCCGTCGCGGAACTGGATGCGCTCCTCGGGGATGCCCGCGACCCGCTTCCAGATCTCGGCGGCCTCGGGGTCGTCCTGGTACACGGTCACCCAGATCCGCTCGGGGTCGAACCCGTAACCGCCCTCGTCCTGCGGCTTGGAGATCAGCTCCCAGGCGAGGCCGATCGCCCCTTCCTTGAAGTAGTCGCCGAAGGAGAAATTCCCGGCCATCTGAAAGAACGTGTTGTGCCGCGTGGTGACGCCGACCTCTTCGATGTCGCCGGTGCGCACGCATTTCTGCACGCTGGTCGCCCGCGGGTACGGCGGCGCCTCCTGACCCAGGAAGTACGGCTTGAACTGGACCATGCCTGCGTTGACGAACAGCAGGTTCGGGTCGGCCAGGATCAGCGAGGCACTCGGCACCTCGGTATGGCCGGCACGGAGGAAATGGTCCAGGAAACGCCGTCGAATCTCGTGGGTCTGCACGAATACCCAGCCTACCGGTGCCGCGCACGCGAATATTCATCGACCAGGGGCCCCGGTGCGTCCCGGCGACCCGGTGGGGTGGGGTCAGCCTCGGACGATGCGGCGCAGCTTGTCGACCCTGGGGCCGATCTCCCGTTCGTGTCCGTGATCGGTGGGCTGGTAGTAGTCGACGCCGACCAATTCGTCGGGGGGATACTGCTGCGCGAGGACGCCGTCTTTGTCGTCGTGCGGGTACCGGTAACCCTGAGCGTGGCCGAGTGCCGCCGCGCCCGGGTAGTGGCCGTCGCGCAGGTGCGGCGGAACCGGACCCGCCTTACCCGCGGCGACATCGGCCATCGCCGCTCCGATCGCGGCGACGACCGCACCGGACTTCGGGGCGGTCGCCAGATGGATCGTGGCCTGGGCGAGCGCGAGGCGGCCTTCGGGCAGCCCGACCAGCTGCACCACCTGCGCGGCGGCGGTCGCCGTCTGCAACGCCATCGGGTCGGCCATCCCGATGTCCTCGCTCGCGTGGATCATCAGCCTGCGGGCGATGAAGCGGGGGTCCTCACCCGCGCTGAGCATGCGCGCGAGGTAGTGCAGCGCGGCGTCGACATCCGAGCCGCGGATGGACTTGATGAACGCGCTGATCACGTCGTAGTGCTGGTCGCCCGCGCGGTCGTAGCGGACGGCGGCCTTGTCCACGCTGGCCTCGACCAGGTCCACGTCGACGGTGCCGTCGAGCGAGGATTCCGCCGACGCTTCCAGCGCCGTCAGGGCACGGCGAGCGTCGCCGCCCGCGATCCGGACGATGTGCTCGAGCGCGGCTTCGGTGACGGTGTACTCGCCGCCGAGACCACGCGGATCGTCGATCGCCCGCTCGAGCACGCGGCGGATGTCGGTCTCGGTCAACGACCGCAGTTGCAGCACCAGCGAGCGCGACAACAACGGCGACACCACCGAGAACGACGGGTTCTCCGTGGTCGCGCCGACGAGCAGGACGATACGGTTCTCCACCGCGGCCAGCAGGGCATCCTGCTGGGTCTTGGAGAAACGGTGCACCTCGTCGATGAACAGCACGGTCTGCTCACCCGCCGACAGCCTGCGCCGCGCCATGTCGATGACCGCGCGCACCTCCTTGACACCCGCCGACAGCGCCGACAGCGCTTCGAACCGGCGACCGGTGGCCTGCGAGATGAGCGAGGCGAGGGTGGTCTTACCGGTACCGGGCGGACCGTAGAGCAGCACCGAGGCGGCGCCCGAACCCTCGATCAGCCTGCGCAGCGGCGAGCCGGGACCGAGCAGGTGCTGCTGGCCGACCACTTCCTCCAGGCCGGCCGGACGCATGCGCACCGCCAGCGGCGCACCCGAGTCCCGGCGCACCACGGCGTCGATCGAATGCTCCGCGGGCACCGCGGCACCGGGCACATCGAACAAACCATCGCTCACGACACGAACGTTACCGATCCGCACCGACAGCGCGACATGCCGTTCCCCCGCACGCTTTCCGCCGCAACGGCCCCGTCCTGACCTGTGCGGAATCGAGCCGAGTTGCGTGTCGCGGATCCTTCGGATGTGATCGGTACCCGTGACTGAAAACGCGTTCGTTTCAGATCCCTCGACCACCGCCCGCCTCGCTCGGCGCACCCTCCTGAAGGGCACCGCGGCCGCCGCCACCGCCACCGCGGTGTCGGCCCCAGGCCGCGCGGCCGCCGCGACACCGGTTTTCCGGCACGGCGTCGCCTCGGGCGACCCACTCCCCGACGGCGTGATCCTCTGGACCCGTGTCACCGTCTCCGACGAGGCGGCGCCCGGGTCGGGGCTGGGCGACCCGGCCACCGTGCGGTGGGAGATCGCCGCGGACGAACGGTTCGCCTCGATCGCCGCTTCCGGCGCGGTGACGGCCGCGGCGGACTCCGATCACACCGTCAAGGTCGACGTCTCCGGCCTCGCGGCCGGTGTGCAGTATTTCTACCGCTTCAGCGCCCTCGGCCAGACCTCCCCTGTCGGGCGCACCAAGACCGCCCCCGCCACGCAGGACGCGCCCGACCGCCTCCGATTCGGCGTGGTCTCGTGCTCGAACTGGGAGGCGGGCTACTTCGGGGCCTACCGTCACCTGGCCGCCCGCACCGACCTGGACGCGATCGTGCACCTGGGCGATTACATCTACGAATACGGCCGCGGCAAGTACGGCGGCCGCAACGGCACCGTGCGTCCGCACGAACCGGCCAACGAGATCGTCAGCCTGGCCGACTACCGCATCCGGCACGCGCAGTACAAGACCGACGCGGATCTACTCGGCCTGCACGCCATGTTGCCGTTCATCTGCACCTGGGACGACCACGAATCCGCGGACAACTCCTGGTCCGGCGGCGCGCACAACCACGATCCGGCGACGGAGGGCGACTGGACGGACCGGCGCGCCGCCTCCGCACGGGCCTATCTGGAATGGATGCCGGTCCGTGCGTCCGGTTCCGGGGCCGATGCGCGGATCTACCGCAGGCTGCGCTTCGGCACCCTGGCCGAACTCGCCATGCTGGATCTGCGCAGCTACCGCGACCAGGAGGCGAAGCCGGGGGCGGACTGGCGCGCGGCGGACGACCCGGCACGCACCATCACCGGTAAGGCACAGATGGAATGGCTGACTGCGGGCTTGGCGTCCGCGCCGGTGCGGTGGAAGCTGGTCGGCAACTCGGTCATGATCGCCCCGCTGGTCTTCCCGCCGCTGGAACCGGCCACCACCGCGGCGATCACCAGCACCGTCGGCGTCCCGCAATCCGGCCTCTCGCTGAACGGCGACCAGTGGGACGGCTACACCGCCGACCGCACCCGCCTGTTCCGCGCCATCGTCGACCAGCAGGTCTCCGACGTGCTGTTCCTGACGGGAGATATCCACTCCTCGTGGGTCGCGGATCTGCCTCTGGACGCGGCGAACTACCCGGGCGGCGCGACGGCGGGCGCCGAGTTCGTCGTGCCGTCGGTGACCTCGACCAGCATCGGCGACATGCTCCGGGCGAACTCCGCGCCCATCGCGGAATCGATCAAGACGGTCAACCGGCATCTGCGCTATGTGGAGTTGGACGCGCACGGCTACGGCGTCCTGGAGATCACCGCCGACCAAGCGCAGATGGACTGGTATTACGTGCTCGACGTTGCCGACCCCGATTCGGGTGTACGGCACGGCGCGTCGTTCGCTGTCCGCTCCGGGGGCCGGATCGAGCCGCGGCAGGCCCCGCTCGGCTGACAGCGCAGCGGATCACTCGCCGCCCGCGCACCCGCCGCCCGCGCACCCCGCGCCGCCGCCGCTGTCGTTGTTCGACTTGCCGTACGGCCGGTAGCGCCACCGGTGCGCGCGAGCGTCCTTGCTGAGCTGCGCCCCCGCCGCGCGGGCACGCGTCGTCGCATCGCCGCCGATCCGGCCAGGGCTTCTGGTCCTTCGCATGATCCCGACGCCGAGCGGAGCGGCGACGAGAACGAGCGCGAGCAATACGAGCAGTAGGTGACCCACCCGGCACTCCCTCTTCCCCGTGCTCGTGCCCCTGGCGAGGGGCCGACGCCGACATTCACGCCGGTTGGGTCCGGCACGGCCTGCGCCCGGTTCCCCCGACGGGAGGCCTACTCCGACCAGCGCTCTTCCAGCCGCGCCGACACGTCCTCGGCGAAATCACCCACGATGTCGTCCCCGGTGCACCGCGCGTCCTCGGCGAGGGCGGCCCAGCGGTTGATCAGCGCCGCCGAGCGCGGCACCGACAGTCCGTGTTCCCTGGCGGCCGCGATGCGCGTGTGGTCGGCGGGCAGGAACCAGTAAGTGGACAACCAGACCCAGATCAGCCGGGCTTCCAGGATACGTTCGGCCAGCTGGTCGTCGTCGGCCAGCGCAGGCCACACACCCACGACCTCGGCGCGCCACGCCTCCACCATCTGCCTGGCGCGCTCACGCGAGAGCTCGAGGTCGCACAGGCAGCCCGGGAAGGACACCAGCGCGTAGGCGATGTCCAGGGTGGCGTCGCGGAATCCACCCCACTCGTAGTCGAGGAAGCGGGCGCCCTCCTCGTTCAAGATCACATTGTCCGGGCACAGGTCCGACGGGCTGAACGCCCGGAAGCGCCCCGCGGAGTACAGCCGATTTCCGCGCACGATCCGCTCGGCGATCTCGCCGGGCACCTCGATGCCCAGTTCACGCTGGAGCAGCCCGGGCACCTCGGCGATCGCCGACTCGGCCTGCTGGGCGATGCCGTCCACCCGGTGCACCACGTCGACTCGGCGCAGCAACGCGACGAAGTCCGCCTCGCGCCCGACGGTGGCGGCATGCATCCGGCCCAGCGCCTGGGCGAACGCCATCAGGGCGTTGCGGGTGGCGGGCTCGGCGCCGGACTGGAGCACGGCGGTGAGCAGCGAGTTGTCCCCGAGGTCGCTGAGAATCAGCAGCCGGTCGGGAAGGCTGTGCGCGATCAGGTACGCGCCCGGGCGCTGTTCCCGGCTCAGCGCGGTGGTGAACTGATAGGAGACCGCCTCGCGGAGGAACGCGGAATCTATGCTCGCCACCCCGGGGGCCAGACCGCCGGTCCGGCGATCCTGGGCGGCGCCACGGACCTGCTTGACGATCAGGGTTCGCGGTAACGAGAAAGCGTTCTCCGCAACCCGCACACGTAGGACCGTCGTCCTACCACTACCGCTGAGTTCGATCGGATCGCTCAGCTTTACCGGAGCACCCATTCGCTTTGTGAGCAACTGTTGCGCTGCGGACACGACTTCGGCGGCGCGTTCGGCCAATAGTGCGGTCATCGCCTCTCAAAGTACTCGCATCGGGTCACTTCTAGCGAGCGGTTACACAACCTTTCCGCGTCGCTCGGCGTGTCTGCGGCACGGCCGCTGGGCCGCCGCCGGTCGCTTGACACCGATGCGGCCGTCGGGTTGTCTCATCGTCAACTGCCGTGCGCCACACCGCAAACCAGTTGAGTGGAAAGGTCCACGCATGACCGAGACTCCGCCTCCCGCACCCAGACAATCAGCCGGCGGCGCGTCCTCCCCGCACGACGACGAACGTCATGCGGAGCGGCCGGGGCAGTTCCAGAACCCGAATCCGCAAGCTCCGGCCCCCGGGACCGGACAGGTCCGCCCCGAGATGGCCGGTTCGTCAGCATACCCGCAGTTCGAGGGTCCCGGCGCGGCGCACTACGGCAGCGAACCGCCGCAGCCGCCCCCGCCCGCGGGCCCGGCGCACCCGAGCTACGGCCCGCCGGGCACCGGACCGGGCTGGGCGCCGTCCGGCCCCGCGCCCGCGCAGGAGCCGGTCTACGGCTACCAGCAGGTTCCGACGGGTCCGACCACATTGGACGTGGGTCAGGCGCTCAGCTACGGCTGGGCGAAGTTCCGGGCCAATCCCGGCCCGTGGGTCGGGGTGACCTCGCTGGGACTGGTCATATACCTGGTTTCCCTGCTCGTCGTCCAGCTCACCGATCCCACGACGATGCTGCCGCTGCTGCTCGTCTTCCTGGCGGTCATGGCCGGGATATGGCTGCTGCAAGCGGCGATGGTGCGCGGAGCACTGTTCGAAACCGATGGCACACCACCGCCTTTCGGCGCTTACTTCCGGTTCGTGAACGCGGGCAATGTGCTGCTCACCGCACTGCTGGCGTTCACGCTGACCTTCCTCGGCTCGGCGATCTGCTTGCTTCCCGGACTGATCGCCGGGTGGCTGTGCATGTTCTCACTGCATTTCGTCGTCGACCAGGACCAAGGTCCGTTCGAGGCGCTGAAGTCCAGCTTCACGCTGGTGGTCGCCAATGCCTGGCAGGTTCTGCTGCTCGCACTGGCGGTGCTGGTGGTCACCTTCCTGGGCCTGATGCTGTGCGGTCTCGGCCTGCTGATCGCGGGCCCGGTCGCGGTCATCGCGGTGACCTACGCCTACCGCACGCTCACCGGCGGCACGGTCGCCGCACTGTGAGCTGCGCTTCATTTCCCGATCGGTGAGCGCCTGGCGATCCAGCGCTTGAACCGTCCCACCGGACCGGCCTCGCTGCCCGTGCGAGGCCGCAGCGCGAGCACGATGACCCCGGCCGCCACGATGCCGGCCATGTTCACCGCCAGTTGCCCCGCGGACAGAAACGCCACCCGCCACTCCCCCAGAGTCGCCGCGACGACGGCGAATCCGGCCGCGGGCACGGTCGTCACCGAGATGAACACACCGACCAGCGCGGCCGATTTCGCGGTTACCAGCGCCAACATGCCCGCCGCACCGGCCAGCAGCGCGACGACCAGGGAGAACGGTCCGACCTGGTAGATGAAGTCGACCTCCGAGATACCGCCCACCCCGTCGATGCTGATCCAGCCGAGCTGCTCCCAGACCAGCGTCGCCAGCAGCGTGACCACCATCGCCACCGGAAAACCGACCGCGAGCGCGACCACCGAGCGGCCGGCGAGCCGGAAGTCCCTGCGCGACAACGCCACCGCGAAGGCAGCCAGGGGGCCGAACTCCGGGCCGACGACCATCGCGCCGACGATCGTCACCGGCGAATCGGTCGCGACGCCCACGGCGGCGAGCAGGCAGGCGATGGTCAGGAACGCGAGAAACGTCGCGTTGAGGCTCGACTCCTCGTGCGTCTGCGCGAGGAGTTCCTGCCACACGATCGCGTCGCTGGGATCGCCGGGCGCCTCGTGCACCGCCCGCTCGCCCGCGTCCGACAGAACCGTTTCGACCGGGGTGAGCGTCATGCCGCCGGACCGGCAGATGCCCAGCGCGGTCAGGTCCGCGAGCACGTCGTTGGCGGCCTCGCGAGCCACATCCGCCTGCACGAGGTCGCCCTCGGGCTCCAGCGCGGCACCGCGCGCCAGGGTCACGTGCGTGACCCCGGGATCGGCGGCGAGTACCGCGAGCACCTCATCGGTGCTCTCCGGCGGGCTGATCATGCGCAAGTGCAACAACGGATTCCCTCGTGGTCGGCTGACGGACGCGGCTGACCGGAAAGGTACCGTTCTTGCGACGGCCCGCTACGACGCGGTCTCGGGGTTGTGCCCCTTCTTCTGCTCCGGCTTGACGTCCAGCCCGGCCTCTTTGCGCTGCTGCTCGGTGATCGGCGCGGGCGCGTCGGTCAGCGGGTCGACGCCGCCGCCGGTCTTCGGGAACGCGATGACCTCGCGGATCGAGTCCTCCCCCGCCAGCAGCGCGGTGACCCGATCCCAGCCGAAGGCGATGCCGCCGTGCGGCGGCGCGCCGAACGCGAAGGCGTCCAGCAGGAAGCCGAACTTCTCCTGCGCCTCCTCGTGGGTGATGCCCATCACCTCGAAGACGCGTTCCTGCACGTCACGGCGATGAATACGAATCGACCCGCCGCCGATCTCGTTGCCGTTGCAGACGATGTCGTAGGCGTAGGCCAGCGCCGAGCCCGGGTCGGTGTCGAAAGTGTCCAGCGACTCCGGCTTCGGCGAGGTGAACGCATGATGCACGGCGGTCCAAGCGGAATGACCCACCGCCACATCGCCGCTCGCGGTCGCCTCGACGGTCGGCTCGAACAGCGGCGCGTCCACGATCCACACGAACGACCAAGCGTCCTCGTCGATGAGTCCGACCTTGCGGGCGATCTCGACGCGCGCCGCACCCAGCAGCGCACGCTGCGCCTTCGCCGCGCCCGCGGCGAAGAACACGCAGTCACCCGGCACCGCGCCGACGTGCTTGGCCAACCCCTCGCGCTCGGCGTCGCTGAGGTTCTTGGCGACCGGGCCGCCCAGCGTGCCGTCCTCGTTCACCAGGACGTACGCCAGCCCCTTGGCGCCGCGCTGCTTGGCCCATTCCTGCCAGGCGTCGAGCTGGCGCCGCGGCTGGCTCGCGCCGCCCGGCATGACCACCGCGCCGACGTAGGGCGCCTGGAACACCCGGAACGGGGTCTCCTTGAAATACTCGGTGCACTCGGTGATCTCCACACCGAAACGCAGGTCCGGCTTGTCGCTACCGAAGCGGCGCATGGCCTCGGCATACGTCATGTGCGGGATCGGCGTCTGGATCTCGTAGCCCACCAGCTTCCACAGCGCGACCAGGATCTCCTCGGCCAGCAGGATGACGTCCTCCTGGCGCACGAAGCTCATCTCGATGTCGAGCTGGGTGAACTCCGGCTGACGGTCGGCGCGGAAGTCCTCGTCCCGATAGCACCGCGCGATCTGGAAGTAGCGTTCGATGCCGCCGACCATCAGCAGCTGCTTGAACAGCTGCGGGCTCTGCGGCAGGGCGTAGAAGCTGCCCGGCTGCAGGCGCGCGGGCACCAGGAAGTCACGAGCGCCCTCGGGGGTGGACCGCGTCAGCGTCGGGGTCTCGACCTCGATGAATTCGTGGCGGGCGAGCACCTCGCGCGCGGCCGCGTTGACCTTGGACCGCAGCCGGATGGCGTGCGCCGGGCCTTCGCGGCGCAGGTCCAGGTAGCGATGCTTCAGGCGCGCTTCCTCACCGGGCTGCTCGTCCAGCTGGAACGGCAGCGGGGCGCTCTCGTTCAGCACCTCGAGCTCGGTGACGTTCACTTCGATGGCGCCGGTCGGCAGTTCCGGGTTCTCGTTGCCGCTCGGCCGCGGCTCCACGGTGCCGGTGACGCGCACGCAGTACTCCGCGCGCAGCCGGTGCGCTTGTTCGGCGGGTTCGCCCTCCCGGAACACCGCCTGGGCGACGCCGGACGCGTCGCGCAGATCGATGAAGATCACCCCACCGTGGTCACGCCGCCGGGCCACCCAGCCGGTGAGGGTGACGGTCTGACCGGCATGCTCGCTTCGCAGCGAACCAGCCAAGTGGGTGCGCAGCACGGGGTTCCTTTCGACGACTCTGGCACCGGGCGCGGTGTGACCAGGTGCGAGTCCATCGTAGTGAGACACATTCCCGGAGTGGAAACCGATATCGACGCGCCCGTGCCAAGCTGTATCGGAGGGAGAGTGTGTCCCCGGTGCCCGGACAACCGAGGGTTGGGTGCCCCGGGGGACGAGCGAGAAAGCGACGACGATGACCTTCAACGAGGGCATGCAGATCGACCCCGACCGGGTATCGTCCGGCGGTCCCGGCATGGGCGGCAAGCTCGCGCTGGGTGGCGGCGCGGGCGGACTCATCGTGCTGGTGCTGGCGCTGCTGCTGGGCGGCGACCCCGGTTCCATCCTCGGCAACTTCACCGGCTCGCCGGACCAGAGCCAGACCGAGCCGGGCACGGCAGGCACGCCGAGCCACTGCAAGACCGGTGCGGACGCCAACAAGTACGTCGACTGCCGGGTGGCGCTCACCGCGCAGAGCCTGGATGCCGTGTGGTCGGCCGAACTGCCGAAGCAGGCGGGCAAGCGCTACGCGGAGCCGAAGGTCGTGCTCTTCTCCGGTGCCACCTCGACCGGATGCGGCAATGCCACCAGCGAGGTCGGGCCGTTCTACTGCCCGGCCGACCGGACCGCGTACTTCGACACCACCTTCTTCCAGGAGCTGGTGGACCGTTTCGGTTCCAGCGGCGGCCCGCTCGCGCAGGAGTACGTGGTGGCGCACGAGATCGGCCATCACATCCAGAATCTGCTCGGCGACATCGGGCGCGCGCAGCGTGATCCGCGCGGGGCGGACTCGGACGCGGTCCGCACCGAACTGCAGGCCGACTGCTACGCCGGCATCTGGGCCCATTTCGCGGACAAGCAACCGGCGCCGGGCAGCGACCAGCCGTTCCTGAAACCGCTGTCGGACAAGGACGTCGATGACGCGCTTTCGGCGGCCGCCGCGGTCGGCGACGACCGCATCCAACGCGCCGCCCAGGGCCGGGTGAATCCCGAAGCGTGGACCCACGGCTCGTCCGCGCAGCGACAGAAGTGGTTTCTCACCGGCTACAAGACCGGTCAGGTCCGGGCCTGCGACACCTACTCGGCGCCGGACCTGAACAACCCGTCCGGTCTGCGGTAGCACCGGATCCGATCGATACAGCGCGCCGAGTCCCGCCAGGGCCGGCGCGCTGTCATGATCTACGGCAGTTCGCCTGCGCCGCAGGCGGACAGGGACAGCACCGGAAGATGGGATCGATGCGAGTAACGAAAGCCGTTCTGCTGGTTGTGATGCTGATCGTCGCGGCGGGCTCGGGCGCCGCCACGGCCGACCCGGCCGTGGACCGGCCCAGTGCGCTACCGCCGATCGCCGCGCCGCTGGCGCTGTTCACCCTGACCACCATTCCGGACGGCTGGCAGGCCCGCACGGATCTACGCCCGCAGCTGGAGATCTTCGCCGACGGCCGCGCGGTCAGCAGTCCCGATGCCGTGGCCGCGGATCGGCGTCCCGAGACACCCCCGAAGCGGATCGACGGCCATATCCCGTCCGACGTGCTGAGTGCTGCGCTGGCGGAGACCAAAGCGCTCGCCGCGGCGGACCTCGGCGTGCCGAAAGCCACCGACCAGAGCAGCCGGATCATCGACTACATGCCGCAGTCGCCCGCGGACGACGTGCATCTGGTGGTGTACTCGCCGGAGACCACCGACGGGCTCGGCGCCGAGCAGCAGGCCGCCCGCAAACGCTTCGCCGATCTCTACCGGAAACTGCTCAACTCGTTCGTTCAGGACTGATACCCGCTGGTCACCCGGCCCGAACCGCTCGTTCGGGCCGGGTGCGGCGGGTCGCCTTCCTCCGTCGCGTCAGAACTGATCCTGCTC
Organism: Nocardia sputorum; assembly: GCF_027924405.1. Taxonomy (NCBI): domain Bacteria; kingdom Bacillati; phylum Actinomycetota; class Actinomycetes; order Mycobacteriales; family Nocardiaceae; genus Nocardia; species Nocardia sputorum. The sequence continues at coordinate 2,076,082 of NZ_AP026978.1, read as the reverse complement.
GTAGTCCGAGCTGATGATCTCGTCCGAGTGCGTCGCGCCGATCACGTCCGGCGTGGACTCGCCCAGCGGACCGGTGAGGTCGTCGTTCCCCGTCGGGCTCGAGTACGGCTGCACCGTGCGGGAGTGTTCCTCGTCGTTGCTGCGCTGCCCCGCCGCGGCCGGGCCACCCATGAAGCTGCTCGATCCGGCGGGTGTGGTGCCGGCGGGTGTGCCGGTTCCGAGCGAAGTGCCCGGGACGCCCGCCACCGGACGGATCGGCACCGTACTGCCGGGAAGACCGGTTGCCTTGGGGACCGAGGGCGTGCTCGGACTTCCGGGCCGGCCGTGGCTGGTGCCGAGCAGACTGCTCGGGGTGCCGTGGCTGGTGCTGCTGGGGCTGTGCACCGACGACGGCGTGGTCGTGGGGCTCGACGTCCCCGGAGTGGCGGAGTCCAGACCGGCCGCCTGCGTCGCGGTGTCGGACGCGGTCGACTGCGCCTGTTCCAGGATCGGTTGGCCGATGTTCTCCGCCAGCGCCTGGGCGACCTCCTGCGGCGCCGGGCCGCCGCCCGGCGCCACCAGCTGCTGCACCATGCCGCTGAGTTCGGCGGTCTTGCCCGCCAGGTCGCCGCGGGTGGCGTTGGCCACGCTGACGGCGTGGCCGAGGTGTTCGGTGGCCGAGGCGATCAACGTCGCCTGGGCGGGCGGAGTCAGGATCACCGGCGCCAGCGCGGTCGCCTGGGTGGCGAACGACGAGGCGATGCCCAGCAGCTGCGCGTTGCCCTGCTGCACCACCGCGGCGGCGCGCTGGGTGAGTTCGGAGATGTCGATGCCCCGCTGGCTGGTCTGCTGCCCCTCCACGTTCGCCTGCTGGCCTGCGGCCTGGGCGTTGCGCGCGGCCTGGCTCTGCCACAACTGCTCGACCGTGCCGATGCTGCCCTTGCCGACCTGCATGGCCATCTCGATGACCTTGGAGGATTGGCTCAGGATGGCGGTCGGGTCGAACGCGCCGATGACGCCGGTGCCGAAGCTGCTCAGCAGGTCCAGGATCGGTTTCATCAGGACGTCGACGCCGGGCAGCGCTGGGACCGCGACACCCTGCATCAGCGCGGCCACCGGGTCGGCGGGCAAGGGCGGCAGCGTTCCTGCCGCTGCCGCCGCCTGGTTCACCGTGCTGGCGATCGCGCTCGGCGCGTCGGCGAGCGCTCCGTTCAGCACGCCGTGCGCTTGATCGACCGCCGCCTCGACCGCGGGCGCCGCGATCTGATTCACCGCGGTACTCGTGTCGCCGAGCAGCGCGGACACCTCGTGCGGGATGCCGGGCACATCCTCGGCGCCCGGCGTGCCGTTCAACCCGGGTAGACCGCCGGGCAGGGCGCCTGCCGACTGCTGATCATCGGAGATCTTGCGCGACAGCACGAACGCGGGCGGCTCGATGGGCGGCAGATCCTCGGGCAGCTGCGGCAACGACAGGTCCGGCACCCCCTGGGCCGGCGCGTTGTGCAGAGCGTCCAGCACGGACTGCTGGCCGATGGCGACGTTCTGCTCGGCCGCGTGCGCGACGGCATGGTCCTCCGGGGCGATGACCCCGCTGTCGAGCGGTCTCATACCGCGCCCCCGATCTGGCCCGCGATCGACCCGAGCGCGCCCGCGTTGGACCAGTCGACCGCGTCGTAGGCCGCGGCGGCGCTGAACGCCGAATCCGAGAGCTTGGCGTACTTGGCCGACAGGTCGTTGATGTCCTTGGCCTGCAGCACCTGCGCCGCGGCGAACATCGCCAAGTAGTCCGCCCCGATCAGACCGAACACCGGAACGAGCGCGGCGACGTTCTGCACCGCGTCGAAATTGCCCGCCCCCGCGAGATCACCGGCGATACCGGCGTTCGTGGCGGCGAACGCCCGGACCGCTTCGGTCTCTACCGAGAGATCACTCATCGAGTTGCCCCCCACATCGTCGTACGAATCCGCGTCGTGCAGTTGTGATCCGCTCGCGCCCTGCCGAATCGGCAAGGGCCGCTACGGTTGCGCTCAATATAGCCGACCCGACCGGCAAGTTTCGAGCCCGAACGCACTGCGCGGGCCAGGACGACGAAACAGAACTGGAACGTGTTGCAAATTAGAACAAGTTCTATATTCTCTGTCCCATGAAGGTCGCAGTGACCGGCGCAGCCGGCTACCTTGGCACGAATCTGCTCCGCCTCCTCACCGAGCGCGGCCATCAGGTCACGGCCATCGATCGGGCGATCCCCGCCGAGCCGGCGGCGCCCGGTGTCACCTGGCTGCGGGGCGACGTGCTCGACCCGGCGTCGATGCGCGCCGCGCTGAGCGGCGCCGAGGTGGTCTACCACCTGGTCGCCGTCATCACCCTGGCCGAGAAGAACGATCTCGCCTGGCGGGTGAACACCGAGGGCGTCCGCGTGGTCGCCGAAGCGGCGCTGGCCGTCGGCGCCCGGCGGATGGTGCACGCCAGCTCGATCCACGCGTTCAACCAGTACAGCTGTGGCGGCCGGATCGATGAGAACGCGCCCCGCTCGACCGACCCCGCGCTGCCGGTCTACGACCGGTCGAAATGGGCGGGCGAGATCGCGCTGCGCAAGGTGATCGAGCAGGGCCTGGACGCCGTGCTGTGCAACCCCACCGGCGTGTTCGGCCCCCTGGACTACAGCAAGCCGCTGTCGCGCATCAATCGGACGCTCAAGGACGCGGCGCTCGGGCGCGTACCGGCCATGATCGGCGGGGGATTCGATCTCGTGGACGTGCGCGACGTCGCCGAGGGCCTGATCCTGGCCGGCGAGCACGGCCGGACCGGCGAGAACTACCTGCTCGGCGGGTCGATGATCTCGATGCTCGAGTTGTGCCGCGTCGCGGCCACCCATGGCGGCAAGCGGGGCCCGAAGTTCGCTATCTCCCCCAAGCTGGTGTCCGGCGTCATCCCGGTGCTCGCGCCGCTCGGCAAGCTGTTCAACTCCGACATCGTCTCCAAGGCGGCGCTGGGCGCGCTGATCTCCGCGCCGGTCGTCGACCACGGCAAGGCCGCGAGCGAACTCGGCTACCAGCCGCGCCCGCTCGACGATACGGTGCGCGACCTGGTCGCCTTCTTCGCCGACCCGGACCGGCTCGCCCCGCCGGACACCAGGCAGATTGCTTGACAGCAGATAGAACACATGTTCGACTGAAGATGTGCGGTGGCAAAGCCAGACCCTGGACGCCGAGGACGGCGCCTTGCCCGGGCTGTCCCGGGCCGGTCTGGTGCGCACCGTGCAGACGCCGGAGTTCGACGGCATCACGTTCCACGAGGTGCTGTGCAAGAGCGCGCTGAACCGGGTGCCCGAGGGCGCGAACGTGCCGTTCCACTGGACGGTCAATCCCATGCGCGGGTGTTCGCACGCGTGCCGCTACTGTTTCGCGCGCGGCACCCACGAGTACCTGGACCTGGACGCGGGCCGGGACTTCGACTCGCAGATCGTGGTGAAGACGAATGTCGCCGCGGTGCTGCGCAAAGAGCTCGCCAGGCGCTCCTGGCGCCGCGAACCGGTGGCGCTGGGCACCAACACCGATCCCTACCAGCGCGCCGAGGGGCGGTATCGGTTGATGCCGGGCATCATTCGCGCACTGGCCGAATCCGGCACGCCCTTCTCCATCCTCACCAAGGGCACCCTCCTGCGCCGCGACCTTCCGCTGCTCACCGCGGCCGCCCGCGAGGTGCGCGTGAGCCTCGCGGTGTCCATCGCGATCCTGGACCAGGATCTGCACCGGAGTCTGGAGCCCGGCACGCCGTCACCCCGGGCCCGGCTGGAGTTGGTGCGCGCGCTCACCGAAGCGGGATTCGCGGTCAACGTCCTGGTCGCACCGGTGATCCCGTGCCTCACCGACGGCCGCGCCCACCTGGACGCGATCTTCGGCGCGATCGCCGAGGCCGGGGCGGACTCGGCCGTCGCGTTCCCCATGCATCTGCGCGGCAGCACCAGGGGCTGGTTCCTGTCCTGGCTGGCCGAGCACCATCCGGCCTTGCTGCGGCGATACCGCCAGCTGTACCGCCACGGGGCCTACGTCACGCCGGAGTACTCCGCCTGGTTGCGCGCGCGGGTCGCTCCGCTGCTGGCGGAGCACGGTTTGACGGGCCGCGGGCAAGCCGAACCGGAGACACGACCCGAAACCGCGCACACGACCGGCGCGCAGCTGGCATTGTTCGCCTGACGCCATCCTCGCCGGATCTCGCCGGTCCGCGCGCTTCGGAGGCGCGCACCGCGTTCGACGGAGTAGTTTGGCGATGGCACCTCTCAGCGACGAGGAAGTGAAGCAGGCATATGGTTTCACACCAAAACGATGTCGGCACAGCGAAGTTGGAAAAGGTCGTCATTCGGTTCGCCGGGGACTCCGGCGACGGAATGCAGCTGACCGGCGATCGCTTCACCCATGAGGCCGCCGCCTTCGGCAACGACCTGGCCACCCAGCCCAGCTTCCCCGCCGAGATCCGGGCGCCCCAAGGCACGCTGCCCGGCGTCTCGTCCTTCCAGATCCAGATCGCCGACTACGACATCCTCACCGCGGGTGACCAGCCCGACGTGCTGGTCGCGATGAACCCCGCCGCGCTCAAGGCGAACCTGGAGGATCTGCCGCGCGGCGCCACGGTCATCGTCAACACCGACGAGTTCACCAAGCGCGCCCTCGCCAAGGTCGGCTATCCCGCCGACCCGCTGGCCGACGACACACTGTCGGACTTCGTGGTGCACCGCGTCCCGATGACCTCGCTGACCCTTGGCGCCACCGAATCGACCGGCGTCGGCAAGAAGGACGCGCAGCGCGCGAAGAACATGTTCGCTCTCGGCCTGCTGTCCTGGATGTACGGGCGCCCGATCGGCGGCACCGAGCAGTTCATGCGGGAGAAGTTCGCGACCAAGCCGGACATCGCGGAGGCCAACATCCTGGCGTTCCGTGCGGGCTGGAACTACGGCGAGACCACCGAGAGCTTCGCCACCACCTACGAGATCGCGCCCGCCAAGCTGCCGCCCGGCACCTATCGCCAGATCACCGGCAACACCGCGCTCGCCTACGGCCTGATCACCGCGGGCCGGCTCGCGGGGTTGCCCGTCTTCCTCGGCACCTACCCCATCACGCCGGCCTCGGACATCCTGCACGAGCTGAGCAAGCACAAGAACTTCGGCGTCACCACGTTCCAGGCCGAGGACGAGATCGCCGGGATCGGCGCGGCGCTGGGCGCTTCGCTCGGCGGCGCGCTGGGCGTCACCAGCACGTCCGGTCCCGGACTCGCGCTCAAGAGCGAGACCATCGGCCTGGCGGTGATGACGGAACTGCCACTGGTCGTGATCGACGTGCAGCGTGGCGGACCGTCGACCGGCCTGCCGACCAAGACGGAGCAGGCCGACCTGTTGCAGGCGCTCTACGGCCGCAACGGCGAATCACCGGTGGCGGTGCTGGCCCCGCGCTCCCCTGCCGACTGCTTCGCCACCGCGGTGGAGGCCGCGCGGATCGCCCTCACCTACCGCACTCCGGTGCTGCTGCTGTCCGACGGTGCGATCGCGAACGGCTCGGAGCCGTGGGCCATTCCGGAAGTGAGCGAGCTGGAGCCGATCGACCCGGCCTTCGAACCGGAAGGCGACGAGGCCGACCCGTTCCAGCCGTACGCGCGCGACCCCGACACCCTCGCCCGCCCGCTCGCCGTCCCGGGCACGAAGGGCCGCGCGCACCGCATCGGCGGTCTGGAGAAGGCCGACGGCAGCGGCAACATCTCCTACGACCCGGCCAACCACGAACTCATGGTCCGTCTGCGCCAAGCCAAGATCGACGGCATCGGCGTCCCCGATCTCGCGGTCGACGATCCGGACGACGCCGCCGAACTGCTGCTGATCGGCTGGGGCAGCTCCTACGGCCCGATCGGCGAGGCCTGCCGGCGTGCGCGGCGGCGCGGCGTCCCGGTCGCCCAGGCACATCTACGGCACCTGAATCCATTGCCCGCCAACCTCGGCGACGTGCTGCGCCGCTATCGCGTGGTGGTCGCGCCGGAGATGAACGGCGGCCAGCTGGCCACGCTGTTGCGGGCGAAGTACCTGGTCGACGTGCGACCGTGGACGAAGATCGCGGGCACCGCGTTCTCCGCGCAGGAGCTGGTCGGGGTCATCGACGCCGCGCTGGACGGATCGATCGAGGAAATGGAACAGAACAAGGTCTTCGCCGCGCGGGCGCAGGCCACATATCGAACGCTGCCGGACGACGTCCGCCCGAAGCCCTGCGCCGGGCCGAGCGCAGGCGAGGCAGCCGCGTACCGCATGGCTGGGGGTAACGCATGACCATCGTGGAAACCTCACTGGTTGGCACCGATCTGGGACTGACCGGAGTATCCGGGGTGCCGTCCGCGGACGGACCGCAGAAGGTGAAGGACTTCACCTCCGATCAGGAGGTGCGCTGGTGCCCCGGCTGCGGCGACTACGTGATCCTGGCGACGGTGCGCGGCTTCCTCGCCGAACTCGGATTGCGCCGGGAGAATCTGATGTTCGTGTCCGGGATCGGCTGCTCCAGCCGCTTCCCGTACTACTTGGAGGCCTATGGCATCCACTCCATCCACGGTCGTGCGCCGGCGATCGCGACCGGGTTGGCGGTCAGCAGGCCGGACCTGTCGGTCTGGGTGGTGACCGGTGACGGCGACGCGCTGTCCATCGGCGGCAACCACCTCATCCACGCATTGCGCCGCAACGTGAACATGACGATCCTGCTGTTCAACAACCGGATCTACGGCCTGACCAAGGGCCAGTACTCGCCCACCTCGGAGCAAGGCAAGATCACCAAGTCGACCCCGATGGGCTCCGTGGACCACCCGTTCAACACTCTGTCGGTGGCACTCGGCGCGGAAGCGACCTTCGCCGCTCGCGCGCTCGACTCCGATCGCGCGGGACTCACCGAGGTGCTGCGCGCCGCCGCCGAGCATCGCGGCACGTCGTTCGTGGAGATCCTGCAGGACTGCCCCATCTTCAACGACGGCTCGTTCGACGTGCTGCGGCGGGAGAACGCCGCGGACCATCTCATCCCTTTGCGTCACGCCGAGCCGATCCGTTTCGGCGCCGAGGGCGAATTCGCCGTCGTGCGACGTGGTTTCGGGCTCGCGGTGGCCCGCGCCGACAGCGTCGCGGAGTCCGACATCGTGGTGCACGACGCCTACGCCGACGACCCGGAGTACGCCTACGCGCTGTCGCGACTGAGCGACCAGGGTCTCGAGCATGTCGTCACCGGCATCTTCCGCAGCGTCGCTCGACCGACCTACGACGACGCGGTGCGCTACCAGACCGAGACCGCGCGCGAGCAGAAGCCGGTCGGCCCCGACTCGCTGCAGTCCCTGCTCACCGGGCCGGAGACCTGGACGGTGGGATAACCCGCCCCGGCTGCGCAGGGCGGCGAACGTCCGCGCAGCCGGTCAGGCGCGCTTGACGAAACCGAGGTCGACGACGGCGTCGCGCTCCTGCTCCAGTTCGGCGACCGAGGCGTCGATCCGGGGACGGGCGAGTTCGTCGATCGCGAGATCGGGCACGATCGTGTACTCGCCGTTCGCGCAGGTGACCGGGAACGAGCTGATCAGCCCCGCGGGCACACCGTAGGAGCCGTCCGAGGGCACCGCCATGGACACCCAGTCGCCGTCCCGGGTGCCGTGCACCCAGTCGTGGATGTGGTCGATCGCGGCGCTGGCCGCACTCGCCGCCGACGATGCGCCGCGGGCCTGGATGATAGCGGTGCCGCGCTGCTGCACGGTGGGCACGAACTCTTCGGTCGGCCACGCCGGATCGCCGATCAGATCGAGGGCGGGGCGTCCGGCGACGGTGGCGTGCGCGATATCGGGGTACTGCGTCGCGGAATGATTGCCCCAGATCGCCACCCGCGCGATGTCGGCGGCGGGCGCACCGGTCTTCGCGGCGAGTTGCGCGATGGCGCGGTTGTGGTCGAGCCGGGTCATGGCGGTGAAACGCTCGGCGGGCACGTCCGGCGCGTTGCTCATGGCGATGAAGGCGTTGGTGTTGGCGGGGTTGCCGATGACGAGCACTTTCACGTCGTCCGCGGCGCTGGCGTTGATCGCGGCGCCCTGCTCGGTGAAGATCGCGCCGTTGGCGGCGAGCAGATCCGAGCGTTCCATCCCGGCCGTGCGCGGCCGTGCGCCGACGAGCAGCGCGATGTCGGCGCCGGCGAACCCGATCCACGGGTCGTCGCTGATGTCGATGGACTCCAGCAGCCCGAACGCGCCGTCCTCCAGTTCCATCGCGACGCCCTCCAGCGACGCCGCCGCGGCGGGGACTTCCAGCAGCCGCAGGCGCACGCGCGTGTCCGGGCCCAGCATCGCGCCGGACGCGATCCGGAACAGCATCCCGTAGGCGATCTGGCCCGCGGCTCCGGTCACGGTGACGGTCACGGTCCCAGCGGCGGTGCTCACGACGAACTCCTTGCGGTCGGCGGATTCCTGCTGCCCACCCTAGCCACTCTCACCGCCGCCGAACGCCCACGGTGAGCTACGCGACAGTGACCGATACGCTGCCGCACAGCGTTTCCCGGGGACGCCGGGTCAGGCGAGCGTGGCGACCTCGGTGTCGGTCAGCACGATCGGCGACACCACGTCCTTCGCCCGCGCCAGCCGCACCGCGCGATACAGCGGCCGTTCCTCGAGCCCGGCGTCGCGCGCCTCGGCCCGCAACTGGTGCACCAGCACCTCGGAAACCGCTACGGCCGCGGCCAATCGACTGGCCGCGAGCGCATCCGCGAGCCTGCGCAATCCGAGCAGGTGCAATTCGCGACCGCTGCCCGCGTCGGTGTACATCGCCAGTGGAACGACCTGGGAGACCTCCCCCGCGGTGACCCGCAGTGCGATCCGGCTCAATCGGGCCGGGAACACCAGTATCTCGACCCCGGTCGCTTCCGACAGCTCCACCTGCCGTTCCCCCAACAGTCTGCGGGCATGAATCGTGTTGCCGGTCAGCCACATTCGCCGTCGGCGCAACGCGACGGCGTACAGGACGGTCGGCGCGCCGACGACGACGCCGATGGCCGCGGCGATCGGCCAGCTCACCACGGTCGCGGCCAGCAGCGCCGCGCCGACACCGATGCCCGACGCGGCCAGCGCGAGGCGGCGCAACATCGGCGCGTACAGTTCGGGCGCGACCAGATCGAGCCCGACCGGCGCGATCGACTGCTGGTCATCAGAATTCGTGGACACTACTCCGCCCTCTCGCGACTCCGGCGGCGGAACTGTGCGCGCCGGTCACGTAACCGCACCCGCCGCCCGGCCGGCGACGGGTTCGACGCACAGTACCGCGCGCCCGGCGATCGCGTCGCGAAACCCGACAGCGCCGAGCGCACCCGCCACCTCGGCTACCCGGCCAGCGACTCCCGGATCACACCGACTACCTCGGACAGGGGAATCTGCCGCTGGTCGCCGGTCGCCATGTCCTTGAGCCCGATGGCGTTCTCCGCGAGGTCACGGTCGCCGAGTACGAGGGTGAACTTCGCCCCGGAGCGATCGGCCGCCTTCATCGCGCCCTTCACACCGCGCCCACCGTAAGCCAGGTCGACCCGGACGCCCGCCGCGCGCAGCTGCGCGGCCACCACCACCAGCCGCTGCTTGGCGGCGTCACCGAGCGGCACGCCGAAGACCTCGCAGCGCGCCGGGTCGCCCGCCGACTTGCCCTCGGCCGCCAGCGCCAGCATGGTGCGGTCGACACCTAGACCGAACCCGATCCCCGACAGCGGCTGGCCGCCGAGTTCGGCCATGAGACCGTCGTAGCGCCCGCCGCCGCCGATGCCGGACTGCGCGCCGAGACCGTCGTGCACGAATTCGAACGTGGTCTTGGTGTAGTAGTCCAGGCCGCGCACCATGCGCGGGTTCACCACGTACGGCACACCCAGTGCCTCCAGGTGGCCGAGCACCTGCTCGAAGTGCGCCTTGGCCGACTCCGAGAGGTGATCGATCATCAGGGGCGCGTCCGCGGTCATCTCGCGCACCTGGGGCCGCTTGTCGTCCAGCACGCGCAGCGGGTTGAGCTGGGCACGCCGCCGAGTCTCCTCGTCCAGCGGCAGCCGGAACAGGAAATCCTGCAGCAGCTCGCGGTACTGCGGACGGCACGTCTCGTCACCCAGCGAGGTGACCTCGAGCCGGAAACCGTCCAGGCCAAGGCCGCGGAATCCGGCATCGGCGATGGCGATGACCTCGGCGTCCAACGCCGGATCGTCGACGCCGATCGCCTCGGTGCCCACCTGCTGCAATTGCCGGTACCGTCCGGCCTGCGGCCGCTCGTACCGGAAGAAGGGACCGGCGTAGCAGACCTTCACCGGAAGCTGGCCGCGGTCGAGGCCGTGCTCGATGACCGCGCGCATCACCCCCGCGGTGCCCTCGGGACGCAGCGTGACGCTGCGATCGCCGCGGTCGGGGAAGGTGTACATCTCCTTGGTGACGACGTCGGTGGACTCGCCGACACCGCGAGCGAACAGGCCCGTGTCCTCGAAGACCGGCAGCTCGATATGCCCGTACCCGGCCAGTCGGGCGGCGCGGAGCAGGCCGTCGCGCACCGCGACGAACTCGGCCGAGCCGGGTGGCACGTAGTCCGGTACCCCCTTCGGGGCGAAGAAGCTGCTGGTCTTGGTCACGATGCTCCAGTTTCCACCACTACGGCCCCGCAAGTCCAACCGGTTCGCCGAACCGCCTCTCAGGAAGGTTGCGGAGCAGTCTCAGGTAGGAATGGCACACTCTTATCCCGATGTAACCGGATACGGGAGGAACGTGGTAGTGCCGAGCAACGAACAGCGACGAGCAGCGGCGAAACGCAAGCTGGAACGTCAGCTCGCCAACCGGGCGGAGCGGGCGCGCAAGCGCAAGCAACTCACCATCGCCGGATCGGTACTCGGTGTCGTCGTGGTGGTCGCCGCCGTGACCGGGGTGTACTTGTTGACCCGCGGCGACGACAACAGCAGCTCCGACGCTGCCGACGCCTCGCTGTCCAGCACGCCCGCCGCGGCCGCGCCGCCGTCGGCCAAGGCCAAGCCCGCGACGGTCGACTGCACCTATCGAGACAGCGCCAAGCCCGCGGACAAGCAGGCGAGCAAGCCGAAGGCCGACGGCATCCCCACCACCGGCGTCGACGCCAAGGTCAGCGTCAGCATGGAGACCAGCCAGGGCCCGATCGGGCTGACCCTGAACAACGCCGAGTCCCCGTGCACGGTGAACAGCTTCGTCAGCCTGGCGGCACAGAACTACTTCGACGGCACCAGCTGTCACCGCATGACCGCGGGCGAGGGCCTGAAGGTTCTGCAGTGCGGTGACCCCACGGGCACCGGAATGGGTGGGCCGGGTTACGAATTCGACAACGAATACCCGACCGATCAGTACGCTCCGAACGACCCCGCGGCCTCCTCCGAGCCGGTCGCATACAAGCGCGGCGTGCTGGCCATGGCCAACGCGGGCCCCGGAACCAACGGCAGCCAATTCTTCATCGTGTACTCGGATTCCCAGCTCCCGCCGCAATACACGATCTTCGGCACGGTGGACGACAACAGCCTCGGCACGCTCGACAAGATCGCCGCGCTGGGCCAGGACGACTCCAACGGCCCCGGTGACGGCAAGCCCAAGCAGCCGGTCACCATCCAGTCGGTCCGCATCGATCGCTGACGCACGAACTCGGGCCCGCCGCCGATCTCTCGGCAGCGGGCCCGAGCCATGTCTACCGCCGTCCGGCCGAAGTGCGGACAGTCGAGCCTTTCTTCGGTTAGGGTGCCCTCAGTCCGAAGATCATCCGGCACGCCCGGAGACACGCCGGAAATGTGCGATATATGCTGATAAAGCAGCAAGCTCGTTCGATTGTGCCGACCTTTGTCAGGTAACCTCGAAACAAGGAGTTCTTGCAGCGTAGCGCGGCCTCGGCCGGGCAATCCGCCGGACAGGAAGTGCCACGCCACAAGTTCTCCGGGTGTCCACGTTTGCAGGCGGGACCCGCTGCACGGGACTACAGTTCGCGTGGCGGCGTCCGTAACGAAGCACCACCATCATCCATAGTGATCACTGCAGCATCGGGGAGCAGCCATGTCCGAGGAACTGGACGACATCGGCCGGGAAACCGCGGCCATGATGAGGACAATGTTGCAGCTTGCGACGCTCGTCGCCTTGCGGACCCGCGAGCGTGGTCAGAAGGAAGCCGAAGCGCGCGTCAAGCTCACCGAGGCCCGGATCAAAGAGGCCAAGGAATTGCAGCTGCGCGAGGCGCGCGACGCGAAGGCCAAGGATCCGCGCAACACCGAACTGGCCCGGCTGATCGAGAAGCCGATCCCGGAAAAGGGTGTGTCGCTGGAGAAAGACCGCTTCTCCGCACAGGCCGAGGCATCCCGGATGGCGGCCAATGCCGCCGCCAAGCCTGCTCTGCAGTACGACTCCCAGGAACGCCGCATGGCGATCGCGGCCCATCTCGCGAAAATGGGTGTGGCGCCGGAACTCGCCGCCGTGCGGATGCTGATCGAGGTAGGGCAGGCGCAACCGCCGGGCGAGGCCGTGCGCTCCCGCCCCGACCAGGCGCCGTCGGTCACCAGGGCCAGGGAGCAGGAATCCCGCGGCCTGGAACGCACAAGGTAGCCGGACGACCGAACGCCCGCCGGATTCCGGCGGGCGTTCGTCGTCTCGAACCACCGCGACAACCGCAGTCGGTTACGTGCGGAAGTCGCCTACCGTGGGATCGCCGAACATGCCGTGCTGCGGCGATTTCAACGGCAACGGGCTCAGCATGTCCTTGTGGCCGTTGCGCACACTGCAGTACTTGAACGGCCCCTTGGGGTCGAACAGCTTCGACATGTGCGGGTCCGCGTGATCGAGGAACCAGACACTCAGTCCGGTCCGCCCGTCCAGCCTGTAGTGCTCCCAGGCCCGCCACAGCGCGTCCAGCCGGGCGACCGCCTCGGCATGCTGCCACCACTCCGGGCACCACACGGTGTCGCTGAGATCGGTGACCTGACGCCGGTAGACCAGGCTGAGGTAGTTCTCGACGAACTCCACCACGCTCGAGTAGATCATCGGTTGTTGCTGCTGTTCGGTCACAGCGGCCGAACCTCCTCGACTTGTCCGTATTCCGGCGGCGGCGTCGACTTGCTGAGCGAGGGCGCGCCGATCAGGTCGGTGATCTCGGTCTTGCGCTGCGGGTCGTGACGCGAGATGGACTGTTTCACATCGGCAGCGTACTCACCCTCCCACCAGGGCACGGTACGGATGAGCACCGGCGGCGCACCGGAGGGGAACAGGATCGCCCGGCCACGCGGCAGCGTCGCGAGGGCGTTGACGGAGAACGTCTTGGACGAGCCCAGCGAGCGGGAATAGCTCTTGCCGCCCTTGGATTCGGACACCGACTGCGAGATCGCATCGTATTCGCCGAGCACGTCCGAACGCTCCTGCAGGAACTTGGTGTCGTCCACGCCGCTACCGAGTACTTTGATGTTCGCCGCCGACCACAAGGCGTTCATGCCGCTCTCACCCCAGCACCGGGCGCCCTGGGCCCAGGACTGCAGCACCGTCATCACGACGATGCCCCGCGAGCCGAAGTGGCTGTACTGCTTCGGCAGGTCCTTCCAGCGCACCACGTTGGCGGCTTCGTCGAGCACCGCGAGCATCGGGATCGCCAGGCGTCCACCGGCCGACTGCGACGCCTTACGCATCGCCACGTCCACCACCGCCTCGGTGAGTGCGCTCACCAGCGGCGCGGCCGATCCACGGCCTTCCAGCGACAGGCTGTAGAGCGTTCCGTTGTTCTCCAGGAATTCCAGTTCGTCGAACTCCCTGCGATCGCCGCCACGGGTGATCCACGGGTGCACGTTCGACAATTTCAGGCACCGGATCATCTTCTTGGCGGTGCCGAAGATGCCACTGCGCGTTCGTGGATCGGCGTTGTACTGCGAGGACAGGCCCGAGGCCGTGTAGTGATGGCGGGCGGCGCGCAGGAGCTCGATGGGCTCGGTGTCCTGCGGATTGGTCACCCACTCCCACACCTGCACGATCGGCCTGCTGCCGTTGCGATCGCCGACCGCGGCGGCGAGGAACAGTCCGGCCAGCAGGTCCTCGGCCTCGGGATCGAAGAACGCGTCGGTCTTGCTGTCACTACCGTCGTCGCCGTCGGCGAAGTGCCCCGCCAGCCGCGCCGCCCGCATCTCGCAACCCTCCCGCTTGGCGTCCACCCAGGACAGCGGATCCCAGAACCAGGTCGGCTCTTCTCCGGCCACGCCCTGCGGATCGAAGACGAAGGTCGGACTTCCTTTGGACTCCCGCACGTCTCGGGTCGCGTCCACCACGTCACGCTTGTTCGAGGTGGCCAGCACCGGACCGATCGCGGTGAGGATCGCCGGGATCACCCGGGACGTCGACTTGCCCTGGCGCGGGCCCCAGATGTCCAAATGCAGATCCTCGTACGAGCCGTACAGCATCACCCCGTCTGCCACACCGACGCCGATCGGTACACCGGGAGCGTCGTCGTAGCCGAGTTTGACGCCCAACTGCTGGGCCTTCTCCCGGACGCCCGCCTCGGTGAGCATCGAGATGGCGCCGCCGTTGCCCATCACGTCGGCCTTGTCGTCGACCGGCAACCTCCCCTTGCTCCGGCGCTTCTGCAGCTCCTTGCGGATCACCAGATACGCGACCACGCTCAGGATCACCAGCAACACGATCGCCGTGGCCGCGCCAGGCCAGCGCAACTTGCCCCGCGCCAGATCCGCCGCGATGGCGATCGGGTTGAACGGGACCTTCTGCGGGCTGCCCTCGAGCATGTTGCCCAGATGCAGCGCGAGCCAGAGAGTTCCGAAGATCGCGAAGCCGGCGTAGGTCAGTAACAGGCTGACGTCGGGTCCGGGTATGGCCGGATCCGTCACCTTTTTCTTCTTCGCCATGTGTGCCTCCTGGGTCGGCCGTCCGGTACGGAAAGCGGGTGGTCAGCGGAATGCGTCGAGCCGCCAGCCGTCGGGCGTGCGCACGACGGTGGCGATCACCGTCGCGGGCGGCAGCGGCTCTTTGCGTCCGTTCGGATAGACGACGGTCTGCTCGATCCCGATCTTGAACTGCTGGACGTTCGGGTCGCTGAGGGCCGGCGGCTTCTCCCCGGACGCGAACGTGAATGCCTCCACGTGCACCCCCTCCCGAGCCCAATCCGCCCACTGCAGCGTCGACTTCGGCGTCTCCACCGCGGTCGGCGCCGCATCCAGCATACGAATCAAGCTGGGGCCGAGAAACTTTCGCGCCCTGTTCAAGGAAGCACCCTGGGTCTCGGTGGCGGGTTGCCAGCTGTAGATCTCCCGCAACGCCGCGACCGCGACACCGTCGGGCGTCACCGGATCGGGGGCGGGCACGCCCTCCAGCAAACGGGTTGTGGACGTAGCCGAATGCGCCGCATCGGATCCCGTGTCCGCGCGGCCGCAGGCCGCACCCAGCACCGCGACGCTCACCACCAGCATCACCACCAGTTTCGCCCGTGCATTCGCTCTATCCATCCAGGCTAGCCGCACCCGGGGGCATCGCGGCAGTCCTGCCGCCGTGTGTTCGGGCCCGTCACCGCTCACAGCACCCTCCTCGCACGTCCGTCCCCCGGAACCGCGACTTCCGAAACACCACCGGCGGATCGGGCATCCGCCCCGGGCACGGACTGGATCATCCGCCCGTTGCCCACGTAGACGCCGACCTGCGCTGGTCCACGCCGACCGAACGAGCTGAACACCAGATCCCCTGGCCGGGCCTTGCTCATCGGCACTTCCGTGCCCGCCTCCCACTGCTGTTCGGCCGTGCGTGGCAACGTCACCGTGCCGGAGGACGCCGCGAACACCGCCGCCGCGGTCAGGCCTGGTCCGTCCAGTCCGCCGCCGCTCGGGCCTTGGGGCCCGCCACCACCCCAGACGTACGGGGTGCCGAGCCATTCGTGAGCGGCTTCGACGATCTGGTCACCTGCCGTCCCCTGCCCAGGCGTGAACCGGCCGACCGAACCCGGCGCCCGGTACTGCGCTTCCATCGTGAGGATGTTGCGCACATACGGCTGGGTCTCGGCATAGTGTGCGGCAACCTGGTTCGGCATGCCGCCGGAGGCCAGTACCGCGCCCTCGCCCGCGTTGTAGGCCGCCAACGTCAGCGCGACGATGTCGCCCTGCACCCGGCCCTCGGCCTGCCACCGCTGGATCTTGTGCGCGATCGCGCACATGTAGCGCCCTTGACCGATGATCGCGTCACCGTCGTCCCACACACTGGCCACGCCGTTGCCGTCGGCGTCGATCACATACGGTCGACCGTCGTCGGGATTGATGCTCACCGCGGTGGTCGGCAGAAACTGCGCCAGGCCCTGGGCCCCGGCTGGGGAGCTGGCGCCGCGCCGGAAACCGGACTCCTGCCTGCCCTGCGCGGCCAGCAGCGAAGGCGTGATCTGCGGACAGATCGAACCCGCCCGGCGGTACCAGATCTCCAGTTCCTGCGGCACCTTGCCCGCGGCCAGCGCGCCACCGGCGGTGCCGAAACCGAGGCTGCAGCGCGGATCGCTGGAGTAGGCGCGCGCACCGCCGACATCCGGGGTCGGGGCGCCGTCCAGCCACGGCAGCGGGTCGATCTGGCGCCCGCCGGTGAACCGGCCGCCCGGGACGATCTCGAAATGCAGATGGGGGCCACTGGACTCCCCCGCCGAACCGACCGCGCCGATGTGCTGCCCCGCCGTCACCGTGTCGCCCGCGCGGACGAGCACGCCGGAATCCCACATGTGGCCGTAGACCGCCGAGTACGAACGGCCGTTGGTGTCCACGGAATCGACGACGATCCAGTTGCCGAAGCCGGACGCCGGACCGGCGGCGACCACACGGCCGTCGGATACCGAGAAGATCGGCGTGCCGTCGGGCGCGGCCAAGTCGACGCCCCGGTGGGCGCCGCCCCGCGAACCGAAGGTATCCGACACGGTGAAGGTTCCGGTGGCCATCGGCAAGGTGCGGCGCAGCGGGCCTGCTCCCGCGGCGAGCGAGGGGGTGGCGGTCGCCGCCGGATTGGTCTGGGTCGCGCTGGAACCGGCGGTCGCGGCGGCGCGGCGATCACCCGGCGGGTAGCCGCCCAGCGGCGGGAGCGCCGACTGCGAACCGAGCACGGACCCGCCCTCGCAGGCGTCGTCCACGGCGGGCATGACGATGACCAGCACGATGGTCATCAGGCCGAGCACCGCGCCCAGCGCCGTCCACAACACCGATTTGCCGCTCATCGCCGCACTCCGGCATCGTGCCGCGCGCAGCCGTGATTCACGTCCGGCGCCGGGCTTCGTTGAGGGTGTCGGCCAACGTGCGGTTCATCTCGGCGGCGGCCGCCAATTGCTGCTGCAGCAGTGCGACTTTGCGCCGCAGCGCGGTCGCGTCCATCCGTTCCAGACCGGGGCCTTCGGCCGCGCGCACCCAGTTCCGCACCGAGTTCGTGTGCACGCCGATCTGCTCGGCGACCACGCGGCAGGCCTCCGATTCACTACGCAGCTTGCCGGTCAGCGCGATGACCTGTTCGACCGCCGCTTGGCGCACCTCCGGAGAGACGCGACGGTAGGACCGGTGCGGCATCATGCGGCGCTCCCCGGTGAATCCGTTCCGCGCGAGGTCGATTCGGTGAACTCGCTGAACCGCTGGTTGGTGTCGTGGATCCCGCTTTCCTTCTCCGACAGCGTGAATTCCATGTGGAACGGGATGCCGGGGCGACGATCCTCGCCGATCTTCAGCAGGAACTTGCCGGTGCCCGGCGGCGACGGCCGCTGCTGTCCCGGTTTGAGCGCCTCGCCGGTCAGCGCTTGCGGTGCGGACCATCCGGTCACCATCTCCTCCTCGGCCGATGTGAACGGAACCGTGCTGTCCAGCCGTTTGATCTCCTCGGCCGGGAGCGCGCCGAAGATCTTGGCGCGCGCCCGCTCGAGGAAACCGAGCGCCTTCGCGATGGCGGCTTCCGAACCGAGCGCCTGCAGGTCCTTGATGGTGTGGCTGATCATGATCAGCGCGGTCGCGATGCCGCGCTGCAATCGGGTGAGTTCGTCGACGCGGTCGACCATGAAGTCACCGAGGCCGAGCACCTGCCACAGCTCGTCCATCACCACCTGGAAGTAGCGTTGCGGGCCGAGCTTCGCGTCGGCGAGCACGTGCGCGGCTTCGACCGAGGCGAACCCGTCGGCCCAGCAGGCCAGCATGACCGCGGCCTTGAGCTTCTTGTCGCCGGTCGGGATGTGCGAGACGTCCATGCACACCGCGACCGCGCTGGTGTCGATCGGCACGGTGGTCTGTCCGTTGAAGACCGCGCCGAACGGACCCTGGGTGAGCGCGCGTAGGGAGCGGCGCAGGCCCTTGATCGCCTCCTGGTACTCCGCGACGTCGTCGGCGCCCGCGTCCAGCATCAATTCCTCACCGCCGCCGACGATCACCTCGAGCAGGTTCTCCATGATCGGCGGTTTGTCCGGTGTGTAGCCGCTGCCCGGCCGGTACAGGATGCGCAGGGCCGTGGAGATCAGTGTCTCCTCGTAGTCGCGCACCCGGTCACCGCGTACCAGTTCGACCAGGCCCGCGATCAGGGTCACCTGCCGGGCTCGCAAGTCCTGCAACACCTGCAGTTGCAAGGCCGGGAACTCTTCCAGCCGCGGGACCACCGCGCCGAGCACCCCCGCCGCGAGCGGGTTGAGTTTGCCGTGCCCGTATCCGAGGTCGATCACCTGCCCGCCGACCAGCTCGACCATCTTCCGGTAGTCGGGCTTGACGTCGGCGAGGATCAACGGCGTGATCCCCTGCGCGATGCCGCCCAGCACGATCCGGCGAACCAGCGAGGACTTGCCGAAACCGTTGAGGCCGAGCACGAACAAGCTGGGCGCGGTGATGAAACTGCCGCGCATGAACCAGTTCATCGGGTCGAAGCAGACCGGCGCACCGGTGTGCAGGTGCGAGCCGAGGGGCGTGCCGATCAGCGGCGCGCCCGCGCCGACCGACCAGGGCCACAGGCCGGCGACCTGGGCGGTGGTGGCGCGGTACTCGACCGGGCGGCCGACGACGTTCATCCGGCCGCCTCCCGGTCCCGCGTAGCCGCGGTCGGTGAGTTGCGCTGTGCTGCGATCGAATCCGTCCTCGATCGTCTGCTCCGCGCGCGCCGCGTAGTTGCGGCGGCGGATGTCGTCGGTGCGGACCCGGAACTGGGCGAACGCCGCCCGCAGACCACTGCCCTCGCGGGCGATCATCTCCAGCTTGGCGCGGGTGGCGTCGTCGAGCAGCGGCGGGCCGGACTGTTTGCGCCGATCTGCCTTCGCTTTCGCGCGGCGGGCCGCCTTGTCCGTGTACGGGGTGCCCATGGCGCGGTCGGCGGTGTAGTCCACCTTCGCGGGCCGTGCCACGCGCCCGTTCCTGGCCCCGTTGCGTTCCGGCCGCGCGGCGATGCGCTCGGTGACCGCGTCCCGGGACATGCGCGAGTTCCGCTCGCCGCGGGGACGTTCGGCGTGCCCGCGGTCGGCGTGGACGCCGTCGGACCGGCCCGTGCCCGGCCGCCCACGCCGCTCGGCCGAGCGCCGGTCGGACGTGTCGACGCCGCGCCGGTCCTCGCCGTTCACCCGCGCCGAATCCCGTGTGGCGCGCCGGCGCTCCGGCCGCTGTCCCCACTCGTCGCGGCCGGACTGCTCGAGCCGCCTGCGGCGTGCGTCCTCGTCCCGTTCCCGTACGGGTGGCTCGTAGTCCCGTGCCATGAATAGCTCACCCCGCCAGTGCCTTCGGAATAGTCGCGTGTTCCGGCAGGATCACCCCGCAACCGAGGGAGGCCGCGAAGGCCGCCGCCTGGTAGCGGTAGCACCGCCGAATCTTCAAGCGCGCCTGGGTCGACAGGTCGCGCGTGATGGCTTCGATACGCGGCAGGTCACCGCGCAGGGGCTCGGTGATGGTCACCAGCGCCCCGAAGCGGGTCACACCGTGACCCCGGGCCTGCTCTTCGCGGGCCTGCTGGGTCGCGCCCACCCGCAGCGTCGCCGCCGCGGACACGACCCCTCGTTCGCTCTGCTGGGCCACCAACGCGTTCTTGAAATCGTCGTCGACGATTTCTGCGGCGTCGGCGGCTGAGTGCGGACGGTACACGATCGCGATACGTTTGCGTGGTACTTCGGGATTCGGCGCGAGCAGCCGCTGCAGCACCCGTTCGTCGACCGCGCCCTCCGGAGCGGCGTCCATCTCCCAGGTGACCGACCGGCCACCGTCGTGCACCAGATGATCCCACTTCTCGTCGTGGGACACCGGGCCCGCGTCCGCCCAGTCCAGGCCGTGCCCTTCCGGTTCGCCCGCGGCCACTTCCAGGTCGGCCTGCGAGGCGGGATCGTAACTGCGGCGGATGAAAGCGATCACCTCGTCGGCCGACATCGGCTGGGCGCGCACACCGGCCTCGGCCAGCGCGGCGCAGATTCCGGGCAGGCGACGGCCGATCTCGACGGCCTCTTCCGCCGGATTCTTGCGGCGCTCGGCGGTGGTGGCCTTGAACGTGATCGCCACCCGCGGCAGCAACTGCACCCGCTCCTGCGGCAGTTCGGTGGCCAGCTCGTACATCACCTGCTGGGCCAGTTCCGGCGCCTCCGGCCTGGTGATCGTGGAAACCTCGGTGAGCAAGCGGTTTCCGGTCTCCGGCACGGTGTCGATGACCGGCACCACGGCCACGATGTCGCTGGTCTGGCCGACCGAGGCGAGGAAGGTGCCCCACGCCGAGACCCACCGATCGATCACCGGCTGGTCCACCGCCTCGTGGCCTTGCGGCCAGGCACGCAGCACCACCGTGTACTGGGCGAACTGCGGCAGGTGGATCATGCCGAAGCTGTAGCCGCCCGCGTCGATGCCCTCATACAGCTTGGAGGGCGCCAGCAGCCCGGGCAGACGGGTCACGCCGCCGGGAATCCGGGAGAAGCGGCCACCGCGGTACACGTGCTCGCCACGACTGCGTGAGCGCATCCAGTTGAACATCATCAATCCCGTCTCGTAGCCCGAACGACCTCCGGTCCGCCACACCAGCGGGACCATCACGACGACACCGACGCCGCCGACGATCGCACCCCACTGGAAGCCGCCGACCATCGCGGTGATCAGCGCCGTGATCACGACCGCGAAGCCGAGCACGGTCTCCTCCCAGCGCAGGCCGAAAAGACCTGCGCTGCGCGGCTTCTGCCAAAGCCCGTACGAGCGCCGCTCGTAGGTGTCGGTGAGTGTCATCGCGGAATGGTGCTCCTCCCGAGGTCGGGTGAACGGTTCGTCCAGCGATCGCCCGCGACGTCACCCATGGCTTGGTCGGCCCGGTTCAACCCGCCGCTCGCGGCGCGCGCCGCGCCGATCCGGCCTGCCGTCCTGGCCGCTCCGGACGCTACCCCGGCCGCGCCCGCGGGTCCGGAGGCGCGCGGAGCCGCACCGCCCTGGGGGCCGCCGCCGCCACGCGGCGGCGTCGGGCGAGGTGCGCCACCGCCGCGTGGTCCACCCGCGCCGCCGGGACGGGGGCCGGTGCCGCTGCCGCTCACATAGCCGGCCCTGCCGGGAGCCGCCGCGTCCTTGACGCCGACCGCCTTGGTGCCCATGGCGCCCAAGGCCGCGACCCCCACCAGCGTGCCGCCGGCCGCGGTGAAACCGGAACCGCCGCTGCCGACGATCGCGACAGCCGGAGTGACCAGTCGCATGAGCGCGGGCAGCACGAAGGCCACGCTGCACAGCAGCACGATCGCGACCAGCATGCGCTGGGCCTGCTCACCGTCCGGCAGGCCGCCGGTGGGGGTGAGCGAATCGACGTGGCCCGCTGTGGTGAACGCGATCATGTACACGATCGCAGCCACCGGCTTCCACAGCATGAAGGCGATGATCCAGCCGATGAGCTTCTGATAGGACTGCTTGCCGATGTTCATGCCGGAGGCCGCCGCCGCCAGCGGCAGCACACCGGCCGCGATCACCAGCAGGCCTTGCCGGACGATCGCGAGCACGATCTGCGCGAGCGCGCCGAGCAGGCCGACGATCGCGATGATCAGCACCAAGCCCGGCGAGAACGCCTGCAACTTGCTGGTCTTCACCATCAGCTCGGCCAGGTCCTTGGCGTTGCCGTTGGTCGAGTCGTCGATGATCCACTCGGCGAAGCGGTCCGACGCCTGCGTGCCCGCGACGATCACCGCACCGAGCATCCAGGAACTGAACACGACGCGGGTGAACATCCGGAACGATTCGGCCGCTTCGTTCATCGCGGCCCCGCGTCTGGCTTCGGCCAATCGCGCCCCGGACAGGATCACCGACGCTATCAACAACAGGATCTGGGCTTGATAGGTGTAGTCGTTGATCTTGGTGAACAGCGAACCGGAATCGCTCGCCGCCTCGTTGGGCACCTTCATCCAGAAGGTCAACGCCAGGATGATGGCCTCGCCGAGACCGTTCATCAGCGAATCGACCACCTTGCCGAAGGTCGAATCCCAGGCCTTGTCCTTGACCGCCGTCGCCGCCTGGTCGGGATGCGTGGCGGCGTTGCCCGCCTTGCACGCGGCGGACGCGGCGTCGCCGAGTGAAATGCCGGGCAGGCCGACGTTGTCGAGCGTGTCGTGAATCTCGTTGCACGTCTCGTCGAATCCGTAGGTCTGGCCGTAGGCCACGGTCGGCGTCGCGATCATCACCGTGAAGATGACCGCGAGTATCGTGACTAGGCGCCTCACCATTGTGTCCACCCCTCGATGCTCCGCAGGGACTCGATCTGCACTCGCTCGTCGCCTGTCACCGTGGTGAGCTTCCAATCTCCGTCTCGCCACCGGACCGCCAGGCGCATGCCCACCCACGTTGGTTGGCCATCAACTGTTTCTCGAGCCTTTCTCGCAAACTGCACTTTCGCGAAATCATCTGCATAGCTCTCGATTCGGAACGCGTCCGAAGCGAACAACAGGGGTCTCAGCTTGTCAGGCAGGCGGTCTGACACTTTGCCCTCGGCGACCAGACGGTCGTACTCGGCCATGTATTGCGGCGTCACGTCGACCAGCCGGGTCAGCAGATCACGATCCCTCGGATTGGCATTGGTCCGCCAGTAGATCTGTTCGGCGGCCAGCGCGGCGCCCTGCGGCGTGTGAGCGAATCCCAAGGCGGCGGAGCCGTCGATGCGGGACGGACCGTCGGACGCGGAGAAGCGCACGACCGGACCACCGAACAGCCGCTGCCACACCCCCTCGCCGTTCGGCGGCGTGGGCGCGGCCGCGGTCCATCCGGGCGTGCCCGGTTGCTGCCGCTGATCCGGTTTTTGTTGCAGCACAACACCGGCCGTTCGAACGGGCACGTCAACCCGACGACCGAACAGGTCGGTCTCCGGTGTGCCGAACGCGGATGTGCCTGCGACCGGATCGGGAGCGGTTCCCGCCGACGTACCGGGCACGACATCCCGCTCGTCCGCGGAGGCGTCGTCCCGCAGCGCGACCACTGTCAGTGCCACCGCCAGTGCAACACTGATCAGCGCGCCCGCGCCCATCAGCGCCAGGGGCATCCGTCCGGGTCTGCGCGCGGTCACCACTTGGTCCACCCCGTCAGCGATTCGAGATATTCGGTCTGGGCGTTGTTGGTGGTGGAGGGCTTCAGTCGCCAGTCGCCCGCGTCCCACACCATGACCAGGCGCGTCGCCGCCCACAGCTGTTTGCCGTCCACCACCGGTCCCCTGGTGGCCAGCCGGATGATGGCGAGATCGTCGGCGTAGTCGTCCACTTTGAAAGCGTCGGAGGCCACGAAGTATCGGGTCACCTTCTCCGGCTGCTGCTGCGGCAGGCGGTCGTCGGCCAGCGCCTTGTCGTAGGCGGCGATCTGCTGGGCGGACACCCGGACCTGGCGCACGTACAGGTCGCGATCGGCGGGCCGGGCGTTGAGCCGGTAGGTGATCTGCGCCGCGGCCAGCACCGCGCCCTGCGGGGTGTGCGAGTAGCCGACGGCCAGGTCGTCCTCGATCCGCGTCGGTCCGTCGGAGGTGGAGAACGGGACGGAGGCGCCGTACACCCGCTGCCAGCCGTGCGGTTCGGTGGTACCTTCCGGCGCCGCGGTCAGCCAGTCCGGGTCGGTGGGCTTGCGCTGGCGCGAGGGGTCCTGCGAAAGCGGTTGTCCGGCAGGGTTGTTCGGAATGTCGACGCGCCTGCCCAGGATGTCCGTCTCGGGGCTCGCGAAGCCGGTGCCGCCGGAGCCTTCGGCGACGGCGGGCGCGCCTCCGACCGGCTCTTCGTCACGGCTGACGAAGACGAAGATGCCGACGACCACGATGAGCGCCAGCACCGCGGCGGAGGCGACGATCCCGAAGGAGACACGGTCGCGCGTGTACGACTCTCTGTCGCTCACGTCGGTGCCTCCAGTTTCACAATGTCGGTAGGTAATGCGGCGATCGAATCGAGGGGTCGTGCGGTCGAATCCGGATCCGGCAGCCGTAATCTCCAGTCGTCGCCGAACCACTCGACGGCCGTGTGGTGCACCGCCTTCGACCGGTCGGAGTATTCGGTGTACACGTCGACGGTGGAACGCGACTCGGAGTAACCGGTGATCTTGTAGCCGAGCAAACGCGGAGCGAACTCCGGGGCTGCCGGGCCGGTGATCGACAACTGCACCCGGTTGATCGCCCACTCGTCCTTGGCGGCACCCGGAACGACTTCTCCGGCAGCGACTTTCGCCCACTGCGTATCGGCGGCCACTGCCAGCCGCACCGAGTGGGTCAGCGCGGCGACGGCCGCACCGCGCGGCGAGTGTTCGAAACCGGTCGCCGCGCCGTCGGCCGTGGACCGCGGCCCCTGATCGGTCTGCGGCAACGGCACACCTTGGAACGGCTGCCACCGCACGTTGGTGGGCGCGGCCGACAGATCCGGCTCCGCCGAGTCCGCACCACCACCGCCGCAGCCGACGGCCGCGACCAGCAGCGCGGCGCCGACCACTCCGGCCGCGGGGCGGCGGATGTCGCGCCGCCACGCCGCGGCGTCCGCCGGTCGCAGTACTGTCGAAATCATTCGCGCGTCGTCCCCGTCCCGGTCCGGCGGCTCACGCGGGCAGGAACGCCAGGGCGATCCCCGACGCCGTGCTCGCCACCACCGCACCCAGCAGGCTCATCAGCACACCGTGCGAGGCATCGTTCATGGCCAGATCGCTGCGGAAGACCAGCCACAGCTTTCCCGCGGACACGATCATCCAGGCCAGGCATACCAGCAGGACGAACCACAGCAGCCAGTTCAGCAGCTGCATCAGCGGTGCCAGGACGTCGGCGGGCATCTGCTTGTAGGCGAGCAGCTCCACTGCGGACATGCGTACGGTACCCATCGTCGGCCTCAGGTGCCGATGACGGCGTTCATGATGGTGCCCGCGCTGGTGGCGACCACGCCGCCGATCATCGCGCCCGCCACCATCTTCGGCGACTCGAGGCCACCGCCGGTCCACTTCTCCCAGGCGAACTTGCCGCCCGCATAGACGATGCCGCAGATGCCCGACAGCAGGACGAACCAGGTGAGATAGCGCACCAGCTGCAGGATCTTCTCCGAGCCCGGCGGCGCCTCGGGCGTCGGATTACCGACTTGCGCGAGGACGGTGCCGTACGTGTCCTGCACGGCGAGGAGGAGCGTGCTCATCGGGTGCCTTTCTCGAATGGTGGGTGGTTGTCGCCGATTCGATGCGGACGTTCACTCATCGGGCGGCTTACGGAGATCCGGTGACCGGCGGTCGTAGCCGGCCTCCTCCAGTGCCGTCCGCGCGGCCGCCACGATGTCGGCGCCGAGCTCCCGGACATCGAGCGGGACTTCCTCCAGCAGATCGAGCTTGCGTTTCCTGGACGGCATCGGGTCACCGGGCGACCACACCGGCAGCTGCTCGGGTTCGACCAGCGTCCATTCCTCGTACCACGGCACCTGCCACACCTGCCCGGCCAAGGAGCCGACCACGTCGCGATAGCGCCGGATCTCCGGAGCCATCCGGCCGGGCCGCGCGGCAACCGTGATCAGGCCGAGCACGTCGGAGGGACCGGCGAAACCCGAAAGATGTTGGCGCAGTAGGTCGTGCGCGCGAGACAGACCGGCGATCGTCTCTCGTGCGACGAGGACGACGAACGGACTTTCGCGGTCGAAGACGCCGGGCCAGCGGCGGCCCGAATCCGCCGCGGGCGCAAGCACATGCGCGAGGGTACTGGCTCCGGCTCCGCCGTGCACACCCAGCAGCCAGACCAGTGGCGCCCGGCCCACACCCGGCACGGGACGGTCCCATACGGCGGCACGGCGGGACTCCGGCGGGGCGATCACACCGGCGGGCGCTGGGTCGGGCTGACGCGGAAAAATCATGGCGGCGGTCATGATGCCACCCCGGCGAGCAGGCGCCCATACGCCCGGCGCGTCTCGGCGGCCAACGAGGTGTGCCGCACGAGTTCACCACGGGCCAGGTGCGGATCGTAGGGAATCTCCCTGATGTCGCGGACCCAGCCGGACAGATGCTCACGCAAATGGTCCGCTACCCGGGAGTCATCGCCCGGATACTGGTGCGAGACGACGATGGTGGTGTCGCCGACGATGCCGCCTCCGCGCCCCTCCCCGGCGTCGCCGAACTGGTCGTCCAGCCATTCCAGGGCGACCCGCAGCCGGTTGGCCGCGTCGTTGCGAGCCGGAATGGCGAGCACGAGAGCGACATCGGCGTCATCGAGCAGGGGAAGCAGTTGCCGGGCGGCAATCGGGTGTCCCCCGTCGTAGACGCCGGTGTATCCGGCCTCGCGCACTGCGCGGGCGACCGTGAGATAGGTCGCACGCCTGCGCAGTGGCGCGGCGTCGCGCCAGAGCAACCCGATGCCCGAAGTCGCCCGCGACAGGCACTCCTTCAAGGGCGCGGGCTCGCCGTCACCGCGACCGTACAGCCAGGACTGCAAGCTGATCGGGTGCAGGTGCTCGTCCGCGCCGCGCAGCGCGAGATCGCTGCCCGCCGAGGTAGCGTCCACCGCGACCGTCGGCGTGCCACCCGAACCGAGTTCACCCGCCAAACCCAACGCCGTCGTGGTGGTGCCCGCACCACCGCACCCGCCGACCACCAGGATCGGCCGCTGCACCGGATGATCCGCCTCGGAGCCGTCGCCCTTGCCGCGCCGCAACCGCACCACCGGAGCCTTGGAACGCACCGGCCGGCTCGACGCCGCGCCATCCCCGGGCGCCTCGTCGAGCCAGCGGCTCCAGTCCTCTCCCATCGCCTCTGCTCTCCTTTATCCGGCCGTGATACCCGTGATCAGGGTGCGGCCGTCGATCACCGCTGTGGTGACCGTCTGCCTGCTGTACGTGGCGGGCGCGCCGCCGGGCCGGTATTCGGTGACCTCCACCGAATACCGGTTGTCTCCGACCGTCACGATCCGCACGCAATGCGTCGTGCCCGCCGGGACGGAGTCGATGCCGCGCTGGATGACCGGTGCGGGCTGGACGTTCGCGTCCGGTGCGACGGCCGCGCGGGCTCGTTCGCCGGAGCGCTCGACGTAGTACGCGTACTGGAACGACAGCACCGCGTCCGGTCCGGAGCCGGTGCCGCCGGCCTCCGCGCTGCGCACGATCGCGTCGCTGCGCTCCGTGGGACAGGCACCGGCCACGCGCGGGTTACCCACCGCCTGGGCGCCGCCGACGGTGAGCTGCACCGACGCGGACATATGCGGGTGCATCGGCTGCGCGGCGCGATCGGCGGCCGAACGCAGCAGGAGCAGCACACCCACGGCGGCGACGACGATGACCAGCACCGCCACGATCACGAGGATCAGCAGCCGGGCCCGGCGGACGGCCGGGTGGGCGCGAGCGGCCTGCCGCAGCGCGCGCGACTCCGCGGGGCGTGGGGGCTCGACCGGGTCGTGCTCGTCGTCGCCGGCCCACGGAAACGGCACGGGGTCGGCGTGCCGCGGCGCGACATAGTCGTCGTCGGGGCCCGGCGCATGGCCGGTCACGACCCAATCCGACCACCCGCCGGTGAACTCGCTGCGCTGCGCGGGCAGATCCGACGGAACCTCTTCGGGCCTGCGCTGCCACGGCTCGTCGTCGCGGAGGTAGTCGGGGTAGCGCGCAGGTCTGTCGTCGTCCGCGGGGATGATGGTGTTCGCCTCATCCGGCTTGCTCTTCTCCGGCACGCCGTTGTCCGGCTCCAGAGCGCCGTACCAGCGGGAAAGCTGTTTGTACGACTTCAACATTCCCCCATTCCCGCAGAGCAGGGCACGCAGTATCGCATCGTCGGACCCTCTCGGCGATCAGTTCGTGGAGAACGGGTAGGTGTTGGGTGTGCCGGTTCGGTCGGTGGGCGGAATCGATGTCACGCCGCTGGATGAGGCGCCATCGGCTCCTGTCCCGAACGGAAATTGTCCCGTACCGGACGAACTCGGCGTGGGAGACGCGCCGGAGCCGTCCCCGAAGAATCCGGTCGGCTGTTTCTCCAGCACCGGCCGGGGCTCGGCCTTGCCACCGGATGCATCAGCGATGTCGCGAGCGAGCGCCGCGAGCCATTCGGCGACGAATTGGGTGGGAGCGGCACCGTTCGCCGCGACGATGGCGCTGTTGTAGCCGGTGTGGCGCTGCACGGTGTCCCAGTAGCGCACCCAGGTGGCCGTGTTCAGCAGCTCGCTGTTGTCGGTGATGTTCTGCACCACCGCGTCGAAGGCCTGGGTGACCAGCCGGACGCCGGTGGTCGGCGGAATCAGCTGAGTGATCGCACCGACCAGCTCGGCTCCCAGCGACAGCAACGCGGCGGGCGGATTCGCCAGGCCCGCGGTGGCCAGCTCGGCGATATTCGCCGGATTGATCACCGCTCGGACCACCGCGACCACGGAATTCAAGCCGATCATGCCGACCTTCACCAGCGCCTGCAGCGCGCGGGGCAGATTCAGCGGCGTGCGCGGATCGGAGGCGTCCGCCAGGCGCTGCGAGATCGACTTCTCCGGCGAGATCGACAGGGTGGCCAGCGAATTGCCTTCGATGTCCCCGTTGACCACTTGGGTCGCGGTCTTGATCGACGTGAACGCCAGCGCTTGCGCGATCGACACCAGCGAGGCGATCGGGTCGCCGCCGCTGAGCTTGGACTGGCCGACCACGTTGGCGACGGCCTTCAGGATGGGCGCGCCGTCCGGGGCGTCGCAGGCGAGATCGCCCGCCGCGCAGAAACTCGCCACTCGTCCGGTGAGCGCCCCGAAGTTCGCGGCCTTGTCGCGCTCCGGGCCGATGCCGCCGCCGATCGCAGGCGCCTGCGGCAGGGCGGCAAGGGATTCCAGCCGGTCGCCCGCAGTACCCGGCGCGGGATCCGGCGTCGCTTTCCCCGGCGCGCCCGGAAACAGCGGCGCGCCGGGATTGCGGGTCGGATCGCCGAACAACGCTACGGCGGCGACCTTCTCGGCGGGCAGCACGCCGCGGCCCTGACCGATCTCCTGCGCGAACATCGAGGCGACGTGCGCGCCCTGCGAATAACCGACCACCGCGAACCGGCTGTTCGGGCATGCCTCGGCGACGGTTTCGGCCATGCCGCGCAAACGGGCGAGACCGCCGGCCACCGATTCCGAGTAGGGCGCCGCGCCACCGGCGGTCGCGCCGCCGAAACCGGATTCGTATGGCACGTAAGCCCGATCGACCAGTCCGGTGTCGGGCGCTTTCGCCATCATCGGCCGGAAGACCGTGGAGAGCATGCCGGTGTCGGTGGTGGGCGCCGCGTCCGGCGAGGATTCACCGGTGCCCTGAATTCCCAAGGCGTACAACGCGGGACAGGTCGTGAGGCGAATCTTCGTGGAGGGACCGGGATCCGGCGGCTCCGCCGCGGCGACACCGGCGGTCGCCACAGCCACGGCGAGTGCTACCAGCATCCCCGAGAGTCTTGCCGAGTATCCAGTCATAGCGATCCGCAATCAAGTCGTCTGCCGCAGGTACCTCAACGCCATGAAACGCAATAGACCGTAACAGATTCCGGCTATTACTGCCGCATCGACGGAAAACTTCCACGACACACCGACATGAACGCGACACACCGCGGCGCGTTCCCAGAATCGGTCCGACAAGTTTCCGGCAGATCGTCTCGATTGACAACCCCGAAGCGGAGTTCGGGGCACGCGAAACACCTTGAGAAGATAGCTAATTGGCAGCTACCGCACGGTTGGGCCGCTCACGCCGCGGAGGTGACGCGGTAGACGTCGTAGACGCCCTCCACGTTGCGCACCACGTTCAGCAAGTGCCCCAAGTGTTTCGGATCGCCCATCTCGAAGGTGAACTTGCTGATCGCCACCCGGTCGCCGTGCGTGGCCACCGAGGCGGACAGGATGTTGACCTTCTCGTCGGCCAGCACCTTGGTGACGTCGGACAGCAGCCGCGTGCGATCGAGCGCCTCGATCTGGATCGCGACCAGGAACACCGAGGACGGCGACGGCGCCCAGGACACCTCGATGATCCGCTCGGCCTGCTCGCGCAACGAACCGGCGTTCGTGCAGTCGGTGCGGTGCACGCTCACCGCGCCGCCACGGGTCACGAAGCCCATGATCTCGTCACCGGGCACCGGGGTGCAGCACTTCGCCAGCTTGGCGACCGTGCCCGGGGCGCCGGGGATCAGCACGCCCGCGTCGCCGGTGACCCGCTGCCTGCTCGGCGTCGTCGACGGGGTGGAGCGCTCGGCCAGCTCGTTCTCCACGTCGCCGATGCCACCGAGCTGCGCCATCAGCCGCTGCACCACGTGGTGCGCGGAGACCTGGTGCTCGCCGACGGCGGTGTAGAGCGTGGAGATGTCGGTGTAGTGCAGCTCGTGGGCGACCGCGGTCATCGCGTCGACGCTCATCAACCGCTGCAGCGGCAGCCCGACGCGGCGGACCTCCTTGGAGATCTGCTCCTTGCCGCTCTCCAGCGCCTCCTCGCGCCGCTCCTTGGCGAACCACTGGCGAATCTTCGCCTTGGCGCGCGGGGACACCACGAAGTTCTGCCAGTCGCGGCTGGGGCCGGCATTCTGCGCCTTCGAGGTGAACACCTCGACGACCTCGCCGTTCTCCAGCTGTCGCTCCAGCGCGACCAGGCGCCCGTTCACCCGGGCGCCGATGCAGCGGTGGCCCACCTCGGTGTGCACGGCGTAGGCGAAGTCCACCGGGGTCGACTTCTGCGGGAGCGTGATCACGTCGCCCTTCGGCGTGAACACGAAGATCTCCGGCGATTTCAGGTCGAAGCGCAGCGACTCCAGGAATTCCGCCGGGTCGGCGGCCTCCCGTTGCCAGTCCAGCAGCTGGCGCATCCACGCCATGTCGTCGACCTCGGCGGTGTCGTTGGAGTGTTTGCCGCGGGTCTCCTTGTAGCGCCAGTGCGCGGCGATGCCGAACTCCGCGGTGCGGTGCATGTCCTGGGTGCGGATCTGCACCTCCAGGGGCTTGCCATCCGGCCCGACCACGGTGGTATGCAGTGACTGGTAGACGCCGTAGCGCGGCTGGGCGATGTAGTCCTTGAACCGGCCCGCCATGGGTTGCCACAGCGAGTGCACCACGCCGACGGCCGCGTAGCAGTCACGCACCTCGTCGCACAGGATGCGGATGCCGACCAGGTCGTGGATGTCGTCGAAGTCCTTCCCCTTGACGATCATCTTCTGGTAGATCGACCAATAGTGCTTCGGGCGGCCCTCGACGATCGCGTTGATCCGGGAGGCGGCCAGCGTGTTGACGATCTCGGCCCGCACCTTCGCCAGGTAGGTGTCGCGCGAGGGTGCGCGGTCGGCGACCAGCCGGACGATCTCGTCGTATTTCTTCGGGTGCAGGATCGCGAAGGCGAGGTCCTCCAGCTCCCACTTCACCGTCGCCATACCGAGGCGGTGGGCCAGCGGAGCGATGACCTCCAGCGTCTCCTTGGCCTTCTTGGCCTGCTTCTCCGGCGGCAGGAACCGCATGGTCCGCATGTTGTGCAACCGGTCGGCCACCTTGATCACCAGCACGCGCGGGTCGCGGGCCATCGCGATGATCATCTTGCGGATGGTCTCCGCCTCGGCGGCGGCGCCCAGATTGACCTTGTCCAGCTTGGTGACGCCGTCGACGAGGTGGGCGACCTCGGAACCGAAGTCCTGGGTGAGCTGCTCGAGGCTGTAGCCGGTGTCCTCCACCGTGTCGTGCAGCAACGCGGCCACCAGCGTGGTGGTGTCCATGCCGAGCTCGGCGAGGATGTTGGCCACGGCGAGCGGGTGGGTGATGTAGGGGTCACCCGATTTGCGGAACTGATGCTTGTGCCGCTCGTCGGCCACGTCGAACGCGCGCTGCAGCAGCGTCAGGTTCGCTTTCGGGTACAGCTCGCGGTGCACGGTGGCCAGCGGCTCGAGCACCGGTTTGACCGCCGCGATACCGCGCTGCCCGGTCATGCGCCTGGCCAGGCGCGCACGCACCCGGCGCGAGGCCGAGGACGGCACGGCGGAGGAAGCGCCCGGCTGACGCGGAGGCGTCGCGTTCGCCGGCGCCTGCGGCTTCGCGGCCTGCGCGGCGTCGGTGGCGCCCGCACCGTTCGGCCGCGGGCCCGACGTCGATTGCTCGACCTTCGCCTCGCCCAGATGCTGAGTCATGCCACCACCTCTCCGCGCCTCGATCGGACCACCCTATCCGACCGGTGCAACCTCCCGGACCACCAACTTTAGTCCGGGCGGAGCACCCACGTCCGCTCCGCGGACGAAGGTTGCGCCCCGGGGTGTCGGGACAAGGAAGGGAGACGGTCCCGGCCGCCCCGTACGACCGTCACGAGTCGGGTGACCGCGATCCACCCAGCTCGCTGGCCACAGCGTGACCGGACGCGTTCCGCTATCCCATGGAAACGTCGATGAGCAGCGCTTTCAGTTCATCGTGTGGGTGGCTGCAACGGCTCAGGGAAGCAGAGCTGTCCCGCACCGACGAGCGAGCGCGAACGCCGGATCCGCGAACGAACACCTGTCAGCGAATCGCGGCAGGCTGGGACCCGGACAACGGAGTACGGGCGGGTCCGGGCTCGGTACGCAGGGAGCGACCGTCGAGATCGGCGGGGGGAGCGACCTCGAGGAGGTCGAGCACCGTGGGGGCGATGTCGACCAGGGTCGCTCGCGTACTGGTGGCCCCGGGCCGGAAGCCGGGGCCGCGAGCGATGACGAAGTTGGTCGTCTCGTCCGGGGACTGGCCGCCGTGCCCGCCCTTCGGTTTGTGGCCGTGGTCGGCGGTGACGAGCACGGTCCACTGTTCGGCCGGATGGGCGGCGGCACGAGCGTCCACGGCGGCGACGATGCGGCCGACCAGAACGTCGATCCGCGTCACGGCGTCCAGGTAGGCGCGCGACGCGCCACCGGCGTCGTGACCGGCGCGGTCCACCTGGTCCAGATGGGTGAACAGCAGGTCGGGCGCGAACTTGCCGATCGCGGCGGCCACGGCGTCGGCGGTGGCGGCGTCGGTGCGGGACTCGTCCGGATCGTCCGGCACGGTCGCGGTGGAGACGACGACGTCGGCGCGCGGACTGCCGCTGCCGGTTATGGTGGCGATCTGGTCCCAGGTGGCGATGGATTGGGTCTTCAGCGCCGGCCGCGCCCGTTCGAGCTGAGTGAAGACCGTCGGGTGTCGCATGAACGGTTCGGCGGTGAACTGGTTGTTCGTGATGCCGTGCTTGCGATCCCACACGCCGGTCAGCACGGTGGCCCAAGAGGGACCCGAGATGGTGGTGTGCGGGGCGATCGACGAACGGCTCAGCAACCCCTCGCCGCTCAACCGCAGCAGATTCGGCGCCTTCGCCTGCTCGATCTTGTCGTACATCAGGCCGTCCAAGCCGATCACGACTACTTTGGCCGTCGGCATCTCCCCCTGCGCGACGCCGGCCGCCACGGACAACGGAAGGAACACGGCCGTCGCTGCGGCAACGACTTTCGACAGCAGTCGCGCTCGGCTCATACCGTTGACCATGCGGGACCGTCCGGTACGCGCGATAGGCTGCCGCGGCAGTGTTCATGGATGTTTCATCGGCGGCCACAGTGCCCGTAGCCTCACTGAACAGTCCTTGAACGCGGAATAGCGTCAAGCTATATACCGACTTCACAACGGGTCGCGGTCAGATGAACGCGAAGTTTCGGCCCGCGACCAGGCAGACCGCGATGGGCGGCTCAGCGCCGTCGCTTGACACCCCTTCGCCGATATGGCCGACTGACCGTCGTGACCGCAGCGCGCACCGGCGGGTGCATTCGTGTCGCGGCCGTCGCCGACCTGCACATGCGCGCGGCGGTGGCCGGACGCTTCCGCCCCGATTTTCGTCGTCTGTCCGCGGACGCCGACATCCTCTTGCTCGCAGGCGATCTCACCGACGGCGGCACGCGAGCGGAAACGGATCTGCTATGCGCCGAACTCGACGGCCTTCCCGTACCGGTGGTCGCCGTGCTCGGCAATCACGATCACGATCAGCGATCGGGCTACCTGATCGCGGCACGGCTCACCGCACTGGGCGTCCACGTGCTGGATGGCACCGCGATCACCCTCGAGATCGGAGGTATCCGGCTGGGTGTCGCCGGCGTCATGGGCGGCAGCGGCGGCTTTCCCGACCATCCCGGCACGCCGGACGAGGGGTCCGCCGAACACCGCGCCCGCATGCGCCGCGGCCCGCTCGACGCCCTTCGCCTGCGCCAGGCGCTCGCCTCGATCGACTGCGAAACCCGCATCGCCCTCATGCATTTCGCTCCGATCATCGACACGTTGGCCGGTGAACCGTCCAAGATCTATCCCGGACTCGGCTGTCATGATCTGGCCGAGTCGGTCGACGCGGGCGGGGCGGCGCTCGCTGTGCACGGACATGCCCATGGTGGAACAGAATTCGGGCGCACCCCACGTGGTGTGCCGGTACGCAATGTCTCCTTTCCCGTACTCGGCCGCAGCTACGCCGTATACGAGATAGTCCCCGGCTCGGATCGTCCGGAGGACCGCGACCGCATACCGTCCCGGCCATGACTCGCCCGGCCTCGTCGCCTAGGGCGTTGTCTTTGTCGCGGGGTCGTCGGCCCCGGGCGTGCTGGTGGACACGATCGGCCCCCGATCGTTGAGACTACTTCGGCGGTGATCGGCCTTGTCGGCGTCGCAGTCGTCACGTCCGCGCCACAGACCGAGGGCACCCGCTGCTTCCCGCCGCCTGGAGCGATCATCCGGCCGGGAATCCTGACCGGAATCACGGCCCCATCCCGAAGTTCGAGCAGGACGCCCCGGCCTGCTCGACTTGCGACAAGCCCGCGATAGCGGTTTGATGCCCGAACGGCCGGGGATCGGTCCTCGCGCCGTTCACTCCGGCGTGCCGAAAGTCCACACCGCCGCAGGCCTGCCGGTCGCTTTGACGCGACGGCGTTCGGCGGTGCGCGTCAGGCCCGGGATGGCCGCCAGCGTGCGGTTCAGATTCGCGGCGTCGGGCCGGGCTCCGGACAGCGCTGTCGCGGCCGCCACGGCCCTGGTCGCGGGGAATTCCGCGCCGAGCAGGGCTCTGGTGAACGGAAGGTCCTTCCACAGCAACCGCGTCAGGACATCGCGGGCCATCGCGACGATGCGATTGTGGTCGAACGCCAGCTCCGGAACCTCGTCGAAGCCGGTCCACCGCGCCGGTCCTTCGTGCGGCCCCACCACCGCCCACATCGCGATCGAGAGCGTAGGACCGCGCGGGTCACGGTTCGGTTCGTCGAAGGTCACCAACTGCCCCACCGAGCCGATCGCGGCCTCCGGGACGCCCAGTTTGGTGTGCACCGCTCGGCGCGCCGCGACGGCCAGCCGCTCCCCCCGGCCGAGCAGCACACCGGGCAAGGCCAGCTGCCCCGCGAAGGGTTCCATCGCCCGGGGCGCGATTCCGAGCCGGACGCCGCCGTCCTCGTCCCAGAACCGCAACGCCACGACATCCACCGACACAACGGACTGCTCCACGGCCACCCATCCTGCCCCGACCGGCCGCGCGCCCGTCGGGCGGTGTGCCACTGGAACGGCACCTGCGCGGAGGATTCACGCCGCGGCGGCATACGCCGTGCGTGCGCGGTGGCGGCGGCCGGGACCGTGGGCGGTGAGGACGACCGGCACGCCGAGGGTCCGGGCCAGCCACGGCACGGGATCGTCCGGCATTTCGGTGAGGACGGGCTCGGCGCGCGTCAGCAGCCGGGTCAGCTTCCGCTGGTGATCCAGGTCCTGCCTGCGTCCAGGGGGCACGGTGTCTCGAACCACACCGTCCACGATGTACTCAGTTGCGGCATACCGCCTTCCGGGCACGTCGAGGTGGTTGACCGCGAGGCCGTCGACGCCGCCCGACACCTCGATGGCGTAACGCAGCAACACGGTGTCCAAGTGGCCGAGACGGAATTCGCCTTGATACCGACCGGCCGCATTGTGCGGCTCGGGGAGGTCCAAGCCGGAATCCTCGGTGGGAAACGGGCCCGCGCCGTGGCGAGTCTGATAGGTGCGGGTCACGCCGAGCACGTAACCCGACTCGCCGATCTCGGCCAGCATCGCACGCGCATTGCGCGGTTCGACGGTCGACCAAGTGGTGTGCGGATGGAACCCGCGCCACTCGTCGAGCAGGACGCCTTGCGCCCCTTCGAACACCAAGGCGCCCTGCCGCGCGAACCGAGCCAGTTGGTCGTCACCGACGATCGGTACCGCCGCGGCGAACTCGCGGTACATCTCCACCAGGTCGTCGATCGGTTCGTACCGATGTCCACTCGGCGCGATCAGCGGCCCGTAGTATTCCGCCAGCGCACGCAGCTTGCGCCGCAGCGCCAAGGGACGCAGGCAATCGGACACGGTGGGAGCCGGGTGGGCGAGCGCGTAGCCCGCGGTCTCGCCGATCCCCCTGCCGCACGAACCGTGCCGCGCGGAACCCCGCGCATCCTCGCGAGCACGGTTGGCGGCGATGTGGATCGGCGTGGTGAGCAACGCCCGACCGTCGATCCGTATCGAGGACAGCGGATCGCGCACGCCCAGCGCGGCCAGCATGCGCGCTTCGGCCGCCAGCGCGATCGGCTCGACCAGCATGTGCCGCGACAGCAGCGTCGGCACGCCTGCGAATGTCCCCGATCCGAACTGCGCGAAGGTGTGGTGCCGTCCGTCGGCGATCACGTTGTGCGCGGCCTGCGCCCCACCGTTGAACCGGACCACGGCGGAGACATCGAAGCCCTGCTCGGGCGCGCACAGCCAGTCGACCGTGGCGCCCTTACCCGCGTCCCCGAATCCGAGATCCACGACGATGATGTGCGACCCGGGCACCATGCGCCCTTCCGGTTCAGCCGCGGCCACGCGGCAAGGCCCGCGGTCGCGTATCGTCGGCCCCGAGCGCCTTCCCGACCGACTCGGCCTCGGCCTCGGACCCGACATCCCGCAAGTCCGCGAGCCCGCCCGCGAGGTCGACGCGCCCCTCCGCCAAGCCGATGGTCAGCGCGATGAGTTCGCACACCGCCGCGGGGTCGTCCAGGCGCAGGAAGTTCTGGCCGAGCAACCCGCGCCAGTGCTCGGCGATCTCCGGATCGTGGAAGTAGCTCGACTGGTCGGGCAGGATGTAGTGCACGTGCCATCGCTCGGCCAGTTCGCGGTAGATGGATTCCACCGCGATGTCCTGTCGCACACTGTCGCCGATGATCGCGCGGATGTGGCGGGAGGCCAGCCGCGGCTTGTTCAGTTCGTCGCCGATCAGGAACAGATAGCCCTTCTTGCGTCGCTTCTCCCACGCGTCGGTCGCGATATGCGTCGCCAGGAAATAGGCGGCCAGTTCATAGCTCTCGGACTTCTGCCCACCACCTCCGCCTTCCAGGAAGACGGCACGCAATTGCTCGTCCATCCGATTGTCGGATTCGAACTGACCGATCTGCAGCGGCACGCGGTCGGTGTCCGCGTCACCGATCGCACCGAACAGGATCTGCGGATCGTCCGCATAGCCCTTGCGCCGCAACAGACCGTGCAGGGTGCCCAGCTTGTCCTGCATGATGCGCGGAACCCGCCCCATCGATCCGGTCACGTCGAACAGCACCGCGACGGGCAGTGAATTGCCGTGCTCGGCCGAATCCCGGCACTCGCGTACCGCTACGCCGAGCGGGTCCAGGTTCGGATGCACCCGCCAGTTCGCGTGCGGCTCGGCCCGCATGTCGGCGGTGTAGCCGAAATCATCGATCCCTCGGGCGGCGCGGAAGGTCTTGGCCGCGCGATAGGCGGAGTCGTCCCAATGTCCGTATCCCATGTGATCACGTCCTCTCTAGTTTTAGTCTATGTGACTAAAACTAGCGCGGTCAAGGATCGCCGCAGCCGGCGTCCGATCCCGCACCGGACAGGTCCACCCGCACCCTCGAGCCCGAGGGCGACGACAACCCACCCGAGCGAGGCCCTATCAGCCCGTGGGGCCTCCGGCTTCGAGCAGGCCGCCGATCAGCATCGTTCCCGGGCCTCGCCGCCCACCGGGGCCGGAAAGCCACCGAACGTTTCCCGCGGTGAGCGGCTCGCCGCACTCGCGGCACACCACCACACCGGACGTCGGGCGCCCGCATTCGCGATGGACCACGACGGCGGGCGGACCTTCCGTGCCCGCGAGCCACTTGTCGCCCCACGTGATCAACACGGTCAGCACCGGATACAGATCACGGCCACGTTCGGTCAGCAGATACTCGTAGCGAATCGGATTCGACTGATACGGACGCTTTTCCACGATGCCGTGCCCGTGCAGTGCGTCCAGGCGCGCGGCGAGCACATTGGAAGCGATGCCGAGGTCACGGCGCAGATCTTCGAACCGGGTCAGCCCGATGAACAGGTCGCGCAGGATCAGTGGTGTCCAGCGCTCGCCGATCGCGTCGACCGTGCGCGCGATCGAGCAGACGATGTCGGAGAAAGCGGCCTTGGGCATTCGGCCAGTCTAGTCCGTTGCTTTTTGCAAGTGACTTGAACTAGGTTCGGACCCAGCGACGAGGGAAGGGGCCGACCACCATGTCCGACGCGATCGCCGAATTCCGCAGGGCGACCGAAAGCGGCGACATCGACGCGCTGACGCGGGTTCTCGCACCCGATGCCGAATTGGTCTCGCCGCTGTCCGGCCGGTTGGTCTTCCGTGGCCGCGACGACCTGTGTGTGCTGCTCACGGCAGCCTACGGAAGCCTCACCGGTCTGCGTTGGACGGAGGAAATCGGCGACGGTACGCGGCGTGTCCTGCTGGCCGGTGCCACGATCGGACCGTTCCGGCTGACCGAAGCGCTGGTGGTCGGACTCGACGAGCAGGGCCGCATCCGCACGTTGCAGCCGCACCTGCGTCCCTGGCTGACGCTCACCTATCTCGCGGTGCGACTGGCGCCCCGCCTGCTCGCACATCCAGCCATCCTCCGGCGTGCGGCCCGGGCGTGAACTCGCGCCTCTCGCGGACCGGCACGGGGAACCGGGCACGACGATCCGGTGCCCGGTTCCCATAGCCGTACGGATCGAACCGATCGCCGCCGGACCAGGCCGGTTCTTCGTCCCGCCCGCCGGCGGACCGCGGACGGTCCGGCGAACTGCCGCCTACGTCTCCGCCAAGCCCTCTTCGGTGAGTTCCAGGCGCCGGGTCACCCCGATATCGTCGAGGAAGCGCGAATCGTGACTCACCACGATCAGCGCGCCCTCGAAGCTCGCCAGCGCCTGGGTGAGGTGCTCGAGGCTGGGCAGGTCGAGATTGTTGGTGGGCTCGTCCAGCAACAGCAACCGCGGTGCCGGATCCGCCAGCAACAGCATCGCCAACGCCGCCCGCAACCGCTCACCGCCCGACAACGCCGCGGCCGCGACGTCGGCGTCCGTGCCGCGGAACAGGAAGCGGGCCAACTGCGCCCGGATCCGCTCCGCGGAGGCGTGCGGCGCCGTCGAGGCGACGTTCTCGAACACCGACAGCCGCTCGTCGAACACGTCCAGCCGCTGCGGCAGCATCCGCCACGGCACCTTCGGCCCCGCCTGCGTGATGCGCCGCAGCAACGTCGTCTTGCCGACGCCGTTGCGTCCGGTCAGCGCGATCCGCTCCGGACCCGACACCCGCAACGTCACCGTCGGCCCGCACGCCAGCTCGACCCGGTCCAGCTCGATGACGTCTTGACCGGGATACAGCCGGGTGTCGGGCAACTCCACCCGGATCTCCCGGTCGTCGCGCAACAACCCCTTGGCCTGCTTGAGCTGATCCTTGGCGGAGTCGAGCTTCTCGATGTGGTTGTTGCGCAACTTGCCCGCGGACACCTGCGCCTGCCGTTTGCGTTCGGCCATAATGATTTTCGGCTCGCGCTTCTGGTCCCACATCTTCTGCCCGTACCGCTGTCGGCGGTCCAGTTTGATGCGCGCCTCGACGAGTTCGCGGGCCTGCCTGCGGACATCGCTGCGCGCATCCCGGATCGCGGCACGGGCGGCTTCCTGCTCGGCCGCGACGATCCGCTCGTACTCGCTGAAATTCCCACCGAACAACCGGAGTTCGCCGTGGCGCAGCTCGGCGATGGACGCCATCCGCTCCAGCAGCTCCCGATCGTGGCTGACCGTGAGCACCGTGCCGGAGAATTGGCCGATCACCTCGTAGAGCCGTGCGCGCGCGACCCGATCCAGGTTGTTCGTCGGTTCGTCGAGTAGCAGCACGTCGGGCTCGGCGAGCAACTCGGCGACCAGCCCGAGCAGCACCGTCTCGCCACCGGAGAGGGTGTCGAGCGTCCGGTCCAGCTGGTGCACCGAATCGGCGACGTAGTGCAGACCGAGTCGCGCCAGCAATGCCACCGCGCGCTCCTCGACGTCCCAGTGGTGACCGACCAAGTCGAAGTCGGTGTCATCGCCTGCACCGGACTCGATGCGGTGCAATGCTTTTCGAATTTCCGCGATGCCCAGCACCGCATCGACTCGCTGCCCGGCGCTCAGCCCGAGATCCTGGCGCAAGTACCCGAGATGACCGGTGACGGTGATGGAACCGCGAGCGGGCTTCAGCTCCCCCGCGATCAACCGCAGCAGCGTGGACTTCCCCGCGCCGTTTCCACCGACGAGTCCGATGTGGCCGGGACCGAGAACGGCGTCGAGCCCCTCGAACACCGGGGTGCCGTCCGGCCAGCCGAAAGTGAGATCGGAAAAAGACAGATTGGTCATGCCAGCTCCCAGAGGTTGCGACGAACACGGCGCGCGATAGCGGGCCGCACGAGTGGCTACCTCAAATGAGCAACGGCAGACTCCGATCAACGGGAATAAGACCTCTACAGGTTAAACACAGCGGCGGTGGATGCGCCAGTGCGATTCGGATCACACGTCCGGGTCAGGACGACGCTCCGATGGCGGCGGCCGCGGGCAGCGGGTAGGGGCGCTCCTCGGGATCCACGTCATCCGCTCCCGGCGGAACGGAGCCACGAAAGTTCCCGCGGCGAGCGCGGGTTCGGCGATCTCCGGGGATTATGCCTGGTAGACGACGATCGTGTGCTCGTCGTAGACCGCCCGGATCCGGGCAACGGGTTTCGGCGGGACTTCTCCCGCACGCCGGGCAGACCCCGGTGGACTCAGAGCTGGACGATCGACGTCAGCGGGTAGTCGCCCTGCCGTGCGCGTCCGCCGAGGAACCCGAGTTCCAGCACCACCGCGGCGGCGGCCACTTCGGCGCCCGCCTGCTTGAACAGTTCGGCGGCGGCGGCGAGGGTGCCGCCGGTGGCGAGGACGTCGTCCAGCAACAGGACGCGACGCCCCGCCAGTTCGACGCCGTCCGCGGGGATCTCCAGCGCGGCGGTGCCGTATTCGAGGCTGTACTCGCGGCTGATCACCGGGGGCGGCAGCTTGCCCGCCTTGCGGACGGCGAGCACGCCGGTACCGAGCGACGCGGCGACACCGGCTCCGAGCAGGAAGCCGCGAGCGTCGACGCCGGCTACCAGATCGGCGTCGGGGGCGCACGCGGCCAGGCAGTCGACCACCGCGCGGAAGCCCTCGGCGTCGGCGAACACCGGGGTGAGATCCGCGAAACGAACACCGGGTGAGGGAAAGTCGTCGTGCCAACGGGTCAAACGGTCGACCATCTCGGCGGCTTTGGTGGACCGTTCGGCGGCTACGTCCTCGGATTCGATTGCCGCGTGCTTGCTCATCGACACCTCTCCATGATCACATCACCCAACACCGTCGATCACCGCTCGAGCACCCACCGGTCCATGTTCCAGCCGGATCCGGCCTGGGTGGGGGCGGCGATCCCGTTGCGCAGCCCCTTGCCGAAGGCGATCGTGCGCGGGGTGGCGAACAACGGGATGCTCGGCAGCTCCGCCCACAGCAGGTTCTCCGCCTCGGTGAGCAGATTCAGCTGTACGGCCGAATTGTCGTCGGCCCCGAGCTGATCGGTGATCGCATCGTAACGGCCGTTGCCGAACCGTCCGAAATTGAGACCGCTACCGGTGCGCAACGCGCTGGTCGCGGCCACACCACCCAGCGAGCCCGCCGGACCGGGCGCCGACGCGGTGCTGCCCAGGACGGCGTCGACCTTGCCCTCGCTGAGCCGGGCGGGGGTGAAGTCGGGTGCACCGGCGTCCACCACGGTGATGCCGGCCGGTTTGCAGGCCTCGGCGATCAGAGCGACGGTCTGCGCACGCCGGTCGTCCGGAGCCGCGTAGCCGATGCGCACGGTGGGGTTCGGGGCGCCGGAGGCGGCAACCGCCCTCGTCGCGTTCGCCACGTCGCCGCCGGAGTAATTCTTCGACGCGCCGATCACGGCGGGGTAGAACAGGGAATCCTGCTGCACGACATGCGCGTTCAAGGGGCCGGAGCCGAGCCCGGTCTTCGGCGCGTCCGGCGTCTTGCCGAGCTTGTCGAACAGCGTCTGACGCGGCAGGCACAACGCGAACGCCCGGCGCGCCTCGACCGAGGAGAAGACGCCGCCGGTCGCCAGCACCAGCTGCTCGGCGCCCCGGCCGGGCACGGTCTGCACCGAGAAGGCGCTCAGATTCAGGTCTTTCACCGACTGCGCGCCGATGTCGAGCACGCCTACCGCGTTCTCGCCGACCTTCTTCTTCAGGTCGAAGTTCTTGGGCCACACCACGATCCGCCCGGTCGCCGGTTTGTTGCCCCACCACCGTTCGTTGGCCACCAGCACCAAGCCGTCCTCGCTGCCGAAGGACTCGATGCGGTAGGGCCCCGACGAGGGGAAGCGCGACAGGTCCAGCCGCCCGTCGGCCGGAATGGTCCAGCCGGTGTTCCAGATTTCCGCGATCCTGCCGAGGGCGTTCGGGTCGCCGGTTTGCAACGCCGACACGACGTTGGGCACGTTCGCCACCCGGGCCGCGACGTGCGCGGGCATCAGCTCACCCGCCGTGAACAAGTTGCGCCACGGCAGATAACGCCGCCCGGGCCGGAAGACCACCGTGGCATCCCGTGAGCCGGGCTGGCAGTCGACTCGCTCGATGGCGTCGTAGCCGGTGGTGCTCGCGGCGTCGAACAGGGGAACCGGACCCCGGTCCCCCGGTTTGGTGTACCGCCCGCTGCGGGCGGCCCAGGCCAGCACCAAGTCGTCGCAGGAGGTCGGCACCCCGTCGGAGTACACGCCGTCTGGGTTGAGGCGGTACTGAATGGTCTGCGACTCGCCCGGCACCTCCTTTGCGGTGCCGAAGTCGGTGTCGGCGACCGGCTGGCCGTCCGGACCGGTGTAGAAGAACCCCGTGAGCACCCGGGAGAACACCGCGGGGGACCCGGAACTCGCCCCCAGTGTGCTGCCGCCGTTATAGGTGGCGATGATGGCATCTGTCGCGTAGCCGATGGAGGGCACCTGATTCTTGCTGGAGCAGCCGACCATCAGCCCGGCGGCCAGCGTGCCCGCAGCAAGCGCTCCGATCAGTCGTACCGCACTGCGTGGCTGTCGCATGAAACCCCTTGCCTGGTGTCAGTTCCGCCTCTTGTGCCGTTTACCGCTCGGGCGCGCACCGGGTCGCGGCGTTTGCCCGGCCGCGCGCTGCCTGCGCGGCGTCTCGTCGAAATCCCGGCCCGCCGCCATGCTCGCCCGGCGCTCGGCCACGGCGCTCGCCCGGGCGCTCGCCGCGCCTGCCCGCTTGGCCAGGACCTTCTTCGTGTGCGCCGCCACGGGCCCCCAGCGTTCCTTGATCGAGACCAGCAGCGGGGTCGCGAAGAAGATCGAGGAGTACGTGCCGACCAGCAGACCGACCAGCTGCACCAGTGCCAAGTCCTTGAGCGTGCCCACGCCCAGCATCCAGACCGCGATCACCATCAAGCCGACGATCGGCAGGATGCCGATCAAGGCGGTGTTGATCGAGCGCATGAGCGTCTGGTTCACCGCGAGATTGGCCTGCTCGCCGTAGGTGCGGCGAGTCAGGTGCAGGATACCGTGGGTGTTCTCTTCGACCTTGTCGAACACGACGACGGAGTCGTAGAGCGAGAAGCCGAGAATGGTGAGGATGCCGATCACCGTGGCCGGGGTGACCTCGAAACCGACGAGCGAGTACACGCCCGCGGTG
This sequence comes from Nocardia sputorum, assembly GCF_027924405.1. Taxonomy (NCBI): domain Bacteria; kingdom Bacillati; phylum Actinomycetota; class Actinomycetes; order Mycobacteriales; family Nocardiaceae; genus Nocardia; species Nocardia sputorum. The sequence continues at coordinate 2,031,743 of NZ_AP026978.1, read as the reverse complement.
ACGCTGACGTCGAAGGCCAGCGCCGCCAGGGCCGCGATGGCCATGTGCGTCTCGAAGCGAATCGCGATGTAGACCGCGACCAGCACGAGGAATACCGCGAGCGCGATGAGCGCCTTGCGGGTGATCTGGCTGCCCCAGGTCTCGCTGACATCGGACGTGCTGATCGCGGCCAGGCTCGGGTTGCCGGTCTTGTCCTTCGGTTGGAACTTCGCGAACAGCGCGTTGTTCAGCGCCTCCACCTGCTTCTGGTCCAGCGCCTCGGAGCGGATGAGCATGGTGGCCGATCCGCCGGTGCCGACGGTCTGCACCGAGACCGGGTCGGTGCCGATGGCGCCGCGGTAGACGTCCTCCACCGCGCTGGGAGTCGCGTCCCCCGCCGGGAACTGGATGCGCGAACCGCCCTCGAAGTCGATACCGAAGTTGAACCCGCGGAAGATGATGCTGCCCAGCGAGACGAGCACGATCGCGGCGGTGATCAGGTACCACATCCGGCGCTTGCCGATGACATCGATGGCGCCGGTGCCGGTGTAGAGGCGGTTGAAGAAGCCGTGCTTGGGCGGCTGCGGCTCGCCGACCACCGCGAATACGTCGGTGGTCTCGGTGGCACTCGTCTTGTCGAGCGAGGGGGTGGTGTGGCTGTTGGTCATCGCGTCCTCACGCCTTCCCGAGGGCGGCCTCGGCCGCCTTCCGCTCACGGGCGATCTGCTGGATCGCGCCGAGGCCGTTCACCGACGGCTTGGACCAGAACGCCGTGCGCGAAGCGAGCAGCACCAGCGGCGAAGTGACCAGGAATACCACGACGACGTCGAGAATCGTGGTGAGACCGAGGGTGAACGCGAAGCCCTTCACCTGGCCGACGGCCAGAATGTACAGCACGGCCGCGGCGATGAAGCTGACCGCGTTGCCGGACAGGATGGTCCGGCGGGCGCGCTGCCAGCCGCGTGGAGCCGCCGAACGGAAGCTGCGCCCCTCGCGCATCTCGTCCTTGATGCGTTCGAAGAACACCACGAACGAGTCGGCGGTCATGCCGATACCGATGATCAGACCCGCGATACCGGCGAGGTCCAGCGTGAAACCGATCCAGCGTCCGAGCAGCACCATGATGCCGTAGACCGCGAATCCGGAGGCCACCAGCGACAGACCGGTGACGAAGCCCAGCATCCGGTAGTAGGTGAGGCAGTAGAGCAACACCACCACCAAGCCGACCGCTCCGGCGAGCAGGCCCGCCTTCAGCGAGGACAGGCCGAGCGTCGCGGAGACCGTCTCGGCCTCGGAGGTCTGGAACGACAGCGGGAGCGAGCCGTACTTCAGCGTGTTCGCCAGTTCCTTCGCCGACGTGGCGGTGAAGTTGCCCGAGATCTGCGTGCGGCCGCCCTGCTGCGGGCCCTGCTGCACCACCGGCGCGCTGACCACCTTCGAGTCCAGCACGAAGGCCACCCGCTTGTAGACGTACTCGCCGGTGAGCGCCGCCCACGCGTCGCTGCCGCCGGACTTGAAGTCCAGGTAGACCTCGTGCCTGGCCTGCTGCTGGTTCAGGCCCGAGGTGGCGTCCTTGATCTCCTGGCCGTCGATGCGGCTCTTGTCCAGCAGGAAGACCTCGGTGCCGTCGGTCGAGCAGGTGACCAGCGGAAGAGCCGGATCGTCGTTGCCCGCGAGCGGATCGGCCTTCCCGCAGTCCAGGGCGGCCAGCGCGGCCTGCTGCACCGACGCGTCGGTGCTCTGGCGCAGCGCCTTGGCGGCCTGGATCTCCTTGGTGGCCTCTTCGGTGGGCGTCAGCGAGGGATCGGTGGGCGGCTGCGTCGGCTGCTGGGCGGGGAACACGCGCTGCTGCGGCGCGGGTGCCTGCTGGTCCGTCTCCGGCGCCGCGGGCTGCGTGGTCTCCGGCGTCGTGGGCTGCGCGGCCGGTGCGGGCTGCGTGCCCGGCGTGGTCTGCGGGGGCGTCGCGCCGCGCCCAGCCGCGGGCACCGCCTGCAACACGGGGCGGATGTAGAGCTTCGCGGTGGTCGCCAGCGCGCGCGCCTGCTGCCCGTCGTCGCCGGGCACGGTGATCACGATGTTGTCGCCGTCGATGACGACCTCGGATCCGCCGACGCCGAGCCCGTTGACCCGGTTCTCGATGATGTCCTGCGCCTTCTTCAGGCTGTCCTGGCTCGGCTTGCTGCCGTCCGGCGTGCGCGCGGACAGCGTGACGCGAGTGCCGCCCTGCAGGTCGATACCGAGCTTGGGTGTCGGGGACTTGTCACCGGTGAAGAACACCAGCGCATAGATCACGGCCAGCAGCGCGGCGTAGACACCGAGCAGCCGCAGCGGGTGCGCCGATCCCTGGGAAGGTGGCACAGTACGTCATCTCCTAGGCGGGAAGTCGAGGATGGAACATGCGGACGTGCACCAGCCGGCCGGGTGCGCGGACGGACGGCCGCGGCGACATCCGGCGAGCCGGGGCACTACCGGAACGATCAGTCCTTGGTCAGGCGGGTCTCGGTCTGCTCGGCGGATTCCTCGACGGCGTCGGTGGTGTCCGAGCCGGTGTCCTCCGAGCCGGTCTCCTCGGTGCTCACCGCATCGTCGGTGCGCACCTCACGGATGGCCTGGCGCAGCCACGTGGTGACCACGTCCTCGGCGATCTCGAGGTCGACCGTGGTGTCGTCGAGTTCGACCACGGTGCCGTACAGACCCGACGTGGTGACGACCTGATCGCCGACCTTCAGGTTGTCCTGCATGCTGGCGACCTTCTCGGCTTCCCGCTTCTGACGGCGGACACCGAGGAACATCGGCACGAGCAGGGCTACCAGTAGCAGCGGAAACAGCAGTTCCATCGTCGAAGTCAGTCCCTAGTGTCGTGGGTGGGATGGACAAGTACCCACACAGTCTGCCAGTTCGCCGCGCGGACGCCACACCCGCACGCCCGCTGGGCAGCTACGACTTCCCCATCGCACACCGGCTCGCCCGCCGCGACACGCTCCGGCGGGCGAGGTGCGGCGTCACTGTCAGGCGGTCCTGCCGTAGACGTAGTCCTCCAACGGGAAGCCGACCGCTTCGCGATGCGCGTTGAGCGTGCTGGTCGGCCGCAGCAGGGCGGCCTCGCCGTGCTGGTTGAAGTAGTAGCTGCGCGCGGTGGCGCAGTCGCCGCCGTAGAACACCGATGAGCCGAGCTTGGCGGTGACCCGGTCCAGGAAAGCCGCGTTGGCCTGCTCGGTGACCTCGAAGGTGGTCTCGCCGCGGCGGCGCAGTTCGCCGAACAATCGGCCCATGTGCTTCATCTGGGCTTCGATGGTGGTGAAGTAGGACAGACCGCTGTAGGAGTACGGGCTGTTGAGGCTGAGGAAGTTGGGGAACTTCGGCACCGTGATGCCCTCGTAGGCTTGGAAACGGTTGTCCCGCCAGAACTTTCCGAGGTTCACCCCGTCCCGGCCGATGATCTCGATGGCCGGGAAGTTCACGTCCCACAGGTTGAAGCCGGTGGCCAGGATCAGGGTGTCGATCTCGGTCTTGTGCCCGTCGGCGGTGACGATGCCGTCCGGTTCGATGTGGTCGATCGAGTTCGTCTCCAGCCGCACGTGCGGTTGGTTGAACGTGGTGAAGTAGTGGTTGGAGAAGGTCGGCCGCTTGCACCCGAAGTCGTAGTGCGGGGTCAGCTGCCTGCGCGTCTCCTTGTCCCGCACGGACGCCCGCAGATGCGCCTTGGCCAGCGCTCCCGCGCCCTTGTTCAGCAGCCGGGCCTGCTTGAAATGCAGCACCCCGATCACCATCAGCGCCTCCAGCAGGCTGGTGTTGACCAGTCGCGCGGCCTTCTGCGTAGCCGGAACCCGTTCGAACAGTTTGCGCACCGGTGCGGGGATCGCGGTATCGATCTTCGGGACCACCCAGATCGGGGTGCGCTGGAACACCGTGAGCGCCTGCGCCTTCTTGGCGACCTCGGGCACCAGCTGCACGGCGGTGGCGCCGGTGCCGATGATCGCGGCTCGGCGGCCGGTGAGGTCGAAGTCGTCCTCCCACGCGGTGGTGTGGATGATCTTGCCCGCGAACGAGTCGATGCCGGGGAACGGGGGCGTGTAGGGCTGGGAGAGGAATCCGGTCGCGGTCAGCAGATACCGCCCGGTGACGGTCTCCCCGCCCGCGATCGAGACCACCCAGTGCTGCTGCTCTTCGTCCCAGCGCGCGCCGTCGACGACGGTGCCGAAGCGCATCCGGCGGCGCAGGCCGTACTTGTCCGCGACGTGTCGGGCGTACTTCTTCAGCTCCTCGCCCGGCGCGAACAGCCGCGACCAGTGCGGATTCGGTTCGAAGGAATAGGAGTAGGTGACCGAGGCGATGTCGACCGCCAGACCCGGATAGTGGTTCACGTGCCACGTACCGCCGAGATCGTCCTCGCGTTCGAGGATGACGTAATTGCTCAGGCCGAGCCGATCGAGCTGAATGCCCGCTCCCATGCCCCCGAACCCCGCACCGACCACGACCGCGTCGTATTGAGGCGCCACACCGAACCTCCTGCTAGCTGAACCGCATATCACGGAATGACACATCATTCCGTTTGTGATGACTGTATCATCGGGGAGGTGACGAAGCCATCCACGCGTGCCGAGCGACGGAAAGCCGAACTGCGCCAGGAGATCATCGACACCGCGTTCGCCTGTTTCGCGGAGAAGGGCTATCACGCCACCGGCATCGCCGACATCGCGGGACAGCTGGGCATCGGTCACGGCACCTTCTACCGCTATTTCAGCAACAAGCGCGACATCATCGACCACGTCATCGACGATCTGGCCGCGCGCATCATCGCCGCCCTCGGCACCGAGAACGCCCCGGACGCCGCCGCGACCCTCGACGAATACCGCGCCCAGATCGACCGCATCGGCGTGGCGCTCACCGAGATCCTGCTGGCCGACCGGCGGGTGGCCCAGCTGCTGCTGTTCCACGCCACCGGCATCGACGACGAGCTCACCCAGCGGCTGTACGGACTGCTCGACACCGCCGACGCGCTGACCGCGGGCTACCTCGACCACGGCGTCGAACAGGGCTACCTGCGCGCCGACCTGGACACCTCGAACACCGCGCGTGCGGTGACCGGCATGCTGATCGGAGGCATCGTCTACTCGCTGCGCGAACCGGACGAGGCCGCGATCACCGCACTCAACGAGGCGATCCGCCGCCTGCTCGTGGACGGCGTCCGCAAGGACTGAACAATTCGGCAATCCCCCCTGACACCCCACCGGCGCTAGGGTGAGGCGCACTGATCCGACGCTTTCGCCAGGGGGACGGCCCTTGTTCGCAAAAGGCCAGGGAAATGCCAGAATTCCCTTCCGAGCGGCCCGACGCTCCGAGCCTGACAGAATGTCGCCCGTGACTCCCGAGGACGTGCGCCGCACCCGTTTCGCGACCCCTGCGCTCGGGTATCGCGGCTACCACGCGGACGAGGTGGACGCCTTTCTCGAACGCGTCGCCGCGGCCTTGGCCGGGCAGGGCGTGCTCGCCGCCGACGATCTTCGGCACGTCAGCTTCGGCGCGCCGCGGCTCGGCCAGCGCGGCTACCGCGCCGATCAGGTCGACGAATACCTCGACCAGCTGCGCGTCGAACTGGAATTCCGCCAGCGCGGCGTCCGGCCGGTGCCGGCCGCGAACGGCAACGGTCACGTCCTGCTGACGCCGGACGACGTGCTGCGCATGCGATTCAGCCCGGCCGCGGTGGGCAGGCGCGGGTACAACGAGGAAGAGGTCGGCGCGTTCCTCGATCTGGTCGCCGCGACCCTCGTGCACGGCGGACCGGGCAGTCTCACCTTCGCCGATGTCGAGGCCGTCCGTTTCACCGAGGCCCGCGTCGGCGCTCGCGGATATCAACGCGACGAGGTCGACGCCTTCCTCGACTTGGTCGCGGCCGCGCTGCGCCGCCGCCCCTGACCCGTCCGCCCGAGGGCACGCGTCACTCGAAAAGGTCGAGCGTGGGGTGCGGCTCGCGCCCGCGCACTTCGATGGACCCGAACACCAGGTCCGGCGGAGGGACGAGACCCAGGTGCTCCCAGGCGGCGGCGGTAGCGACCCGGCCGCGCGGCGTGCGCGCGACCATGCCCGCGCGCACGAGGAACGGCTCACACACCTCTTCCACGGTCGCGGCCTCCTCCCCGACCGCCACGGCCAAAGTGGACACCCCCACCGGGCCGCCGCCGAAACTGCGGACCAGCGCGCCGAGGACCGCGCGGTCGAGGCGATCGAGGCCGAGCACGTCGACGTCGTAGACCTCGAGCGCGGCCTGCGCGATAGGGCGGGTGATCCGGCCGTCGGCTCGGACCTCCGCGTAGTCGCGGACGCGGCGCAGCAAGCGATTGGCGATGCGGGGCGTGCCGCGCGAGCGGCCCGCGATCTCGGCCGCCGCCTCCTCCTCGATGGCCACGCCCAGGATCTGCGCCGACCGTTGCAGGATGCGCAGCAGCTCGCCCGGCTCGTAGAAATCCATGTGCCCGGTGAACCCGAACCGGTCGCGCAGCGGACCGGTCAGCGCTCCGGACCTCGTGGTGGCGCCGACCAGGGTGAACGGCGCGATGTCCAGGGGAATGGAGGTCGCGCCCGGCCCTTTGCCGACCACCACGTCCACCCGGAAGTCCTCCATCGCCAGGTAGAGCATCTCCTCGGCGGGACGGGCCATCCGGTGGATCTCGTCGATGAACAGCACATCGCCCTCGACCAGGTTGCTCAGCATGGCGGCGAGATCACCGGCCCGCTCCAGCGCGGGGCCGGAGGTGATCCGCAGCGCGGTGCCGAGCTCGGCGGCGATGATCATCGCCATACTGGTCTTGCCCAGACCCGGCGGGCCGGACAGCAGCACGTGATCCGGTGTGCCGCCGCGCTGTTTGGCTCCGCGCAACACCAGCGCGAGTTGTTCGCGCACTCGGGGCTGACCGATGAAGTCGTCCAGCGATTTCGGGCGCAGGCTCGCCTCGATCTCGCCGTCGGACTTCAGATAGCTTGCGCTGACCTGGGATTCGGTGGGTTCCGCTTGGTGGTCCATGTCGTCTTACCGGTTCTTGCCGAGCAGCGCGAGCGCGGCCCGCAGGGCGGCCGAGGTATCGGCGGCGGGCTGGTCGGCCAGCACCGCGTCGACCGCCTGCTCGGCCTGTCTGGCGGCGAAACCGAGGCCGACGAGCGCCTCGGCCACCTGCTCACGCACCGGCGTGACAACCGCGGCAGCCGTCGATCCTGGCGCGCCGGACGGTACGGGAACGAGATTCACCTTGTCGCGCAATTCCACCACCATGCGCTCGGCGCCGCGCTTGCCGATGCCGGGGACCCGGGTCAGCGCCGCCACATTGCTTTCGGCCAGTGCTTTGCGCAGCGCTTCGGGCTCGAGTACGGCCAGCACCGCCATGGCGAGGCGGGGTCCGACACCGGAAACCGTCTGCAGCAGGCCGAACAGGTCGCGGGCCTCGGTGTCGGCGAAACCGTAGAGGGTCATCGAGTCCTCGCGGACGATCATCGCGGTGTAGAGCCGGGTTTCCTCGCCGCGAGTGAGCCCGGCCAAGGTGGACGGGGTGGCGTTGAGCCGGTAGCCGACGCCGGCCGCCTCGATCACCGCGTGGTCGAGGGCGATCTCCAGCACTTCACCGCGTACCGACGCGATCACCCGTGCACCGCCTTCCGTTGTTCGGCCAGCCGCTCGATGTACCGGCGCTGCGCCGCGGCCGCCTTGGCCTCCGCCGCCGCCATCCGCTCCAGCAGCGGCGCCCGCCAACAATGGCAGATCGCCAGCGCCAGCGCATCCGCCGCATCCGCCGGTTTCGGCGCGGCGGCCAGTCCGAGGATCCGGGTGACCATGGCGGTGACCTGCTTCTTGTCCGCGGTGCCGTTGCCGGTGACCGCGGCCTTCACCTCGCTGGGTGTGTGGAACGCGACCGGGATGCCCCGGCGCGCGGCGGCCAGCGCGATCACTCCACCCGCCTGCGCGGTGCCCATGGCGGTACGGACATTGTGCTGGGCGAAAACGCGTTCGATGGCGACCGCCCCCGGCTTGTGGGCGTCCATCCAGCGTTCGGCGGCGTCGGCGACCGCCAACAGGCGGTGCGCGAGTTCCATGTCACCGGGCGTGCGGACCACGTCGACGTCCACGGCGGTGACCTTCCGCCCCGAACCGCCATCGACGATGCTGAGGCCGCATCGGGTGAGTCCGGGGTCGACGCCCATCACCCGCACGACAACCCCTCTCGCAGACGCGAACAACTGTTCGAGAGTGTAGCGGAGGCCGCGTCTTTCGCCGCCCATCGACACGGCCCGGCTATCCGCCGAGCGCTGTCGCTTCCCGCGCCGCGGCCGGCAGGCCCAGCAATTCGGGACGACTCGCGCGTGCCGCCCAGTGCCGTGCGGGATCGGCGACCAGGCGACGCGCCGCGAGATCGAGCAGGCCGCTGACATTGGTCACCGTCGCGGCCACCACGCCGTCGGCACGGGTCAGCACATGCTCGACCCGATAGGTCTTGCCCGCACCCCACTGCCACGCACACGACACCTCCACGGTGTCGCCCCCACGGAGTTCGCGCTGGAAGCGCAGCACGGTCTCCAGGTTGACCGGTCCGAGGCCGGACGCGATCAACGCGTCCACCGAGACGCCCGCCGCCTGAACGCAGGCGAAGCGCGCGTGGTCGGCGAATTGGTGGTAGGCCGCGCCGGTGACATGCAATTGCGGATCGAGGTCGGACACCCGGACCTCGATGCGGGTAGTGAACGACACGCGCCGCACTATGCCAGTGGCCACCGACAAATCCGGCGTGCCGACATGAACTACCAACCGACACCGTAGGGATCCCGCCTGGCTACTGCGGCACAATGTCGGGCAGTCGATCGCCCCTCGGCAGGCCGCCCCGCACCTCGGCACCGGCGACACGAACCGATGGGTGCGCGAAAGAGGCGCATTCGGCCTAGAGCCCGGAGACCCGCCTCGCGAACGCATCGTGAGCACGTTCGTCGAAGAGGACGAAGCGCGCTTCGGTCACCGCCGTAGGGGTCGCGCGAACCGTGTCGACCGCGATCCGGGCGCCGTCTTCCATCGGCCAGCCGAAGATGCCGGTGGAGATCGCGGGGAACGCGACCGTCCGCGCCCCCAATTCGTCCGCGACGCGCAGCGATTCTCGATAGCACGAGGCCAGCAGAGCCGAGCGGTCCTCCGTGGCCGACCACACGGGACCGACCGTGTGGATCACCCAGCGCGCGGGCAGTCGACCGGCCGTGGTGGCGACCGCGGCCCCGGTCGGCAGACCCGAACCATAGTGAGACGCACGCAGCTTGCGGCATTCCGCGAGGATTTCCGGGCCACCGCGCCGGTGGATCGCGCCGTCGACTCCCCCGCCGCCGAGCAGCGACGAATTCGCCGCGTTCACCACCGCGTCGACCTCCTGCTCGGTGATGTCGCCGCGTACCAGCACCAGTTCGACCATGCTCGCATTCTGCCTCGCGCGTCACCGACAAACGAAGGCCGACGCTCAGGACCGCTGAAGCGTATTCCCAGCCTGCCTCGAGGAACGTCCTCGACACTGCCGGACGTGCCAGTACTCGCCGCTCCCCCGACTCCGGCTCCACCGCAGGTCTCTCCGGCGGGTCCGGCGCCGCACCAGCAGCAGGCGTTTCACCACGGGATCTCCTTGCTGCACGGCTGGCTGCCGTCGACCGTCGAGTTGCTCGCCGTGGCGCTCCTGCTGATCGCGATCGCTCGCCGCGCCAGGCGGTGGTGGTCGATCCAGCTGCCTGCTTGCGTGGCGGTCGGCGTCGCCGCGGCGCTGGCCGCGGCGTGGTATGTCGCCGACGAGGGTCTGGCCTCCGACCCGGCGCCCGCCCAACTGTGGGCGTGGGTCGGCGGCACCGCCGCGGCGGCCGCGATCGCGATAGTCGGCTGGCGGGGCGCCCGTTGGTGGCGGCGCGGGATCGCGGTCCTCGCCATCCCGTTGACGCTGGTGAGCACCGGAATGGTGGTGAACCGGTGGGTCGGTTACTACCCCACCTTGCAGGCGGCGTGGGGCGCGGTCACCGCGGGCCCGCTCCCGCATCAGACCGACCTCTCGGCGCTGCCCTCCTTGCGGGACACCGCCGTCGCCGACGGCGCGCTCGTGCCGGTGCGCATCCCGGACGCCGGCAGCGGATTTCCGCACCGCACCGAATACGTCTACCTCCCGCCCGCCTGGTTCGCCGGGCCGGCCCCGCCCGCCCTGCCGGTCGTGCTGATGATCGGGGGCGAGTTCAACACTCCGGCGGACTGGATCCGCAGCGGTCAGATCATGCCGACGCTGGACGGCTTCACCAAGGCGAACGCCGGCCTCGCCCCGATCCTGGTCTTCGTCGACTCCAGCGGAAGTTTCAACAACGACACCGAATGCGTCGACGGGCCGCGCGGCGACGCCGCCGCGCATCTGACCGAGGACGTGCCCGCCTACGTCGAAGCGAAGTTCGGGGCATCCGCCGATCCGGCGCGCTGGGCGGTCGTGGGCTGGTCCATGGGCGGCACCTGTGCGGTGGACCTGGCGGTCATGCACCCCGAACTGCTGCACACGTTCGTCGACATCGCCGGCGATCTCGGCCCGTCCTCCGGTACCAAGGAGCAGAGCATCGCTCGTCTCTTCGGCGGCGACGCCGAAGCGTGGGCCGCGTTCGACCCGCTGACCGTCATGGCCAGGCACGGTCCCTACAGCGGCGTCGCGGGCCTGTTCGACGACTTGCTCCCCGCACAGCGTTCCGGCCGCGCGAACCAACCGGCGCCCGACGACGACCATGCGGGCCTCGGCGGTCGTGACGACGTGCCCGACACCGGTGAAGTCGGCGCCGCCGACAGACTCTGCGCCGCGGGACGCGCGGTCGGCATCGAGTGCACCGTCCACACCACCGAGGGCGGACACACCTGGCAATTTGCGTCGGCCGCGTTCGTTGCGTCCTTGCCGTGGATCGTCGGCCGCGTCGGTTTGCCCGTTCCGGCCACCAACTGACTGTCCGGCAGCGGGCTCAGCTCGCCGCCACCGCGGCTCGCGCGCGGAAGGTGCGCCGATAGGCCTGCGGTGACACGCCGATCGCCTCGGTCAGGTGCTGGCGCAGCGAGGTGCCGGTGGCGAAGCCGACCTCGCCCGCGATCCGATCGACGGTCAGGTCTGTGGTTTCCAGCAGGTGCCTGGCACGGAAGACGCGCTGCTGGATCAGCCAGCGGCCCGGGCTCATGCCCACCTCGTCGCGGAAGCGGCGGGCGAAGGTGCGCTTGCTCATCCGAGCCCGCGCTGCCAATTCCTCGACGGTCAGCGACTGGTGCAGGTTCTCCAGCGCCCACTGCCTGGCCGCGGCGGTCCCCGCCGAGGTGACAGGCGGCACCGGCTGCTCGATGTACTGCGCCTGACCCCCGTCACGCCACGGCGGGACGACGCAGCGGCGCGCGACCGCGTTCGCCACGGCACTGCCGTGATCGCGCCGCACCAGGTGCAGGCACAAGTCGAGCCCCGCCGCCGCGCCCGCCGAGGTGAGGATGTTCCCGTCGTCCACGTAGAGCACGTCGGGATCGAGGAGCACGCGCGGGAAGGTGCGCCGGAACAGACCGGCCTGATTCCAATGCGTGGTGGCCGGGCGACCATCGAGCAGTCCCGCGGCCGCGGCCACGAAGGCGCCGGTGCAGATGGCGACGATCCTGGCCTCCGGACGGATCCGCGCGAACGCGTCGAGCACCGGTTGCGGCAAGGTGCCGGTGAGAGTCATGGTGATATCGCAAGCAGGCAGCACGACTGTGTCGGCGTGGCGTAGGGCCCCGCTGTCGTGTGCCACCGCGATGTCGAAATCGGCGGCGCTGCGCACCGGACGCCCGTCGACCGAGCAGGTGATCACGTCGTATCTGCCCGCAGCGCTGCCGAATACCCGATTCGGGATACCGAGTTCGAAGGGGTAGACCCCGTCCAATGCCAGCACCACCACGCGATGAGGCGCAGTCGAGTCCACCATGGCACGATCATATCGAAGAATGGCAATCGTGCCATTTCCCGCACCGCCCGCTCCCGGCAGGCTGACAGCCGTGACCGATATCGACAACACCGCGACCATGCGCGCGATCAGCCAGCAGTCCCTCGGCAGCCCCGAGGTTCTCACCGAAGTGACGCTCCCCCAACCGGTTCCGGGACCCAGCCAGATCCTGGTCCGGGTGCGTGCCGCCGGACTCAATCCGACCGATTGGCGCCACCGCGCCACCGCGGGACTGTTCCTGCCCGAGCCGCCGTTCGTCCTCGGCTGGGACGTCTCCGGCGAAGTCGCGGCCATCGGCATCGGCGTCACCCTCTTCCGTCCCGGCGACGAGGTGTTCGGCATGCTCCCGTATCCGCACGGTCACGGCTCCTGCGCCGAATACGTCGCGGGCCCGGCCCGCGCCTTCGCCCGCAAACCGGCCACCCTGGACCACACCCAGGCGGCGGCGATCCCGCTCGCCGCGCTCACCGCCTGGCAGGCACTCGTCGACACCGCGCACCTGGAAGCGGGCCAACGCGTGCTGATCCACGCGGCCGCGGGCGGCGTCGGCCACTTCGCGGTGCAGATCGCCAAAGCGCGCGGAGCATACGTCATCGGCACGGCCAGCGCGCCCAACCACCCCTTCCTGCTCGGCATCGGCGCCGACGAGGTGATCGACTACCGCACGACCGACGTGACCGAGACGGTCCGCGACGTCGACGTGGTGTTGGACTCGATCGACGACGACCACAGCATCCGGTCACTGCGCACGCTACGCCCCGGCGGACTGCTGGTGACACTGCGGGCGTTCGGCGCGGCCGACCTCGCGAGCGCGGCGGAGGCCCTCGACGTCCGCGCGATCCGGCTGCTGGTGGAGCACGATCACGCCGGCATGCTCGCCCTCGCCGGACTGGTCGAGTCCGGGGCGCTGCGTCCGGCGATCGCCGGAGTGTTCCCGCTGTCGCGGACGGCGGAAGCGCACGCGCTGGGCGACACCGGGCGAACCGTCGGCAAATTGGTACTCACCGTGCCCTGAAATGTGCCACGATCAGGCCGTTCGCGCTTCTACCATCCGAGGATGAGCATTGGTGCAAAAGCTGTCCTCGAAGGCGGGCCGCAAGATCTGCCCGCGCGCATCGTCCCGATCACGCCACCCGGAGTGGAACTGAAGGTGCCGTACCGCGGCGGATACGAGCACTTCAAGGTCACCCAGCGGGAACAGGACACCCCGGAGGGACGGCTGCGCGTGTACGAATGGTGCGATCGCACGAAGATCGCGGAGTGAGCCGGCCTTACCTGCTCGGGGGCGGCAACCCGCCCCCGGTCGCGCAAATCTGACCGAATTCGACTCGCCCCCTGGACAAAAGCGTAACCAACTGGTTACGCTTTTGTCGTGGACGAGGTAGCCGGCGCGATCGCCGATCCGGTGCGCCGGGAGATCATGGAATTACTGATCGGCACCCGGCGCACCGCCGGGGAGATCGCCGGGCACTTCGCGATCAGCCGCCCCGCCGTGAGCCGGCATCTGCGGGTCCTGCGCGAAAGCGGGCTCGTCCGCGACGAACTCGTCGGCAGGGAACGCTTCTACGTGCTCGACACCGGCCCGCTCGCGGCGCTCACCGAGTGGCTCGCGCGATTCCAGCAACCGGCCACCTGGGCACACCACCTCGACGCACTCGAAACCGAGGTGTACCGGACCAGACGCGAGCGCCGTTCCGGCGGCCAGGACACGATCCAGAGCACCGCCTGAGCAGTGCGGCCCGGAGGCGGTTGCCGAGCGTCACCGCGCAGAGCTCCGCCCCCACGAGAAAGGACAACCCATGACCAAGCACCCCACCGGACGACTGTTCCCCGCTGACACGGGCCGGGATCTGGTGCTGATCCGCACCTACCGCGCACCGATCGAAGACGTCTGGGCCAGCGTCACCGAACCCGACCGCACCGCACGCTGGTTCGGACCGTGGGAGGGCGAGGCGGGACCGGGACGAACGATCAAACTGCAGATGGTTTTCGAAGACCAGCAGCCGTGGATGCAACTGCGCATCGACGCCTGCGAACCTCCGCATCGCCTCGCCGTTTCCGCCATCGACGACCACGGTGACTGGCAGCTGGGCCTGACGCTGCGCGAAGCGGCGGGAACCACCGAACTACGGTTCACCCATCACCTGCGCAGCGACACCGAGATCACTCAGCTGCCACAGGTCGGCCCCGGCTGGGAGTACTACCTGGATATGCTCGGGGCGGCCCGCGCACAGAACGACCGCCCCGATTTCGCCCACTACTATCCCGCCATGCAGGAGTACTACGCGCGCCTGGTCGACTAGTCGTCGAGTTGCGCGAGCACCTCGTCCGGGATGTCGACGTTGGTGTAGACGTTCTGCACGTCGTCGCTGTCCTCGAGGGCGTCCACGAGTTTGATCACCTTGCGGGCGCCGTCGGCGTCCACGGCGACCGACACCGAGGGCTGGAAACCCGACTCTGCGGAGTCGTAATCGATCCCGGCGCTCTGCAGTGCGGTGCGCACGGCGATCAGATCGCCTGGCTCGCTGATGATTTCGAACGACTCACCGAGATCGTTGACCTCCTCGGCGCCCGCGTCGAGCACGGCCAGCAACACATCGTCCTCGGACAGGCCGTTCTTCTCCAGGGTGACGACGCCCTTGCGATGGAACAGGTAGGCCACCGAGCCCGGGTCGGCCATGTTGCCGCCGTTGCGCGTCATCGCGACCCGTACCTCGCCCGCGGCGCGGTTGCGGTTGTCGGTGAGACATTCGATCAGCACGGCGACACCGTTGGGCCCGTAGCCCTCGTACATGATCGTCTGCCAGTCGGCGCCGCCGGCTTCCTCGCCACCGCCGCGCTTGCGAGCCCGCTCGATGTTGTCGTTGGGGACCGACGACTTCTTCGCCTTCTGGATGGCGTCGTACAGCGTCGGATTGCCATCCGGGTCACCGCCACCGGTCCGGGCCGCCACCTCGATGTTCTTGATCAACTTCGCGAACAGCTTGCCGCGCTTCGCGTCGATCGCAGCCTTCTTGTGCTTGGTGGTGGCCCATTTGGAGTGGCCGCTCATTCCCTACTTCCTTCAGGTCGGTGGCACGTCTGGTCTGTGTACGGTACCGGCACGGCCGGGCGGACAACTTCCCCAGCCTACTCGGGCGGCCCCTACGGCCGTGCGCAGCGGCCCCGGCTATCCGCCCGCTCGCACCGCGCGGACGTCATCACCCCGCGCCCTCATGCCGAGCGGACCATCTCCACGAACATCCGGTGCACCCGCAGATCGCCGGTCACTTCGGGATGGAACGACGTGGCCAGCACGTTGCCCTGCCGGACCGCGACGATCCGGCCCGCGGCCGGGCCGGCCGGCACCGTGGCCAGGACCTCGACGCCCGCGCCGGCCCGCTCGACCCACGGCGCCCGGATGAACACCGCGCGCACCGGGCCGCCGGTCAACCCGGCGAACGGCAGATCGGTTTCGAACGAGTCGACCTGGCGGCCGAAAGCGTTGCGCCGCACCGTCATGTCGATGCCGGACAGATGCTCGGCGTCCGGGCGGGTGTCGAGCACCTCCGACGCGAGCAGGATCATGCCCGCGCAGGAACCGAAAGCGGGCATGCCGTCGCGCAGTCGGGCGCGCAGCGGCTCCAGCAATTCGAAGGCCTGCAGCAACTTGCTGATCGCGGTCGACTCGCCGCCGGGCAGCACGAGCGCGTCCACGGCCGCGAGTTCAGAATCGCGCCGGACCAGCACCGGCTCGGCGCCACAGCGGCCGAGCGCGGCGACATGCTCCCGGACGTCGCCTTGCAGCGCGAGCACGCCGATGGTGGGCCGGGACTGCTCCGGTCCGGTGTCGGCGGCGGGTGCGGCGACCGAGGTAGCGTTCACGCCGGAAAGCTTACGAGCCCGGCCGATGTGGGCCCGCTCACGGTCGCCTGCCACGCGCACCTCACCGCAGCCCCGGATCAGTCCTCGCGCATCGTTCGGATGAGGCCTTCCTGCACCACGGCGGCAACCAGCTTGCCCTCCGTGGTGAAGATCTTGCCGCCGGTCAGGCCCCGGCCGAATCCAGCGGATGGCGACGACTGGTCGTAGAGCAGCCACTCGTCGGCGCGGAACGGCCGCAGGAACCACATCGCGTGATCGAGCGAGGCGTTCTGGGTCGGCTCGTCGGGATGGATGACCTTGGAGGAACCCAGCAGCGTCATATCGCTCATGTAGGCGAGGGTGCACACGTGCAGCAGCGGATCGTCGGGCAGCAGGTGCCGGTAGCGGAACCACACCTGCTGCTGGGAGACCACGCCGTCGCGGCGGGACACGTTCTCCTGCGGGACCATGCGGATGTCCCAGTGTTCCCATTCGCGCATCGCCCACAGCCGTTCGGGCGACATCGTGGTGCTCGCGTCGGGCAGATCGTCCGGCATCGGGACGTCGGGCATGACGTCCTGGTGCTCCGGTCCCTGGTCGCCGACGTGGAACGACGCCGACATGGTGAAGATCGCGGCGCCCTCCTGGATGCCGGTGACCCGGCGGGTGCAGAACGACCGGCCGTCGCGGATGCGCTCGACCTGGTAGACCGTGGGCTCTTGCGGATTGCCCGGCCGCAGGAAGTAGCCGTGCAGCGAGTGCACTTGGAATCGCGGTTCCACCGTCCGCACCGCGGACACGAGCGCCTGGCCGGCAACCTGGCCGCCGAATGTGCGCTGCAGCTGGGTCTTGGTGGACGCGCCACGGAAGATGTCCCGCTCCAGCCGCTCTATCTCCAGCGCCTCTTCGATTGTCGCCATGCGCTGAGATTATCCCGGCCGCTCGCGGCTTCGCCGGTCGGCCGCCGGTGAACGACCGGCAACGCCCACGCTCCCGGCCGTCCCGACTTTGCTGAGATGGACCGGTGCCACGCTTTCTGCCCATCACACCCGACAGCCTCGTCGAGCGGGTGTCCCGTCCTGTCCTGACCGCGACCTCGCACACGGTGATCGCCGTCGACGGCGCGGACGCGGCCGATCCGGCGGCGCTCGCCCGGCGGATCGTCGCGGCGCTGCGCGACGCGGGCCGGTCGGCCGACATGGTCTCCCTGCACGACTACGTACGACCCGCCTCACTGCGCATGGAGTTCGGGCGCACCGACGAGATGTCCTATCGCACCGCCTGGTTCGACTATGCCGCGCTGCGCCGCGAAGTGATCGATGCGCTCCGCGGCCACGGCCGGTGGCTGCCCGCCCTCTGGGACGAAGCCGCTGACCGGTCCGCGCGCGCCGCGATCCGGACGGCGCTGCCCGCGACCACCCTCGTCATCGCGGGGCCGATGCTCGCGGGCCGCCACCTCGACGCCGACGTGACCCTTCGACTGGACCTGTCCGAAGCCGCACTCCGCCGCCGCACCCCGCCCGAAGCACGGTGGACGATTCCCGCCCTCCTGCGCCACGACGCCGAGAACCCCTCCCCTCCGACCTTCTTCGTCCGCTGGGACCACCCTGATCGGCCGGCGCTTCGAGTCGACGAGAACCAGGCGGACTAGGTTCGTGCCGTCTCTGCCGTTCTCGCCCGATCCGATGAGCGTCGGATCGGATAGTCGAATGCGCATAGCAACGTAGCGACATGTTGCTCGGCATCGGTCACACCAGCCGATGTCCCCCGTCCACGTGCAGGACGGTGCCGGTGATGAAGGGATTGCGCATCACCCCCAGCATCGCCTGCGCGATATCGGAGGGACGGCCGATGCGACCGACGGGCAGGCGGGCGGCGAGCTGCTGGTGACGTTCGGTCTTCGCGGGCCCCGCGATGGTGTCCCAGATCGGGGTGTCGACCCATCCTGGTGAGACCACGTTGACCCGGACGGGCCCGAGTTCGAGGGCCAGGGCATAGGCCAGTGAGGCGAGGGCGCCGTTGACGGCCGCCACCATGGCGCCGCCCGGCGCCGGCCGATAGGCCGCGACGCCGGAGGTGAAGGTCACCGAACCGCCGGGCACCACCCGGGCGTGCTTGGCCAGCAGCGTGGGGCCGATCAGCTTGGACAACAACAGATTCCGAGCCAGGTCGGGGTCGAACCCGGCCAGTGGCCGATAGGCGCCGGTGACATCGGCGGCGGTGGTGACGACGTGATCGACCGGCTCCCGCTCGGCGAACAAACGCTCGAGGTCCGCTTCGCGAGTGATGTCCGCGACCACCGAGCGCACCGTGCCCGGCCCCTCGGACAGGGTGCGCTCCGCCGCGGCCAGCCGTTCGGCCGAACGACCTGCGATGGTGACCTCCGCACCCTCGGCGATCAGCGCGGCCGCCAGCGCCAGTCCCATGCCGGAGCCGCCGCCCACGACGACGACACGTTCGGGTGATGTCCTGCTTGCTGTCATGGCTCCAGCCGACCATCGCCGCGGTCGAGTGTCCATGTCGCGCTGCCGAATACGCCTTAGCCCGGGCCTAACACCGCAGGCCGGGGGACGGATCCGGGGCGCACGGGGCGGCGCGCCTCACCGCCCCGTTTCCACCCGTCAGGGGATGCAGGCCGGGGATTGCTGGTTCAGGTTGGCGAGCGCTTGGCAAGCCCACGTCTTCTGCACCTTCCACTTGCCGCCGTCCAGCACGAACGGAACGTCGACCTGGTTCTCCTGCCCGTTGATGGTGAACTTGGCCTGGGCGGTGACGCTGTCGCCGAAGGCGGTCACTCCGGTGACCACCGCCGTGGCGTTCGCCTGCCGGAACGCTTCGGCCAACCGGTTGGGCAGGCCGGGATCGGCTTCGATGCCCTGCACGGAGTCGAGTTTCTGCTCGTTCGGCACCGCGGGGTCGAGCGCCTTCTGCAACATGGCGTTGAGCTCGTCGGCGGTGGGCGCGGCGGGCGTGGTCACGGTCGCCGAGGCGCCTGCTGTCGTGCGGGTGGACTTGGGCGAGTCGCTCTTGTCGTCGCTGCCGCAGGCTGCGAGGCTCAGGGCGGCCACGAGGGCCAGGCCCGCTGCTGCGATGCGTCCGGTCTTGAGAAGCTTCAACTGTTCGTCCTTTGCGCTCGGATCGATCCGACGGTGGGAGGGCGCGACATGGCCGGGACGGCCATCGAATGGCGAAGCTACTGAGCGTGATTGTGAGAACCATGAGACGACCTTGCGGCCGCCGTAAGAGTTGAACCTAGCACCGGAAGCGGGCCGCGCGGCCTATTCCGCCGACAGTTCGCCCGTCAGCGCGGCGACCAGCGCCGCGACGGCGGGATCGCGCACCGCCGCGCGCCAGGCGACCGCGTAAGTCACCCGTAGCGGCGCGCCGCGCAGCGGCCGCCAGACCAGACCGGGCAGGCCGTTCACGCGCGACGAACCGAGCCCGATCACGTCGGGCCGTGACGGCAGCACCGCGAGCATCTGCGCATGCCCCATCGCACTGTCACTCAGCCGTACCCGGGCGCCGTGTCCCGCGAGCGTGCGCAACAGCGAATCATGTAGGCCCGCAGCGGATTCACGCGCGAACAAGATCAGCTCGTGACCACTGAGCTCGGCCGGGTCGAGCAGCGCCGCGCTCGCGAGCGGATGCCGCTCGGACATCACCACGCCCAGTTCCTCGCGGGCCGCCGCGCGTTGCGCGAAGCGTTCGGGCAGCTCGACCGGGGTGCGGAGGAGCGCAAGGTCGACTTCGTCGTCATCGAGGAAGCGCACCTGATCGGCGGTGGTCCCCCCGGTGAGCACCAAGCTACCGCCGGGCACTGCGGCGGTGAGCAGGCTGTCGATGCGGGCGGGCAGCCACGGCGGGACGCCGTTCAACAGTCCCAGGCGCAGCACCGGGGCGCCTGCCACGGCGGCGCGCCGGGTCTGCCGGACCGCGTCGTCCATCGCGCGCAGCACGTCCTTGCCGGTGCGCAGCAGCACCGCGCCCGCGGCCGTCAGCTCCACCCGCGGCTCCCGGACCAGCAGTGGGCCGCCCAGCTCCCGCTCCAGCACCTTGATCTGCTGGCTGAGCGTGGGCGTCGAGATGAACAATCGCTCCGCGGCCCGGCGGAAGTGCAACTCCTCCGCCAGAACCACGAAGTACCGCAGCTGCCGCAACTCCACGCGGCAGACGCTACCGGCCGGGAATCACCAACCGCGCTCGGCCAGGCGGTGCGGCTGCGCAATCTCCTCGACGTTGATGCCGACCATCGCCTCGCCGAGACCGCGCGACACCTTGGCCAGGACGTCCGGATCGTCGTAGAAGGTGGTGGCCTTGACGATGGCGGCGGCGCGCTGGGCCGGGTTGCCGGACTTGAAGATGCCCGACCCCACGAACACGCCCTCGGCGCCGAGCTGCATCATCATCGCGGCGTCGGCGGGGGTGGCGATGCCGCCCGCGGTGAACAGCACGACCGGCAGCTTGCCGGTCTCGGCGATCTCGCGGACCAGCTCGTAGGGCGCCTGCAGCTCCTTGGCCGCGACGAACAGCTCGTCCTCCGGCAGCGACGACAGCCGGCGGATCTCCTGCCGGATCTTGCGCATGTGCGTGGTCGCGTTGGACACGTCACCGGTGCCGGCCTCGCCCTTGGAGCGAATCATGGCCGCGCCCTCGGTGATCCGGCGCAGTGCCTCGCCGAGGTTGGTGGCGCCGCAGACGAACGGCACGGTGAAGTTCCACTTGTCGATGTGGTTGGCGTAGTCGGCGGGGGTGAGCACCTCGGACTCATCGATGTAGTCGACACCGAGGCTCTGCAGGATCTGCGCCTCCACGAAGTGGCCGATCCGGGCCTTCGCCATCACCGGAATGGACACCGCCGAGATGATGCCGTCGATCATGTCCGGATCGCTCATCCGGGACACGCCGCCCTGGGCACGGATGTCGGCGGGCACCCGCTCCAGCGCCATCACCGCGACCGCGCCGGCGTCCTCGGCGATCTTGGCCTGCTCCGGCGTGACGACATCCATGATCACCCCACCCTTGAGCATCTCGGCCATGCCGCGCTTGACGCGGGCGGTACCGACGGTCTGGGTGGTCTCAGGGGTGGTCACGGCAAACTCCTCCAGGCATGTGCGCCAATCGATCACTCGGGGTCGAACGCCACGATTCTAGGTGGCCGCAAAAGGCCACTTGATAGCCAGTTGGAGGGCACTGGCCTGGTGTGATCTCGGTTATGGCGCCCTACGCCGGGAAGGCTCGGCTGTCGTGCCGTCCCGGCGCCGCACCGGCCTGCGCCGGGCGCTGGATCACAGCGGGCCGACCACCAGCAACGTCGCCCAGTACTCCGCGGCCGCGGGTCCGATCAGCGGCAACAGGAAATCGAACAGCAGGTACGACATGAACCAACTACCTCCACAACCGAGCAGAAACGCCCCGCTGACAGCGGGACCACGACACCGAACTGGCATGCGTCCCTGTCAGCAGTACCCTTCGGCGCCCCGAATCATCGCGACGGTATCACGATCGTGAAACACATCACACCCCGTCGTGCGGCCGGTCAGCGGATGGAACGGACCTCCGGATCGGCGGTTCCCGACGCCGCCTCGGCCGCTTCGGCGAGCAGTTCGTCCAAGTGATATGGGTAGACCGTCTCGCCGGAGCGGTCCAGCGCGACGATGTCCGCCGCGGTGCACCATCGGTGCCCGGTGATGGAGCGGCGTTCGATCAGCGTCCGGTTCGCCGCGTGCGGCTCGAAAGCCCGCCCGCGCAGCGCGAAGAACAGTTCCTCGGAGCGGATCAGCTCACCGTCGAACGGAAACACCGCGACCCGCCGCCAGATGGGGCCGCGCAGGTCGGCCGGATCCGCGCGATATCCGGTCTCGTCGTAGAGTTCCCGCACCGCCGCCGAACGCAGGCTCTCCCCCGGCTCCACGCCGCCGCCGACGGTGAACCAGAACGACACCTCCGGCGTCTTCGGGTCGTTGCCGCGCATCAGCAGCGTCCGGTCGTTTTCGTCGAACAGCACGACCCGCGCGGTGGTGCGGATGGTGTCGACCGCCAGGCCCGTGGACGCCGCAGGGGTGGCGCGCTCGGTGATCTCGAAGTAGGACGGCAGCGGTGCGGTACCGCCGAGGTGCAGGATGCGGACCGAGCGGCGCGTGCGCAGCGCCAGCGTGTCGCGCACGGCGTCGTTGTGGAAACGGCGGGCGATCAGCACCCGGGCTTCGGCGTCGGCCAGTTCGGCGACCAACTGGGGGCGCAGCGTGCCGATGTCGACCGCCGACAACGCGGAAGACAGCCGGTTCTCCACGGTCTCGCGTTCGTCACGACCGGTGCGCTCGGCCCGGTCCGCGAGCGCCGACAGCTGTCTGGCCTGCTCCGCCATGGCCGGATCGGATACCGGGCCCGCGATCGCCATGGCGACCGACCGGGCCACCACCGCCCGCCGGGCCAGCGCCGCGTCGAGTGCCTGCCAGGACTGGTCGGAGCGCACGTGCAGCCGGTCCAGGCGGTTGGCGGTGGAATACGCCCACAGCCCGATCGCCACGACGACCGCGGCGATCAGCGCGAGGACGAGAACGGTCGTCGCGGAGAAGGTGATCATCCGGCAGCCCGCACTCTGGTGTCGCCGACGGTCACCGTCTCGTAGACGCGCAGGATCTGTTCGGCCACCACCGGCCAGTCGTACTCGCCGACCACCTGCGTCGCGGTGTGCACCAGGGCTTCCCTGCGCACGTCGTCGGTGAGCACGGTGTGCAGCGCGGCCGCCAAGGCCGCCGAATCGCCGACCGGGACCAGCATGCCTGCCGTGCCGTCCCGCAGCACCCGGCGGAAGGCGTCGAGCTCACTGGCCACGACCGCGGTGCCCGCCGCCATCGCCTCGATCAGGATGATGCCGAAGCTCTCCCCGCCCAAGTTGGGCGCGACGTACACGTCGGCGCTCCGCATCGCCGAAGCCTTCTCCTCGTCGGACACCTGGCCGAGGAAACGCAGGTGACCGGACAAGGTGCCCGCTTCGCGGCGCAGCCGGTCCTCGTCGCCGCGGCCCACGATCAGGATCTCGACGTCGGGATGCCTGCCCACCAGCTCGGGCAGCGCACCGAGCAGCACGTCCATGCCCTTGCGCGGCTCGTCGTAGCGTCCCAGGAACAGCACCGTCCCACCGGGGCGCGGATAGCCCGGCAGCATCGGCGCGCGGGCGAACGCCGGGACGTCGACACCGTTGGGGATCTCCACCGCGTCCGAGCCCAGCGCCTCGACCTGCCAGCGGCGCGCCAGCTCCGACACCGCGATACGGCCGGAGATCTTCTCGTGGTACGGCCGCAGTACGCCCTGAAAAGTGCTCAGCACCAGTGATTTCGTCGTCGAGGTGTGAAAGGTCGCGACGATCGGGCCCTCGGCGATCTTCAGCGCGAGCATGGACAGACTGGGCGCGTTCGGTTCGTGGATGTGCAGCACGTCGAAATCGTTGCCGTCGATCCAGCGGCGGATCCTGGCATAGGCCATGGGCCCGAACGACAGCCGGGCTACCGACCCGTTGTACGGGATGGCCACCGCTCGGCCCGCCGACACCACGAACTCCGGCAGCGGGGTGCCCTCGGACGCGGGCGCCAGAACGCTCACCTTGTGCCCGCGTTCGAGGAACACCCGTGCCAGTTCGACCACATGCGCCTGCACCCCGCCGGGGACGTCGAACGAATAGGGGCAGACCATGCCGATCTTCATGGCGATACGTCTCCCTGCTCGACCTCGAGGCTCGCCTGCGCGGCCGCGATCATGGCGCGCCGCTGGGGCGAGAGATCGCTCTCCCACAATGGTTGCAGCATGTGCCAATCCGCGGGATGCTCGGCGATATTCGCTGCGAAGCGGTCTGCCAGCGCCTGGGTGGCCGCGGCCACCCCTGCGGAAACATCCAGTGCCGCCTCGGTTTTCAGGCCCCAGTTCTCGCGGCCGTCGGCATCGACCTCGAACCACGCGTGCACCGGCAGCAGCGCCGCGCCGGTCTCGATGGCCAGCTTCGCCGCGCCGGCGGGCATCCAGGTGCGCTCACCGAAGAACTGAACCGGAACGCCTTTGCCGGTGAGGTCGCGTTCACCCATCAGGCACACGACCTTGTTCTGCCGCAGGCGCGCCGCCAACTGACCGAACGGCGGTTGCTCGCCACCGGTCAGCGGGAACACCTCGAAGCCGAGGCTCTCCCGGTAGGCGACGAACCGCTCGAACAGCGATTCCGGCTTCAGCCGCTCGGCCACGGTGGTGAGGCCGCCGTAGTGCTGCACCAGCCAGACGCCCGCCATGTCCCAGTTGCCGGAGTGCGGGAGCACCAAGACCACGCCCCGGCCCTCGGCGAGCGCGGCATCCAGATGTTCCAGCCCGCCGACGTAGTAGTCGATCGCGGCATGGTCCATCGTGGGCAGCCGGAACGCTTCCCGCCAGTACCGGGCGTAGGACCGCATGCTCGCGCTGATCAAGTCGTCCGGCACGTCCGCCGGAAGCACGCCGAGCACACGTGCCAGATTGCGCCGCAACGGGTTCGGCGCGCCGCCCGCGTGGAACTCCCGGTTGGCCCGCCGGGCGACCCGGTCGGCGCCCCACTCGAACAGTCGCCGGGCCGTCGGCTCCGGCAGCGCACGCACCACCCGCCAACCCGCCGCGTAACCGGCGGCGCCGAACCGCTCCCCGATTGTCATGCACACTCCCGCGCCGTGAATCCGCACTTCGCCGTCACCACTGTCCGGACGCCACCGCGCATCGGTCGGCGTCCGGCCCCGGATGAGGTCACGACGGAAGTCCCGTGGTGCCCGTGGTGCCCGCGCTCGGGCTCTGCGGCTGCCCCGCCGGGATCACCGTGCGCGCCCCCGGCGAGTTGCGCACGGCCAGCACCCGCTGACCGACGGTGACGATGCTGAGCACCGCGAGGATCCATATGGCGACGTGCACGGCGTAGGTGAGCCACTCGATGTCCCAGTAGCCGCCGATCCCGGTGAAGCCCGCGCCGACCAGCACGATGATCAGCCGGTCCGGCCGCTCGATGATGCCGCCGTCGGCGGACAGCCCGCTGGCCTCGGCGCGCGCCTTGGCGTAGGAGATCACCTGCGAGGTCACCAGGACGACCAGCGTCGCGGCGAACAGCGGCTTGTGCTGCTCGTGGAAGACCGCCCACCAGGCCAGCCCGGCGAAGATGGCGCCGTCGGCCAGCCGGTCGCACGTGGCGTCCAGCACCGCGCCGTATTTGGTGCCGCCGCCGCGCGCCCTGGCCATGGCTCCGTCGAGCATGTCGAACATGACGAACAACCAGATCACCATGGTTCCCCAGAACAGGTGTCCGGTCGGGAAGAGCGTGACCGCGGCGACGATGGAGGCGGTCGTGCCGATCAGCGTCATGGCGTCGGGGGTGAGTCCCGTGCCGACCAGCGCCCGGCCCAGCGGAGCCGTCGCCTTGGCGAACGTCTCGCGGCCGAAGAAGCTCAGCACGGCCGCTCCGCCCGGTCGCTCATCTACGCCTCCTTCCAGGCCGCCGACAGCAGCGCCCTGGTCTCCCGCAGCAGTTGCGGCATGACCTTCGCCCCGCCGATGACGGTGATGAAGTTCGCGTCGCCACCCCAGCGCGGCACGATGTGCTGGTGCAGGTGATCGGCCAGCGATCCACCGGCCACCCCGCCGAGATTCAGCCCGACGTTGAAGCCGTGCGGCCGGGACACCTTCTTCATCACCCGGATCGCCTGCTGGGTGAAGGTCATCAGTTCGGCGCTCTCCGCCTCGGTGAGGTCCTCCAGGTTCGCCACTTTGCGGTAGGGCACCACCATCATGTGCCCCGGGTTGTACGGGTACAGGTTGAGCACGGCGTACACCAGCTCGCCCCGGGCGACGACCAGTCCGTCCTCATCCGACATCTTCGGGATGTCGGTGAAGGGGTGGCCGGTCGAATCCTTGGCGGTGGTGGCGGCCTCCGCGATGTAGGACATGCGATACGGCGTCCACAGGCGCAGCAGCCGATCCGGTTCGCCGGCACCGGCGTCCACGATGCTGCCCGGCTCGGCCGAGGCCGCGGTACCGTCCAGATCCGCGAGCCCGTCCGGCACCGTACGCTCGCTCATGCCCCACCCTTGTTCGCCGACCGGATCTGGAACCCCTCGGCCGTCGGCGACGCGTTCTCCCGATGGGCGATCCACGCGACGATGGTGGCCACCGCGTCGTCGACCGGCACGCCGTTGACCTGGGTGCCGTCGCGGAAGCGGAAGCTCACGGCGTTCGCGTTCACGTCCCGCTCACCGGCGAGCAGCATGAACGGCACCTTCTGGGCGGTGTTGTTGAAGATCTTCTTCTGCATCCGGTCGTCGCTGCGATCCACCTGCGCGCGCACGCCCTCGTCCTGCAACCGTTCGATCACCCGGTCCAGGTGCGCCGCGAAGGCTTCCGCGACCGGGATGCCCACGACCTGCACCGGCGACAGCCAGGCCGGGAACGCGCCCGCGTAGTGCTCGGTGAGCACACCGAAGAAGCGCTCGATCGAGCCGAACAGCGCGCGGTGGATCATGACCGGCCGCTGCTTGGTGCCGTCGGACGCGGTGTATTCCAGATCGAAGCGCTCGGGCAGGTTGAAGTCCAGCTGGATCGTCGACATCTGCCAGGTGCGGCCGAGCGCGTCCTTGGCCTGCACGGAGATCTTCGGGCCGTAGAAGGCGGCGCCGCCGGGATCGGGCACCAGTTCCAGACCGGAGGCCGAGGCGACCTTCGACAGGGTCTCGGTGGCCTCCTCCCAGATCTCGTCGGAACCGACGAACTTCTTCGGGTCCTTGGTGGACAGCTCGAGGTAGAAGTCGTCGAGGCCGTAGTCCTTCAGCAGATCCAGCACGAACCGCAGCGTGTCGGTGAGTTCGCTGTGCATCTGCTCTTTGGTGCAGTAGATGTGCGCGTCGTCCTGCGTCATGCCGCGCACCCGGGTCAGGCCGTGCACCACGCCGGACTTCTCGTACCGATAGACCGAGCCGAACTCGAACAGCCGCAGCGGCAGCTCCCGGTACGACCGGCCGCGGGCACGGAAGATCAGGTTGTGCATCGGGCAGTTCATCGGCTTGACGTAGTAGTCCTGGCCGGGCTTGCGGACGGTGCCGTCCTCGTTGAGCTCGGCGTCCAGGTGCATCGCCGGGAACATGCCGTCGCGGTACCAGTCCAGGTGGCCGGAGACCTCGAACAGATGCCCTTTGGTGATGTGCGGGGTGTTGACGAACTCGTAGCCCGCCGCGACGTGCCTGCGGCGCGAGTACTCCTCGAGTTCCTTGCGGATGATGCCGCCCTTGGGATGGAATACCGGCAGGCCGGAACCGAGTTCGTCGGGGAAGCTGAACAAGTCCAGTTCCAGGCCGAGCTTGCGGTGGTCGCGGCGTTCGGCTTCGGCGAGCAGGTGCAGGTGCTCGTCGAGCGCCTCCTGCGATTCCCACGCGGTGCCGTAGACGCGCTGCAGGTCCTCGCGGCTCTGGTCACCACGCCAGTAGGCCGCGGAGCTGCGGGTCAGTTTGAAGGCCGGGATGAACTTGGTGGTCGGGATGTGCGGACCGCGGCACAGATCGCCCCAGATCTTCTCGCCGGTGCGCGGATCCAGGTTGTCGTAGATGGTCAGCTCTTTGCCGCCGACCTCCATGACCTCCGGGTCATCGATGCCGGACTTGTCGCTGATCAGCTCCAGTTTGAACGGCTCCCCGGCCAGCTCGGCCCTGGCCTCCTCGACCTCGACCACCCGGCGGGAGAACCGCTGCGCGCCTTTGACGATCTTCTTCATCCGGGATTCCAGCTTGGCCAGATCCTCCGGGGTGAACGGCCGCTCGACACGGAAGTCGTAGTAGAACCCGTCCTTGATGTAAGGGCCGATGCCCAGCTTGGCACCGGGGAACTCCTGCTGCACCGCCTGGGCGAGGACATGCGCGGCGGAGTGCCGGATGACGTTGCGGCCGTCGGGGGTGTTCGCCGCCACCGGCTCCACGTCGACGTCCTCGTCCGGGGTCCAGGACAGGTCCTTGAGTTCACCGTCCACCCGGACGACGACGACGGTGTCCGGCCCCTTCGTGGGCAGTCCCGCCGCACGCACCGCGGCGCCCGCCGTCGTCCCGGCCGGCACCCGGACGAGGGCGACTGGGCTGATGGCGGCTGAGGTGGTCACGGCTGCGCTCTCCTTGGCGTTCTCGGGTGCGGGCCGGGGCCCGCTCGATGGTGGCCGATCGCATCTTCGTCCGGCGCGACCATGCTACTGTCCCGCCGCGCAGGCCCGCCCCTCCGGGTTTTAGGCCGTACGAGTCGGGTGGCGCGAGATTTGCGTTCGAGTCCCCGCCGAGTGGACCGGCGCCGTGGGCGTACCGGGTGAGTCACGGCCGCGGCGGGAAAATCGGCTGTCACCCGGCCGGTCGTCAGCTCTCGGCGGCGAGGCCCGCGAGCAGGGCGATTCGCTCGGCGGCGGGGCGTTTCGGGCAGCTGGTGCACATCTCGCAGCCGGGGACTTCGAAGACCAGGCAGCAGGAGATGCGCCGCACGAATGTGCGTCCGCCGATCTCGACGAAGCGCGGAACCGGTAGTTTGCCGCCGATCTCGGCGGCCAGCCGTGCCCCCGCGTCGGCGGACCCCGCGTCGAGCGCGCGGTTGCCGATCGCGTCGGCGACGATCGCCCACAAGGCGGGCACACCGGCACCCGACACCCGGGCGACCGGTGGGATGACGGTCGCGAGCGTCTCGTGCAGGACCGACGCACCGCCGGCCGCGTGACCGTCCGCCGGGATACGCACGCGCTCGATGCCACCGTCGGGGCGAACTTCGCAGTCCAGTCGCTCCAGCGCGGCTTCGGGAGCGGCCTCGTCGTGCGCGTACGCCCGCGCGATCTGCTCCACCAAGGCGGAGGCGACCATGCACCACCACAGCGTGCCCGCGATGCGCAGCGATGTGGTGCCCCAGGAACGGCCCATCTCCGCGATACGCGCGGCCAGCCATTCCGGTTGGGTGAGCATGCGCCCCGGAACGGTGGTCACCGTTGCAGGGGGCTGCGCAGCCATTCCCATTCGACTCCGATCCAACTACCCACGAGCCCGAAGGTTCCCAATATCCACAGCGTCGCCACGACCAACGCGGCGGTGCCGACCGCCCCGGCCACCTGCACGGCCCGGCCCTGCCGGGAGTACCAGTCCATCAATTGCCGGTACCGGTCCCGCAGCCAGCCCAACGCCTTTCGCGCCCAGGCGAATTCGGTGGCGAGGATGCCGAGCCCAGCGAACACGATCGCCCAGCCGGGACCGGGATAGGGGATCGCGAGCACCCCGACCGCGAGCACGGCCACGCCGACGACGGCGACCACGATCCGGTAGCCGAGATACAGCGTAGGTCGTCGCTCGAGCCCCGCTCGGAAGGCGCGCCAGCGGGTCGGCCGATCGTCCGAGCTCGTTTCCAGGTCTGCGGTCACGTTCCCCAGGGTACGAGCAGTCCGGCATACCGAACCCTGTCCGGATACGGCGATCCCGCCCGGGCACGCCACCCGGGCGGGATCATTCGTCCGGCCTCGATCAGACGAGTTCGGCAGTGGGCTGGTGGCCCGCGTCATCGATGTGCGCGATCCCGTTCTCGGTCACCTCGACCACCCGGGCACTGGCGATATCGAAGAACAGGCCCGACACCGTGACGCCGCGCTCGGCCACCGCCTTGCGCACCGCCGGATGCCGGTGCAATACCTCGAGCTGCATCGCCACGTTCACCATGGCCAGCTGATCGACCTCGCCGAAACCGGCCTCCCGCGCGGCGGCCGCGACCGGATGGCCCGCGCGGAATCGCTCCAGGCTCGGTCGCGCGTGCGCGAGCCAGGGGTCCACACCGGGCACCTCGGCGCCGGTGTGCAGCGCCTTCATCGCACCGCAGGAGGAATGCCCGCAGACGACGATGGAGCGGACGTTCAGCTGTTCGAGCGCGAACACCAGCGCGGCCTCCACCGACGCGTCGCCCTCGGCGGGCGCGAGGTTGCCCACGTTGCGGACGGTGAACAGGTCGCCGGGTCCGCTGTTGGTGATGATGTTCGGCACGATCCGCGAGTCCGAGCAGGTCAGGAAGAACGAATCCGGATCCTGCTGATCACGCAGCTCGTCCAGATGCGGCCGGACGACGTGCGCGTGGCTGCGGTGGTAGGCCGCGACGCCCGCCGCGACCGGGTTGGCGTGCCGATCGTCGCGCCGCCAGGGGCCGAGGATCTCGTCCCAGACCGACCGCGCGAAGCTGCGCGCGGGCGGCTGCACCCCGGCGTGGGCCATCCTGGCCCCGCCGATCTCCACGAAATCGACGCTGCCTCCGTTGTTCACCTGCTGGCGGGCGAACTCCTCGATGGCCTCGAACGCCGCGTGATCGAGGTAGTCGACGGTCATCTCCACCGTGACGTCGGCTCCCGGGGGGATCATGGCGAACTGCGCCGAGAGCTTCGGCAGTGCGAGGAAGGTGGCCGAGCCGTCGATGGTGACCACCCAGCGCTGCGTACCGGAAACCTGTTCGGCTTTGACCGCCACCCGGACCACCCGCCACAGCAGCAGGCCGAAGGCCAGGCCGAGGCCGATCAGTACGCCCTCGAGCAGGTTCAAGAACACCACGCCGAGCACCGTCACGGCGTAGACCAGCAGGTCACCGGTGCGCCGGGCCAGTTTGATATGGGCCAGTTTGACCAGCTGGGTGCCGATCACGATGAGCAGACCGGCCAGCGCGGCCTTCGGGATCTGCTCCACCACGGAGACCAGCGCCACGGAGAACACCAGCACCCAGACGCCGTGCAGCACCGCGGAGGCGCGGCTGTGCGCACCCGCCTGCACGTTGGTGGCGCTGCGCACGATGACGCCGGTGACCGGCAGGCCGCCGAGCAGGCCGGACAGCACGTTCGCCGAGCCCTGGCCGATCAGCTCACGGTCGAAGTCGGTGCGCTTGCGCGAGTGCATCTTGTCCACGGCCACCGCGGACAGCAGGCTTTCCACGCTGGCGATCAGGGCGATGGTGAGGATGGCCAGGACCAGACCGGACCAGTCGCCGCGCGGCAGAGCGGGCAGGCCGATGGCGTCGAACAGCGAGCCGTTGAGCACGATGCGCTCGGCATCGAGCGGCAGCACCAGCGACAACACCGTGCCGACGAGCACCGCGACCAGCGGGCCGGGCACCGCGCGCACCCGGGCGGGCAGGTATTTCCAGCCGACCATGATCGCGATCACCACCGCGCCGATCAGCGCGCCGCCCCCGTGCAGGGACAACAGCTGACCGGGCAGTTGCACGATGTTGCGCCAGGCCGAGCTGTGCGAGGAACCGCCGAGCAGCACATGGATCTGTTGCAGCGCGATCGTGATGCCGATACCGGCCAGCATCGCGTGCACCACCACGGGCGCCACGGCGAGCGCCGCCCTGGCCACCCGGCTGAGCCCGAGCAGAATCTGCAGTACACCGGCCGCGAAGACGATGAAACACGTCGTGCGCCAACCGAATTGATTGATCGTCTCGGCGACGACCACGGTGAGGCCCGCGGCCGGGCCGCTCACCTGGAGGACCGACCCGCCGAGCGTGCCGACGACGATGCCGCCGATCACGGCGGCGATGAGCCCGGCGGCGACGGGGGCTCCGGACGCGATCGCGATGCCTAGCGAAAGCGGCAGCGCGACAAGGAAAACCACGATCGAGGACGGCACGTCGTGGCGGAGGATATCGGAGAAGCGATCGGACAGTGGTCCGGAACTGCGGCCCGAGCCCATGGGTGCGGGCATTGACGGTGGCGGGGCTAAATCGTGATCGATAGCCATGACTCTCCTTCGCCGACTCGGCTGATTCGCCGAGGTCGGTTGACGATCAACATGTCCAGCAGGGCACAAGACCGCGAACCGGCATCTCGCGGTGAAGCAGTCCCGACACAGCGATGAGTCGAGATGTAAACGAGTACAAGTGTATTGGTAAAGACTTAGCAAAGCCTGAGAACTTCGCCGATTGTGTGGCATTCCCCACTGTCCCGCCGTCGTCATCACCGTGACCTACTCCACAATCCCCAGGTCACGCCGTTTCCACCGCGATCAGGCGGCCTTCGTCGCCGAACTCCGCGATGCCGTCGACCATGACCTCGATCACTCGGGCCGTGGCGAGGTCGAAGAACAATCCGGTCACCGCCACGCCGCGCTCCTCGACTCCCCGGCGCACGACCGGGTGCGCGTGCAGCGTCTCCAGCTGCACCGCGACGTTCACCATGCCCAGCTGGTCCACCGGCCCGAACCCGGCGACGGCCGCCGCGGCGGCCACCGGATGTCCCAGCCGATAGCGCTCCAGGCTCGGCCGCGCGTGCGCCAGCCAATCGCCGAGCCCTTCCCCCGCCCGCACCTCACGGTGCAGCGCCTCCATCGCCCCGCAGCCGGAGTGACCGCACACCACGACCGCGCGCACGTCCAGCCGCTCGAGCGCGTAGATCAGGGCCGCCTCCACCGAGACGTCTCCGCCGCGCGCGGGCACGATATTGCCCACGTTGCGGACGGTGAACAGGTCGCCCGGCCCGCTGTTGGTGATGACGTTCGGCACGATCCGCGCGTCCGCGCAGGTGAGGAAGAACGAGTCGGCGTCGTGCCGATGGCGCAGCTTGTCCAGATGCGAGCGCAGCACGTGGGCGTGGCCGCGGTGGTAGGCCGCGATGCCCGCCGCGATGCGGTCCTCCCGACTACCCGTCCGTCGCCATGGCCCGATCACCTGGTCGATGACCTGCCGGAAGTGCCCGCGCTCGGGCGGCCCGGCCAAGACGGTGGCCATCCGCGCGCTGCCGAGTTCGGCGAATTGCACCGCCGCGCTCGATGTCTCGCGCTCGCGAGCCCATTCGGTGAGGAACTCGTGCGTGGCGTGGTCCAGGAAGTCGACGGCCATCTCGACGGTCACGTCGGCGTCGGCGGGGACCTTCGCCAGTTCCGCGGTCAGCTTCGGCAAGGCCAGGAAGGTGCACGTGCCATCGATGGTGACCACCCATCGGCGCGTGCCCGGAACCGTTGCCGCGACGATTGTCACGCGCACCACCCGCCACAACAGCAGCGCGAAGGCCAGCACCAGCCCGATCACCATGCCTTGCAGCAGGTTCAGGAACACCACGCCCAGCACCGTCGCCAGGTAGACGTACATCTCGCCGGCCCGCCTGGCCAGCCGGATGTGCGCCAGCTTGATCAGCTGCACGCCGACGAAGATGAGCAGTCCGGCCAGGGCGGCGGTCGGGATCTGCCGCACCAGCCCGGCCAGCGCGACCGCGAACAGCAGGATCCAGATTCCGTGCAGCACGGTCGCCGCCCGGCTGCGGGCACCGGCGTTCGCGTTCGTGATGCTGCGCACGATGACCCCCGCGATGGGCAGGCCGCCGAGCAGGCCGGACACGACGTTGGCCGATCCCTGCCCGATCAGCTCCCGGTCGAAGTCGGTGCGGTGGCCGGGCCGCATCTTGTCCACCGCGACGGCCGACAACAGGGTCTCGATGCTCGCGATGAGGGCGATCGTCACCATGGTCGTGACGACGGCCGCCGGACCGCCGGAGGGAATGGCGGGCAGGCCCAGCGCGTCCGCCAACGAGCCGTTCAGCACGATGCGCTCGACGTGCGTCGGCAGGACCAGCGCCAGCAGAGTGGCGATGAACACCGCGACGAGCGGGCCGGGCACCACCCGCGCCCGCCCCGGCACCGAGCGCCACGCGACCAGGATGCCGATGACGACGAGTCCGACGACCAGGTCGCCCGTGCGCACCGACATCAGTTGGCGGGGCAGGGCGACCAGCGCGGCGAACGACGAACTCAGCGAGTTCCCGCCCAGCAGGACATGGACCTGTTGCAGCGCGATCACCACGCCGATGCCCGCCAGCATGCCGTGCACGACCACCGGGGCGATGGCCAGCGCGGCCCTGGCGATCCGGCTCAGCCCGAACAGGATCTGCAGCATGCCCGCACCGATCGTGATGAAACAGGTTGCCGCCCAGCCGAACTGGTGCACACTCGCGGCGACGACCACGGTGAGGCTCGCGGTGGGCCCGCTGACCTGGATCGCGGAACCGCCGAGCAGTCCGGCCACCACACCGCCGACGACGGCGGCGATCAGGCCCGCAGCGACCGGGGCGCCGGAGGCCACCGCGACGCCGAGCGAAAGGGGTAGGGCGACCAGGAAAACCACGATCGAAGCGGGCAGATCGGCACGGCCGATGACGGTCAGACGATCGCCCATGTTCGCGTACGGCGACGTCCGTGGTGCGGAATCGGTGTCGGTGGACATATTTTCTCCTTCGCCGAGGTGGTGGCCTCGGTTCATCGGTCAAACATGTTCTTGGCATCGAAAGCGAGCGGCGGTCGAAGCTCGGGCCGTCGGCGGAAACACGATCCGTGACGGAGCAGTCGGCACGATAGTAAAGACTTCGCAAAGCGTGTGGAAAGGTTTCCGGTCCGGATGAGGACAACCGCTACCATAATGTGACCCAGGTCACAGCGCAACATCGAGGAGTGGGCTGCATCCACCAGAGTGACGTGAAGCCGAGAGAGCGCCGACCGACGCGGAGAATAAAGGAGACCGGGCAGCAACTGCACCGGTCTCGTTCGCGTAAGTGGTCCCAGCTGGGATCGAACCAGCGACCTTCCGCGTGTGAGGCGGACGCTCTCCCGCTGAGCTATGAGACCTTACGGGTTTCCGGCGGCTGGGGTGCCCTCCGGACGAGACGAAACATTAGCACGCGCCACCGGCGGTTCACCAAATCGCCAACCGGGCAGGGACGTGCAGCCCCACCCTCCGCCGGACGGCGGCCCCACCCCGCGTGTTCTCCGAGAAGGGCCGGACGTCTCACAACCCGTCGAGCCGGGCAGCCGAATCGGCGTCTCGATCATCGAGACCGAGGACGGAACGCCCCACCTCCCCCACCGACCCCATCGGCCACCGGCGTCACAGCACGCCACCTTCCGGATTTCCGCCGTTCTACCAGCGGATTTGTACCTTTCACCGGGCGTCGGCTAATGTTCTGTCTCGCACCACGGAGGCCGGAAACGAGCCCCGGGGAGGCAGAATGCGGATGTAGCGCAGCTGGTAGCGCATCACCTTGCCAAGGTGAGGGTCGCGGGTTCGAATCCCGTCATCCGCTCGAGAGGTAGGGCCAGGCAACATTACGCCGTCCCCCTTTGCGCGGTGGAGTGGCCGAGTGGTGAGGCAACGGCCTGCAAAGCCGTGCACACGGGTTCGATTCCCGTCTCCACCTCGCGCGATTAGCTCAGCGGGAGAGCGCTTCCCTGACACGGAAGAGGTCACTGGTTCAATCCCAGTATCGCGCACCACCGTCTCACCAGGTCAGCCCCTGTTTCGGCAGGGGTTTACTTGTATCCGTGAACTGGCTGAGCTCGCGGCATTCGGTCCGGCGGGAAACGTCCATGCTGCCACTCGAGATACACCAGCGGGGGCGTATTTCCCTAGAGGTCGTCATGAACAGCACCCGAGTAACGACGTCACCCTCCACGTGGAGCCCGGCAACGACCCGAGGCGGGGTGGTCGGTTGGAGATCGAGTGGCCGAATGGAGACCGGGAGCATCCGCCGTACTGGCTGGGTGCTGTGTGGATGAGCAGGCTCGGCCAGCCGCCACAGAGACTCCCGGACTTCCCATCATCGAGCACGAGGGGCAGAAGGTACCCGCCCTCCTACTTCCTCTGATACTCGGACCCGGTGGCTTGAAGAACATCGGGTACAAGCCGCACGAGAGCGACGATTGGGTACGCGCGCCCCAACCCCCGGGCGGCTCGGTACAGCTCACGCCAAGTCGTCGAACTCTCCGGCCTGAGCGCCCTTGAGGAACGCGCCCCACTCTTCACGGGTGAACGCGACCGTCCCGGCCTCCCGAGCGTTGGAGTTGCGCACGTAGACGGTGCTCGGCGTCCCGGCCACCTCGACGCATGTCCCGTTGTCGGTGAAGCTCGACACCCGCCATTCGAGGCTATCCATGGTTCTTGCGCTCCCATTCCTCTGCCAGTCCGAGAATGAATCGGCGCGACTCGGTGGGACTCAGAGCAACCTTCGCCCCGTGGTCGAACGCACTGGCGAAGTATTGCACTTCCTCGGCATCAGTGATGAACCGCCCGCCACCGTACGACTCGATGTGGACACGCGGCGAACCCCACGGGTGGGACATGAGCGAGAACGCGTGCAGGCGGCGCGCTTCGTACTGTCCGGCGTCATAGGTGGTGACCCGCACCGTCACGTTGGGCAGCTCCGACAGCTCCGCCACGGTCCGCAACTGCGTGGACATCACCTCCGGGGTGCCGACGCGCAACCGTAGCGAGGATTCCGGCTGAATCACGTCTAGCACCAGATCGCCCGACCGAACACGCTTCTGCCGGTGCAGACGCTGATCCACCGCCTGCTGGACATAGGTGTCCGAGACTCCCGAAATGCCGACCCGACTCACCAGGGCTTCGACGTAGGAGGGAATTTGCAGCAGTCCGTAGACGGCGCGCGGCTCGTGAGTACGGATGGACGTGGCCGACTGCTCCATACCGAGATACGTGGACAGCCATTCGGGTACCTCGCCCTCGATGGCGGGGACGCTGCTGAGCATCGCCGACAGTTCGTCCATCGTGATACCCAGTGCCTCAGCGTATTTCGGTCGCTGAGCCGGATACGGAGTCCCCTCGTTGCGCTCCCATCGCCCCAACGTGGTCCGATCCACCCCCACAGCTTCGGCTATCTGCTCCTGAGTCTTCCCGGTCGCCTTCCGCGCCTCGATAAGGCGTTCTCTGCGCATAGTCGCATCGTAGGTGCATCGTGCGCGCCGTGGCCTGTTTCGTTGTGCACGCGGAGCATTGAGTCCCACGAGGGGAAATTCCAGAGAGGGGCACGCGATGGACGCACTACCGCAACGGATTCCGGGCGCGCATGAGTATCCGGCGGGCACGGCAGAGCGTCCGGCCGTCGAACTGATCAGGCGCACCGCCGTTGCTCTCGCGCAGTGGGCGGACACCGACGCAGAGGGGTTGACAGTGGACGCAGAGGCAGCGGTACTGGGCGTGCTGGCACCGGGCGGAATGCTCACCGCCGACCAGATCAGCCGCGAAGCGCAGCTCACCAGATGGAGCACCCGCCGGGTGATCGGTCAGCTCGAATCACGCGGGCTGATCATGGCAACGGCGCACGGTTCCCGCTGGTCGGTCACTCCACGAGGGCGCGCGGCATGGGCCACCAAGTTCAGGCGGTTCGCGCAATGAGCTGGATCGAGGTCGGCATCACGGTGGCGGTCGGCCTGCCCTTGTTGGTGATTGTCGCGGCGATCTGCTGGCCGCAGCGGATACCGAAGGGCAGGTCGGTGGAGGACATCACGCAGCGGGTGGAAGAGGAACGTCGTCGGACACACTGACGGTGAAGCTGCCGTCTTCGGAGTGCACGCCGAAGGCCACCCAATCGTCGGCGGCGAGGAACGGCCCCACCGTCACGTCGGCGTAGTCGAGGGTCGCCAGCGCGGTCCAGGCAGCCGAGACGAGCAGTTCACTGTTGGTCAATATTCGAGCTGCACCAAATCGGCGAGTTCGCGCATTTCCGGCGTGAGCGTGCGACGTTTGGAGATGATGCGGCCCAGCAGATCACGCGCCGAGCGCTGTTCGACCAGCCACGGGCGCGCATCACGCGACAGCGACGCCAGCACGTCGAAGGCGGCATCATAGTGGCGTAATTCCACGTGGGCTGCCGATACGTCGATCAGGTGCCGGTTCCGGTTGTCCGACGTCGGCCGCTGGTCCGGCGGGATATCGCTGGCCAGGCGCAACGCGACGTCCGGGCGGTCGTCCACCACGGCGTTCTCTACCCGCTTCATAGCCACCGTGGCCGGGTCGAACGTCGTCCAGTACTGGTGATAGGGACCGGATTCGGGCCGCACCGCGACCGCACCGGCGGCGGCAAGCCTCATCATCTCGTCGGCCTCGTCGGGCCGGTTATCGCGTACCGCCGCCGCCGATGCCCGGAGCAACAACCATCCCCAGGTGGAAAGCTCGCGCGTCGTCGCGACGGACAGCCTGGGTTCCACGCGGTCGGCCCACCGGGTAGCGAGATGACGCACCGCCTCGAATTGCCGAGACCGATTGTTGGTAGGCACCCGCCGCCGGGGACGGGCCGGGGCAACATCGCCGATACCCGGCGGTGTCCACCCGGCGACGGGGCTGAAATCGACGCTATGCGTGAAGGGCTCGCGCACTTGCGTTTTCGGCGTCCGCAGGTGTCCACACCCCCATTACGCTGGTGTGGTGGAAACCGGGGCGCTCATGCGTGCCGCTCGGGAAGCGGCCGGTATCTCTCTGCGCGCGATGGCGGAACGGACGTTCTACAGCAAGACCTATCTGTCGGCGATCGAGACCGGGCAGCGCCCCGTGCCCGCCGGAGTGACCGCCGCCTACGAACGCGTCTTGGGGACAACGGACCTGGGCCGACTGACCACCGCCGCCAGGTCGGCTGCGAGCGTGGACGCCAGCGCCCTTGCCGACGTCGCCATGATGCTTTCGTCTACCCGCCGGATCGAGGACGCGGCCGGTGCCCTGGCGGTGCTTCCGGCGGTACGCGGCATGTCCGCCATGTCCGAGCAATTCGCACGCGAAGCACGCACGGCCCGCACCGAGGCGGCGGCGCTCGCCTCCGAGATCACGCAGTACCGGGGTTGGCTCGAACACGCGGTGGGAGCCGACACCGCCGCGCGGCGCAGCCTGACCACGGCTGTGGACCTGGCAGCGGAATCCCGCGACCCAGACCGACTCGTCCACAGCCTCGGTTTCGCCGGGTACGTGGCGTGGAGCGCGACCGGGGACTACGGCGAAGTGATCGCCCTGTCGGACGCCGCGCTGGCGGTCCGTGGCGCGCACCCCGTCCTGGTCGCCTACGCGAGGATGCGCAGGGCCGAACTACTGGCCGCGCGCGGGGAGCCAGGCGAAGCACTGCGTGCACTCTCCGAGGCCGACGCGGCGACAGACGCGGCGGACGGTATCGAACCGCCGGAAGCCATGTACTGGTGGACACCCGGATTCGGCGGTGTGCAGCGCGGGGGCGTCCTGTCCTTGCTGGGCGACACGACCAACGCGATCCAGGAAGCATCGGACGGTCTGGCCGAGATGCCCGCCGAGCACCGGCGAACCGAGTGGCTGGCTTCCGCGCTGCGCCGCGTCGACCCGGACATGAACCCGGTCAGCGGGTGATACGGTGCCCGGTCCGCGTACACACAGCACCCGAATGGGCACCGAACACTTGAAACGGCCGGCACGGTGACAGGGGCCCGGTGTCGGTGGGCGGGGATACGCTGTGGCGCACAGTGCCGGAGCCGAGTCAGGGGGTTGTCGCGTGACGATCAGTACGGAGGTCGCGCAGGGGGCGGCGCCGGATGACGACGATCCCGAGTCGCTGGATCTTCGCGGCGACATCTCGTTCGAGCTGGAAGAGGTCAACGAGGTGCTCGGCGAGCTGGTCGCCATGCGCGCCGACCAGAAGGCCAAGGACGGCGACCTGCTGACGGCTCGGCTCGGGATCAGCGGGGAGAAGCCCGAGACGCTGGCCCGCATCGGCGCTCGCTACGACCTCTCCCGCGACCGGGTGCGCCAACTACACACCAAAGCGGTCGGGCAGATGATCCGGATGGCGCAGTTGTCCGGGCATCGCGCCGCCGCGGTCCTGTCCGCGCGCTATCCCCTGGACGCGCGGGACCGGCAGTTGACGCGCGCGCTGCTGGTGGAGACGTACGCGACCGACACCGATATCGCGGCGACCGAGCTGTCGTACCTGAAACTGCGGCTCGCCGGGCACGCGGCCGAGGACGCGAAGCGGGTCGCCGGGTTCGTCACCCAGCGCATCGCGGCTTGGCAGAAGAAGACCAACCGGCGTCTGGCGAAGCTGCACGACGCCGAGCCGCGCGCGACCAGTCAGCTGAATCCCTGGCTCGACCAGGTCGACTGGCCCCGCGCCGGCGCCCCGGCCGCGATCCCCACCACCTCCGCGCGCACCGTGGACAGCGACGACGACGGCCGCGGGCGCTTCTACCTGGACAAGGTCGGTCGCGACGTGCCGTTCGACTCCGGTCTGGAGGCCAGGCTGTTGTGGATCCTCAACGCGGGCGATCAGGTGGAGACCTTCCAGGAGCAACCCGCGGCGGTCGTCTACGACCTCGACGGCGCCGAGCGGGTGCACTATCCGAGCATCGTCGCCCAGCTCACCGACGGCCGCACGGTGTTGATCGACGTCGCGCCCCTCGGCCACGTGGGCTTTCACGTGAACCGGGTGAAAGCCGCCGCGAGCCGAGCGCACGCGCACGCCAACGGGTGGGGCTGGCTGATCTGGACCGGCAGTCGCATCGGCATCCCGGATCTGCGCGCACGCGCTGTCGACGCCGCGAGCGAGCGGATGCTGCGCGACCTCATCGAGCGCGGCCCCGTGCA
Organism: Nocardia sputorum; assembly: GCF_027924405.1. Taxonomy (NCBI): domain Bacteria; kingdom Bacillati; phylum Actinomycetota; class Actinomycetes; order Mycobacteriales; family Nocardiaceae; genus Nocardia; species Nocardia sputorum. Next base: position 1,991,537 of record NZ_AP026978.1, on the reverse strand, counting down.
CTGGGCCGCGCTCCGCGAGGTGCGCGCGAAGACCGGCCTGGAACTGCTGGACTTCCTCGCGCTGGTGCTGCGCCACGAATGGCGCTGGGACCGAGCGCCCTTCCGGCTCAGCGCACCACCATCGCCGCCGCCAAGAACGTGACGATCAGCAGCATCGCGCAGATGGTGATCAGCTGCCAGCGGCCGATGGTCACCTCGAGATTGGCGATCGTGTTGCGCAAGGCCTTGTCGAGCCGGTCGTGATCGGCGATCGTGCGCTGGGCGGTGGCGAGGGCGTCGGCCTTTTTCTGCGCGTCCAGCTCCGCGCGTTCCAGCCGCGTGGTCAGCTTCAGTAGATGTTTCTGCTTGTCGCGCAACGACTTCCGGGCCACCGCGAGCGCCGTGCGCTGGTTGACCAGTTCCTGGCGCTGCCGGGCGATGACCGTGGCCTGCGTCTTCGTGTGGTACTCCCAGTCGGTCACGGTGGCCCAGCCTCCTGTCCTCTCGTCCCGATAGCCCCAGACGTATTCGCCGCGCACCCAGCCCGCGATGAATTCGCGCAGTTCGACCGGTTCGCGCCGCGGCGCCGCCATCGCGTGCTCGGTGTCCAGCACACCGGTGACCGCGCGGTAATCGCAGGCGGCCGGAGCGAAGTCCGCGATGCCCAGCGCGTGCAGATACGGCACCCAGTAGCCGGGCGGGCACAGCCACAGCACATCCGTGCAGCCCTCGGCGCGCAGCCGCTCGGTGTGCTCTCGCGCGAGCCCTCGCTCCACCGGGCCGCTGCGCACCTCGATCGCGTAGACCCGGTCGCCCTTACGCCAGTACACATCCACCGGCAGCGTCCCGATGCGCCGATCCACTTCGGCCTCGTCGGCCCCGTAGGCCAGCAGTCTGCCGCACAACCAGTACTTCAGCCGCCGCATGTCCCACTGCGCGGCGGCGCATTCCGGACACCCGCAGGCATAACCGGTCTTCGACCCGCGGGTACGGCCGGAAGCCTCTCCGATACCCAACTCGGCGAGCATCGCCCGGCGCCCGCAGGCGATCTCCGCCCGCTGCTTCGTTCTCACGCGACCACTCCCCTGCACAACCACCGCAGGCCCGGCGACCTACGCCATAGATCAAGAGTGCGTCAGACTCGGCAACCTCGCCAGCCTCGTCTACCCCGCGCTCGGGTGTGCCACGCACATGCCCGATCCACGGAAATGGCGTCGTACTCTGCGGCACAAGGGCTTTCATCATGCCACGGGGCGGCATCGGCGCTTCTGATATCGCCGAATTGACAGTTGCCGCCATTCCGCGCCGCGCCCGGCCCTCGACGAGCGGGCACAGCACGGCCGCGCGACGCGTCGTCGCGGTCACCCGAAGCGTGGACTCGCGCGGGACGCGGATCGGGCGGATAATGTCGGATCGGAGGTGTCGGCCCGTTCCGGACAAAGCGGGTCGCCGCGTAATCCGCCTGCACGGGGGTAATTCCGGGGGCCTAGGCTGCAGTGATCAGGTCTTTGATCGGTGCGCCGCCGATTCTTCGCGAGCCGCGGATGTCCAACTGGGCGGATAGAATCGTCCGGCCGAGTGCGAGCTGGGCCGATACGGGGAAGTAGGTACTGGATGGAGCACGGTCAGCAGACCGGCGAGTCGATCGGCGCGATGCTGTCGAGTATCGCGTCGGCTCTCCGAGAGGTCAGCGAGAAGCTGGACGCGGTGGCGGCCCGCATCGACGGTGCGCAGGCCGTGGCGAGCGAACCGACCGTCGAGGGGCGGTTGGCCAAGCTCGAGGCGTGGGCTTTCCGGGCGGGACAGGACATTTCGGGCCTCGATGCCAGGGTGGAACGCCTGGAATCCGGTGCCGACCCGGCGCCGGAGGATCAAGAGACGGCCCAGCGACCGGCTGCCCCGCTACCCCGGGCCGCCGCGAGGCGGTCCAGTGCGCGCCGACCGGAGCACAGCGCCGAGCCCACGGCACCGAAGAGCGAGTCGCCCGGAACGGCGGGCACCCGGAACGGCACACCGCGTGAGCCGGTGCACGCGGCGCCCGAGCCGAGTCCCGCTGCGCCGACGAGCTTCACGCCCCCGCGCGAGCCCACGCTGACCGCACTCGAGCCGAACGCGCAGGGCTTCACCGCCCCCGGCAATTCCGCGTCGAACTTCACCGCCCCTCCCGCGCGTGAACCCGCTTTCACCACGCCGACACCGCGGGAACCCGTCTCGTCGTTCACCGCGCCCACCCCGCGCGATCCCGGTACCGGACAACAAGAGACCTTCCCGGCCTCGCGTGAGCCCGCCCCCGCGGCGGGCTCGTACTCCCCCGTCGAGAACGCCCCGTACGAGAGCATCGTCGCGTCCGCCGCGGCCACCGATCACAGCGGCTCGGAGAACGGTGCGGCCCCCGAGGCCACGGGCACGGGACTCACCGGCGCGCACCGCGCCGGTGTGGACGACCGGACCCCGGTCGAGAACACGCACGTGGACAAGTTGCAGGCCATGCTGGACGAACTCAAGCGCACGGCGGCGGCTCCGCTCGGCCGGGCCGACGTCTTCGGGAACACGCCGGGTGAGTCGACCACGAACGGATATCAGTCCGAGCGCACCGAAGCGCAGCGCAGACCGGCCGACTACCGGCTCTCCAGCCCGCCGCCGGTGTCCTGAGCGGCTCTGGCGCGCTTCCGCTTCGGCGGACGCGCCGCCGCCGAAGAACGCAGCAGGATCTCCTGCACTAGATCGCGCAACCAGCGATGCCCCCCGTCGGCGGTGTTACGCGGATGCCATGCCATCCCGATAGCGACCTCGGGCAGCGGCAGCGGTATCTCGAACGCGGCAAGACCGATCGCGGGTAATGTCGCGGCGCTCAGCAGGGCGGGCGCGGGGCAGACCAAGTCGCTGCCACGCACCGCGAACAGCGCGCTGGTCAGCGTCGGCACGGTGGCCACCACCCGCCGGGTGCGGCCGTGCAGGGCCAAGCGGTCGTCGATCGGGCCGTGCGAACGGCCGGTGCGCGAGATGCTCAGATGCGGCGCGGCCGCGTACGCGGCGACGGTGACGCGATCGGTGACCAAGGGATGGTCGGCGGCGGCTACTCCGATCACCCGATCGGTGAGCACTCGGCGCACGGCCGTCTCTGGATCGGTGTGGTCGATCACACCGACTTCGAGGTCGACCCGGCCGTCGCGCAACGCGGCGGTGCCCTCCACGATGTCGGGCAGGAATCGCAGCGTCACGCCTGGAGCCTGGGCCCGTACCGCGGACAGCAGGGGCCCGGCCAGTTCGCTCAGCACCATATCGCCGGCCTGCACCGCGAACGTCCGGCGCAGCGCCGCCGGGTCGAGGTCGTCACGCGGTGTCAGCAGCGCGCGTCCCTGCTCGACCAGAGTGCTGACCTCGTAACGCAATTCCAGCGCGCGTGGCGTGGGCACCAGATTGCGGCCCGCGCGCACCAGCAGCGGGTCGCCGAGCACGCCACGCAATTTGGCCAGCGTCCGGCTCATCGCGGGTGGCGAGGTGTGTAGGCGCTCCGCGGCCAGGGTGACGCTGTTGGTGTCGAGCAGTGCGTCGAGGGCCACGAGGAGATTCATGTCCAGCGCTTCCACCCTTGGATTATCGCCAACGCAACCAGCGGCCCCCGGTATTGCGCACGCGATAACCCGGGGCGAGTCCGACCCGAACGGCACGGTCGGACATCCCGTCGAGGGAATGGTTCGCGGTCGAGCACGCGATCGCTTCCGCCCGTGCGCCGTCCGGGGTTCACAATGACGTATCGACCTGCGGGTATGCACCGTGCACGTCGGCTATCGAGCCGCGACACACTCCATCGGTGCGCGCGCCGGATACGGTGACGCGCCCCGAGTCACCCGAACGCAGGCGAGCGTCGGACAGCCGTGTCCGAGTCGCGGGTCGACACACGGGAATTTCGGCAGTCGATGCAATCGTGCACACGCACCACTCGCAGCCGACGATCAGCGCGGCGGACATCAGTACCCGTCCGCCACACGCCTACCGACTCAGCGGAGCAGCCACGGCCCTAGTGGCTGACCCGGCCGCTGTCGCCCTCATAGGGCAGCAGTTCCGCCTCGATCGGCGCCGTCGGGCGCGCCGTCGGCCCCGGCCCGGGCTTGCGACGGGTGGCCAGACCCCGGTAGGACTCCGGCTTGATCCGGCGGAACACCTGCGCCGCTCGCGTGTGCAGCGGCAGGCGGAACTTCAGGTCGGCGAGCATCTCGTCGATGTTCTGGATGGAGAACGGGACGACCGCGGTGCCATGCGCGTGGCGGCCGTGCGTGCGTTCCTCCATCCAGCGCAGGCGGGCGTCGATCTCCTCGTCGAGTTTCTCCGCGGGCGGCAGGTGCAGCCTGCCGGTGAGCAGCGCGGCGGTCCAGTGCGCGGCGACCTCGGCGTTGAGCGTGCTGATCGTCGAGGAGTTGTAGCCGGCGAAGGTCAGATTCGGCACCCCCAACGGCAGGATCTGCCGATGCAGGCGGAAGTTGCCGTGCTCGTCGGTCAGCCTGCGCTGGATATACGGGGTGAGGAAGGGGACGCGCTGCTGGAAGCCGGTCGCGCAGATCACGACGTCGGCCTGCAGCACCTGCCCGGTGGACAGCCGGATCCCGGGCGCCGCCTTCTGGCCGCCGCCCATCTCGGTGATGGTCGTGTCCCGGTGCACCGTGATGCGTCCGTTGGCCACCTGCTCGTAGAAGCCCTCGCTGACGAGACTCACGGTGCTCTCGGCGATCTCCTCGAATCGCCCGGTGGGCACCAAGTCGAGTTCGCGCAGGTGAGAGTGCTTGGTGACCAGTTCCTGGATCAGATCGAAGTTGCTGATCCGCACGGATTCACCGGGACCGTCCAGGAACCGATCCATCCAGCGGGGCCGTAGGTAGTGGAAATGGGCCTCGCCGAAGCGGGTCAGCATCAGCCGTTCGTAGTCGATCACCCGCGCCAGCTTGCGCGGCATCTTCCAGAACAGCCGCCGCGCCACGACCGAGGTGGACGCCGCGACCTCGCTCACCGCGGTGGCGATGTCGCAGGCGGACTTGCCGTAACCCACCACGACGACCGACTTGCCGCGCACCGACTCCAGATCGGTGAACTCCGAGGAATGGCACAGACGCCCGCCCGCGGCGCGGAACCAGTCGGCGCCGTGGTACTCCGGCATCGCGGGCTCACTGAAAACGCCGTTGGCGATCACCAGGTGGTCGCACGACGCCCGGTGGACTCCGCTCTCGTCGCGAATTTCCAGCAGCCAGCCGCTGTCCACCGGATCGGCGGCGACCACCTCGGTGCGCAGCCGCAAGTGCTCGGTCAACCCGAAGCGCTCGGCGTAGGCGGCCAGATACGCCTGCATGTGCTGCCCGTCGAGAACCCGCGGGTAGTCGCCCGGCATCGGAAAGTCGGAGAAGTGGTACGTGTCCTTGGAGTTCTGCGTTTGCAGTCCCGGGTATCGCCGGGTCGCACTCCACACGCCACCGACATCGGGTGCGCGGTCGAAGATTTCGACCGGAAAACCCTCCTGTTGCAATACTTTCGCGCAGGCGAGACCTGCGATACCCGCACCGACGATCCCGATGCGGCTTCCGCTTGTCATGCGCAAGAGGCTACGTCGCCAGCGGCGCACAGCAAAGTCGGTCGACCGAATCCGCTCGTCAGCGCACCGCGGGCGCACGCACCGGGACGACGGGGAGCTCGAGCAGCCCGCGGATCAGAATGCTCTCCCGCCACCGCAGGTCCATGTCGCCGACGGCGGGCCGCAGCAGCTGATAGCGCCGGATCGGCCGGGTCAGCGCGATGCGCGCCTCGAGCCGGGCGAGTCCCGCCCCGAGGCAGGCTCGGCGCGCGCCGTCGTGCGGCTCCGGCTACCCTGCGCCGGTGAGTTCGATCGCGCCCGTCCTGCGGCGCGCCCGCGTCGCGAACTCGTTCGCGTTCGGCGCGCAGGGCTTCTTCCTCGCCGTCGTGCTGACCGAATTGCCGCAGCAAAAAGCACGTTTCGGCCTGTCGGACGGGGTGATCGCCGTCTCGGTGGTGCTGATCTCCTTGCTGGCGGGCGGCGGCAGCGTCCTGGCGGAGCGGCTGGCGCTGCGCTGGTCCAGCCGCGCGGCGGTGCGGATCGGGCTGCTGCTCGTGGCCGGCACCGGCTCGGCGGCGGCGTTCGCGCCGAACACGGCGCTGCTGGTGGCCGCGCTCGGCTGCTATGGGATCGCGGTCGGCATCGTCGACGCGAGCACCAACATGCAGGCGGTGTTCATCCAGCACGGGTACGGGACGTTCATCCTGTCGTCGTTCTACGCTTCGTGGAGCGCCGGAACGATAGCCGGGGCGTTGTTCGTGTCGGGGTGCGAGGCGCTGGAGGTGACGCTACGCGAATCGCTGCTCGCGGCCGCGGCGGTCGTGCTGGTGCTCGGCTGGCTGCTCGGGCCGGGACTGCTCGGCGTGCGGGACGCGGAGACGAGTCCCACCGAGACCGCCTCGCCCGGCCCGGCAGTCGCGCTGCGCGCGTATCTCGCGTTCGGGATCGCGGCGGCGTTCGTCTTCGCCATCGACCTGGCGGTGGGCAACTGGTCGGCCTTGTATCTCACCGACGACATGCTGGCCGGTTCGGCGACCGCGGCACTCGCCTTCGCCGCGTATCAGGGCACATCGCTGGTCGCCCGAGCCGCGGGCGATTCGCTGGTGCGCCGTTTCGGTCCGCGCACTGTGGTCCGGGCCGCCGCGGCCACGGGGGCCTGTGGTCTCGCGCTCGTGGTGGCCGCGCCGAGTCCAGCCGTCGCGATCGCGGGTTTTCTGGTCGCGGGCGCCGGTCTGCCCGTGATCGCACCGTTGTGTTTCAGCGCGGCCGGGCAACTCGCGACCGGACGAGAGCTCGACGCGCTGATCGCGCGTCTCAACCTGTTCAACTACGCGGGAACCCTCCTGGGCGGCGGCCTGGTCGGCGCGGTCGCGGCGAGTGTGGGGCACCGTGCGGGATTCGTGATTCCCCTGCTGTTCGCCGTGGCGCTGATAGCGCTCTCCCGGGTCTTCCGCTCCCATCGCGTCGCGAGCGCGCCACGTCCGGGAACGGTGGACCAGCCCACAGAACTCGGTCCGACCGGCTAGGCCGTGCTGGTCCCGTGCGCGAGCCGCAGTCGGTTCCGTCAGCGACGGAGGGAGCCTTCCAGCGGATGGGCACGGCAGAAGTCCCACATGATCCGATCGGCGCTGATCGACGTGGTGGTGCCACCGACCAACGGCACCGGCGACACCACAAACGGATTGCCGGGCCAGGTATGCCCGCCGTCGATGATCGAGTAGAGCTCGACGGCGCTTCCGGCCGGGCAGGGGTAACTCGACTGCGTCACATCGGACGCGATCTGCCGCTGGTGTACGCAGCGTGCAAGCGCACCCGCGAGTGCCAAGACGACGACCCGGCCGTCCTGTTCGAACACCTCGCCAACGGCGACGAACAGGTCGTCCGCCACTACGGCCAGCCGGTCGCCGTGGTGCTGCCGACGACAGCCCGCCGAAGCCCAGACCGACCGGGAGAGGATTAGATTCCGTGCGGCATGGAAGACCATCGCGACCCGTGAGTGATGAGGAAAGGCCGCATAAATACCAGATGCGTGGAGGATGGAAATAAACACCAGCTGATCGACCAGAGGAGCTATCCATGAAGTCGATTCCACTCAACCGCATGGTCAGGCCCACCTACGTGGTTTTCTCAGCACCGACATCTGTTAGCGCTACTTCCGTCGTAGATCTGTATGCAGGTTTCATCCGGGTCGACCACATCGGCGGAGAATTTGATGACACCGAAGACATAAAGGCGTTCTTACCGATGGACGCCAGCGGAAATGTCATGAGTTATGGAGATTCTCAAGCCAGTCCGAAACCACAGGTTATCTCCACGGTGAGCGCGGCACCATCCGCTTCTACTTGCTGGTCCGACTACCAAGACGAAATGGGGACAACGTCGGTTGAGTTTGCGTTTGCCGAATTGGAGCCCCAGTCAATCGACGGAGTCCAAGGAGATCCGCTTCTGCCAGTCCTGAACGCACGGCTATCAGCTCGACGAGCTACGCTGTTCATGATCACCTACCAGGTAACGGTGGCAGGGGTGCGAGGAAATGCTTTCGGTATCAAGCTGCTTCAAAATACTGAAGGCCCCAGCTTGACCCCCAATAGCTGAACTACCGATGTCGTCGGATATTGCCCACCAACTCCCATGATCCCACCATGAGGCTCTGGCCTACACGCGACGAGTTCACATTCCCGCCGAACCGTATGCTCTGATAAGGACATGAGCAACCTCCCAGTCATCGTCGATCGGGCCGGGCTGTGGGACGCGGAAGCGCTCAGCGACGTGGCGGCGGCGACTTTCCCGCTCGCGTGTCCGCCCGGAGCGACGCCCGACGACATCGCGGTCTTCGTCGGCGACGTCCTGTCGGAGGAACGCTTCGGCGAATATCTGAGCGATCCGGCTCGGATCGTGCTCAAAGCTGTCGTGGACGGAGACATCGTCGGATACGCGATGCTGGTCACCCGCGCCCCGGCCGACTCAGCGGTGGCCGAGTCGGTCGGGATACGCGAGCTGGTGGAGATCAGCAAGATGTACGTGCTGCCCGGACACCATGGCACCGGCGTGTCCACCGCGCTGATGACCGCCGCGCTGGACTGGACGCGCGCTCAGGGATACCCGGGCGTCTGGCTGGGCGTCAATCAGGAGAACGCCCGCGCCCGCCGCTTCTACGCGAAGCATGGTTTCGCGGAGGTCGGCACCAGGAAGTTCACCGTCGGCAACCAGGTGCACCACGATTACGTGCTGCGGCTGGTCTTCTAGTCCCGACTCAGCGCAGGAAATCGACGAGCGCTGCATGGAAGGCGGGGCTCACCACCGCCATCAGATGATCGCCGGGCACCACGGCGAGCACGCCGTTCGGCAGCGCCGCGGCGAGCCGCTCCGGTTCGGCGGCGAACGGATCGTTGTCGCCCGCCAGCACCAGCGCGGGCACGGTGATGTCCGCCAGGGTCTCGATGGGACGATCGTCGAGGCCGGTGGCCACCGCGTGGATGGCGTCCACGTCGGCGTGCACCGCGTCGGCCAGCACCCGGAACATCTTCGCTGTCGGCGACGCGCCGGCGCCGTCTCCGGTCATCGCGGCCTGCAGATCGGGCAGGTCGATCACGCGGCGGTCGACGCCGCCGCAGTCCAGCACGCCCGAGCCGATGCCACCGACCGCCAGCCGCCGCACACGCTCGTCGGTCGCGGCCACCAGCAGCGAGATCACCCCGCCCATCGAGTACCCGACCTGCACCACTTCCTCGAAGCCCAGTTCGTCGTAGAGCGCGCGCACGTCACGCGCCATGGCCTGCCACGAGTAGCGCGCCGCCTCGTGCGGCTTGTCGGAGCGACCGTGGCCGCGTGCGTCCAGGGAAACCACGGTGTGCCCGGCGGAGTGCAGCGCGGCGACCACACCGGTGCTCATCCAGTTCGCGTTGGTGTCCGCGACCACCCCGTGTTGCAGCACGACCGGGACGCCCCCGCCCTCCCAGACCCGGTAATTGAGTTCCAGGCCGTCCCATGTCTCAAACTTCGCCATGCCGGGATCGTAGTGCACGGTGCGGCCCCGGACAGCCGAAGTGGACGTTCGGTCCGGACGCCGCGCTCAGCCCAGCAGACGGGCCCGCAGGGCGGCGATGTCGCCGTCGGTCAGCCGCAGCCCGTCCCGGACATAGGCGTCGAAACTTCCGTAGGTCTGGTTCGCCTGGTCGAAGGCCGCGTCGAGCCAGGCCGCCTGGACACCGTTGAGCGGGTCGTCCTGGCTCGCGTTGCGGAACCGGTTGGACAGCAGGTAATCCTCGGTGACCGTGGCCCGATCCACCCCGAGCACGGTCAGCAGCACCGCCGCCGCCCAGCCGGTGCGATCCTTGCCCGCGGTGCAGTGGAACAGCACCGCACCGTCCGCGCCGATGACGTCGCGCAGCACCGAAGCGAACGCCTCGTTCGCGCCAGGGGCGGTGATGAACGCGCGGTACAGCCCGTCACCCCCGGTGAGCGTGGTGGCGATGACCTGAGGCGGAGCCTGGCCGATCACGTCGTCCCAGTGCGCCGTCGCACCCGTGGGGATCCGGTCCGGCCCGAGCGCGCGCTCGTAGACCGTGCGCAGGTCGTGGACGGAGCGCACGTGGCGGTCGGTGAGCGCGGCCAAGTCGCCCGGCGTCGCGTTGTTCAGCTGTCCGGTGCGATACACCAGACCGGTGCGCACGATCCGGCCGTCGGTGGTGCGGTAGCCGCCGATGTCGCGGGCGTTCTGCACCGCCTGCAGGTGCAGCGCGGGGTCGGCGGCGACAGCCGCGGGCGGGTCGGCCTGCGCGATGCCTGCTACCGGTCCGAACGCGACCGCCAGACCGGCCGCCATCACGACCGGGGCACGAAATCGAGGGGCCATTCGGCTGCTCCAATCATCGAGTCCGCGGAACTCGCACACGTCGTCCTCGCCGAACCGCCGCGGTCGGATGGCGGCGCTAGGCCGGGACTTCGAACCGCGACAGCGCGAGCAAGCGCGAGATGGCGCGCAGATACTTCTTGCGGTATCCGCCCTCGAGCATCTCGGCGGAGAAGATCTCGTCGAGCTTCGCGCCCGACACCGTCACCGGGACGCTCGCGTCGTAGAGCCGGTCGGCCAGTACCACGATGCGCAGTGCCACGGCCTGATCGGTCACCGGATGCACGCCGGAGACGAACACCGACGACACCCCGGAGATCAGCGCGCCGTACTTCGACGGGTGCAGCGTGCTGAGGTGCTTCAGCAGCGCGTCGAAGTCGTCGAGCGTGGAACCCGGTGTGCTGCCGGCCCGTTCGGACAGCACGTCCGGCGACGTGGGCTCCGGCGCGGGCGGCAGGTCGCGATGGCGGTAGTCCGGCCCGTCCACGCGCACCGCCTCGAAGATGGCGCCCAGCTTCTTGATCTCGCGCAGGAAATCCTGCGCGGCGAAACGTCCTTCGCCGAGCTGGCCCGGCAGGGTGTTCGACGTGGCGGCGATCGAGACACCGGCGGCGGACAGTTCGGTCAGCAATCGCGAGACCAGCATGGTGTCACCCGGATCGTCGAGCTCGAACTCGTCGATGCACAGCACGCTGTTGCCCGACAACCGCTCGAGGGCGTTGGCGAAGCCGAGCGCGCCGACCAGATTGGTCAGCTCGCCGAACGTGCCGAACGACTTGGGCGCGGGCGAGCTGTGGAAGATCGAGGCGAGCAGATGGGTCTTACCGACGCCGAACCCGCCGTCCAGGTACAAACCGGCACCGCTGACCTGCTTCTTCTTGCCGAAGAAGCTCTTCTTGTGCGCGGCCTTGCTGATCTTGGCGACCTGGCCGGCGAACTCTTCGGCCTTGCGGACCGCCGCCGCCTGGCTCGGTTCCTTCGGATCCGGGATGTAGGAGGCGAAACTCACCTCGTCGAACATGGGCGGAGGCACCATCTGGGCGACGAGCTGATCGGCCGGGACCTCCGGGTGACGATCGACGAGGCGTTCTTGCATGGACGAAGCCTAAAGACGTGGTGTGATCTGGTCTCATGCAGCGTAGCCAGAATGCGATCCAGCTCACAGAGCTCAGCCCCGACGACCTCGCGCAGTTGTACGCCTTCCCCGCCGCACTCGACGCGCCTTTGGTCCGCGCCAATTTCGTCTCCAGCATCGATGGCGCGGCCACCAGCGGGAACCTGACCGAAGGGCTGGGCACGCCGGCCGACCGGACGGTGTTCATGCTGCTGCGCGAACTGGCGGAGGTGATCGTGGTCGGCGCGGGCACGGCGCGCGCGGAGAACTACGGCGGGGCACGCACCGACCCGGGGCGCCGCCGCGCGTTCCACGAGCGCGGCATCGGCGGGCATCCCGACGGCGCGCCGCCGCCGATCGCGGTGGTCACGGCCAGCGCGGCGATCGACCCCGACGCACGCCTGCTGACCGACACCCAGGTGCCACCGCTGATCATCACGACGGCCACCGCTCCCGCCGACCGCAAACAGCGTCTGGCGGACGCGGGCGCCGAGGTGATCGAAGCCGGTGACATCGCGGTGACGCCGACCGGCCTGCTGCGCGTGCTCGGCGAGCGCGGCCTGCTGCGCGTGCTCACCGAGGGCGGCCCGCACCTGTTCGGTGAACTGCTGGAGGCCGACGTGGTCGATGAGCTCTGCCTGACCACCGCGCCGCTGCTGGTGGGCGGCGCGGCGCGGCGAATCTCGCTGTCCGGGCACGAGTTCCGCGTCCGGATGACGCGCGCGCACGTCCTGCTGGACGACGACGGCACGGTGCTCACCCGGTGGGCCCGTCGATGAAAGAACCGCCCGAACCTGGCAGGCTGTAGCAATGCGCTGGACTCGGGCTGCCGTGCTTGCCGCCACCCTTTCGATCGTGACCGCCGGTTGCGGCGCGGGACCGTCGGATCGTCCCGGTGTCGCGGTGCAGCGCCCGCCGGTCGCGGGCGCCGCGACGACCTCCGCCGCGCCCGCTCCGCCGCCGAGCGCCGAGGTGCCCAAAACCGATCTCAGCTGGCGGGAGTGCACCCAGCCGACCTTGGATCAGCTCGGCCTCGGGCCCGCGCCCGCGGGGCTGGTATTGGACTGCGCCGAGTACTCCACCCCGATCGATTCGACAGGCGCGGTGCTCGGCAATTTCCGGGCCGGCGCGCTGCGGGCCAGGCTGGCGCAGACCCCGGCCGACGCGCCGCCCCTGGTGCTCACCTCGGGTTCGGATCGCTCATCCTCCGCCACCCTGGCCGGATTGGCCGCGGGCCCGGCCTCGGCGCTGCTGGCCGCCCGCCCGATCGTCGCGGTGGACCGGCGCGGCATCGGCACCTCGCAGCCGATCGACTGCCTGCCGCTGGAGGTCCGCCGCGGCCTGGCCGACAACGCCCAGTCCGACCCGGGCGACCCGGTCGCGCGGATGACGAAGCTGAGCCAGGACGGCACCATCGCCTGCCGCGATTTCCTGCAGCCCTACGAGGGCACCTTCGACGCGCCGCACGCCGCCGACGACATCGAGCAACTGCGCAGGCAGTGGCAGGTGGAGCACATCGCGGTGCTGGGCACCGGCAACGGCGCGAAGGTCGCGCTGAGCTACGCCCGCAAGTACGGAGACCACCTCGCCCGGCTGGTGCTCGACTCCCCCGAGCCGGTCGGCACCGATGCGGTGACCCGCGCGGAGCAGGCCGTGCAAGGCGCTGAGGCGGCGCTGACGGCGTTCGCGCAGCGCTGCGTCGGCGTGGGCTGCTCGCTCGGTGCCGACCCGCGCGCCGCGGTCACCGAACTGGTGAACCGGGCCGCGACCGGCGGGCTCGGCGACATCTCGGCGAACGCGGTGCTGACCGCGGTGTCGGGCTTCCTCGGCAGCCCGCGGGCCGACCAGGCCACGCGGGTCACGGAGCTGTCCGACGCGCTCGCCGCAGCGGGTCGCGGCGACCAGGGACCGTTGAGCAACCTCATCAGCCGCGAGACCGCGGCCACGGCGAACGACGGGCAGTTCGTCAACCGGTGCACCGACACGCAGCTGCCGCCGACGCCGGACAAGGCCACCGAGCTGGCAGGCACCTGGGCGGGTAAGTACCCCGTCTTCGGCAGAGCGGCGGCCATCGGCCTGATGGAGTGCGCGGCCTGGCCGGTGTCTACCGCGCCTCCGCTGCCCGAGAAGTTGGGCATCCCGGTGCTCGTGCTCGGCGGTGTCGCCGATCCGGTGGTCGGCAACGGCGGCCAGTCGTCGGTGACCGGGGCACTCGGTTCGGCGGGCGCCCGGCACGCGGCGCTGTCCTGGCAGGGCTTCGGGCATCCGGTGGCCACGCATTCCGGCTGCGCGCAGCGAGCGGTGCTCGACTATCTGAAGGACGGCAAACTTCCCGCTGACGGCACCGCCTGCCCGGCCTGACCGGAGGCGTCGAGGAGCCGCTCGGGCCGCGAGTCGGGCAGGTCCGGCCAACCACCGGTAACCGATCCGGTGTACCGTGCCCCAGTGTTCCTTCGACAGCTCGAGCCCAGGACCGCTCGCACCACCGCCGAGGTGATCAAGTTCGCACTCTGGCCCCTGGCGGTCATGACCGTGCTGAACCGGGTTTTCATCAAGGCTGTCAACGGCTTCATCACCGACGACTACCGGCCGGTCTACCAGGCATCTCTCGACTTCCTGAACGGACGGCCGGTCTACACCGCGAACTTCGACTCGGTGGACCCGCACTACCTCTACCCGCCCAGCGGAACCCTGCTGATCGCGCCGATCGCGGTCATCGACTACGAGAAATCACGCTGGCTGTTCATCGCCCTGAACGCGATCGCGATCCTCGTCGCCTGGTACCTGCTGCTGCGGCTGTTCCGGTACACGCTGAACTCGGTCGCCGCTCCCGCGCTGCTGCTGGCGATGTTCACGTCCGAGACCGTGATCAACACGCTGGTGTTCACCAACGTCAACGGCTGTGTGCTGCTGGCGGAGCTGATCTTCATCCACCTGCTGCTGAAACGGCGAGATCTGTGGGCCGGCGCCGCGCTCGGCCTGAGTATCGCGGTCAAGCCGACGCTCGCTCCCCTGCTGTTGATCGCGCTGGTCCGCGGACAATGGAAGGTATTCGTGACCGCGCTCGGCGTACCGCTGGCGCTGACCGCGATCGCCTGGCCGCTGTCGAAGGACCCGGAGAAGTTCCTCACGCGCACCGCGCCCTACCTCTTCGAATCCCGCGACTACTTCAACAGCGCGATCGTCGGCAACGGCGAGTACTACGGGCTGCCCGCGTGGCTGACCTGGGGCATGCGCGCGGTGCTCGGCGTGCTGGTGCTGATCTCGCTGTGGCTGCTGTACCGCTACTACCGCGAGGACGAGCTGTTCTTCGTCTGCACCTCCTCCGGCGTGCTGCTCACCGCCTCGTTCCTGCTCAGCTCGCTCGGGCAGATGTACTACTCGATGATGCTGTTCCCGTTCCTGATGACGGTGGTGCTGCGCAATTCGGTGCTGCGCAACTGGCCGGCCTGGCTGGCGATCTTCGGGTTCATGAGCTACGACAAGTGGCTGTCGGACCGCTGGCAGCACATCGGCCGCAATCTGGAGTACCTGCGCATCACCTTCGGTTGGGGCCTGCTGCTCATCGTCGTATTCTGCGTGCTCGGCGACCGCTACCTGGCCGCACGGCGGGAAGGACGGCTGCCGTTCGGCATCGATCCCGCGTGGATGAAGTCCGCACCGGACTCGCGCGGCGCGGCGCCGCAGCGGCCCGCGTCCACGGCCGATACCGCACTCCCGGCGGAAAGCCCCAGGCCACACAACGGTTCGGCGCCGGTGGAGGAGAATCGTATTAGCGTGGAGCCATGAGCTCCGAAGCCGACACGTCCCTGCCCGCGCCGCGGATCCAGCTCACGCCGCAGGAATGGCGGTTGAAGCTGGACCCCGAGGAATACGCGGTGCTGCGCGAGGCCGCCACCGAGCGGCCGTTCACCGGCGAGTACACCGAAACCAAGACCGAAGGCGTCTACGTGTGCCGGGCCTGCGGCGCCGAACTGTTCCGCAGCACCGAGAAGTTCGACTCGCATTGCGGCTGGCCGTCGTTCTTCGATCCGGCGGCGTCCGACGCGGTGATTCTCCGGTCGGACGACTCGCTCGGCATGCACCGGGTCGAAGTGCTGTGCGCGAACTGCCACAGCCACCTCGGCCACGTGTTCGAGGGCGAGGGGTACAACACGCCCACCGACAAGCGCTACTGCATCAACTCCATCGCTCTGCGACTGCACCCCTCGGACAGCGCAGCGGAGTAACGGCCCGACGCTCACCGGCAGCGTACGGAGTCGGCACCGCTCGTCGCATGCCCCGAAAACTCTGGGCAAGTCCGGT
The DNA here is from genome assembly GCF_027924405.1 of Nocardia sputorum. Taxonomy (NCBI): domain Bacteria; kingdom Bacillati; phylum Actinomycetota; class Actinomycetes; order Mycobacteriales; family Nocardiaceae; genus Nocardia; species Nocardia sputorum. The sequence continues at coordinate 1,975,727 of NZ_AP026978.1, read as the reverse complement.
GGACGTCAGGGCAGGGCGGCGATCAGCTGCTCGATCTCCACGCGGGGACCGGTGAAGAACGGAATCTCCTCGCGCACGTGCCGCCGGGCGTCGGTGGCGCGCAGGTCGCGCATCAGATCGACGATGCGATGCAGTTCGGGCGCTTCGAAGGCCAGGATCCACTCGTAGTCGCCGAGCGCGAACGAGCTGACGGTGTTGGCCCGCACGTCCGGATAGCCACGCGCGGCCTTGCCGTGCTCGGCCAGCATCCGGCGGCGTTCCTCGTCGGGCAGCAGGTACCACTCATAGGACCGGACGAACGGGTACACGCAGATGTAGGCGCCCGGCTCCTCACCGGCCAGGAACGCCGGGATATGGCTCTTGTTGAACTCCGCGGGACGGTGCAGCGCCGCGTTGCTCCACACCGGCGCGCTGGCCCGTCCCAGCTCGGTGGTGCGGCGGAAGTCGGCGTAGGCGGCCTGCAGGTCCTCGACGCGCTCGGCGTGCGTCCAGATCATGAAATCGGCGTCGGCGCGCATCCCCGCCACGTCGTAGATGCCACGCACCACCACGTCGCGGTCGGCGAGACCGTCGAAGAACGCCTTCGCCTCCTTGGTCGCGGCGTCCCGGTCCTCGCCCAGCACTCCGGGCTGCACCTGGAAGACCGAGAACATCAGGTAGCGGATGGTGGAGTTGAGAGCTTGATAGTCGAGTCGCGCCATAGCACTATCGTGCCACTCGCCCGGGAGCGCCCGCGTCGCCGGGCGTGAACTGTTCGACCTGCACGCGGGCGGCCGGGATGCCGAGGGCGCACAGCTGGCCCTGGATGTCGCGCAGGAATCCGGGGGACCAGACATATCCGTCGGCGTCCTCGGGCAGTTCGAGTGCGGAGAGATCGGCCCGGCCGTGCGCCCGGGTCCCACCGAAGCGGCGCGCCCGGCCGCGATGATGAACAATCCGCCGGATCGTCCGCGGTGCGCCTGCACCAGACCCAGCTCGACCAACCGGGAAACCGGCTTGGCCACATGCTTTTCCGACGCGCCCACCTGTCGTGCGATAAGTTTGGTGGTCACCCGGGAACTGTTCTCGTCCTCCGCCGCGAGCCGCACGATGGTGCGCAAGACCGATATGGGTGGAGTGCGAGAGCTGCATGATGCTCACGCTATCGGCGAATCCCACTGATTCCGCATGTCGGCGAAGTGTTCTCAATTGCCGATTCCTGGGCATTTTCAGCGCCGATTATCGAGCAGCCCGAGAAAAGCGGACATCCAACAGCAGCGGTACCGTGTCGGCTCTCGTTGCCGCGGCGGGCCGGACTGGGACGGCCCCGCCTGCGATCAGCGTGCGCTGCCCGCGCTGACCGTCTCCGCGATCCGCTGCGCGGCGGCCGCGCCGGAGGCGACGCACGCGGGCACGCCGACGCCGTGCAGGTACGCGCCCGCCACCGCCAGCCCGTCGAGCGCGGCGACCTCGGCTTCGACGGCCGCGACGCGCGCCGGATGGCCGGGCGCGTACTGGGCGAGGCCGCCCGGCCAGCGCTGCACCACGGCCTCGATCGGCTCCACGGCCACTCCGGTGACGGTAGCCAAGTCCTCGGTGGCGGCGGCCACCAGTTGCGCATCGGGCCACGACAGCGGGGAGTCGTCCCCGAATTTCCCGAACGAGACACGAACGAGAGCGGTTTCGCGTTGCGCGAGATGCGTCCATTTGCGGCTGGACAGGGTGAACGCCTTCGCGCGCAGCGGCTCCCCGGTCGCCACCAGGATGCCGGAGTTCTGCGGCAACGCGGTCTCGCGGTGCAGCGCCAGCGCGACCACCGCCGACGAGGAGAGTTCGACGCCCGCCAGCTCCGCCGCGGCGGCGGGGGCGACGGTCCGCAGCAGTCGCGCGGTCACCGGCGCCGGGGTGGCGAGCACCACGGCGTCGACGGCGCCGATCGGGTCCACCACCCAGCCACGCAGTCCCCTGGCCAGACGCGTGCCCGGGGTCGCGGTGACGAAACCGGCCCCGGAGCGTTCGGCGAGCGCTTCGAGCAGCACCCGGTAGCCGTCGCGGATTCCCCCGAAGACCGGCGCGTTCGAGGGCGGCGGCAGCGCGGCTCCGACGGCGGCGGTGAGGCTGGGCGCGCCGTCGTCCAGGGCGGCGGCGAGGGTGGGCAGCGCGGCGCGGACACCGATCGAGCGGGAACTGCCCGCGTACACCCCACCGAGCAGCGGATCCACGCTGCGCTCGGCCACTTGCGGGCCGAAGCGGTCGGCGACCAGGTGGTAGACGTCGACATCGGAGCCGGGGGCCCAGGTCAGCGGTCGATCGGGTTCGGCGGCGATCCGTGCCAGCGTCTCGGCGTCGACCAGACCGCGCATCGACTCGGCGTTCGCCGGGACACCCATCAACGTGCCCTCCGGAAGTGGGTGCGCCGCTCCGGAGGACCACACCAGCGGCCGCAGACCGGCAGGCGTCACCAACTGCGACTCGAGCCCGAGTTCCCGCAGTAGCGCGGGCACCTCCGGCCGACGGCCGACGAACGCTTCCGCACCGAGATCCAATGGCTCCCCGGCCAGTTCACCGGTGTAGAGGATGCCGCCGACCCGTTCGGCGCGATCGAGCACCAGCACGTCGGCATCCGGCCCGAGCAATGTCCGCAACCGATACGCGGCCACCAGTCCGCTGATCCCACCGCCGACCACCGCGATACGCATGCCTCGACCGTAGCGTGTGCCGCGACCTCGGCCGTCGAACGGTCGGCCCACGATGACCCGGGGCACACTGCCCGCGACTGCGGCCAGTGCCGCCTCCGGCTACCAGCACCGCCCGAACCGAGCGTTGAGCATCGCAAACCCTCGATCGAACGTGATCTCGGGGCAGGTGGACGCACCTCGAGATCATTTCCGCAGTCGCCCGAGACTCCGTCGGCGTGACTGTGCGAGCCGTGCGGCGCGCCCGGAGCGGGCCCATCCCTGGAGCCCATCGTCCAGCCGGGCGTCCGAACATGTCACCGTTGCCCGCATCGATGGTGCGCCCAAGCGCTGGACGACTTCCGTCCGCACGCCTGCTTCGTGCCCGGCTGTGGGCGGTCTTCTCCGCCCGGCCTACAGCTCGTGAACGAGTTCCACCAAGGCGGTCAGCACGCCCGGATCGGTCTCCGGGAGCACCCCGTGGCCCAGGTTGAAGATGTGCCCGGTGGCGCCGAGGGTGATCGCCTCGTCCGCTTCCCGCACGATCCGCCGGGCCTGCGCCTCGACCGCCGCGGGCCCGGCGAACAGCACAGCCGGATCGAGATTGCCCTGCAACGCTTTTCCCGGCCCCACGCGGCGAACGGCCTCGGTCAGCGGCACCCGCCAATCGACGCCGACCACGTCGGCGCCCGCCTCGCCCATGGCGCCGAGCAGCTCGCCGGTTCCCACCCCGAAGTGGATGCGCGGCACTCCCGCGTCGGCGATCTCGGCGAACACACGTTCCGAATGCGGAAGCACGAAGCTGCGGTAGTCGGCCAGCGAGAGCGCCCCGGCCCAGGAGTCGAACAGCTGCACCGCGTCGACGCCCGCCGCGAGCTGCGCCTGCAGGAACGCGATGGTGATGTCGGTGAGCACGCCGAGCAGCGCGTGCCAGGTCTGCGGGTCGGCGTACATCATCGCCTTGGTGCGCTCGTGGTTCTTGCTGGGACCGCCCTCGACCAGGTAGGAGGCGAGGGTGAACGGCGCGCCCGCGAACCCGATCAGCGGCGTCTCCCCCAGCGCGTCGAGCAGCAGACGCACGCCGTCGGTGACCGCCCCGACCTCCTCGGGACGCAACCGGGGCAGCGCGCGCACGTCGTCGACCGTCCGCACGGGCGCGGCGACCACCGGGCCAACGCCGGGCACGATGTCCAGATCGATCCCCGCCGCTTTGAGCGGAACGACGATGTCGGAGAACAGGATCGCCGCGTCGACCCGGTGCCTGCGGATCGGCTGCAGGGTGATCTCGCATACCAGTTCCGGGTCGAAGCAGGACTCGAGCATCCCGACGCCCGCGCGCACCTCGCGGTATTCGGGCAGCGAGCGTCCGGCCTGGCGCATGAACCACACCGGACGCCTGCTGGGCGTCGCGCCGGTAGCGGCGGACAGGAACGGGGCATCGGTCAACCGGCGGCGGGTATGAGTGCTCATCACGGCTATCGTATGCGGGTCGTGCGGGAGGGCGGACGCGGAGGCGGCAGCGATGCTCGCACGGACGTCGCACGGCCCGTAGCGGCGCGCCTCCGACTGCACCGGGTGCACAAGGTCTACCGTCAGCTTCCGTGACACCGCTCGACTTCCGCGACGGCGCCGCACCGACCGAAGGACCACAGGGCGAGCCAGCTCAGTTTCGCGCCGCGGTCGAGGCGATGCGCACCGCAACCGTGCACCCTCGGATCGAGCTCGCGCCCATCCGGCCGCCGCAACGCCTGGCACCGTACTCCTACGCCATCGGCGCGGAGGTCACCCATCCGGAAACCCCTGTCGTACCGGTCGATTCCGAAGGCGACGCGTTCGGCCGGTTGATCCTCTTGCACGATCCGGACGGCGACGACACCTGGCACGGCACCTTACGTCTGGTCGCCTACATCCAGGCCGACATCGACGCCGCGCTCGCCACCGACCCCCTGCTACCCGAGGTGGCCTGGAGCTGGCTGGTGGACGCGCTGGAGTCGCGGACCGAGCCGTTCACCGCGCTCGGCGGCACGGTGACCTCGACCAGCTCGGTGCGCTACGGGGACATCGCCGGTCCGCCACGCGCCCATCAGCTGGAACTTCGGGCCTCGTGGACGCCCGTCACCACCGACATGCGCCCGCACCTGGAGGCGTTCTGCGAGGTGCTGGCCTACGCGGCGGGACTGCCGCCGGCCGGGGTGACCCAGCTGCAGGTGCCGCCCGGCCTGTCCCGCGATCACCCCTGAGCACGCCCGCAGACACGGTGTGACCTGCGCAGGAACCGCCGTCGTCCGGTACACCGGGCCCATCGCGCCCGATCCGTCGACACACTTATGCGCCGATAGGACGGCGGCGTCGTGGCGTCGGCACGTAAAGTTCAACACCATGTCCGTACCAGAAGAATCCGAACCCTCGGCCGCGACGCCGCTGCTCGCGCCGTTGGAGGGCGTGCCACCGGTACTGGACACCGCCGCGGAGATCAGCGCGGCCGCCGCCCGGCTGATCGCGGGCACCGGCCCCCTGGCCGTCGACGCCGAGCGCGCCTCCGGGTTCCGTTACTCGGCGCGGGCGTACCTGATCCAGCTGCGCCGCGCGGGCGCGGGCACGTTCCTCATCGATCCGATCCCGATCACCGACGCCCTCGGCCCGCTCGCCGACGCGATCAACGGGCTGGAGTGGGTTCTGCACTCCGCGGACCAGGACCTTCCGGGGCTGGCCGAACTCGGTTTGCGTCCGGCCCGGCTGTTCGACACCGAATTGGGCGGGCGCCTGGCGGGTTTCGAACGCGTCGGGCTCGCCGCGATGGTGGAGCGGCTGCTGGGCCGCGCGCTACGCAAGGGGCATGGGGCGGCCGACTGGTCCACCCGCCCGCTGCCCGCCGACTGGCTGAATTACGCCGCCCTGGATGTCGAATTGTTGCTGGAACTGCGCGACGCCGTGGCCGCCGCACTCGATGAGCAGGGCAAATCCGACTGGGCGGCACAGGAATTCGAGCACATCCGCACCCTGGACCCGCCCGCGCCGAAGGCCGAGCGCTGGCGGCGCACCTCGGGCATCCACACGCTGCGCCGCACCAGGCAGCTGGCCGTGGTGCGCGAGCTGTGGACCACACGGGACGCGCTGGCCCGCGCCCGGGACGTCGCGCCCGCCCGCATCCTCCCGGATGCCGCGATCATCGCGGCCGCGACGGCCGAACCCCGGTCCATCGCGCAGTTGCGCACGCTGCCGGTGTTCGGCGGTCCGCGGCAGCGCCGCTACTCCCGCGAATGGCTCGCCGCGATCGAGCGCGGCCGCACCTTGCCGGACAGCGAGTTGCCGCCGCTCACCCAGCCGTTCGACGGCCCACCGCCGGTCAACCGCTGGGAACGCCGCGACCCGGCCGCGGCGGCCCGCCTGACCCGGGCACGGGCGGCTATGTCCGAGCTGTCGGCGGAGCACTCGATACCGGTGGAGAACCTGCTCGCTCCCGACCTGGTCCGCCGCCTGTGCTGGGACGGGCTGCCCGACTACGACGCGGTCGACCCCTCCGCTGTCGACGGCTACCTGAAATCCGGCGGCGCCCGTCCGTGGCAGCGGGAATTGGCCGTACCGCGGCTGGCCGCCGCGTTGCCGCCATCGGGCTAGCGGCCGCCCGGGGGTCCGGCCGAAGCCCCGGCCTCAGCGAGCGGCCAGCCATCCGCCGATCCGCCGAGCGATGTCGGGACCGGTGAGACCGAGTTCGGCGTGCACCTCGCCGCGCGAGGCGTGCTCCAGGAACTGTTGCGGCACCCCGAGTTCGCGGGTCGGGATGTCCAGTCCGGAGTTGCGCAGGCGGGCCGATACCGTCGAGCCGATGCCGCCGTGCAGGCCACCGTCCTCGAGCGTGACGACAAGCCGATAGTTCTCCGCGAGTTTCAGCAAGGTGTCGGAGACCGGCAGCACCCAGCGCGGGTCGATGACCGTCACCGAAATCCCTTCGGAATCCAGCAGGTTCGCCGCTTCCAGGGCCACCGCCGCGAACGAGCCCACGGCGACGAGCAGCACGTCACCATGCACCGCCTGCACCGAACCGCCGTCCGGCTGGGCCATCCGCAGCACGTCGATGCCGTCCAGCCGTTCGACCGCGGAGATGTCCTCGGCCACACTGCCTTTCGGGAAGCGCAGCGCGGTCGGACCGTCGTTGACGGCCAGCGCCTCGGCCAGTTCCTCCCGCAGCGTCGCGGCGTCGCGCGGCGCGGCGACCCGGATGCCGGGAACGATGCCGAGAACCGACAGATCCCACATGCCGTTGTGGCTGGCGCCGTCGGAGCCGGTGATGCCCGCGCGGTCCAGCACCACGGTGACCGGCTGCTTCAGCAGCGCCACGTCCATCAGCAGCTGGTCGAAGGCGCGGTTGAGGAACGTCGAGTAGATCGCCACCACCGGATGCATCCCGCCCAGCGCGAGCCCCGCCGCGGACGCCATGGCGTGCTGTTCGGCGATGCCGACGTCGAACATCCGATCGGGGAAACGCTCCCCGAACGCCGCCAGGCCGGTGGGCCCCGGCATCGCCGCGGTGATGGCGACGATGTCGGCGCGGCGCTCCGCCTGCGCGATCAGCTCCTCGGAGAACACCGAGGTCCAGCCGCGCGCCTTCGGACCGCCGACCGGGACGCCGGTGAGCGGATCGATCGGGTCGCAGGCGTGCATCTGGTCGGCGACATGGTTCTCGGCGGGCGCGTAGCCGCGGCCCTTCTGCGTCACCGTGTGCACCACGACGGGGCCGCCGAAGTCCTTGGCCCGGCGCAGCGCGGCCTCCAGCGCGACGACGTCGTGGCCGTCCACCGGACCGACGTACTTCAGGCCGAGGTCGCTGAACAGTTCCTGCGGACTGACCGCGTCCTTGATGCCGGCCTTCACCGCGTGCACCATCGAGTACGCCGATTCGCCCACCCGGGGGATGCTCTTCAAGATGCGCTTGCCGGTGTCCAGCGCGTGCTCATAGGCCGGCTGGGTGCGCAGCGCGGTCAGCCGCTCGGCCAAGCCGCCGATGGTGGGCGCGTAGGAGCGGCCGTTGTCGTTGACCACCACGACCACCGGGCGGTCCGCGGCGGCGATGTTGTTGAGCGCCTCCCAGCACATGCCGCCGGTGAGCGCGCCGTCGCCGACGATCGCGACCACGTGCCGGTCCTGCCCGCTCAACGCGAACGCCTTGGCCAGACCGTCGGCGTAGGACAGCGCCGCCGAGGCGTGCGAGGACTCCACCCAGTCGTGGGCGCTCTCGGCGCGGCTCGGGTAGCCGGACAGGCCGCCCTGCTTGCGCAGCGAGTCGAACCGATCCTTGCGTCCGGTCAGGATCTTGTGCACGTAGGCCTGATGCCCGGTGTCGAAGATCAACGGGTCGGCCGGCGAGTCGAAGATCCGGTGCAGCGCGATGGTGAGTTCGACCACACCGAGGTTCGGGCCGAGGTGCCCGCCGGTCGCGGCGACTTTGCGCACCAGGAACTCGCGGATCTCCTCCGCCAGCTCGCGCACCTCCGGCACGGTCAGCCGGCGCAGATCATCGGGCGTGTCGACCCGGGAAAGCACTCCCACCTGAACTAGCTCCCTCCGGATAGCGCATCTGATCCGATCAGTCTACGGAGCGGCGGCTGGTGCTCCCGCACGAGAACGATCACACCAACCCACATGGCGTCGAAATGTGAGCCTCGACATACGGTACCCGGCCTAGGGTGGCAGGGTGTCCCAGCCCGAGCAAGGGAGAGTTCCGTGGCCAAGAAGACCGATTCGCGCGCAGGCACCGTCACCACCTACGGCCACGGCACCGCCCGCGCCACCCCGGACTTGATGCGCGTGACGATCTCGGTCGAATCACGGGCGAGCAAGGTCGCGCTCGCCTACAGCCGGGCCGGTGAGCGCGTGGCCGCGGTGGCGCGATCGCTGCGCTCCGACGGCGTGGAGGGTGCGGACATCGCCACCAGCGGGCTGTCGGTGCAGACGGAGACGGTGTGGACCGAGGGACAGGGCAGCCGCATCACCGGATACCTCGCGAGCACGTCGCTGACGGTCGCGTTACGCGACATCGGCGAGGATGCCGATCCCGGCCCAGGCACCGTCATCGCGGACTGCGTCGAGGCGGGCGGTGACGACGTGCGCCTGGGCGGTCTCGTCCTCGCCTTCGCCGACCAGGAGTCCTTGCTCGTGCGCGCCCGCGACGCCGCATGGGAGAACGCCCTCGCCAAGGCCGAGCAGTACGCGCGACGCGCGCAGCGTTCGCTCGGCGAGGTGGTCGAGATCACCGAGAACACCGCCGCCGCGCCTCCGGTCCCGCGCGCGCAGTCGATGTCCGCGCCGCTCGAGGCGTATCGCGCCGCCGCCGTCCCGGTGGAGCTGGGCGAGAGCGAGATCTCCGCGGGGATCCGCGTCACCTGGCAGCTGGACTGACGGCCGGTCGTCCGGATCGCGCCGGCCCGGCGACTTCAGCCCGCCAGGAACTCCACCCGATTGCCCACCGCGTCGTGGGTGTGGAACCGCCGTCGCCCCGGAATCTCCGCCGGATCGGCCCAGACGACCGGATACCCGGCGCTCGCGAGCGCTTCGGCCGTGGCGTCGATGTCGGCGACGAACGCCGGATGGGCCTTGGTGGCCGGGCGGAAGTCGGCTTCCACGCCGATGTGCAGTTCGCCATCCGGGCCGCCCCGGCCGGGTACGCGGAACCAGCAACCGCCGCGGGCGGCCAACAGCGGCGGCTTCGGAAGTTCGGTCCACCCCAGAACTCCGGTGTAGAAGCCGCGCTGCCGGTCTTCCGCGCCTGCGGGACAGCACAATTGGACGTGATGAATCATCGCTCCATCGTGCCGGAAATCCGGCTCACGAACCGTGACCGAGCCCTCGCACCAGCAGGCTGACCGTGTCCGCTCCCGCGTGCCGGTCCTTCGAGATCTCCTGATATTCGGGAGATTCGGCCCAGGCACGGAAGGAGGGCTCGTCAGGGAATGACATCAGGACCACCTTCTCGCGGTCGGTGACACCCTCGATCGTCTGCGGGGACTCGTCGGCGGCCAGCAGCGTGCCGGAGTAGCGGACGAAGACGTCCAGGAAGCGCGCCTGGTAGCGATCGTAGGCGGCGCGGTCGGTGAACTTCAGTTGCGCGATTACGTACACGGTCATGGCCGTGACTCTAATTGCACGGTTGCGCGGACCCGCTCGGGATTCGCGGCGCCGCGCCCGAATTCACCGTTGCGCCGGGTCGGTCGTGCCTATATTGGGGTCGTCACCGATCAGGAGGTCGCATGTCGTTCGTGCTCGTCGACACACCACGGCCGCATATCGCCCTGGTGACGCTCAATCGGCCCGAACGGATGAACGCGATGGCGTTCGACGTGATGATTCCGCTGCGCGAGGCGCTCGAGCAGGTGCGCGCCGACAACGACGTACGGGTGGTCGTGCTCACCGGCGCGGGACACGGCTTCTGCTCGGGAGCCGACCTGACCAGCGCGGGAAAGGTGCCGGACGTCGACGGGCTGACCGTCACCAGTGTCGCGCGGCGGTCGATGGATCTGCTCAACGACGTGCTGATCGCGCTGCGGCGGATGCACCAGCCGGTGATCGCCGCGGTGAACGGCGCGGCCATCGGCGGCGGGCTCTGCCTGGCCGTCGGCACCGACATCCGGATCGCCGCCGAAGACGCGTATTTCCGGGCCGCGGGGATCAACAACGGCCTCACCTCGGCCGAACTGGGCCTCAGCTATCTGCTGCCCCGCGCGGTCGGTGCGTCGAGGGCGTTCGAGATCATGCTGTCCGGCCGCGACGTCGACGCGACCGAAGCCGAACGCATCGGCCTGGTCTCGCGGACGGTGCCAGGGCCGAAACTGCTGGATACCTGCTACGACCTGGCCGAACGCATCATCGGCTTCAGCCGGGTGGGCACCGAGCTCACCAAACGCATGCTGTGGAGCGGCATGGAGGCGGGCGGACTCGAATCGCACATGCAGCACGAGGGCACGGCCCAGCTCTACGTCCGCCTCACCACCGGCAATTTCGACGAGGCGATGCGCGCACGCCGCGACCGCAGGCCGCCGGTCTACGAGGACTGACCGCTCACCGCTCCAGCAGCGCCAGGCATTCCACGTGGTGCGTCGCGGGGAAAGCGTCGAAGGCACGCAGATCGGCGAGGCGGTAGCCCGCGGCCTGATACAGGCCCAGGTCACGGGCGAACGCGGCGGGATCGCAGCCGACGTGGAGGATTCGCGCCGCCCCGCCGGCGGCGACGGCGCCGATCACCTCCTTGCCCGCACCGGCGCGCGGTGGGTCGAGCACGACGACATCCGGGGCGGCTCCGCCGACGTGTTCTTGCACCCAGCGTTCCACCCGCTGGGCGCGCAGCTCCACCCAGGGCAGATCGCGCAGCGCGGCGGCGCCGTCGGCCACGGCGGACCGGGCGGACTCCACCGCGAGCACCACACCGGTGCGTCCGGCCTGCTCGGCGAGCCGCGCGGCGAAGACCCCCGCGCCGCTGTAGAGATCCCAGGCCCGCCCGCCGGGCCGCAGGTCCGACCACTCCGCGATCAGATCCGAATACCGTTGCGCCGCACCGCGGTGTGCTTGCCAGAAGCCCGTCGCCGCGACCTCCCAGCGACGGCCCGCCACGTACTCGACCGCCCGCCCGCTGCCCTCGAACACCCACTCGTCGCGCGCCGCGTGCGCCGCCGCACGCCGGGCGGACGCCGCTCGCCGGTCGTCGCGGCGGGCGCCCTCCGCGGCAGTCCATTCGCCGCCGCCGCCACGCCGTCCCCCGCGCCGGTCACGGCCGTGCGGCCGGTCGCGTCGACCGGCTCCCCCGCCACCACGCTTGTCCCGGCCACCTGCCTCCCGGCTGCCGCCCGGGCCGCGCCGCTCTCCGCCGCGACTGCCCGGCTCGGCCTCGGCGGCGGGCGCCAGCTCGACGACATGCCGGATTCCGTCACCGTCCACCGCGATCACCAAGTCGGCGCCGGGCGTCCATTGCCGGTCCGCGATCCCGTCCAGCGCTCCCGCGACCGGTTGCGGACACCGCAGATCCGCGATCACGTCGGTGCTGCGGTAGCGGTGCACGCCCGCGCGACCCTGTGCGTCGACCGCGAGCCGCACACGTGTGCGCCATCCGCCGATCACGTCGCCGGAGCCGATCGGCTCCACCAGCACTTCCCGCTCTATCCCGGCCAACCGCCGCAACTGTTCGACCACCACCGCGGCCTTCAACGCGCGCTGGGCCACCGGTGTGGCGAAGGAGAAATCGCAGCATCCGGCGCCACCGGGACCGGACACCGGGCAAGCGGCCGGTACCCGATCCGGGGACGGCTCGAGCACCTCGACGGCGTCGGCCCGGCAGAACGAGCCGCCGCGATCCTCGGTGACCCGCACCCGCACCAGCTCGCCGGGCAGTCCGTGCCGGACGAACACGACACGTCCCTCGTGCCGTGCGACGCAGAAGCCGCCGTGCCCCGGCGGCCCGAGCCGCACCTCGAACGTGCCGGTCCGCCGCTCGCTCATGCCGAATGCTCCCCGAGCGTCATGTCCGGTCCTCGTAGCCGCGCCGCACCGCGCCCGGCGCGTTCACCACTCCGGGCGTCCTGGCCCGCGCGGAGGAGCTCAGCTGCCACGGCACGCTGGTCACCATCACACCCGGCTCGAACAGCAGCCTGCCCTTCAAGCGCAGCGCGCTCTGGTTGTGCAACACCTGCTCCCACCAATGACCCACCACGTATTCGGGGATGAACACGGTCACCACGTCGCGCGGGGCGTCCTTGCGCACCCGCTTCACATAGTCGAGCACCGGCTTGGTGATCTCGCGATAGGGCGATTCGATCACCTTGAGCGGCACCGTGATGTCGCTGTTCTCCCACTCCCGCACCAGCGCCCTGGTGTCGGCCTCGTCGACATTCACCGTCACCGCCTCCAGCGTGTCCGGGCGACTGGCGCGTGCGTAGGCGAGGGCGCGGCGGGTGGGCAGATGCAGCCGGGATACCAGCACGATGGAATGCGAACGGCTGGGCAGCACGCCGTCCCACTCGTGCTCGTCCAATTCCCGCGAGACCGAATCGTAATGCCTGCGAATCATTTTCATCACGACGAAGATCGCGACCATGGTGAAGATGGCGATGTAGGCGCCCGCGAAGAACTTGGTGATCAGCACGATCACCAGCACCGCTCCGGTCGCGCTGAGCCCGACCGCGTTGATCACCCGCGAGCGCTTCATCCGCGCGCGCTGCGCCGGGTCGGTCTCGGTGCGCAACAGGCGGGTCCAGTGCCGCAGCATGCCGGTCTGGCTGAGCACGAACGACACGAACACGCCCACGATGTACAGCTGGATCAGCTTGGTCACTTCGGCGCCGAACAGCACCACGAACGCGATGGCCGCGCCGGACAGGAACAGGATGCCGTTGCTGAACGCCAGCCGATCGCCTCTGGTGTGCAGCTGGCGCGGCAGGTAACGGTCCTGGGCCAGGATCGAGCCGAGCACCGGGAACCCGTTGAACGCCGTGTTCGCGGCGAGCACGAGGATCAGCGCGGTCACCGTCGTGATGAAGAAGAACCCGAGCGGGAACCCCTCGAACACGGTCTCGGCGAGCTGGGCGATCAGCGTCTTCTGGTGATAGTCCGACGGTGCGCCGGTCAGGTCCTCGACGTTGTGCGCGTACACCACCCCGATCTTCTGGGCGAGGATGATGATGCCCATCAGCAAGACGATCGCGATCGTGCCCAGCATCAGCAATGTGGTGGCGGCATTGCGCGACTTGGGTTTGCGGAACGCGGGCACACCATTGCTGATCGCCTCCACACCGGTCAGCGCGGCACAGCCGGAGGAGAACGAGCGCGCGATGAGGAAGGCGAAGGCCAGCCCGTAGAGGTGCTCGTGTTCGGCGATCAAGCCGAAGCCCGCCGATTCGGCCCGCAACTCCTCCCCGAGCACGAAGATCCGGAACAGGCCCCAGCCGAGCATGACGAACATGCCGACGATGAACGCGTAGGTCGGAATGGCGAACGCGGTGCCCGATTCCCGCACGCCGCGCAGGTTTATCGCGGTGAGCAGGGCGATGGCCACGACGGCGAACAGCACCTTGTGCGTGGCGACGAACGGAATGGCGGAACCGATGTTGGACGCGGCCGAGGAGATCGATACCGCGACGGTGAGCACATAGTCGACCAGCAGCGCGCTGCCGACCGTCAAGCCCGCGTTGGGTCCCAGGTTCGTCGTGGCCACTTCGTAGTCGCCGCCGCCGGAGGGGTAGGCGTGCACGTTCTGCCGGTAGCTGGCCACGACCACCGCCATGACGAAGGCGACCGCCAATCCGACCCACGGGGCGTACAGGTACGCCGCCACCCCGGCGGCCGACAGCACGAGGAAGATCTCTTCGGGGGCGTAGGCCACCGATGACATGGCATCGGAGGCGAACACGGGGAGCGCGATTCGCTTCGGCAGCAGCGTGTGACCCAGCGAGTCGCTACGGAAAGGCCTGCCCAGCAGCACTCGCTTCGCTGCCGTCGTCAACTTGGACACTGGAGCGAGCATAGGCCCCCGCACGGGGGATCGCGCGCGTGGCTCGCAGGTTTGCTCGCCGGCTGGAGGGGGAACGTGGCCGGTGGAATCATTCGACGGGTAGCGTTCGACCGAACAGCAAAGCAGACCGAACACCATGGTTCCAGGAACGAGGTTGCACGGTGTACGTAGTGATCATGGGGTGCGGGCGCGTCGGCTCGTCGCTGGCCCATGCCCTGGTCCGCGTAGGTCACGAAGTCACCGTGATCGACCGGGACTCCAGTTCCTTCCTGCGGCTGGGGTCCGATTTTCCCGGCGAGCGGGTGACGGGGGTCGGATTCGATCGAGATGTGCTGATAAAGGCGGGAATCGAACGGGCCGACGCGTTCGCGGCGGTCTCCTCCGGCGACAACTCGAACATCATCTCCGCCCGGGTCGCCCGGGAGATGTTCGGGGTCGAGCGGGTGGTCGCCCGCATCTACGACGCCAAGCGCGCCGCGGTCTACGAGCGGCTCGGCATCCCGACCATCGCCACGGTCCCGTGGACCACCGACCGCTTCCTGCGCGCGCTCATCGGCGACACCGGCACCACCACCTGGCGTGACCCGACCGGAACGGTTGCCGTGACCCAGCTGACGCTGCACGAGGAGTGGTACGGCCGCACCGTGCGCGACTTGGAGCAGACCATCGCCGCCCGGGTCGCGTTCATCATCCGGTTCGGCCAGGCACTGCTGCCCGACAAGAAGACCATCATCCAGGCCGACGACATCGTCTACGTGGCCGCCGCATCCGGTGCCGTGGGCGAGGCCGTCGCCCTGGCCGCGAAGCCCCCAGCGAGCGAGGACTGAACATGAAAGTGGCCATCGCCGGAGCGGGCGCTGTCGGCCGATCGATCGCCAGGGAACTCCTGCGCGGCGGGCACCGGGTCATGCTCCTGGAGCGTCAGCTCGAACACATCGATGCCGCCGCCATCCCGGACGCGGTCTGGGTGCACGCCGACGCGTGCGAACTGGCCCTGCTGGAGCAGGCGGGGCTGCAGACCTACGAGGTCGTCATCGCGGCCACGGGTGACGACAAGGCGAACCTGGTGCACAGCCTGCTGGCCAAGACCGAGTTCGGGGTGCGCCGGGTGGTGGCTCGGGTGAACGATCCGCGCAACGAATGGCTTTTCGACGGTTCCTGGGGTGTGGACGTCGCGGTGTCCACACCACGGCTGCTCGCCTCCCTGGTCGAGGAAGCGGTGTCCGTCGGTGACCTGGTGCGGCTGATGACGCTGCGCCAGGGCCAGGCGAATCTGGTCGAGATGACGCTGCCCGCGGACACCTCGCTGGCCGGCAAACCGGTGCGCACGCTCACCCTGCCCCGCGACGCCGCCTTGGTGACCATCCTGCGCGGCGGCCGGGTGATCGTGCCGCAGCCCGACGACGCGCTGGAAGGCGACGACGAGCTGCTGTTCGTCACTTCGGTGGAGGCCGAGGAAGACCTCCGGCTGGAACTCGCCAACTACGGCATCAGGCCATAACTCCCCGTATACGGCCGGACGCGGATCGTCGGCGAAGCGCCGCCGGAGCACTAGGCGGCCAGTCGCAGCTCCGCGCGCAGCTTGTTCAGCGCGCGGTGCTGCATCACCCGCACCACGCCCGGGCTGGTGCCGATGGCCTCGGCGGTCTGCGCCGCCGACCAGCCGAGCACGATGCGCATCACCAGCACCTCACGATGCGCGGGGGCCAGCACCTTCATGAGTTCCTTTGTGGCGGCGCGTCGTTCGGAGGCCAGCGCCCACTCTTCCGGTCCGGCGGCGGAGGACGCGTAGTCCGGCACGTCGGCCATCGGGTAGGCGGGGTGCTGCTGTGAGCGGCGGAACGCGTCGGCGACCTTGTTGGCCGCGATGCCGTAGACGAAGGCCAGGAAGGACTTGCCTTGATCGCGGTAGCGCGGAATGGCGTTCACGGTGGCCAGCAGGACTTCCTGCACCACGTCATCGGCGGTGACCTGTAGATGCGCCGTGTTGCCCAGGCGCGCGCCGCAGTAGCGCCGCACCAGCGGGTGCACGATCCGGATGATCTCGGCGACCGCCTGGCGATCGCCCGCGGCCGCCGGGCCGATCAGCTTGTCCAGTTCGGCCGATACCCGCCGGCTCTCCGAGAGAGCGGGGTTGTGGGTCTTGGGCAGCGCCGCGGTGTTGTGCTCGGTAGCCACGTCCGAGTCCTTTCTTGCCGATCAGTGCGTGTTTTCGGTACGCATAGATCGTCTGACGAACTCGGGAGAGCGACCAGCCACCCCAGGGTGGGGAAGCATTCACCTCGGCGGTGGGACTTATCCCACCCCTGTGGTTTTCGCCGGGCGCGAGCGCCGGGTCAACGCTCAGACCGGCCCGGCCGCGGCCACCGACTTGGCGGGCAGGTGGCCCGCACGCCGCACCGCCCAGATGGTGACGCCCAGCGCCACCGCGGTCAGCGGCCAGCCCATCGCGATGCGAGCGAAGGCCAGCCAGCCGGTGCGGTCGGTGTCGTAGAGCTGCGACTGCACCAGATAGCGCGCCCCGAACACCAGGATCCACGTGGCGGTGGCCAGATCGTAGAGGCGCACCGAGCGCGGATCCGACCGCCAGTCGGACCCATGACCGTTCAGCACACCCCAGATGACGCCGACCAGCGGTCTGCGGACCAGGATGGACGCGAGGAACACCCCCGCGTACACAAGGCTGGTGTAGATGCCGAAGAGGAAGAACCCCTTGGCCTCGCCCATCCGGTAGGCGATGAAAGCGCAGATGCCGACGCCGAAGAATCCTGAGATGGCGGGCTGTACGGGATCGCGACGCACCAGACGCCACAGGAGTATGGCGGCGGCCACTCCGAGGGCCGACCAGATCGCGGCGGCCAGCCCGGCGAAGCTGTTCACGGGAACGAACACGACGACGGGGAGCGTCGAGTAGATCAGGCCGCTGAAACCGCCGAGTTGTTCGAGGAGGGTCTGCTCGGCACGTTCCTCGTCACGGTCGGGCACGTCGAGCCCGGTGCGGTCGTCCGATCCTGCGTTGTCGTCGCTCCAAGGCATACGTCAGCTGTTCCCGCGCAATTCGTAGTAGGGGTTGAAGATCACTTTGCGTCCGTCACGGTCGCCGACCCGGCCACGGACGAGAATGCGCCGCCCCGGCTCGATGCCGGGAATGCGCCTGCGCCCGATCCAGACCAGTGTGATGGCGTCGGTGCCGTCGAAGAACTCGGCCTGGACGCTGGCGCCCGCGGACTTCGGACATGCTTCGACACTGCGGAGCCTACCGAGCATGGTGGCCTCGTCACCGCGCCGACACTCCGACGCGCGCGACGCGCCCGAGGCCTCGGAGGTCTCGGCCAGCTCTTCGGCATCCAGCTGATCGAGGTCCTGGGTCAGCCTGCGGCCCAGACGTCGAAAATACCCTGAGGCTGCGGATGACATTGTGCACGCTCTCCTGCATAGAGCAGATGGCGTGGGTCGCACACCATCGTGAGGGATCCGATCCGCACGACCTGCTGCGGCCGTACAACGCCACTGTAGATGGGCCGGGCCACCCCCGCTACGCTCGGACCGATGTTCGACTCCCCACACCCCGCCCGCGTCGTGGCGCTGCCCGGCACCGGGTCCGACGCCGACTTCGCGCGGCGCGCCTTCGGGCCCGCCAGCGCCGCACGCGGCTTGGATTTCGTCGCGGTGGAACCGGACCCGCGCCAGGTGGTGGCGAGTTGCCTGGCCGCGTTGGAGGCGGCGGCGGACGCGGCCCCGGTCCTGGTGGCCGGTATCTCGCTCGGCGCGGCGATCGCCCTGGAGTGGGCAGCCGAGCACCCGGATCGTGTCGTCGGAGTGGTGGCGGCGCTGCCCGCCTGGACCGGATCCGACACCGCCGCCTGCCCCGCCGCGCTGAGCGCGGCGGCCACCGCGGCCCAGCTGCGCGCCGACGGCCTGGCCGCGGTGATCGAGCGGATGCGGGCGAGCAGCCCCCGGTGGCTGGCGGACGCGCTGACCCAGTCGTGGCGGGCACAGTGGCCGGACCTTCCGCGGGCACTGGAGGAGGCCGCCGACTACAAGTGGCCCGCCGCCGAGCTGCTGGCCACCTTCGAGCCGCCGCTTGCGGTGATCGCCGCGGTCGACGACCCGGTGCATCCGCCCGCGGTGGCCGAGGAGTGGGCGGCGCTGGCCCCGCGCTCGCGGCTGCATCGGATCACCCTGGACGAACTCGGCGCCGATCCCGCGGTCCTCGGACACACGGGGCTCGGCGCCTTCGGGTGAGTCGCCCGGCTCAGTTCAGGCCGAGCTGCTGCATGGCCGATCCGTCCGCGCCGCGGCGCGGACCCTGCGGCATCCGCGGCACCACCGGCTGCGCGCCGGTCTGCGCCGCCACCTGCGCGGCCATCGCCTGCTGCTGGGCTTCGACCTGCTGCTGATGGGCCGCGGCCAGCTGCTCGGCCAATTGCTGCGGCAGCACCACCGGCAGCGGCTCGCGCACCGGCAGCGGGTCCTCGCCACGCCGCACGACCGTCTCGCTCAGGACCGCCCGCGCCGCCTTGACCAGCGGGGTGCCGTCGTTCGCCGCGCCCGACGGACCCGCCGCCACCAGCCGCACCATCCAGCGATAACCGTCCACGCCGATGAAACGCAGGTCAGCACCCTCGGTCAGGGCCAGCAACTCCCGGCCCCACGGTCCGTTCTCCACCGACACCCTGGCGCCGTCCTTGCGCAGCGAGTCGGCCAGATCCGCCGCGACCAGCCGCCATTGACCCGAGGTCTTGGGCGCGGCATAAGCCGCGACGGTGATCCGGCCGTGTTCCGTCGCCAGGTGCACCGCTTGCGGCTGGCCCTCCGGCGTCATCTCGACTTGCAGCTGGCCGCCCGGCGGTACCGGCACCAGCACCGACCCCAGGTCCAGCCGCTGCTCGGACACCGCGTCGAGCAGTTCTGCGACCTCGTCGTAGTCGTACGGGCCGGGCCGGCCGTGCGGACGGTCGACGTTCAGATCCACGCCCTCGTACGAGCGCTCGTCGGTGGGAGCGTCATCGTAGAAGTCGTCGTCGTACTCGTCCTCGTAGGCGGGCTCGTAGTCGCCGTAGTCCTCCGCCTCGTCGTACCGGTCGTCCTCGGCCCGGCTCGACTTCTTTCGCTTTCCGAACATTCCCGTCATGCCTCCTCGCCGGCCGCCCGGCCCACCCCGTTCGTCTGCGCGGTCAGGCTCGCGTGACCGCCGCTGGAGCCGTAGCCGCCCACCCCCCGGGTCGTCTCGTCGAGCGATTCGACCTCCAGGAAATCCACCAGCTCCACTCGCTGCACCAGCAGTTGCGCGATCCGGTCGCCGCGTCGCAACTCGATCGGCGTGCGCGGGTCGTGGTTGATCAGGCACACCTTGATCTCGCCCCGATACCCCGCGTCCACCGTGCCGGGGGTGTTCACCACCGACAGCCCGGTCTTGGCCGCCAGACCCGAGCGCGGATGGATCAGGCCGACCGTGCCGACCGGTAGCGCGACCGCGACACCGGTGCCGACGAGCACCCGCTCTCCCGGCTCCAGGATGACGTCTTGCGTGGTGCACAGATCCACGCCCGCGTCGCCCGCATGGGCGCGCGTGGGCACGGGTATGCCGGGGTCCAGCCGCAGCAAGGGTATGGGTGAAAGTGCGCTCACGTTGGACGAGCCTACGCGTAGGCTGTTTGCCCTCGTGACTTAGTGTTGACTCGTGTCGGACCAGCCCAATCCCATGACGACGGACGAGAAAAAGCAGCGCGCGCACCACTACCGGGAGCGCCTGTGGGTGCCGCTGTGGTGGTGGCCGGTGGCCTTCGCCATCACCGGATTGCTCGCGGCGGAGATCCACATGGGCGCACCGGGCCTGCGGGCGTGGCTGCCGTATGTCGTGTTGTTCCCGGTGCCGGTCTGGGTGCTGCTGTGGCTGAGCCGGCACCGCGTCGAAGTCGCGCCGGACGCGAACGGCACACCGGAGTTACGCGCCGATCGCGCACATCTACCGGTGAATTTCGTTGCCCGCGCGGCGGCCGTCGCCCCCACCGCGAAAAGCGCGGCGCTGGGTCGCCAGCTCGACCCCGCCGCCTATGTCCAGCATCGACCCTGGGTCGGGCCGATGGTCTTGCTCGTGCTCGACGACCCGGACGATCCGACGCCGTACTGGCTGGTCAGTACGCGGCGGCCCGAACGGGTCCTCGCCGCGCTCGGTCTGCCGAGCGCGGGCTGACACTTCGCTCGCTCTCGTCGAGCTCAGGCGGCGCAGTCCATGCAGATCATCTGGCCACCCTTGTCACTGGCCAGCCTGCTCCGGTGATGGACCAGGAAACAGCTGGAACAGGTGAACTCGTCGGCCTGCTTCGGGATCACCCGAACCGTCAGCACTTCCTCGGACAGGTCGGCGCCGGGAAGCTCGAACGACTCCGCGGTATCGGATTCGTCGATATCCACGACGGCGGACTGTGCCTCGTTACGACGAGCCTTCAGCTCCTCCAGCGAGTCCTCCGACACATCGTCGGATTCGGTGCGCCTCGGTGCGTCATAGTCGGTTGCCATGTCGTCTTCCCCTCGTCCTAACTCCGTATATCCCGGACCGGTCCGCTCACACCCGATTCCTGCCGGAACCGCCGCGACCGGTACCGCCCCGCCGGTGGTGCACGTCACACGTACACCGGTCTCCTATCAGGGCGGATCAGGCCGATCCACTCCCGATAGCGCTGGGTAAACGCAGGACATGCCCTTCTTGTTCCCGCGACCGACCACTGATTTCCGCACCGGTGATTCGATCTGGGCCGCCAGACAATAGCGGACCCCGGAGCAAAAGTCGCAATCAAAACCCACACGAGTCGAAAATGAGGGCCAATCGACACCGTCCGGGGAACGCACCGAGACCTTGCGCCGCGTCCCCGCCACATTTTCGTAGAGTGTGCTGGTGGTTTCACTGATCACCGAAGGCAGCGCGACGGATTCGCAAGGTCGTCCGTTCGTGCGCCGCCGCCCCCAGCCCTGGCTCATCATGCTCGGCGTTCTCGCTTTGATCTGCGGGATCGTCTGGGTGAAAGCCCTCACGACGCACGACACCGACCACACCGCGATGGCGTGCAACTCACCGAGCCCGGCCTCGGATCCCGGTGCGCCGCAAGCGACTCCGCTCGGCCAGCGGGTCGGCGCGAGCCGGCTGCAGGACGTGGAACCCGCCGCGCTGGCGGCGAGCAAGGTGCGCGTGCTGAACGCGAACAATCAGCGCGGCCAAGCCGCGCACGTTGCCGCCCAGCTAGGCGACCTCGGCTTCGCGAGCGCACCCGGAACGCAATACGGCAACGATTCGGTATACGTCAACGGCGACCTCGAATGCACCGGACAGATCCGCTTCGGCGTCAACGGCCGCCCGGCCGCCGCCTCCGTGCAGCTGGTCGCGCCGTGCGCCGAGCTGATCGAGGATCAGCGCGGCGACGACACCGTCGATCTGGTGCTCGGCTCGCTGTTCCGCGACATCCGGCCCAGCAACGACGCCGAGGAGGTGCTGCGTTCGCTGAAGAACCCGGCGCCTGGCAACTCGACCTCCATCGATATCAAGCTGCTCGACGCCGCGCGGCAGGCCCACTGCTGATCAGCGGTCCGGAATCGGCTCGGTAGCCCCGACCCGGGCCAGCAACTCGCCCAGTTCGCCGGCGATGCCGGGCGCGGCGGCGACCACCAGGTCGCCGGCGGCGCCCGGCGCCGTCGCGGGCGGAAGCGTCAGCCGCGCGCCCGCCTCCGCGGCGATCAGCGCGCCCGCGCCCCAGTCCCAGGCGTTCAATCCGTGCTCGTAGTAGGCGTCCACCCGGCCCGCCGCGACATGGCACAGATCCAGCGCCGCCGCACCGAAACGGCGGATGTCGCGCACGTGCGGCAGCACCTGCGCGACCAGTTCCGCCTGCCTGCTCCGGCGATGCCTGCCATAGGCGAACCCGGTGGCCACCAACGACATCGCGAGCGACTCGACCGGCGTGCAGCGCAGGTGCTCCACCGCGCCTTCGGCGTCGACGCGCAGCGCGCCCAGCCCGAGCCCGGCGCTGTAGGTCGCCGCCCGCGCGACATCCACCACGGCGCCCGCGACCGGCCGCCCGCCCCGCAGCGCGGCGACCGACACGGCATAGCCGGGAATGCCGTAGAGGAAGTTGACGGTGCCGTCGATCGGATCCACCACCCAGTGGACGGTGTCCGCGCTCGCGTCATCGATGCTGCCGCCGCCCTCCTCGCCGAGGATCGGATCGCCGGGGCGCTGTTCGGCGAGCAGCTTGCGGATCAGCTCTTCGGTCTCGGTGTCCACGATGGTCACCGGGTCGGTCTCGTGGCTCTTGGACTGCACCGCGCCTTCGACGTGCGCGCCCGCGGGCCCGAACACCTCGGGGCGGCGGGAGCGGACATGGGCGGCGGCTGTCTCGGCGATGTCGACCGCGACACGGCGCAACTCGGCCTCGTCGCCGCGCGCGACGATCGAGACGAAGGAGTCGGGGGTGTAGTCGGACACTGGCGATGAGGTTTCCGGCACGCCCTTCATCGCATCACACATCCTCGCCGAACGCCCAGCCTCGTGGTCCCATTACTCTTGTCGTGCACGACACAGCGCCGTCGTCGGGCATCCCATTCGCACGCCCGCTGTGGCGTCCCGGGCCCCGTGCAGCGCTGTCATCACACCGGCCAGCACAGGGAGACGAGGGGTTAGTCATGTCCGCTCGGGGGCACGCATTCGGCATCGACATCGGCGGCAGCGGCGTCAAAGGCGCCACGGTCGATCTGGCCACCGGCGAGTTGGTCCACGAGCGGATCAAGATCGCGACACCGCACCCCGCGACACCGTTCGCCGTGGCCGAGGCGGTGGCCGAGTTGGTCGACCGAGCCAAGTGGACCGGGCCGGTCGGGCTCACCCTGCCCGCGGTGGTGATCGGCGGCGTGGCGCGCACCGCGGCGAACATCGACAAGTCCTGGATCGGCACCGACGCGCGAGCGCTGTTCTCCGCCGCGCTCGGCGGTCGTCCGGTCACCGTGCTCAACGACGCGGACGCCGCGGGCATGGCCGAGGACCACTACGGCGCGGCACGGAATTTCGCGGGCCTGGTCATGCTGCTGACCTTCGGCACCGGCATCGGCTCCGCGTTGCTCTACCACGGCACGCTGGTGCCCAACACAGAGCTCGGCCACCTGGAGATCCAGGGCATGGAGAGCGAGCACCGGGCCGCGGCCTCGATCAAGGAACGCGACGGCCTGAGCTACGAGCAGTGGGCCGCACAGGTCAGCCTGGTCCTGACCACGCTGGAGAACCTGTTCTTCCCGGTCGTGTTCGTCGCGGGCGGGGGCATCAGCAGGGACTCCGAGAAGTGGATCCCCCTGCTCACCAACCGGACGCCCGTGATCCCGGCCCGCCTGCGGAACACCGCGGGCATCGTCGGCGCCGCGATGGCGATCGCGGGCGGTGTCGCCCCCTGAGGCGCGCGGGTACCGCGAGGATGCCGTTCCCTGCATCGTGCCGTAGGTACCCTGGTTAGATCGTTACAATGGAACGTGCCCGGCTGAGCCGGAGAAACCCCGACCGGCCCTCCGCCGGTGAAACCCGACAGATCGCTCCGCCGGAACACCACTCTGGCGTGACGCCGCACGAGACCGTCACGAAAGGGCGTACGTGGTAGCCACGAATACCCGTCAGACCGCCGAATCGGCCGATGCCGACTCCGCAGATGTAACCGCAGCACGGCCGGTCCGTAAGGCTGCTGCGAAGAAGGCTCCGGCGAAGAAGGCCGCCGCCAAGAAGGCGCCTGCCAAGAAGGCCGCGAAGGCGGCCAAGGCTCCCGCGAAGAAGGCCACGACCAAGAAGGCGGGCCCGGACGGCGAGCCCGGCGCCGACGAGGCGCTCGAGGACGAGTCGCTCGATCTCGACGATCTCGGCGATCTGGAGGTCTCCGAGGAAGACCTCGCCGACGGCGACGAACTGGTCGACGTCGCCGAGGAAGCCGAGACCGAGGAAGCCGAGGGCGAGGAAGCCGACGAGCCGACGGCGGCGGACAAGGCCTCCGGCGATTTCGTCTGGGACGAGGAGGAATCCGAGGCGCTGCGCCAGGCCCGCAAGGACGCCGAACTCACCGCCTCCGCCGACTCGGTCCGCGCCTACCTCAAGCAGATCGGCAAGGTCGCGCTGCTCAACGCCGAAGAGGAGGTCGAACTCGCCAAGCGGATCGAGGCAGGCCTCTACGCGGCGGAGAAGGTGCGCGAGTTCGCCGAGCAGGGTGAGAAGCTGCCGGTCGCGATGCGCCGCGACTACAACTGGATCGTCCGCGACGGCAACCGGGCCAAGAACCACCTGCTGGAGGCCAACCTGCGCCTGGTCGTCTCGCTGGCCAAGCGCTACACCGGCCGCGGCATGGCGTTCCTCGACCTGATCCAGGAGGGCAACCTGGGTCTGATCCGCGCGGTGGAGAAGTTCGACTACACCAAGGGCTACAAGTTCTCCACGTACGCCACCTGGTGGATCCGGCAGGCCATCACCCGCGCCATGGCCGACCAGGCCCGCACCATCCGCATCCCGGTGCACATGGTGGAGGTCATCAACAAGCTCGGTCGCATCCAGCGCGAGTTGCTCCAGGATCTCGGTCGCGAGCCGACGCCGGAGGAACTGGCCAAGGAAATGGACATCACGCCGGAGAAGGTGCTGGAGATCCAGCAGTACGCGCGTGAACCCATCTCGCTGGACCAGACCATCGGCGACGAGGGCGACAGCCAGCTCGGTGACTTCATCGAGGACTCCGAGGCCGTGGTGGCCGTCGACGCGGTGAGCTTCACGTTGCTGCAGGATCAGCTGCAGTCGGTGCTGGAGACGCTGTCGGAGCGGGAGGCGGGCGTGGTCCGGCTGCGGTTCGGTCTCACCGACGGCCAGCCCCGCACTCTCGACGAGATCGGCCAGGTCTACGGGGTCACCCGCGAACGCATCCGCCAGATCGAGTCCAAGACCATGAGCAAGCTGCGCCACCCCAGCCGCTCCCAGGTCCTGCGCGACTACCTGGACTAGGTCGCCTCGCCTCGACGCCCGCATTCGTCGTGCCGCTCGAATATTTCCAGCGGCCGGCGAATGCGGGCGTCGCGCTTTTCCGGGAGCTGTCCCGCTCCGCGTGTCGACGTCGAACAAGACTCCGGCCGCGTCCTGGCCCGACGAGCGGCCGTGTCTGCACGGGGCGGGCACGGCGAACTCGCACCCGGCACGGCAGACTTGCGGAGTGGTTGCCTCGACCTCGACTTCGCGCGTGCCGCGCTCACCGTGGACGCGGACCGTCGATCTGCGCGCCGAGTTGCGTGACACCCTGGCCTGGCTGTGCCGTCCTGGATTGCCGCGCCGGATGTTGCCTGCGATCCGGGCACATCTGGGGGCCGCGCCCGCCAGCACCGCCTACGCGTTCACGCTGTTCGTCACGTGGTGGACGTTGCGCGGGGTCGGGGACTCGGTGGAGCGCAGGCTGATCTTCTCGGCGTCGACCAACCTGTACAACATGCGGCACAACCCGGTTCAGGTGCTCGTCGCCTCCGCGTTCTGGACCGAAGGCGGGTTTCCCTGGACGACCATCGCCGGTTTCCTGGTGGTCATGGCCTATGCGGAGCGCTGGCTGGGCACGGCGCGCTGGATTCTGCTGTTCGCGACCGGGCATATCGGGGCGACGCTGCTCACCGTCACCGGCATCGCCCATGCCATCGACCGCGGCGTGATTCCCTTACGAGTGGCCGTCGCCGCGGATGTCGGTACCAGTTACGGGTTCTCGGCCGTGCTGGCGGCGCTGGCGTTCCGGTTCCGGGGCAGGGTGCGACTGGTGTGGGCGGGGGCGATCCTCGTGGCGCTCGGTGCGGCGCTGTGGATCGAACCGACGTTCACCGACTACGGCCATCTGTGCGCCGCCGCCATCGGCCTGGCGGTCGGCGCGATCGCCAGTCTGTTCTGGCACCGGCTGGAACGGATCGCGACACGCAGGGCCGCGCAGGACTGATCAGAAGACCTGCGGCTCGGGGCGACCACGGCTCTGCAGGACCCCGGCCACCGGCTCGACCACGCGGGCCGCGATCGGGCCGAGCACCGCCATCAGCAGAACGTAGGTCGAGGCGAGCGCGGTGAGCTGACCGTCCATCGCGCCCGCGCTCACGGCCAGTCCCGCGATCACGATGGAGAATTCGCCGCGCGCGACCAGGGCCGCACCGGCGCGAGCCCGGCCCAGCGGCCGGATGCCCACGCGTGCGGCGGCCCACCACCCGGTCGCCACCTTGGTCACCACGGTGATCACCGCCAGCAGGATCGCCCAGCCCAGCACCGGCGGGATCGATCGCAGGTCGGTGTTCAACCCGAAGGCCACGAAGAAGATGGCCGCGAACAGGTCGCGCAGCGGCTCGAGCATTTTCGCCGCCGCGTGCGCGGTGGAACCGGAGATCGCGATGCCCAGCAGGAACGCTCCGACCGCCGCCGACACGCTCAGCGCCGAGGACGCGCCCGCCACCAGCAGCGCCGCGCCGAGCAGCGTGAGCAGGAAGACCTCGCGGTCGGCGCTGTCCACGATCGCCGACACGTACCGCCCGTAGCGCAGCGCCACCGCGAGGACCAGCGTGATGGTGAGCAGAGCCACCGCCAACGCGCGCAGCCCGCTGACCCAGCTCAGCCCGGCCAGCACCGTGGTGAGGATCGGCAGGTAGACCGCCATCGCCAGATCCTCGAAGACGAGGATGGACAGGATCACCGGCGTCTCGCGATTGCCCAGGCGGCCGAGATCGTCGAGGACTTTCGCCACGATGCCCGAGGACGAGATGTAGGTGACGCCCGCCATCGTGATCGCGCCGGAGACGCCCCAGCCCAGCATCAGCGCCACCACCGCGCCCGGCGACGCGTTGACCACGATGTCCACCAGACCGGCGGGCCAGGAACGACGCAACCCGGTGACCAGCTCCGCCGCCGTGTACTCCAAGCCGAGCAGCAAGAGCAGCAGCACCACGCCGATCTCACCGGCCACATGGCCGAAGTCGTAGGCGGCGCGGAGTTCGATGAGACCGCCCTGGCCGAAGGCGACACCGCCGAGCAGGTACAGCGGGATGGGTGACATCCCGACACGGCCCGCGACACGACCCAGCATGCCGAGAACGAAAAGAACCGCTCCGAGCTCGAGCAAGGCGAGCGCGGTGTCCGTCACGTCAGCCGTGCGTCAAGATCTTCGCGGCGGCATCCAAGCCCTCCGGAGTGCCGACGACTACGAGCAGGTCGCCCGTGGTGAAGGTGAAATCGGGTCCGGGCGAGGGATGCAACTGCCCGGCCCGCATGACCGCCACGATGGAGACCTTCGTGCGGGTGCGCATCTCGGTTTCGCCGAGGGTGCGGCCGTCGTACGGGGAGTCGTCCCCGATCGGGAGCTGGCGCGTGGTGATCCCGGGCATGTCGCGGTGGTCGTCGTTGAGCTTGGCGACCAGCTGCGGCGCGCCGAGCAGATTGGCCAGCACCGCTGCCTCGTCGGTGGTGAGCGGGATCTGCGCGGCACAGGCGTCGGGATCGTCGAGCTTGGAGACGATCAGGTCGATATCACCGTCACGGTGGGCGACCACGCCGATTCGGCGACCGGAACGCACCTCGAAGTCCTTGCGGACCCCGATGCCGGGGAGTGCGGTGACGTCGACGTTCACGCCCTCCAGATTAGCCGGATCACCGCGTGCGCGAACGGATCGGTCATCACTTCGGCCGATGGCGCGTCGCCCGCGCTGTGCTGTGATGGAGGCGTGCGGCGGTGGTCGGATTTCCCGGAGCGGACGCGGGACGCGCTGGGCGCGGTGATCGCGTTCGCCGGCGGCGCGGCGCTCTACCTGTCCGGCCTGTCGACGATGACCGACCGGGGCGAGCAGGTGTCGTTGTGGGTGCGGTTCGGTGTGCTCGCCGTGCTGTGCCTGGCGACGTTCGCCCGGCGCCGCGCGCCGGTCGCGGCCATGCTGGGCGGGCTCGTCCCCTTGGCGATGGACATCCGGCTCGGCGCCACCGTGTCGGTGTGGATCATCTACGCCGACCTGATCTACGCCGCCGTGCTGTACTCCGGGCGCCGGACCGCGCGGATCACGGCGCTGTCCTGGTTCGCGCTCTCGGGCGTCCTCGTAGTCCTGGTGCTGGCGCTGACCGGCGACCCACGTGCGGTGTCGCTCGCCCTGGTGGCGGTGTTCAGTTTCGTCGCGACGCCGATCTGGTGGGCGAATTCGGTGCGCACGCACAAGGAGGTGGCGCACGCCGAGCGCGCCCGCGCCCAGGCGCTGACCCTGGTCGCCGAACTCGACCGGCGCGCGGCCGTCGCCGACGAGCGCACCACGATGGCGCGCGACCTGCACGACGTGATCGCCGGGCACCTGTCGGCCATCGCGCTGCACTCGGAGGCGGCGATCGGAATACTGGACCGCCGCGAAGCCGACCCCGCGGTGGCCGGGATCATGCGGTCCATTCGGGCCGACAGCGTCAGTGCTCTGGAGGAGATGCGCACCATGATCGGATTGCTGCGCAGCGACGACGCGGCGGAGGAGATCGCCGCGCCCCGCACGCTCGCACAGCTGCCGATCCTGGTGGACGCAGCCCGCGCCGCGGGGGTTTCGGTGCTGGTACGCGAATCGCCCGCCGGCGCAGCGCTGCCCAGTGCGGTCGGCCAGGCCGCCTATCGAATCGTGCAGGAAGCTATGACCAACGCCATGAAACACGCACCGGGACAGGAGATCCGCATCGACGTGCGCACCGAGGAGGGAATGCTGACCATATCCGTCGACAACCGGATCGGGCCGCGGCGACCATCCGGTGCGACGGATCGAGCTGGACGCGGTCTGGTGAATATGCGCGAGCGTGCGGCTGCGCTCGGCGGAAGCCTGCGCGCCGGAACGGATTCCGGCCGGTGGGAAGTTCTGGCCAGCCTGCCGCTCGGATCGACGGACGCCGCATGACGATCCGGGTGGTGATCGCCGACGACCACGCCGCGATTCGCGCGGGCCTGCGGATGATCCTGGACGCCGAGGACGACATCGAGGTGGTCGGCGAAGCGGCCGACGGGGATGTCGCGGTGGCGCAGGCCAAAGCGCTGCGGCCACAGGTGGTGCTGATGGACGTGCGGATGCCGGGGGTGGACGGCATCACCGCCACCGAGCGGATCACCGCGGCGGGTCTGGCCGAGGTGCTGATCCTGACCACCTTCGACTTGGATGAGTACGTCTTTCGCACGCTGCGCGCGGGCGCTTCGGGGTTCGTGCTGAAATCGACGTCGGGACGGGCCCTGGTCGAGGCGGTGCGCGCGGTGGCGGCGGGTGACGGCGTGCTGGCTCCGGAAGTGACGCGAGCGGTGATCGCGGCGTTCGCCTCGAACGGCGCGGGCACGCGACCGGCTCCCGCCGGGCTCCACGGGCTCACCGAGCGGGAACGCGAAGTGCTCGAGTGTCTCGGCGACGGCTTGTCCAACGCGCAGATCGCGGGCCGGTTGTTCATCGGCGAGACGACCGTGAAGACGCACGTCTCCCGGGTGCTGACGAAACTCGGTGTGCGGTCGCGGGTTCAGGCCGCCATCGTGGCGCGCGAGATCCGCGACCGGTGATCACGCCGTGCGTGGGGCGAAACTCCCGTCCGACTCGGGCGGGTAGTCCTCGACTCCGGTGACCGCGGCCACCGGCAAGGGGCCGTACAGATGCGGGAAGAGCATCGATTCCGGGTCGGTGGGGACGCCGGGCTCCCATTCGATCGGCGAACCCACGCGGCGGGCGTCGATCCGCAGCAGCACGAGATCACGCCGTCCGCGGAACAAGCGGTTTGCGGGCAAGTGCACCTGCTGGGGCGTGGAGAGATGAATGAACCCCGCTTCGGCGAGCGAGGGCGCACGGTACTCCCCCGTTTGCCGAGCGGAAAGCCATTCGTCCAAAGTGCATAGGTGAACAAGTGTGTGAGTGTCATAGGTCACGGGTAATCTCCCGGTAGACAACTGGATCGGCCGATCGAGGGTGTGACGCAGTGCACATCGACGACAGGACCTGTGGCGTTCGCCCGTAGCGAAATCCCTGGTCGTGTTATCGAAAACACACTGCTTCCTACGCGGGAACAAAGTCCCCCGTCCCGAACGTCTGACAGAGTAGTCATACCCCTGCTGGGAAGTAGCGGTAGCGAGCTCGTGGTGAGTGACCACGGGCCCCACACCAGGTGAACGGTCGTCGGGACCGGGAGCCAGGACGGAGGAGTCATGCCAGGAACCCTGACAAGCACCCCACTGACCGCGGTCGATCGTTGCGACCGCTGCGGGGCGGCCGCCCGAGTGCGCGCCGTACTGCCCGCAGGTGGAGAGTTGCTCTTCTGCCAGCACCACGCGAACGAACACATGGATCGGCTGCGTGAGCTGGACGCCGTGATCGACACGGAGTCCGCTCCCGCGCTCTGATCTGCTCCTCGCGTCCTGACACAACAGCATCGGACAACAGAACACCGTTTCCACCGGCAGCGGGCGACCAAGAGGTCGCCCGCTGTCGGCGTGTCCGGAGGCGTTCAGGCTCCGGGCACCGCGCCGAGAATGCCGTCCAGCAGCCTGGCCAGGCCGAATTCGAAGGAGCCGTCGGGGTCGGCGGGCGCCTGATACAGCTCACCGACCGCGGCCCCGACGCGTGACGAGAGCGGGAAACGGCTCGGCGGCATGACCTCGGCCAGCAGCGGGCCGTGCACCTCCCACCACCGCGCGTCGCTCATCCGCCCGGTCTCTCTGGCCGCGGCCACCGCCATGCGCGCGTTCCCGGTGGCGAACTCCGACAACACGGCGATCACCCGGTCCATCACCACGTCCGGCAGGCCGAGCCCATCGATCGCGGCGAGCTGCCGTTCGTAGCGGCGCATCCGCCCCGGCCCGAGTACCAGCCGCCACGGCGGGACGTCGAGCAGCCAGGGATGTGCGACGAGTTCCGCACGGACCTGTCTGGCCACGGCCGCCATCCGCTCGCGCGGCGGCAGATCGCCGGGGATGGGCGGATCCTCGTCGGCGACCGCGTCGACCATGAGGATCGTCAGCGCGTCCTTGCTCGGCACGTAGGTGTAGAGACCCATCGGCCGCAGCCCGAGTTCGGCGGCGACGGCTCGGATGGAGACCTTGTCGTAGCCGTCGCGGTCGGCGAGCGCGACCGCCGCCGCGACCACCGCGTCGACGCTCACGGTCGGCTTCGGACCGCGCCCCACCGGTGGCGGCGGAAGTTGGTGCCGCCACAGCAGGCCCATCAGCCGCCTGGCCTGGTCGAATGTGCTGTCCTCGCTCACCGGCTCCTCGGGGAATCAATTCGATACGGTGTACGTTGTTATACTACTCCGTACACTATACGTTGATTAAGGGGTGCGCCCTGCCAAGCACACACGCCACATATCTACCCGATCGGCACATGTTCGCGCTCTGGTCCTGGACGGGACATACCACCGGTCCCCACCCAGCCGGTCCGGGTGACCGCGAGACCGTCGCCCTGGCCGTCCCGGTCGCGGACGGAGCCCTCGCGGTCGCGGAGGTCGACGCCGTGCTGGTCGACGCCCAGACTCTCGCCGGTTCGAGGCCCGAGCAGCCGGGCGAGTCGGTCCTGTCCTGGCAGCGGATCGTGCGCTCCGTTCTCGCCGATCCAGCCGGGGAGCCGCTCGACACGGACGCCGATGCCTTGCCCATCGCGGCACACGCGGTGCCGGACGCGTCCGGCACCGCGATCGTCGCCGCGCACCACGCGGTGCGCGTCCTGCGCGACACCGAGGCGGTCACCGCGGACCTGCGGGCGACGTTGAAAGCGCAGCTGCGGCCGTACCAGGCCCGCGGGGTCGGCTGGCTACGCGAAACGGTGGCCGCGCACGGCGGCGCGGTGCTCGCCGACGAGATGGGCCTCGGCAAGACCGTCCAGACCATCGGTTTCCTGCTCGACCGGGCCGCGGCGGGCCCGCAACTGGTGGTGTGCCCGACCTCGCTGGTCGGCAACTGGGCACACGAGATCGGCCGGTTCGCGCCGGGGCTCCGCGCGGTCGTCTGGCGTGGCGGCACCGTCGCCGCCGACGCCGGCACCATCGTCGTCACCGGTTATCCGACCTTGCGGCTGCACGGGCAGGTGCTGGCGCAGCAGGACTGGGCGACGACCGTCTTCGACGAGGCGCAGGCGCTGAAGAATCCCCGCACCCAGATCGCGAAGGCCGCGCGCGGAATCGACGCGGCCGCGACGGTCGCGCTCACGGGCACGCCGGTGGAGAACCATCTCGAGGAGTTGTGGGCCCTGCTGCACCTGGTGGCGCCCCGGCTGTTCGGGCACCGGACGCAATTCCGGCGGCGCTTCGTACGACCGATCCACGAGGGGTCGGCGGCCGCCGCGGCGCGGTTGCGCGACACCATCGAACCGGTGGTGCTGGCACGAACCAAGCGTCAGGTCGCCGCGGCCCTTCCCGCGAAGATCCACAGTGACCTGCTCTGCGACCTCACCGCCGAGCAGGAGCGGCTCTACGACCAGTTGCTCGACAAAGCCGTCGACGACGGATTCGGCGCGGGCATCGAGCGTCACGGCCGCGTGCTCGCGGCGCTGACCGCACTCAAGCAGGTGTGCAACCATCCCGGCCTGATCACCGGCGACCTCGACGAGTTGACCGGCCGGTCCGGAAAACTCGACCTGTGCACCGACATCATCGCCACCAATCTCGAAACCGACAGTCCCACATTGATTTTCACCCAGTACCGGCAGACCGGTGAGTTGCTCGTCCGGCATCTGGCCGACCGGTTCGGGGTGACCGCGCCGTTCTTCCACGGTGGGCTCTCGCAGGCCGAGCGCGCCGAGATCGTCACCCGGTTCCAGGCCGAGGACGGGCCACCGGTGCTGGTGCTCAGCCTGCGCGCGGCGGGCACCGGGCTCACCCTGACCCGCGCCGCCGACGTCGTCCACTTCGATCGCTGGTGGAATCCCGCGGTCGAGGCGCAGGCCTCCGACCGGGTGCACCGGATCGGCCAGACCCGCACGGTAACCGTCACCACGCTCACCTCCACCACCACCGTGGAGGAGCACATCGCGGGCATGCACGACCGTAAGGCGGCGTTGCGCGACCTCGGCGACGCGGCGGGCATCGCGACTCTGGCCGCGCTGGACGACGACCAGTTGATCGAGATCTTGCGCCGCAAGAGGGAGAACTGATGGCGGACAACGAATTCGGTTACACGGCGTGGGGCATGGACTGGGTGCGGCTGGCGGAGCCGCTGCGCCAGACCCGGCCGGACCCGCTGTTGCCCCGCGCCCGCAGCATCGCCCGGAACAACGGCGTACTAGCCACCGTCGAGGGACGGGTGGTGCGCGCCACCATCCACCGCGGCGGGCAGGCGTCGGTGACCCACCTCGAGGTCGCGCCGCTGTCCCGGCAAACGATCACCGCCGTCGCCGGGATCGTGCCGGACCTGCCCGTGCCGACCGATGACATGCACCGCGCGATCACGGCGGCCGGGATCTCGATCGCGCCCGTTCTCGCCGGCGCCGACTGTTCGTGCGCGGCACGCAAGGCACGGTGCGTGCACGTCCTGGCCGTCTACTACGAGATGGCGCGGCAAGTCGACGAGGATCCGCGACTCGGGTTGGCGATCCAGGGCTATTTCGACGCCGTGCCCCGGGATGCGGACGAATCCACACCACAGGCTCGGTGGACGCCGATCAGTGCGCTGGATCCTCAGCGCTTCTTCACGACGACGCCCGGCTGAACGGCGAGAGGCAATCCCGCACGCCGCTCGAGGACATCACTCCGGCCGCCGCGCCCGGAAGCGGAAACTCGAAGCGCCGGTATCGATCTCCACATCGGTGAAGCCGATCCGGCGCAGCCGGTCGGCGGCAGTCTCCGGTGGCACGGGCACGCAGGTGTCGCCGAGGTGCATCAGCCGGAACATCCGGCCGTCGAGCCCGTCGCTGCCCGCGAACACGCCGCCCGGACGCAGGACTCGCAGGGCTTCGGCGAACACCGCGTCCTGCCTACCGGGTGTCGGTACGTGGTGCAGCATCGTGAAGCAGACCACGGAGTCGAATCGCCCGGTCGGCAGCGGCATCTCGGCTCCGTCGCCGTCGATCACCGTCATCGCCGCGCCGTGCCGGTCGCGCAACCGCGCGGCCAGCACCGGATCGATCTCGACACCCGTGAGCGCGGAGGTGCGAGCCAGCAACGCGGACACGTTCGCGCCGTAACCAGGGCCGATCTCGACAGTGTCAGCACCGAGATCGAGGCCGGACAGCGCCCACGGCACGATGCGCGTCGCGCTGGTCTTCTCCCACATCGACGAGCGGCACAGCAATCGGTGAAAGATGTTCATCGCCACGCCTGTGACGCTACGAACGGATCGGGCCGGGCACGACAAGCTACGGTGACACACTGTGTCGCAGAACGGCCACGCCGAGGTCCATCCCGCCCCGACCGGCGCGACCGCCATGGTGTTCGGGGTCGGCGTGCTGCCCGCGGGGCACTGGTTCGGCCTGCACGAACACCCGCAACACCAGATCGCCTGGGCCTCCCGCGGGGTCCTCGCGGTCGAGGTGGACGACAGCCGCTGGGTGTTGCCGCCGACGAGGGCGCTGTGGATCCCCGCGGGCATCGCGCACCGCACGGGCACGTCCGACGGCGCGGCGATGCGCGGCATCTTCCTCGACCCCGGGCGGTGCGCGGTCGACTTCGGCGCGCCGACCATGTTGCGCGTGACCCGGCTTTTGCACGAACTGTTCGACCTGCTCACCACGGCCGACACCACCCGGGAGCGGCGGGCGCGCGCCGAAGCGGTGGTGTTCGATCTCCTGGAGCCCGTCGAGGTGATCCCGATCGGCGCTCACCCGCCGACCGATCCGCGGGCGCGGCAGGTGGCCGGCGCCCTCGCCGCAGATCCAGCCGACCCGAGGACGCTCGCCGAATTCGCCGCCCACGTCGCGGCCAGCCCACGCACCCTGGCCCGGTTGTTCGTCTCGGAAACCGGTCTCGGTTTCGCCCACTGGCGCACGCAGATCCGGCTGGCCGCTTCCCTGCCGCTGCTCGCCGAGGGCCTGCCGATCGCCCGGATCGCCGGCCGGGTCGGCTACGGCACGCCGAGCGCCTACGTCGCGGCGTTCCGGCGGGCGGTCGGGGTCCCGCCGGGGCGGTATTTCAGCGGCTGATCAGGCGTTGGTGCCGCTGTCCACGGTGAGGAACGCGCCGGTGACACTGCGACCGGACGGCCCCGCCAGGAAAGCCACCGTGGCCGCGACATCGTCGGCGGCGCCGAAGCGGCCCAGCGCGGTCAATTCCCGCTGCCGCTGCGCGTGCGCGCCGTCTCCGGGGTTCATATCGGTGTCGGTGGATCCGGGCTGCACGAGGTTCACCGTGATCGCACGCGGGCCCAGTTCGCGCGCGAGCGCCTTGGTGAATCCGTTGAGGGCGGACTTGCTGAGGTTGTAGAGCGTCACACCGTCGAACGGCGCGTGATCGGTGAGGTTGGTGCCGATGCTGATGATCCGCCCGCCGTCGGTCATGTGCGCGACGGCGGCCTGCGCGCCGACGAACGCGGCGCGGGCGTGCACGGCCAGCGCGTTGTCGATCTCGGCGACGGTGAACTCCTCGAACGGCTTCGCCGGAAAGATTCCCGCGTTGTTGACCAGGATGTCCAGCCCGCCGAGTTCGGACGCGGCGCGGTCCACCGCCGCGCGGACGGCCGTGGCGTCGGCGCTGTCGGCCTGGATCGCGACGGCTCGGCGGCCGAGTGCCTGGACTTCTCCGACCACCGACTTCGCCTGCCCTTCGGCGTGCTGGTAGGTCAGCGCCACGTCCGCGCCCGCGGCGGCGAGGCGGCGCGCGACCGCCGCTCCGATCCCACGGCTACCCCCGGTGACCAGCGCGACCTTGCCCGTCAGCTCCGACATCGCTACTCCTCCAAATTTTGTGTCGATCAATACATAAATAGCCAAGCGCATCCCCCGCGACGGTGTCAAGGGGTATATTTAACGATCGACACAGAAAGGGTCGGGATGGCTGAACGGGGACGACCGCGCGCCTTCGATCGCGCCGAGGCGTTGCACCGTGCCATGGAGGTGTTCTGGGAGCACGGCTACGAGGGCGCCTCGATGAGCGACCTCACCGCCGCGATGGGGATCAACTCGCCCAGCCTCTACGCCGCGTTCGGCGGCAAGGAGGCGTTGTTCCGCGCGGCCGTCGAACTCTACGGGCACACCGACGGCGGCTACACCGCCCGCGCGCTGCGCGAGGAGCCGACCGCGCGGGCGGCCGTCGAGGCGATGCTGCGCGACAACGCGAAGGCGTATACCGAGGAGGACAAGCCGCACGGGTGCATGGTCGTGCTCGCCGGCTCCACCTACACCACACGCAACACGAGCATCCGCGACTTCCTGGTCGACAAGCGCCGCGAGACGACCGAAGACATCCGGCGACGGCTCGAACGCGGCGTCGCCGAGGGCGACCTGCCGGAAGGCACCGACAGCGCGGCGCTAGCCGGTTTCTACACCACGGTCCTCTACGGGCTGTCCATCCAGGCGCGGGACGGGGCGTCGCTGGCGGAACTCACCGCGTCCATCGACTGTGCCATGGCCGCCTGGCCCGCCCCGGCCGGATGACGCGGGCTACTTCCGGCGCAACGCGGCGATGCGCTCGTTGAGTTGGTCGGCCGAGGCCAGCGCGGTCGGCGGGCCACCACACTCCCGGCGCAGCTCGCCGTGGATCACGCCGTGCGGCTTGCCGGTGCGATGGTGATGCATCGCCACCAGGCTGTTGAGTTCGCGCCGCAATTCGCCGAGCCGATCGGCCGTGGCGACGCGCTCCGCCGCGCCTGCCACCTGGGCGCCGGGATCGGGGACGGGCGCGGGCACACTGCGCTCGGCGACCTGCTTGGCCTGCCGCTCGCGCAACAGCGCGCGCATCTGCTCGGCGTCCAGCAACCCCGGAATCCCCAGATAGTCGGCTTCCTCGTCGCTGCCGGCGAAGGTCGCGGTGCCGAACGAGGACCCGTCGTAGATCACCTGGTCGAGCTCGGCGTCGGCGGCCAGCGCGACGAACGACTTCTCCTGCTCGCCCGGCTCGTCCTGCTGCTTGTTGGCCTCGATCAGCAGTTCGTCGTCGAGGCCGTTCTTCTCCCGGTGCGGCTTGCCGATGACGTGGTCGCGCTGCAACTCCAGCTGCGCGGCCAGATCCAGCAGCACCGGCACCGACGGCAGGAACACGGTCGCGGTCTCGCCGGACTTGCGGGCGCGCACGAACCGCCCGATCGCCTGCGCGAAGTACAGCGGGGTGGAGGCGCTGGTCGCGTACACCCCGACGGCCAAGCGCGGCACGTCGACGCCCTCGGACACCATGCGGACCGCGACCATCCAGGGTTGGGTGCTCCTGCTGAACTCGGCGATGCGGCTGGAGGAGGCCGGGTCGTCGGAGAGCACCAGCGCGGGCTTCTCACCCGAGATGTGTTCCAGCAGTTCGGCGTAGTCACGGGCACGGTCCTGGTCGGTGGCGATCACCAGGCCGCCCGCGTCGGGCATGCCGGAGGCGCGCTTCTGGCGCAGCCGGATGTCGGCGGCGCGCAGCACGGCGGAGATCCAGTCGCCCGCCGGGTCGAGCGCGGTGCGCCAGGCCCGCGCGGTCTGCTCGGCGTTCAGCGGCTCGCCGAGGCGCGCGGAATACTCCTCGCCCGCGCTGTCGCGCCAGTGCGCCTCGCCGGAATAGGCCAGGAAGACCACCGGCCGCACCACGCCGTCGGCGAGAGCCTCGGCGTAGCCGTAGGTGTGGTCGGCGCGGGACTTCGGGAAACCGGACTCGTCGGGCTCGTAGACGACGAACGGAATCTGACTGTCGTCGCTGCGGAACGGGGTACCGGTCAGCGCGAGGCGGCGGGTGGCGTCGCCGAACGCCTCGGCCGTCGCGTCACCCCAGCTCTTCGCGTCTCCCGCGTGGTGGATCTCGTCGAGGATGACCAGCGTCCTGCGGTTCTCGGTGCGCACGCGATGGCGAGAAGGGTGCGCGGCCACCTGGGCGTAGGTGACCACGACACCGTGATAGTCCCCCGAGGTGCCGCCGGTGGAGTTGGAGAACCGCGAGTCCAGTGCGATCCCCGTGCGCGCGGCGGATTGCGCCCACTGGTGCTTGAGGTGCTCGGTCGGCGCGACCACGGTGATCTGGTCCACGGTGCGGTCGGCCAGCAGTTCGGCGGCCACGCGCAGCGCGAAGGTGGTCTTGCCCGCGCCCGGGGTGGCCACGGCGAGGAAGTCCCGCGGCTTGGTGGCCAGATACTTCGTCAGCGCACGTCGCTGCCAGGCGCGGAGGGAGCCGCCGACGGCGGTGCTCACCCTTGTCGAATCGCCCGGCGTCTCCGCTTCTCCCGCCACAGCGGCGCCACCCGACCCAGTCACGCAGACGACCCTAGCGGCCCGGCACGGCGTGTCGCCAAACCGACGCGGCGGTCGCGATGGGCATCACACGGCCGTCGGCCGGGACGCTGGGAGTTCACCCGATGCGCACCGACACGTCGCGCGCACAGCCCGATGCGGATCGCCGAAGTGCGCGATGCTGTAAGCACGATGACCGAGCACCGCGCCCTCCCGGGCGATCCGCCGCGGACCGACGCACCGTCGACCCGCGCCGCCGCGCACGCCCCTGGATGGGCCGACCGCGCGGGCGCGCGGGCCTCGGTGGCGGGGAGACGGGCCACGGCGCTGATCGTGCGCGTGGCGGAGAAGGCCTGGGCGGACTCCATCTTCGCCAAGTCCGCCGCGGCGGCGTTCTGGCAGACGCTCTCCTTGGCCCCGCTGCTGCTCGGGGTGCTCGGCAGCCTCGGTTACGTCGGCGAATGGTTCGGCCCGGACACCGTGCAGATCGTCGAGTCCAAGATCATCGCGTTCAGCCGGGACCTGTTCAGCGCCAACGTGGTGTCCGACCTGATCGAGCCCACGGTGCAGGACGTCCTCGGACGCGGGCGCGGCGCGGTGGTGTCGGTGGGTTTCGTGCTGTCGCTGTGGGCCGGTTCGTCGGCGATGGCCACATTCGTCGACTCGATCGTGGAGGCGCACGACCAGCAGGACGCGCGGCACCCGGTGTGGCAGCGCATCTTCGCCCTGCTGCTGTACGTGCTGTTCCTGGTGGCGGCGGTGTTCATCCTGCCGCTGGTGGCGCTGGGGCCGACGCTGATCGGGCGGGTGCTGCCCGGCGCGTGGCGGGCGACCGGACTGCAACTGCTGGATTTCTTCTACTACCCGGGCGTCGGCCTGCTGCTGATCGTCGGGCTCACCACCCTGTACAAGCTGGCGCTGCACACCTCGCTGCCCTGGCACCGCCTCTTCGGCGGGGCGCTGGTGGCCGGGGTGTTCTTCATGGCGGCCAGCGACGTGCTGCGCCGCTACCTTTCCTGGGTCACCCGCACCGGCGTCACCTACGGCGCGCTGGCGACGCCGATCGCGTTCTTGCTGTTCACGTTCTTCCTCGGCTTCGCGGTGATCCTGGGCGCGGAGTTCAACGCGGCGGTGCAGGAGTTCTGGCCCGCCCGGGCGACGCGCATGGAGCAGGTGAAGGAGTGGATCGCCAACCAGGTACGCGGCGAGAACGGCGCCGACGACGAGGACACGGCAGACCCGAACGAGGCCGCCGAGGGCCGCGACGAGGCCGGCCCCGACGGCTCGCGCACCATGCTCGAGCTGCGAAAAGCGGGGTCAGCGCCGGGCGAGTAGGACCCGTCAGTCGCCCTTGCGTAGGCCGTCGTAGACCTTCTTGCACTCCGGGCACACCGGAGAGCCGGGCTTGGGCGAGCGGGTCACCGGGAAGACCTCGCCGCACAGCGCGACCACGTGGGTGCCCATCACGGCGCTCTCGGCGATCTTGTCCTTCTTCACGTAGTGGAAGAACTTCGGGGTGTCGTCGCCCGTCGTCTCGTCGGTCGTCGTATCCGGGCGAACGATGGTGTCGGTGCTCACGCATTCCATGATGCCGCATCAGGAGAAACCGGGTTGACCACGGGGCGCGTCCCGGATCACCGCGATTCCGGATCGGAACCCGACCGCGGTGTGTGCGCGCCCGGACCGCGAGTGGAAGACTCGGGGTATGCAGCAGAACGGCGATTCCCCATCCGCCGACGGCCGCGACCGCGAAGAGCACCCCGACGTGACGATGCCGACGCAGCCCCGCCGTTCCCCCGGATACTTCCCAGGCAGTGACGACAAACACCCGGCGCTGATCACCGAAGCGGCGCCTTCGCTGGAGGATCAGCACCGCGCTCGCGTGCGCCGCTACACGATCATCATGGCGTTCCGCATACCGTGCCTGGTCCTCGCCGCGGTCGCCTACAGCGCGTTCGGCAATCCCCTGTTGTCGATCCTGATCATCGTCGCGTCGATCCCGCTCCCGTGGATCGCGGTGCTGATCGCGAACGATCGCCCGCCGCGCCGCAAGGACGAGCCCAGTCGCTGGGACCGGCCGCGCACGGCCATCGAGTCGCGCCCGCACAACGCCATCGACAACTGACGGCTCGGGCGAGGCCCGCTCACCGCACGCCGGGGGCCGGTGCCGGAGCACGGCGGACGACCGCCGACATCACGGCGGCGGCGCCGCACAGACCGCCCGCCAGGTACCAGGCGAGGTCGTAGTCGCCCTGGACGTCACGGATGACGCCTGCGCCGGTGGCCGCCACCGCCGAGCCGATCTGGTGAGCGGCGAACACCCAGCCGAACGCGACGGGGCCGTCGGCGCCGAACAGTTCGCGGCACAGCGCGACCGTCGGCGGCACCGTGGCCACCCAGTCCAGGCCGTAGAAGACGATGAACACCCACAGGCTCGGCCGCGTATCCGGCCCGAGCAGGGCGGGCAGGATCAGTAGCGACAGCCCGCGCAGCATGTAGTAGCCGATCAGCAGGTAGCGCGGATCGGTCCGGTCGGTCAGCCAGCCCGAGGCGATGGTGCCCGCGACGTCGAAGACGCCGACGACGGCCAGCAGGCTCGCCGCGGTGGTGGGCGGCATGCCGTGGTCGTGCGCGGCGGTGACGAAATGGGTACCGACCAACCCGTTGGTCGACGCGCCGCAGACCGCGAATCCGCCCGCGAGCAACCAGAATCCGGGACGGCGGGCGATCGCGGCGAGCACCGTGAGCGCGCGCGACGCGCCACCGGCGGCGGGTACCCGGAGACCGACTGCGCTGTCCGGCTCGGCGCCGTAGGCCCGCACGCCCAGGTCGCTCGGATAGTCCCGGATGAACAACAGCACCAGCGGCGCCACGGCCAGCGCCGCGCCCGCGACGATCAGCGACGGCAGCCGCCAGCCGTGCGCCTGCGCCAGCGCCGACACCACCGGAAGAAAGACCAGCTGTCCGGTCGCGCCCGCGGCGGTGAGCACGCCGGTG
This sequence comes from Nocardia sputorum, assembly GCF_027924405.1. Lineage (NCBI taxonomy): Bacteria > Bacillati > Actinomycetota > Actinomycetes > Mycobacteriales > Nocardiaceae > Nocardia > Nocardia sputorum. Next base: position 1,934,255 of record NZ_AP026978.1, on the reverse strand, counting down.
ACCAGACCGCGCTGTCGCACGAACCACCGCCCGGTGATCGTGGCGACGAACGGCATCGACATCGAACCCACACCGATCCCGACCAGCAGACCCCAGGTCAGCACCAGCTGCCACGGCTGGGACATGAACACCGTCAGCCCGCTGCCCGCCGCGACCAGCAGCAACGCGCAGGCCACCACCCGGCGGATGCCGAACCGATCCATCAGCGCGGCGGCGAACGGCGAGATCAACCCGTACAGCAGGAGATTCAGCGAGACGGCCGTCCCGATGGTTCCGTGCGACCAGCCGAACTCCTCGTGCAGCGGATCCATCAGGACGCTGGGCACCGACCGGAATCCGGCGGCGCCCAGCAGCGCGACGAAGCCGACGCCCGCGACCAGCCACGCCGGATGCAAGCGCCGGCTCGGCGGGGCGTCGAGGGGAGTCGGGTGCGGCGTCTGCAGTTCGGTCATCCGACGAGCGTGCCGGAACCATGCATGCGCAACGAGTGACTGGAACGCCATATACCGACGAATTCCTGCCAAACGCGGGAGCGGCGGTATTTTCTCGACAACGCGGGCACGCGTACCTAGGGTCGCATCGAGCCTCGCGCACCCGATCGACCGGACATGGTTCGTCGCGGGCGACAAGACAGGAGTGAACATGATTCGGTGGATCTGGGTCTTCCTGGACCGCCCGACGCAGCGTTTCGACGACTGCGCCAAGTTCTGGTCCACGGTCACCGGCACCGAACTCTCCCCTCGGCGCGGCGTGAACGACGAATTCCTCACCTTGTTGCCCGACCCCGCGCTGTTCGCCGCCGCCAGTGTCAAGATGCAGGCGGTGACCGGTCTCGGCGGTGTGCACCTCGACCTGGACGTCGACGACATCCCCTCCGCCGTTCGCACAGCGCTCGACCTGGGCGCCGAACTGGTCGCGAACCACCCGGACTACGCCGTGCTGCGCTCCCCCGGTGGCCAGACGTTCTGCCTGACGCCCAGCGGCCGCGCGACGAGCACGCCCGCGCCCGCCGTGCGGGCCCCGGACGGCACGCTGTCGCGACTGGACCAGGTGTGCCTCGATATCGGTCCTACCGACCACGAGGTGGAGACCCGCTTCTGGAAGCTGCTGACCGGGTGGACCTACGAATCCGGGAGGCGGCCGGAATTCGCCCGGCTGCGCTCCGCGGACACCCAGCTTCCCGCGCACCTGCTGCTGCAGCGCCTCGGCGAGGACCGCCCCACGAGCGCCCATGTCGACCTGGCCGCGAGCGATGTCGAAGCGACCGCCGCATGGCACGAGTCACTCGGCGCGACCGTGGTGGAACGACACGAGCACTGGATCGTCCTGAGCGATCCGGGGGACGCGCTCTACTGCGTCACCGGACGCGACCCCAACGGAGTCTGATCGAACCCGCCCGCGAGGCCCGCACAGCCGCCACCCGATCCGCGTCCGGCGGCCGCGGTGGCAGAGTACCGGTGTGCCTACGAACCGATCGACGACCACCGGATCGCTGCTCACCGCGCTGTGCCCGGATCTGCGAACCGCACTGACCAGGGTGGGCTACGACGCCGACACCCTGCTCGCGGTACTCGGCGACGCGCACGCGGCACTGGGCCGCTCGGAGCCGGTGCCGGTGCGCCGAGCCGCACGCGCGGCCGGCGAACTGGGCACGCTGATCCGCCTGCTGCTGCTCGGCGATGCCCTGCCCGAGCGGGAGGTCGCCACGGCGCTGGCGCCCGTGCAGATCGACCGTGCGGTCGCCGCGGGGCTACTGGAGCGCGACGGCGACCAGGTGCGGGCGGCACTGGACCTGCGGCCGCTGGACGCGGGCGCGGGCACGCGCTGGGTCCTGTCCGATCTCGACGATTCGATGCACCGCCGCACCCTGACCGAGAATCACGTCCTCGGCGTCGGCCACGCCTCCCTCTCGCTGCTGCGCGCCACCCCCACCCGGCCGGTCGGCACCGTGCTCGACCTCGGCACCGGTTGCGGTGTGCAGGCGGTGCACGCCGCCTCCTACGCACAGCGCGTCACCGCCACCGACGTGAACCCCCGGGCGTTGTGGCTGGCCGAGGCCACCGCGGCGCTCAACGAGCTGGACATCGAACTGGTGGAGGGTTCCTGGTTCGAGCCCGTGCGGGGCAGGCGCTTCGACCAGGTGGTGGCCAATCCGCCCTTCGTGGTGGGCCCGGGGCGCGTCGAGCACACCTACCGCGACTCCGGCCTCGCGCTCGACGGCGCCAGCAAGTTGGTCATCTCCCAGGCCGCCGATCTGCTCGTCCCGGGCGGCACGGCCGCCATGCTGGCCGCGTGGATCCATGCCGAGGACGAGGACTGGCGCGGGCGCGTCTCGTCCTGGTTGCCCGCACACGGCGTGGATGCCTGGGTGGTGCAACGAGACGTGGCCGACCCCGCGCTGTATGTGGGCACCTGGTTGCGCGACGCGGGCGCGGACCCGCGCGATCCGGACGCGCAGGCCCGTGCCGAGCGCTGGCTGGACGCCTTCGAGGCCGCCGACGTCGAGGGAATCGGATTCGGGTTCGTCTACCTGCGCGCCATCGACGGGCCGACCGAACTTCTGGCCGAGGATCTCACCCACGGTTTCGATGATCCGCTCGGCGACGAGGCCGTGCGCTACTTCGAGCGCTCGGCCTGGCTGCGAGCGGTCGCGGCGGACGAAAACCTTGCGTGGTCTTCACGTTTCGCCGTGAACCCGGCGACCGCGCTGGAGCGGGTGTATCTGCGGGGCGCCGAGGGGTGGACGCCGGAGGTGGCGCGGCTGCATCGCGGCGACGGTCCCCGCTGGCAGCACGAAGTGGATGAGGTCACTATCTCGCTGCTGGCGGGAATGCGCGCCGACGGCCTGCCGTTGTACGAGCTGATCGAACTGCTGGCGCTCGCCCACGGAGCCGACGAGGTGCGCGCCGAGTTCGCCGCCGACGCGTTGTCCGTGGTCACCGGGCTGGTGCGGCACGGATTGATCGAGCCCGTGTGAGCGCACGACAACCGCGCGCCGGCCGGTGCAGGTCCTGGCCGGGGAACGTCCCCCCGCTGCGGCGCTTCTCAGGAACTTCTCAGACGAGAGGGGCGAAAACCGCTGCTCAGAGCGGTTTACGCGAGCCGTAACGGGGAACTTTCTCCCTGTCGGGTCCGTTTATCGGAGTGAGACACCACCGACAGGAGGCAAGTCATGACAAGCCCCGCCACCACTCGTGTGCGCACCAGCGATTCGGACCTCGACGCTCAGAGCCCTGCCGCCGACCTGGTACGTGTGTACCTGAACGGGATCGGCCGCACCGCGCTGCTCACCGCTGCGGACGAGGTCGAGCTGGCCAAGCGCATCGAGGCGGGCCTCTACGCGCAGTACTTGCTGGAGACCGGCAAGCGACTGTCGGCGACCCGCAAGCGTGATCTCGCGATCATCGTGCGCGACGGTCAGGCCGCCCGGTCCCACTTGCTGGAAGCCAACCTGCGTCTCGTTGTCTCGCTCGCCAAGCGTTACACCGGCCGCGGCATGCCGCTGCTGGACCTGATCCAAGAGGGCAACCTCGGGTTGATCCGCGCCATGGAGAAGTTCGACTACGCCAAGGGCTTCAAGTTCTCCACCTACGCCACCTGGTGGATCCGGCAGGCCATCACCCGCGGCATGGCCGACCAGAGCCGCACCATCCGGCTCCCCGTCCACCTCGTCGAGCAGGTGAACAAACTGGCCAGGATCAAGCGTGAACTGCACCAGCAGCTGGGACGCGAGGCCACCGACGAGGAATTGGCCACCGAATCGGGCATCCCGGTCGACAAGATCTCCGATCTGCTCGACCACAGCCGCGACCCGGTGAGCCTGGACATGCCCGTCGGCAACGACGAAGAGGCACCGCTGGGCGATTTCATCGAGGATTCCGAGGCCACCTCGGCCGAGTCCGCGGTCATCGCCGGTCTGCTGCACCACGATGTGCGCAGCGTGCTCGCCACCTTGGACGAGCGCGAGCAGCAGGTCATCAGGCTGCGGTTCGGCCTGGACGACGGCCAGCCGCGCACGCTGGACCAGATCGGCAAGCTCTTCGGTCTGTCCCGCGAGCGGGTGCGTCAGATAGAGCGTGAAGTCATGGCGAAGCTGCGCAAGGGCGAGCGGGCCGACCGGCTCCGCGCCTACGCCAGCTGATCACCTCCCGGCGCCGGACGCTTCGAGACAGCGCCGGCGTTCGGCTCGGTGACCCTTCCGCCGGGGTCACCTTCCCGCGCCGACCGGTCAGCGCGCGTACCCGTCCCCTCCGGGTGTCGCGCGAGCCGGTCGGCGGTGTTGTATTCCCCTGACATGCAGGCTCAGCTTTGGTCCACCGCGATGTCGTACTTGACGGTTTCGCCGTCGACCGAGGTCACCGTGAGCAGCACCCCGAGCGTGTCGCCACCCGCGGTCAGCGTGCAGCGCATGGTCGTTCCCTCCTTACCGGTGAGATCGCCAGGGCAGTCGATCGTGTCGGGCTCCTGCCCTACCTTCTCGGTGAGCGAGTCCTTGACCGACTTCTCCAGGTCGGCCTCCTGCACCTTCGGCGTGCCGATGCTCACCGAACAGGCGGTGAGCGCCGCCGCGAGCAGTGACAACAGGGCGAGGCTACGGATCTTCATGGCGCGACGGCCTTCCTTCCAGGACGAATGTGGCATCCCCAGATCGCGCTGGGCGCGATCGTCCGTTAGCGGACATAGCCCAGGTGACGTGTGCGAGCCGACGGCTCAGCCACGCCACACCCGTGGCAGACCGTGGGCCCGGAGATGCTCACCCCAGCCGGCGCGGACCGGTGTCGAAACGACTCGGCTCCGGTCCGATACGGCCGCGTGCGTAGAGGATCTCCGCCGAAGTGGGCGAGGCCAGCACGGGGTCGAAGGACAACTCCCGCATCTCCGGCAGATCATCGAACAAGGCCGAAATGCGCTGGGCCAGTTCGGACAGGGCCGCCTTGTCCACACGGGGGCTCGCCGGGGTCCCCGACAGCAGCGGCGCGGCCCTCGGTGCGTCGATCAGAGCCGTCGCCTCGTCGGCGGTCAACGGCAACGCACGATAGGCGCGGTCACCGAGCAACTCGATGATCAGACCGGACAGGCCGAATTCGATCACCGAGCCGAACGAGGGGTCGTCCTGCACCCGCAGAATGCAGCCGACACCCTTGGTAGCCATCTTCTGGATGTGCACCACGGGATCACCGCACAACTCCGCCAGATCCGCGTATCCCTGCCGCACCGCTTCCGGTCGCCATAGATCGAGCCGGACACCGGTGAGATCCGGTCTGCGCCGCCAGTGTTCGCCGGTCGCCTTGGCCGCCACCGGATAGCCGAGTTCCTCCGCGGCCGCGACCGCCTCCTCGGCGTTGCGCACCTCCCGGAACTCCACGACCGAAATCCCATAGCAGGCAAGCAGTTCCACTGTCTCCAGATCGGTGAGCCGGCGACCACCCGACCCGGCCATCCAGTCGGCCACCAATTGGCGCGCGCGGTCGGTGTCGATACCCTGCGGCCGCACCACCGGCGACACGGGCCTGGTGCGCCATTCGGCGTAGCGCCGGACCCGAGCCAGGGCCCGTGCGGCGCGTTCGGGATCGGGATACGACGGAATCGACCCGTGCGCCGCCGCCGCGCCCGGACCGCGCACCGCGAGCAGGTTCGGAATCCCTTGCTCGGCCACGAATGTGGTGAGAATCGGCTTCCCCGCCTCGGGCACAGCGGCCGCCGCCGCGCGGATGGCGTCGGCGAAACCGGTGGTCGGCAGCGGGACCGGGGGAGCGAAAACCACGATCACCGCATCTGTCTCGTCCGACCGCAGGGCCGCGACCAGTGCGTCCAGGTACGCGCCCGGCGTCGCCTGTGGTCCCAGGTTGACCGGCTCGGCGACCTCGAGCCCCTCGCCCTGCGCCGCGTCGACGGCCAGCCAGTTGAGCGCCGTGCTGTTGCCGACGACCGTCAGCCGCGAGCCGCGCGGCAGCGGCTGGTAGCCCAGCAGGGCGGCGCAGTCGAACAGTTCGGAGATCGAGTCGACCTGGACGATGCCCGCTTGGGCGAACAGATCCCGCACGATCGAACGGTCCATGTCCCCCGCGGGCTGGGCGACCGAGCGGCCGCTGCTCACCGCGACGATCGGTTTGGTCCGGGCCACCCGGCGCGCGATCCGGGAGAACTTGCGCGGATTGCCGAAGCTCTCCAGGTAGAGCAGCACCACATCGGTGTCCGGGTCGCTGTCCCAGTACTGCAGCAGGTCGTTGCCGGAGACGTCGGCGCGGTTACCCGCCGACACGAACGTCGACAACCCGAGATTGCGCGCCGCCGCCTCACCCAGGATGGCCGCGCCCAGGGGCCCGGACTGGCAGAAGAATCCGATCCGCCCGCGCCCGGGCAGCACCGTGGCGAGCGTCGCGTTCATCGCGACCGCCGGGTCGGTGTTCGCGATGCCGAGCGCGCTCGGCCCGACCACGCGCATGCCGTGGCCACGCGCGGCCGCCACGAGTTCCCGTTCGGCCGCCAGGCCCTCCTCGCCGGTCTCGCCGAAACCCGCGGTCAACACCACGAGCCCTTTGACCCCTTTGGCCATGCAGTCGTCGAGCACCGATCCGATCGCCGCGGGCGGCACCGCGACCACGGCGAGATCGACCTCGTCGGGTATTTCCCGGACCGTCGCGTAGGCCCGGACCCCGCGCACCGACTTTCGGTTGGGGTTCACCGGGAACACCGGCCCCTGGAACAGGCCCGACAGCAGATTCGCCAGCACCGCGCCGCCGACCCGCCCCGTCGCCGGGGTGGCCCCGATCACGGCGACCGACCGCGGGGTGAGCAGATTGCCCACACTGCGCGCCTCCGAGGCGCGTTCGCGCGAATCACGCACCGACAGCAGCGCTTCGGTGGGGTCGATGGCGAATTCGAGGTGCAGCACGGAGCCGTCCCTGCTGCGCTCGACCTGATAGCCCGCGTCCCGGAACACCGTGACCATCACGGTGTTCTCCGCGAGCACCTCGGCGACGAAGGTCTCGATCTTGTTCTCGGCGGCGGCGCCGGCCAAGTGCTCCAGCAGGATCGAGCCGAGCCCGCGCCCCTGGTGCCCGTCGGCGACCACGAACGCGACCTCCGCCGCGCGCGGCCCGTCGCGCTCCAGCAGTTCGTAGCGGCCCACCGCCACGATCGCCTCGGCCAGTTCCAGCACCAGCCCGACCCGGTCGTGATAGTCGACGTGCGTGGTGCGGTACAGGTCCTTCGGCGAAATCCGGGGATACGGACCGAAATACCGCAGGTACCTGGTGCGATCCGACAGCGCGCTGTGGAACTCCTGCAACCGCTCGGCGTCATCGGGTGTGATCGGCCGCAGCCGGACGACGCCACCGTCGGAAGCCAGCACGTCCGCGAACCAGTGCTGCGGCGGCGGAGGCGGGGTCGCGGGGGTGTCCGAGGTATCGGGAAAGTCAGTCACGAGGGTCCTCCGGATCCAGTCCCAGCAACCCGAAAGTCGCTCGGCGGGTGGCCAGCACCGCCATGTCGACGGCACGTTGGGCGCGGTCGACCCGGGCATCACCGGTCTCGCCGGTGCCGCCGGGGCCGTCCCACGGACGGTAGGCGACGTCGCCACCGTCGCCCATGGTGCGCGGCGGGTCGGCTCGCGGCGCCGCCGCGCGGATCGTGTCGATCCAGTCCTGCGGTATCGGCGTCGCGGGGTCGACGGTGCGGTCCAGCGCGGTGGCCAGCAGGTGGGTCCACGCCCGCGGCACCACCCGGACCAGGCCGTACCCGCCGCCGCCGACGGCCAGCCAGCGACCTTCGGCATACCGATCGGCGAGGTCGCGCATCGCCCGGAAGGCCGCGCGCTGTCCGTCGACGGTGAGTTCCAGATCGGCCAGCGGATCTTCGCGATGGGTGTCCACCCCGCACTGGCTGACCACGATCTGCGGCCCGAACGCCGCCACCGCGCCGGGCACCACGGCGTGGAAGCCGCGCAGCCACTGCGCATCCCGGGTGCCGGGCAACAGTGGCAGGTTGATCGCGGTGCCCTCCCCCGCGCCCGCGCCGGTCTCCTCCGGCCACCCGGTATTGGGCCACAGGGTGGCCGGGTGCTGGTGCAGCGAGATGGTGAGCACCCGGGGGTCGGCGTAGAAAGCGCGCTGCACGCCGTCGCCGTGGTGCACGTCCACGTCGATGTAGGCGATCCGGTCGAACCCGTGGTCGAGCAGCCAGGAGATGGCCACCGCCGGGTCGTTGTACACGCAGAAACCCGCAGCCGAATCGGCCATCGCGTGATGCATGCCACCGCCGATGCTCACCGCTCGCTTGGTGCGTCCCTCCGCGATGGCCATGGCCGCGGCCAGAGTGCCGCCGACGATCGTGGACGCGGCCTGGTGCATGCGCGGAAACACCGGATTGTCCGGGGAGCCGAGGCCGTAGGGCGGGGCGGCCGGCGAACCCACCGGCGGCACGGCGCGTTCCACCGCGTCGAGGTAGTCGGGCGTGTGGATGCGCAGCAACTCCGGGCGGCCGGCCTCGGCGGGCTCGAGCAGTTCGACACCCTCGAGCAAGCCGAGGCTCTCCGCGAGCGCCATGGTGAACTTCAGGCGCGCGGGCTGCATCGGATGCTCCGGCGTCCAGGCGTAATCCAGGAAGCGCTCGGTCCAGACGACCGTCGCGGGCCGGCTCGGTGCGGGCGGGATCGGCGTCCGCGGTTCGCCGCGCGGTGCAGTGGCCATGATCGCAACGCTAGCGGGAAGCAAGGAACCCCGCGAAACGTTCCTATGCAGTACAAATACAAGAAAGACGCTCACGGCCGCCCGCCGTGCGCCGATCGGGCCCCGCAATGCCGCCGGAGATGTCGTGCGCAGCGTGGAACGAGACGATCCGGCACACGGGGGTGCCGTCGCGCGTGGGTAGAATTCGTGCCGACGAAGGGGTAACAGGTGAAGGATCTGGTCGACACCACGGAGATGTATCTCCGTACCATCTACGACCTCGAGGAGGAGGGCGTGGTGCCCCTGCGCGCCCGGATCGCCGAGCGCCTCGAACAGAGCGGCCCCACCGTCAGCCAGACCGTCGCCCGGATGGAGCGTGACGGTTTGCTGCTGGTCGCCGGCGACCGTCATCTGGAGCTGACCGAGAAGGGGCGCAGCATGGCCGTCGCCGTCATGCGCAAGCACCGGCTGGCCGAACGCCTGCTCGTCGACATCATCGGCCTCGACTGGCAGAACGTGCACGCGGAGGCCTGTCGCTGGGAGCACGTCATGAGCGAGGACGTCGAGCGACGCCTGGTCGAGGTGCTCAACCACCCCACCACCTCCCCCTACGGCAACCCCATCCCCGGTCTGGACGAACTCGGCATCATTCCGCCCGCCGCCGCCGACGAGACGCTGCTGCGCCTGTCCGACCTGCCGCACGGCCAGCAGCACGCCGTCGTCGTGCGCAGGCTCGCCGAGCACATCCAGACCGACCCCGAGGTCATCGGCCGGCTGCGCGAGGCGGGCGTGGTGCCCGACGCACGGGTCACGGTGGAGACGAAGGCCGGTTCGGTGGTCATCACCGTGCCCGGCCACGACGGCTTCGAATTGCCCGACGAGATGGCGCACGCCGTCCAGGTGAAGCTGGCCTGACACGTGAAACTTCTCGTCACAGGGGGCGCGGGCTACGTCGGCGGGGTCTGCGCCCAGGTCCTGCTGGAAGCCGGCCACGAGGTGGTCGTGGTCGACGATCTGTCCACCGGCAATGCCGACGGCGTCCCTTCCGCCGCCCGGTTCGTCCAGGGTGACGTGGCGGTCGCCGCGCCCGCACTGCTGGCTTCCGAACCCTTCGACGGAGTCCTGCATTTCGCGGCGCAGTCGCTGGTCGGCGAGTCGGTGCAGCAGCCGGAGAAGTACTGGCACGGCAATGTGGTGAAGACGTTCGAACTGCTGGAGGCCCTGCGGCGCACGGGCACGCCGCGGCTGGTCTTCTCCTCCACCGCGGCGGTCTACGGGGAACCGGAACAGGTGCCGATCACCGAGGACGCCCCGACTCGCCCGACCAATCCGTATGGCGCGTCGAAGCTGGCCATCGACCACGCCATCACGTCCTACGCGATCGCGCACGGGCTGGCGGCGACCAGTCTGCGGTATTTCAACGTCGCCGGCGCCTACGGCGGGCTCGGCGAGAACCGGGTGGTGGAAACCCATCTCATCCCGCTCGTGCTGCAGGTCGCTGCCGGGCACCGCAAGGCGATCTCGGTCTTCGGCACCGATTGGCCCACCCCCGACGGCACCGCGGTCCGCGACTACATTCACATCCGCGACCTCGCCGAGGCCCATCTGCTGGCCTTGGCGACCGCGGAAACGGGCACCCATCGGATCTACAACCTCGGCAGCGGCACCGGGTTCTCCGTTCGCGAGGTGATCTCGGCCTGCGAGCGGGTCACCGGCCTGCCGATCGCCGCGCAGGACGCGCCTCGCCGCCCTGGCGACCCGGCGACGCTGATCGCGTCCAGCGAGCGTGCCATGGCCGAACTCGGGTGGCGTCCAGAACACAACGAGCTCGACGAGATCGTCACCGACGCCTGGGCTTTCCTTCAGTCGCTCGGCCCCCGCGCGCACAGCGCGAAGTAACCGGCTCCCCCGTGCCCGAGTCGGTCCCGCACCGACTCGGGCTGCCGAGACCGCGCCACCGCACCGGAGCCACCGCGGCGCCGTGCGCCCGGAGGATGCACTCTGCCGCGCGAAGTCGCCGGAGTCGCGCGGAATCGGACTGCGCACCGCCGACTCTCCGCCACCGACCCTCATTTCCGGTTTCACGACGACGGTGTGCCGAGGTCGACGCCGAGACCCGCGGCGGTCCGATAGCCGCTGTGCGCGAGGCGCCGCATCTGTTCCGGACGCATGCCCAGGCGCAGCGAGGTGTCCAGCAACAGTGCCATCGGGTGACCCGGATCCGCCTCCAGCGCGGCATCCAGCGCGATGCCCGCCAGCGGTCCGTCACCACGGACGTAGGCGCTGTACCCCAGCAGAGCGGCCGCCTCGGCGCGGTCCGTGCCGGACAGCGCGCGGGTCAGCGCCACCCACACCGCCTCGGCCGCGGCGGCGTGGTCGCCGACCGCCAAGGCGAACATCGTGTCCCGCACTGCCCGATCACGCAGGGCCGCAGCCATTTCGGCCAGCTCTGACGCCAGTAGCTCGGCGCCCGAGGCGGTGTTGGCGATCTGCCACAACACGTAGTCGAGCGCTTGCCTGCTGTACCCGATCGGATCACCGCGACGCGCCGCCACCGCGTAGCGCTCACGGGCGCGCACGACCGCGTCCGCCAGGTGCGCCGCCACCTCGGCCCGCGCGGCCGGCTCCGGCGCGACCAAATCCGTGAGCTCGGAGCGCGAACCGCGGATCGGCCTGCCGTCCAGCACATGGGTCAGCGTCACCAGGGAAGCCGCCGGGTCCCGCAGCACCCCGTGCCGTCGCGGTCCCGTCACCGTCCACCAGCGCTGTCCAGCGGCGATCGACCGCACCGCCCACACTCCCGCGAGCGAGATGTCACACGCGGCCAAGCGCCTGCCGAGCGAGCCGGCCAGCACGTCGAATCGACCGGCCGCGCATCCGGACCGGTCGGCGCCTGCTCCGGGCTCCACGGCGCGTTCGTCGACGACGACGGCCAGTACCTCGGCCGCCTCGTCGTGCGCGCAGATCCGCGCGATCGCGGAGGCCAAAGTCGCGCCACGTACGCGCCGCCCGCTGGGCGAATCCAGATCGAACCGCACCACCGCGTCGACGATCGCGCCACCGCCCGCAGCGCGCCGCAGGACGAGCACGACCACGGACCGTTCCGGGGTGAAGCCCAGCATCGCGGGCACGGCGGCGATCAGCTCCGCCGGGTCGTCCACCCGCACGGCTTGCTCGGGCGAATGCCGGAACGGCGGAGGATCGTCGCGGCAGCGGACCTGCCGTGCCGGTCGGCGGGAGTTCCACACAGTTGCCCCGTTCGCCACCGCGTGCGAAAACGATTCCGGCACCGCTTCTTCGACAGGAGTGACTTGCACCGCGTCCGCCGGCGGAGCACCGCGGGTGAATCGAGTGTCTCTGCCGGCGCCCAGCCGGAAGACGCCGTCCTTGCCTGTGTATCTCGCGTCGACCGGTTCGGAAGAGGAAGTTGTCATGCACCGACGATGCGGGGTGCCGGTCACCGGACCCGGAGGCCGACCTGGCCCTTCAGCCACCCTGGGGAAATCGATTCGCGCTGTGCACGAGTCGATCGGCACCTCGCATGGCCCGCGATTCGTGTCGGTGCCGCCTGCTACCGTGCTTTCCCCTGCCCGCTATCTTTCGCGCACTTTACGCACAGCGGTGGCGAACAGCGCGTTCAGCGCGGCGATATCCGCTTCACCCTCGGTGAAGGACATGTAGGTCACCGTGATTCGCACATCCCCGGACTGCGCGACGTGGGTGCGCATGGATTGGGTCAGCCGCGCGCCACCGGATTCCGGCCGCACCGTCCTGCGCAGCGAGAGGGCGTCGTCGGCGTCGATCGGCGGGGGCGACTCCAGCTCGGTCGTCACGGTGGTGGCGGCGCCCGCCCGGTTCACCCGCACCGATCCGCACTGCCCCAGCCGGTCGCGCAGCGCCGCCAACGGCTCGCCGGTGCGGGTCAATTCGACGGTCAGTGTGGCGCGCGTAATGTCGTCCGTGCCGACCGCCATCGCGGTGTGCTCGGGTCCGAAGTCCTGGCTCGGCGGCACACACCGGCTGGGCTGGACGTTCGCGCCGCGGCCCGTGCCGTCCAGGTCACCCGCCGCCTGGGCCACGGCCTCCTGGGGCAGCACCACCGCCGTGTACGGCGCCGGGAACTGCGCCGGATCCGGCAGCAGAGTCGGCAGTTCTGCGCTCACGTGCCTGGTCACCGTGGTCGGCGCCGAGGAGACCGGGCGCCCCGATACCGTCGACCCGCAGCCTGCCAGCAGCACCGCGCAGACGAGGGATACCACCGGGCCCAGCCGCATGCGCTTCGAATCCGCCACGGTCACACCCCCACTGTGCCAAACTCCTGGTGTCAAGTCGGCGATGCCACGCCGCCGGGCCGGGAATGCGCGAGCCACCGATGCTGTTGCCTCGGAGTATGGGTCGGTGTCCGGCCGTGCGCGGTGACCGCCACGGCATGGGGGACAATGGACAGTGGTCCCCGGTTCGGACGACCGCTCGCCTCGCACCACCACCAGCGGTGGTGAACGACCGGGCAGGCAACCACACTGGCGCGTGCGGTACGCGTCCGGGCCACAGGAGCCGCGCAGGAAGGAGTACGCGATGGACTACGAGTCGCGAATGTACGAATTGGAGTTCCCCGCTCCGCAGCTGTCGTCCGCCGACGGTGCGGGCCCGGTCCTGGTGCACGGGCTGGAAGGTTTCACCGACGCCGGGCACGCGGTGCGGCTGGCGACCACGCATCTGCGCGAGAGCCTCGAGAGTGAACTCGTCGCCTCCTTCGATGTGGACGAGCTGCTGGACTACCGGTCGCGGCGTCCGCTCATGACCTTCAAGACCGATCACTTCTCCCAATACGCCGAGCCGGAACTCAACCTCTGGGCCTTGCGCGACACCGCGGGGACTCCGTTCCTGTTGCTCGCCGGTCTGGAACCGGACCTACGCTGGGAGAAGTTCACCACGGCGGTGCGGTTGCTCGCCGAACAGCTGGGCGTGCGCCGCAGCATCGGCCTGAGCGCCATTCCGATGGCGATCCCGCACACTCGCCCGCTCGGCGTCACCGCGCATTCCTCCAACCGCGACCTGATCTCCGACCATCAGCGGTGGCCGGGGGAACTCCAGGTGCCGGGCAGCGCGTCGTCGCTGCTGGAATTCCGCATGGCGCAGCACGGGCACGAGTCGGTCGGGTTCTCGGTGCACGTGCCGCACTACCTCGCGCAGACCGCCTACCCGGAGGCCGCGCAGACGCTGCTGGAGAACGTCGCGGACAACGCCGGCCTGGAGTTCCCGCTGGCCGCGTTGGGCGAGGCCGCCGCGCGGGTGCGCGAACAGGTCAACGAGCACATCGCGGGCAACGTCGAGGTGGAGACCGTCGTGCACGCCTTGGAGCGGCAGTACGACAGCTTCGTCACCGCGCAGGAGCGGCAGTCGAGCCTGCTGGTGGGCGATGGCGAGCTGCCGAGCGGTGACGAGCTGGGCGCCGAGTTCGAGCGATTCCTCGCCGAGCAGAGCCGCAACAAGGACGAGGACGAGCAGGACTGACCCGCGCGGGGTCCCGATCGCCCCTGCACGCGTGCCTACCGGCGAGGCCGTAGGGTGGTCGGAGTGGATCTGACCGAACTGCTCGACATCCCGGGGACCGACGCCGACGCGCTCTACGAGTCGTTCGGGATGTGGGCCGCCGAGCAGGGCACCCCGCTCTACCCGGCGCAGGACGAGGCACTGCTCGAGCTGGCCTCCGGATCCAACGTCATCCTCGCCACCCCAACCGGTTCCGGTAAATCACTCGTCGCGGTCGGCGCGCATCTGTTCGCGCTGACCCAGGGTTTGCGCACGTACTACACCGCTCCGATCAAGGCGCTGGTGAGCGAGAAATTCTTCGCCCTCTGCGAGGTGTTCGGGGCCGAACGCGTCGGCATGGTCACCGGCGACGCCGCGGTGAATCCGGAGGCGCCGATCATCTGCGCGACCGCGGAGATCCTGGCCAACCTGGCGCTGCGGGAAGGCGCGGACGCCGCCGTCGGCCAAGTCGTGATGGACGAATTCCACTTCTACGCCGACCCCGACCGGGGGTGGGCCTGGCAGGTGCCGCTGCTCGAACTGCCCCGCGCCCAGTTCCTGCTCATGTCGGCCACGCTCGGCGAGGTCGACTTCTTCGTCCGCGACCTGGAGCGCCGGACCGGCCGCTCCACCGCGGTCGTCGCGGGCACCGAGCGTCCCGTGCCGCTGACCTTCTCCTATGCCCGCACGCCGATCACGGAGACACTGGAAGAGCTGGTCACCACCCATCAGGCCCCGGTGTATGTGGTGCACTTCACCCAGGCCGCCGCGCTCGAGCGTGCCCAGGCGCTGACGAGTGTGAATTTCGCGACGCGCGCGGAGAAGGACGCGATCGCCGACGCGCTGGGCGAGTTCCGGTTCGCCGCCGGGTTCGGCAAGACGCTGTCGCGGCTGATCCGGCACGGCATCGGCGTGCATCACGCGGGCATGCTGCCCAAGTACCGGCGCCTGGTGGAGCGACTCGCCCAGGACGGCCTGCTGAAGGTGGTGTGCGGCACCGACACCCTCGGCGTCGGCATCAACGTGCCCATCCGCACGGTGCTGCTCACCGGGCTGACCAAGTTCGACGGCGTGCGCACCCGCAGGCTCAAGGCGCGGGAGTTCCACCAGATCGCAGGCCGCGCCGGGCGGGCTGGTTACGACACCATGGGCACCGTTGTCGTGCAGGCTCCCGAACACGAGGTGGAGAACACCCGGCTGCTGGCCAAGGCGGGCGACGATCCGAAGAAGCAGCGCAAGGTGCAGCGGCGCAAACCGCCGGAAGGCTTCGTCTCCTGGAGTGAGGAGACCTTCGACCGCTTGGTCGCCGCGCAGCCGGAGCCGATGGTGTCGCGGTTCGCGGTCACCAACGCCATGCTGCTGAACGTGATCGCCCGGCCGGGCAACTGCTTCACCGCGATGCGTCACCTGCTGGAGGACAACCACGAGCCGCGTCCCGCCCAGCGCAGGCACATCCTGCGCGCCATCCGGCTGTACCGCGCGCTGCGCGACGCCGGGGTGGTGCAGCAGCTGCCGGAACCCGACGCGCAGGGCCGACGCGCACGCCTGACCGTCGACCTGCAGCGTGATTTCGCCCTCGATCAGCCGCTGTCGCCGTTCGCGCTGGCCGCGCTGGACCTGCTGGACAAACAATCCCCGAGTTATACCCTCGACGTGGTGTCGCTCATCGAATCCACCCTGGAGGATCCGCGCCAGTTGCTGATGGCCCAGCAGCACAAGGCGCGCGGCGAGGCGATCGCGGAGATGAAGGCCGACGGCATCGACTACGACGAGCGGATGGAACTGCTCGAAGAGGTCACCTGGCCGAAGCCGCTGGCCGAACTCATCGAACCGGCCTACGAGACCTATCGCGCCGGGCACCCGTGGGTGTCGGAGTTCGCGCCCGCGCCGAAGTCGGTGGTCCGCGACATGGTCGAACGAGCCATGACCTTCGCGGAGCTGATCTCCTTCTACGAGCTGGCCCGCTCCGAGGGCGTGGTGCTGCGCTATCTCGCCGACGCCTACCGCGCGCTGCGGCGCACGGTGCCCGATTCGGCGCGCACCGAGGAACTGGACGACATCACCGAATGGCTCGGAGAGCTTGTCCGCCAAGTCGATTCGAGCCTGCTCGACGAATGGGAGCAACTGACCAACCCGGGCGCGGAGACCGACGCCGACCAGGTCGCGTTCGGCGCGGAGACGGTGCGCCCGATCTCGGCCAACGAGCGCGCGTTCCGGGTCATGGTCCGCAACGCGATGTTCCGCCGCGTCGAGCTGGCCGCTCTGCGGCGCTGGAACGAGCTGGCCGCGCTCGGCCCCGGCCCGGATTGGGCGGAAGCTTTCGCCGATTACTACGCGGAATACGAGCGGATCGGCACGGGCCCCGACGCCCGGGGCCCGCAACTGTTCCAGGTGGAACGAAGACCCGGATTCTGGCATGTGCGGCAGGTGCTGGACGACCCGGCGGGCGACCACGGCTGGTCGATCGACGCGGTGGTCGATCTGGCCGAGTCCGACGCGGCGGGCGAGGTCGTCTTCGACGACGTCACCGTGTCCGCCGGCTGAGCCCGCATCGGCCATCGGTCCGGTATCCACGCAGGTCAGCGGCCCCTTCGTGCCAGCAGGACGAGGGCTCGCGACCATGTGGCGAACCCAGGTTTCGACGGATTCGTTTCTGGGTACGGGCCGCTGATACTCTCTCCCCCGCTGCCCAAGCGAAAGATCAACTATGCCCGAATCGCCGTACCTTGTCATCCATCCCGAGCGTGTCCGCCGGAATTACCGCGCGCTCGACGCCGCCCTGTCCACGGGCGACGGCGCCGCGACGAGAATTCGTTTCGCCGTGAAGGCGAGCCCGGTGCCGGAGATCGTGCGCCTGCTCGACGAGGAAGGCGCGGAATTCGACGTCGCCAGCATCGGTGAGATCGACCTCTGCCTCGGGCTGGGCGTGTCCCCGCAGCGGCTGTGCTACGGCAACCCGATCAAGAAAACCGCGCACATCGCCCGGGCCTACGCCCTGGGGGTGCGACGCTATGCCTTCGACACCGAGGACGACCTGCTGCGGATCGCGGAGCACGCGCCCGGCTCGGAGGTGGAGTGCCGCTTCCTCGCCTCGGCGCCGGAGTCGCGCACGCCGTTCGGCACGAAGTTCGGCTGCAGCCCGGGTGAGGCGTTCCGGCTGCTGGTCCGGGCCAGGGATCTGGGGCTGGTCGTCGCCGGGCCGTACTTCCATGTCGGCTCCCAGCAACTGGACCCCACCGCGTGGCGGATCGGCATCGAGCAGGCGGGCCGGATCGCCGAGGCACTGGCCGACAAGGACATCGCGGTGAACTCGGTGAACATCGGCGGCGGGCTGCCGATCTCCTACGCCGACCCGGCGCCCGCGCTGGGCGAGATCGCCGCGGTGGTCAAGCACGCAGCGGCCGAATTCCTGTCCGGGGCAACCGGATTGGTCGTCGAACCCGGCCGGGCGCTGGTCGGTTCGGCGGGCACGATTCACGCCGAGGTCGTCGGCGTCCGCACCGCGCCGGACGGCAGGCGCTGGGTGTATCTCGACATCGGCCGCTACAACGGCATGGCCGAGACCGAGAACGAGTACATCGCCTACCGGTTCGTCACCGACCGCGACGGCGACCCCGTCGACGAGGCGGTGGTGGCCGGTCCGACCTGCGACGGCGACGATGTACTGTATCAACGCACGCGAGTCCTCCTACCGACCACGTTGCGAGCCGGTGATCGCGTTCGAATCCTCGACACCGGTGCCTATACCGCGAGCTATTCGTCGGTGTCCTTCAATGGTTTTCCGCCCTTGACCGTTCATGTCTCGGGCGCTGAGCGAGAGTGAGTTTGCCCATGACGGCGGAATTCACCGGTTGGCATGTGCTGGCCGAGTTCGGTGGTGTCGACGCAGATCTCTGCGACGATCTCGAACGACTCGAATCGGCGTTGCGTGAGTCTCTGATCGCGGCGGGCGTCACCATCTGCGATGTCGTACACAAGAAGTTCGAACCGCAGGGGGTGACCGTCCTCGCGCTGTTGTCGGAGTCCCACGCCTCGATTCACACTTATCCGGAGTCCGGCGACATCTTCGTCGACGTGTTCACCTGCGGCAGCATCGGCGCGGGCGCGTCGAAGGCGGTTGAGCTGCTTCGAGACGCCTTGGCTCCCAAGGACGTTCGCATGCAGGTCATCCGCAGGGGGCACGGCAGCCAGCGGATCGAGGAGCCGGTGGGCGCGGGTCTGACCCGCATCTGGGACCTGCACGAGGTGATCGTCGACACCCACACCCCCTACCAGCACATGGTCATCGCGCGGACCGAGCAGGGCATCAGCCTGTTCTCCGACGACGACCGCCAGTCCACCGAGTTCTCCCAGCTCACCTACCACGAGGCGATGATGGTGCCCGCCTTCGTGCTGGCCGAGAAGCTGGACAAGGTGCTCATCGTCGGTTCCGGCGAGGGCGTGGCCAGTCAGATGTCGGTGGCCGCGGGCGCCACCCACGTCGACCACGTCGACATCGACCAGCTCGAGGTGGAGCTGTGCGCCGAGCACCTGCCCTACGGGTACTCCACCGACGAGCTGGCCGCCGCCGTCGCGGGCGAAGGGCCGATCAAGGTGCACTACGCCGACGGCTGGGACTTCCTGGCCACGGCCGAGCAGGCGGGCACTCGCTACGACGTCGTCGTGATCGACCTGCCGGACGAGCGCGTGGAGGACGCGCAGCACAATCGCCTCTACGAGGCGGAGTTCCTGTCCCGATGTCGTGCGCTCCTCGCGCCCGGCGGCGTGCTGTGCGCCCAGGCCGGGTGCGCGACGATGTGGCGCAACGAGACCTTGAAGCGCTCCTGGCAGCGTTTCCACGAGCAGTTCGGCACCGTCGTGCACTACGGCAGCGACGAGCACGAGTGGTCGTTCCTGTTCGGCCTGGTGGACGCGGTCGAGGACCCGGTCGGCCGGATGACCGATCGTCTGGCGCTGCTGCCCTACAAGCCCGAGACCATCGACGCGCGGGCGCTGGTGCGCGGCGCGATCGAACCGCACGCCCTGCGGGTCTAGGCGACGACGACCGAATGCGCCGGTTCCGGTGGAACCGGCGCGTTCGGCGTTCTCCGGTCAGCGCCGCGCCGAGTCCGCGGCGGCTGCCGCGGTTCAGGAACGCTGCCGCTCGCGCCACTGCTCGACGTCGACCCCGCCTACACCCCAGTTCGACACGGGCACCTCGTCGATCACGACATACGTACTCGCGGGCGCCTTGCCGAGCACCTCTTCCAGCAGATCCGTGACGCCCTTGATCAGCCGCGCCTTCTGTTCGCGGGTGACGCCGTCGTCGGTCACTTTGATGTTGACGTAAGGCATTTCAAGCCGCCCTTCCCGAGATGAACCCGCCGTCCACGGGGAGAATGTGTCCGGTCGTGAACTCCGCATCGGCCAGATACAGCACCGCGGCGGTTGTCTCGGCGACTTCGCCGATCCGGTTCAACAGCGCGAGCCCGGCCGAGGCCGACTCGTCGCCGTCGCCGAACAGCGGAGTGCGGATGATGCCGGGAGCGACCGCGTTGACCCGGATGCCGTCGGCCGCGAGTTCGGCGGCGAGGCTGGTGGTGAGCGCGTGGACGCCGCCCTTGCTGACCAAGGCCGCCGTGGCGGGCAGACCGGCGAGCGCATGGTCGATCAGCACCGTGCCGATGTTCACGATGCTGCCGCCGCGCGCCTGCGCCAGGAACCGCCGCACCACCGCCTGCGTGGTGAAATAGGTGCCTTTGAGGTTGCCGTTCAGGTAGCCGTCCAAGTCCTGCTCGGTGACGTCGACGAAGGGTTTCGCCCCGAAGATGCCCGCGTTGTTGACCAGCACGTCCACGCCGCCGAACCGCTCGACGGCGACACCGACCAAGGCCGCTCCGGTCGTGGCTGCGCCGATGTCACCCGCCACAGTGGCCACTCGCCGCGGCGCGCCCAGTTCGGCGGCCACCCGCGCCAGTTTCTCCTCGTCCCGTCCGTTGAGCACGACGTTGTCGCCGCGTTCGGTGAACGCCCGTGCGATGTCGCGACCGATCCCGCTGGAGGAACCGGTCACGATGACCGTCTTCGCCATATCTGTCCTTTCCGATACGACCGGTCGTCTTCGAATTGTCAGCCGAGACGCCGGGTGCTGCGCCGCCCTGGGATCAGGGCAGGAAGTAGTCGCCGAGCAAACGATCCAGGCACTTGTGCAGGGGTGTCAGGGTGCGCTCCATCTTCATCCGGATCACCGCTCCCTCCCAGGATTCGAGCAGCAGATCCGCCAGCTCACCCGCGTCGATGTCGGCGCGGATCATCCCGAGGCGCTGGCCATGCGCGAGTTGCTCGGCGACGCGCTCGCGCCACGCGTTCCACGCCGCCGACAGCGATTGCCGCAAGAGATCGCTGCCTTCCAGCTCGCCGCCCAGATTCGCGATGAGGCAGCCGCCGGTGAAATCGGCCGCCACGAAATCGTCCATCAACCGGGCGAAGAACGCCCGTAGGCCGCTCACCGGGTCCGGGGCGGTAGCGAACGCCTCGGTCAGGTTGCGCTGCACGCACAGCGAGTGATGCTCGATGATCGCGCGCCCGAAACTCTCCTTGCTGTCGAAGTAGTTGTAGAACGAACCCTTCGGCACGCCGACCTTGTCGAGGATCTGCTTGAGCCCCGTGCCGTGGTAGCCGTTGGTCAGGAACCCCGCGGCGCCCTCTTCGACGAGAAGCCGCCGAGTGTCCTCGCTGCGCCGGGGTCGTACCATGCGCTCAATATACGACCGGTCGTCTTGGAATGGCAACCGTAGGCCCTACCCGAGAGCCCCTCCCCATCCAGGCCCGGCCGAACGGCCGAAGCTTTCCGGGTCCTGCCGCCACCGGGCGGATCGAGCGGCGAAATCCCCGAGGTGCACGGCGGCGAAACGCTCCCGGTCCCAATCCACGGGATCCGCAGGCACGGTCCAGACGTAGGTCCACACCGGAGCATCCCGCCCGTTGATGCGCACTCGGCGCAAGTCGTACTCGTCGTCCTCGAACGCGTCGAGGATTGCCCACTCCGCCGCCGTGAGGCCGCTCAGCACAGCGCCGCGGGCGAGTCCCCGCGCCGCGGCGACCAGTCCCGGATAGAGCCGTCGCGGCAGCGCGGCAGCGCGCCATCCGGTCAACTCGGCCGGTTCGAGCGTGGGAACGCGCCCGAGCAGCGCCTCCAGCACCTCGGGAAACTGCAGGGTGCCATAGGCGAACAGCGCGTGGTCCATCCCGGACAGGCCGCTCAGCCGCCCCTCTCCCAGCGCCGCCGGTTCCACTTCGCCACTCCTCTCACCTGTCACCACTGTGCCGCCACAGCCTTCACATCGGCCGCTGAGCACGAACGATGGCGGCCAGATATTCGTAGTCGTCGGCGCGAGCGCTGGACGTACGGAACACCAGGCCGATGGTGCGGCCGGGCGCGGGCGTCGCGAAGTGAGCGACATCCAGTGTGCCGCCCGCGGTTTCCGCCGCGACGGCCATCTGCGGAATCAGGGTCACGCCGAGTCCACCCGCCACGCACTGCACCACGGTCGACAGGGAGGCGGCCCTGGTGTCGCCGACGGCGGCCGGGTGCACGTCGGCCGAGCGGCATGCCTCCAAGGTCTGATCACGCAGGCAGTGCCCCTCGTCCAGCAACAGCAGCGGTTGCGCGTCCAGCACCGCCGCCGCCAGGTCGGTGCGCCCGGCCAGCTCGTGACCGCGCGGCGTGACCAGCACGAACTCCTCGGAGTAGAGCGGGATCTCGACCAGGCCGGGCATCTCGGTCGGCACCGCCAGCAACGCGACATCCAGCACGCCGGTGCGCAACCCGTCCAGCAGCCGCGCGGTCTGGTCCTCGACGATCTGCGGGCGCAACTCGGGCAGCCGCTTGCGCAGCTCCGGCAGCAACCCGGGCAGCACATAAGGAGCGACCGTCGGGATGATGCCCATGCGCAGCGTGCCGCCGAGTCCGTCCCCGGTCGCCGACGCGACGAAGCGGTCGGCGGCCTCCAGCGTCGCCATCGCTTTGGGCAGCAAGCGCATTCCCGCGGCGGTCACCAGCACCCGCCGGGTGCTGCGCTCGATCAGCTGGAGCCCGAGCCCCTGTTCCAGGGCGGCGAGCGCCTGCGATAACGTGGGCTGACTCACACCGAGACGGGCGGCCGCGGTGCCGAAATGGCGATATTCCGCGATCGCCACGAACGCACGCAGCTGTGACAGGGTGGGCTGATAAGTCTGATCAGTCACTCCTATCAGTGTAGTGCGACTGATCACCTTTACCTTTCAGCACCCCTTGGGCAAGATCGCCCGTGAGCTTTTCACCCGCGGTGTGAGTCCGGGTCGGAGGCGGTGGCTCAGGTAACCGCAAAGACCTCGCAATACCGCAGAACACAGTTGGCAACCCACTGACGAGGAGAGAGCATGGCCCTGCTGACCATCGGCGACCAATTCCCGGCATACAACCTCACCGCGGTCATCGGCGGTGACCTGTCGAAGGTCGACGCTCAGCAGCCCGACGACTACTTCACCCAGATCACCAGCGACGACCACGCCGGCAAGTGGCGGATCGTCTTCTTCTGGCCGAAGGACTTCACTTTCGTGTGCCCGACGGAGATCGCCGCGTTCGGCAAGCTCAACGAGGAGTTCGAGGACCGCGACGCGCAGGTGCTCGGCGCGTCGGTGGACAACGAGTTCGTGCACTTCCAGTGGCGGGCGCAGCACGAGGACCTCAAGACCCTCCCCTTCCCGATCCTGTCGGACCTCAAGCGCGAATTGGCCACGGCCACCGGCGTGCTCAACGCCGACGGCGTCGCCGACCGCGCCACCTTCATCGTCGACCCGAACAACGAGATCCAGTTCGTCTCGGTCACCGCCGGTTCGGTCGGCCGCAACGTCGACGAGGTGCTGCGCGTGCTGGACGCGCTGCAGTCCGACGAACTGTGCGCCTGCAACTGGAAGAAGGGCGACCCCACCATCAACGCCGCCGAACTTCTGGCCGCCAGCGTCTGAACACCGCCGTCACCGTCACCACACATCGAAAACCGCCTTGGTCCCCGCCCGGGACCGCTTCGAATAGAGGAATCGCCGCATGAGCATTGAGAACCTGAAGAACTCCCTTCCCGAGTACGCCAAGGACCTCAAGCTCAATCTTTCATCCCTCGCGCGCACCACCGTGCTGAACGAACAGCAGCTGTGGGGCACCCTGCTGGCGTCGGCGGCCGCGACCCGGTCGACGACCACGCTGCGCGAGATCGCCGAGGACGCCGCCGACGTGCTGTCGGCGGAGGCGTACAACGCCGCGCTCGGCGCCGCCTCGATCATGGGCATGAACAATGTGTTCTACCGGAGCAAGGCGTTCCTCGGCGGCCGCTACGACGACCTGCGGGCCGGGCTGCGCATGCAGATCATCGGCACGCCGGGGGTCGACAAGGCCGACTTCGAACTCTGGTCGTTCGCGGTCTCCTCGATCAACGGCTGCGCGCACTGCCTCGAGGCGCACGAGCACACGCTGCGCGAAGCGGGCGTGTCCCGGGAAGTGATCTTCGAATCGCTGCGCGCCGCCGCCATCGTGGCCGGTGTCGGCCAGGCTGTGCAGTCGACCGAGGCCCTCAGCCCGGCCGCGATCTGATTTCGCTGAAAAAGAGGCCCCTGCCCTGCGGCAGGGGCCTCTTTCGCGTTCCGATGTGATCCGGCGACAGCTCGGTCCACGGCATCCGGGTAGGCTCGGCGAGCATGAGCACACAGGTCGATGTGGTGCGAGTGTTCACCGACGCCGCCGGACGGTACGGCAACGAGTTGGGCATCGCGCGGGCGGCCGACGTGGCCGCGGTCGATCGGCAGGCGCTGGCGGCCAAAGCCGGATACAGCGAGACCGTGGTGGTCGAGGAACCGGTGCACGACACGGTAGCGGTGCGGATCTACACCCCCACGATGGAGCTGCCCTTCGCGGGGCACCCGTCGGTCGGCACCGCGTGGTGGCTCGCGTCGCAGGGCATCCCCGTGCGGGTACTGGACGTTCCGGCCGGCCCGGTGGCGGTGGAACTCACGGAGGGTCTGACCTGGATCACCGCTCGCGGCGAATGGGCGCCCGCGTTCACCTTCCATCAACTCGAGGACGCCGAGGAACTGGCGACCCTGCGACCGGACGAGTTCCCCGGCGGCCCCCATTACTTGTGGGCGTGGACCGACGAACACCGCGCCGCCCTGCGCTCACGCATGTTCGCTCCCACCATGGGGATCACCGAGGACGAGGCGACCGGAGCCGCGGCCGTGGCTTTGACGGCGTTGCTGCGCAAGGGCTTGGTCATCACGCAGGGCAAAGGCTCGCAGTTGTTCACCCGGTGGGATTCCGACGGGTGGGTCCATCTGGGCGGCCGAGTCGTCGGCGACCAGCCGGTGGAGATCTAGGCGCCCTCAGGGCAGTGTCACACCCACGACCGGATCGCCGCTGGGCGCGTCCGAGCCGCCGTCCGGTTCCACGCTCACCGCGAGCACCTCACCCGACCGGAAACCCGTGACGAACGGCCGGACGGTCGACGGCAGGTCGCTCAGCACGCCGACGGAGCGGGGTCGTCCATCGGAGCCGACCAGCCACACCTGATACACCTGCCCCGAGGGCGGCGGCGCGACCTGGTCGAAGACGACGACCGCGCGCCCGAGTTCAGGCGAGACGTCCACCATGAGCAGACCGCCGCCTGCGAACGATCCGCTGACCGTCCGCGCCTCCGGGTGTATCTGCTGTTGGTCGGCGGCGGCTGGGTCCGACGGGTTGCCCATGAACTGCGCGGTCAGCACGCTGCCACCGATCACCAGACACGCCGCGGCCGCGATCGGTGCCGCCCAGCGCAGCGTCCGCCGCCACGTCGCACTACGCCGGATGGATCGAGTCGCCGGGTCGGGCAGCGCGGCGAGGATGCGATCTTCCAGCTCCGGCGGCGGCGCGAGCTCGTCGAGCACGGCCAGCCGCCCCATGACGTCGCGCACCTGCCAGACGGTGTCGGAGAAGGCTTGCCGCACGTCCGGGTCCGCGGCGGCCAGGCGGGCATCGATATGCCTGCGCTCGATATCGGCCACCGCGTCCAGCGCGCACGGGTAGGCGAGGTCGATGAGGTCCGCCTCCGACCGCGGCGACGTGTCAACCATCGGTGGGTTCCCCGGACAAACACTTCTCCAATCTCTTCAGCCCGTCGCGGATGCGGGTCTTGATCGTGGGTAGCGGCACCGAGAGATGATCGGCGACCTCTCGGTAGGTCCACCCGCTGTAGTAGGCCAGCGCGATCGCTTCGCGCTGTGTGGGGGTCAAGTTCTTCAGGCACGCGGTCACCTGTTGCTCTTCGATGCGCTGGGTGACCGATTCGGCGACGACGTCGTGGTCGCGACCCAGATGCTCGTGCGCGTAGATCAGGTCCCGGCTGGTGGCCGAACTCTCCGC
This sequence comes from Nocardia sputorum, assembly GCF_027924405.1. Classification (NCBI taxonomy): domain Bacteria; kingdom Bacillati; phylum Actinomycetota; class Actinomycetes; order Mycobacteriales; family Nocardiaceae; genus Nocardia; species Nocardia sputorum. The sequence goes on along the minus strand of NZ_AP026978.1, from coordinate 1,908,644 downwards.
GCGGACCCGGTCCACCGCCCGGCGATGGGCCAGCATCATGAGCCAGCCGACGGGGCTGGCCAGTGTGGCGTCGTAGCGATCGGCCATCGACCACACCTGCAGGTAGACCTCCTGGGTCACCTCCTCCGCGGCGGCGTGACTGCGCAGGATCCGCACCGTCAGACCGAACACCCGCGGGCTGGTCCGCTGATAGAACTCGGTGAACGCGCCGCGATCGCCCGTGCCCGCCGCGGCGAGCAGCGCCGCGAGTTCACGGCTCGCCCGGGTGGCCTGCGCGCGGTCGTAGCCGACGGGCAGCGGGCACGCGAGCGCCGGACCATCGGATTCCTTCCTCGCGCGTGCCGGATCGCCGGGCCGTCGGGGTGAAGCAGAACCGTGTTCGTTGCTCATGGCCGAATCCCGTGCCTGCATGCACAGGGGTTCGGTATGCGCTGGGAACCGGATTGGTTCCGATCACCGAATGATCACGGACACCAGCATGTAAGCGGTGCCGGCGTCCATCACCACGTGCGGCACCGCCGCCCACGGTTTCGCCGGGCCGGTGAGCGCGGCGACACAGCCGCCGGAACGCACCAGCAGCCCCAGCGGCCCCGGCGCCCGCACGTGCGCCCGGCCGGTGCAGGCGGCGAACGCGACCAGCAGCGCGTCGAGGAGGAACAGCGCGGCCAGACCGAGCGCGGGACCGGCGGCCGGGCCGCCCACGTGCCCAGCGGCCGTGTGGCCGGACATGGCGTAGAGCATCGCCGCGGCGGCCACGATGTGGTAGCCGAGCGGGACCAGCCGGTCGATCGGCAGCGGCCGCCCCTGGGCGGCCTGCTCCGCCGCGCGGATCGTCAGCAGCGCGGCGAAGACCACGGCCATCGCCGTCAGCACGCCGCGCACCGCGTGCGGGCTCGCCCCCGAGGGGAACAGCAGCATGCCGAGCATGACCAGGCACATCACCAGGTGTGCCGCGTCGGACTCGGAGTGCCCGGCCGTAAGTTCGTGTCCCGTGGGCGGTTCCGGCAGCCCTTCGGCGGAATCGGTGGCCGGCACCGCGGGGGCCGTCACCCGGGACAGCACGATCACCGCGGCGAGCACGAATGCCGCTACCACCACCCACCGCAAAGCGGCATATTCCTGCACGAACTCCGCCACACCCCACCACCTCTCCGCACGGCGACCACGGTCGTCGCCCCTCCATGCTCGCATCCCGAGACGGTCAGGGTGTCCATTTTCGATCCGCCCACAGCGTCGATCGACTGTGGCTACCGACACGACCGGCGATTTCCACGCCGACAGGACAACTCGACGATCGACGGACAGGTCCGCCGCGCTACCGTCGAGACAGCCTGCGGCACAGTTGATCACCGCACATGCGGTGGTCCGTTCGGCGCACTGCCGGTGGCAATCCCGCCCCGCATGGACGCCGCACACGGCTTCGACTACTGCGCGCCCTTCGGCGACCACCGTCCAACCCGGCACAGCGTCTTCATGACTCGCGCCCTCTGCCCTCGGGGCCGGCTGTGCCGTCTCGTCGAGGGCTGCGGATCACACGTCGTTCAGTGCGCGGAGGAAGCCGTCGACGAGTTCGGCGATCTGGTCGTCGGTCATCACGAACGCCGGGGAGACCTGCATGGCTCCCTGGCCCGCGGCGCGACTGGAGATGCCGTGCGCACGCAGGGTTCGCACCAACGGCAACCCTTCGGCCGGGTCGGCCAGCTGGATCGCCGCGACGGCGCCGAATCCGCTGCGCACCTCGGCGACCCGAGGATGTGCGGCGAGCACCGAGAGCTGCTCGTGCAAGCTGGTTTCCAGCCGCAGGGCCGCGTCGAGCAGCCCTTCCCGCTCGATGATGTCGAGATTCGCCAGCGCGGCGGCCGCGGCGCCCGCGTGGCCGCCGTAGGTGTAGCCGTGCCGCCACCAGACGCCGCCCGCGAAGAACGGCTCCGCGACGTGCGGGGCGGCGAAGACCGCGCCCATCGGGAGATAGCCGGAGGTCAGGCCCTTCGCGGTGGTCATCAGGTCGGGTTCGAGCGCGAGCCGGGACGACGCGAACCACGCGCCGCCGATGCGGCCGAAACCGGTCACCACCTCGTCGGCGACGAACAGGATGTCGTGGTCACGGCAGATGCGCCGCACCTCGGCGAGGTAGCCCGCCGGGGGCGGATACACACCCCCCGCGCCGATGACCGGCTCGCAGAAGAACGCGGCGATCCGTTCGGCGCCGATCTCCTCGATCAGCGCGAGCAAAGCCTTCGCGTCGTCCCATTCGACGGTCCGCGCCGCGGGCATCAGCTCGCCGTAGCCTTCCCGATTCCCCGGAAGCCCCGCCAGCGCCGTGCCCGCCACGTGCATGCCGTGATAGGCCATCCGCCGCCCGACCACGATCGTCTTGCCGGGCTGCCCCACTTCGTGCCAGTAGCGCCGGGCCAGCTTCGTCGCGGTGTCGACGGAGGCGGAGCCGCCCGAGGTGAAGAAGATCTTGCTGCCGGGCACCGGGGCGAGGCGAGCGAGCCGCTCGGCGAGTTCCTGGGTGGCCGGCTCGGTGATGTCGCCGAAATTGGAGTAGTGCGCGATCGTGCGCAGCTGGGCGGCCACCGCGTCGGCGATCTCGCCGCGTCCGTGACCCACGTTGGCGAACCACAGGCCCGCGGTCGCGTCGAGGTAGCGGTTACCCGCTCGGTCGAAGACGTAGACGCCCTCCCCGCGGGCGACCACGAACGCCCCGTCCCGCTCGACGGCGCCCATGTCGGCGAAGCCATGCCATAGCGCGTTCATGTGTCCACCTCTACCGGTTCCTACCGCCCGGCTCCGCGAAGCATCGCGCGCCGGGACCGGCGCTCGGTCGGGCAATGCCAGCAGCACACCGTGGTGGGACGACCGACCATCCGGCGGCGCCGTAGGCATCCTCGTTCCTCCTCCGATCCTCGCATATCGGCGTCTGCCGCCGGGCCGCCGCGCGGCGTCGGCATCCACCCGGCTACCGGCCGCGCCGCCTGGTGGAAAAATCCGCTGGCGGATTTCGCTAGGCTGGTCGATGCAATGACCAGGACAGCCGCCACCGATTCCCGCGCACTTCGCACCCGCCTGGCGAATCTCTCCCTTCGCGACGAACACCGGTTGCGGCGCAGACTCGACAAGGCGCGCGGCGGCGACCTGGCCGACGTGGAGGCCGAGATCACGGCCGCCGAGTTGCGCGTCGAGGCGCGACGCGCCGCGGTGCCGCAGATCCGCTATCCGGAGCAGCTGCCGGTCACCGCCCGCCGCGAGGACATCGCCGCGGCCATCGCCGAACACCAGGTGGTCATCGTCGCGGGCGAGACCGGCTCGGGCAAGACCACCCAGATTCCGAAGATCTGCCTGGAACTCGGCCGCGGCGTCCGCGGCACCATCGGGCACACCCAGCCCCGCAGGCTCGCCGCGCGCACCGTGGCCGAGCGCATCGCCGAAGAGCTGGGCACCGAACTCGGCGACGTCGTCGGCTACACGGTGCGGTTCACCGATCACGCCTCCGAGCACACCCTGATCAAGCTGATGACCGACGGCATCCTGCTCGCGGAGATCCAGCGCGACCGGCTGCTGCGCCGCTACGACACGATCATCATCGACGAGGCGCACGAACGCAGTCTCAATATCGATTTCCTGCTCGGCTATCTGAAGCAGCTGCTGCCGCGCAGGCCCGACCTCAAGGTGATCATCACCTCGGCGACCATCGATCCCGACCTGTTCGCGCGGCATTTCGCGGACGAGCACGGTACTCCCGCGCCGATCGTGGAAGTCTCCGGCCGCTCCTATCCGGTGGAGATCCGCTACCGCCCGCTCGCACTGGAGCTGCCCGGCGCCGCCGCGGACGAAGACGACGAGGACACCCGCATCGTCGACCGAGACCCGGTGGACGCCATCGGCGACGCGGTGACCGAGTTGTTCGCCGCGGGCGACGGCGACGTGCTGGTGTTCCTGTCCGGCGAACGCGAGATCCGCGACACCGCGGACGCGCTGCGGGACCTGAAGCTGCCGCGCACCGAGATCCTCCCGCTGTACGCCCGGCTGTCCGCCGCCGAGCAGCACCGTGTGTTCGCCCCGCACACCGGGCGACGGGTGGTGCTGGCGACGAACGTCGCGGAGACTTCGCTCACGGTGCCGGGCATCCGGTACGTCGTCGACCCGGGCACAGCGCGGATCTCGCGCTATTCCATGCGAACCAAAGTGCAGCGGTTGCCGATCGAACCGGTGTCTCAGGCCTCGGCGCGGCAGCGATCCGGACGGTGCGGTCGCGTCGCCGACGGCATCTGCATCCGGCTGTACTCGGAGGACGATTTCGAATCCCGGCCGGCTTTCACCGATCCGGAGATCCTGCGTACCAACCTGGCCGCGGTGATCCTGCAGATGACCGCGCTCGGCCTCGGTGACATCGAGAAGTTCCCGTTCGTCGAGGCGCCGGACCGCCGCGCCATCCGCGACGGCATCGCCCTGCTGGAGGAACTGGGCGCGCTCGCGCGACGGGACGGCGGCGCCCGGGCCGGTGACGACGCGACCGCACTGTCGCTGACGCCGATCGGCCGTGAGATGGCCCAGCTGCCGGTCGATCCGCGGATGGCGCGGATGCTGGTGGAGGCGCAGCGCACGGGTTGCCTGTCCGACGTGCTGGTCATCGTCGCGGCGCTGTCCATCCAGGATGTCCGGGAGCGCCCCGCCGAGCAGCAGCAGGCGGCCGACGCCAAACACGCGCGCTTCACGGTCGAGGGCTCCGACTTCCTGGCCTACCTGCGACTGTGGGATTACCTCGGCGGACAGCGCAAGTCGTTGTCGTCCAACCAGTTCCGGCGTCTGTGCCGGGAGGAGTTCCTGCACTATCTGCGGATCCGGGAGTGGCAGGACCTGCACGGCCAGCTGCGCACGATCACCAAGGGCCTCGGGTGGTCGACGCGGTCGCAGGACTCGGCGGAGGCGGCGGAGCCGGACGGAGCCGAAACGATCGGGGCGGATGGCAAGGCGGGCAACCGATCCCGCCGGGGCCGGTCAGCGCGCGGACGCGACGGACGCTCGAGCGCCGATCGCGGCCGGTCCGCCATCGCGGCCGTCGCGGACGGCGACGGACTCCCCTGGGATTCCACGGCCATCCACCAAGCGCTGCTGGCCGGGATGCTCTCGCACATCGGCGTCCGCGAGGCGGAATCTCGCGAGTTCCTCGGCGCGCGCAACGCCAAGTTCATGATCTTCCCCGGTTCGTCGCTGGCGAAGAAGCCACCCCGCTGGGTGATGGCCGCCGAACTGGTCGAGACCTCACGGCTGTGGGGCCGGATGGCCGCGAAGATCGAGCCCGAATGGGCCGAGCGGCTGGCGGGCGACCTCGTCAAACGCACCTACTCCGAACCGCATTGGTCGGCCAAGCGGGGTGCGGCGCGCGCCTACGAGCGGGTGACGTTGTACGGGATCCCGCTGGTCACCGGCAGGCCCGTGGACTACGGCCGCATCGATCCCGAGTTGTCGCGCGAGTTGTTCATCCGGCATGCCCTGGTCCAGGGCGAGTGGCAGACCAGGCACGAGTTCTTCCACCGCAACCGCGCGCTGCTCGACGACGTCGCCGATCTGGAACATCGCGCCCGCCGCCGGGACATCCTGGTCGACGACGAGGTGCTGTTCGAGTTCTACGACAAACGTCTGCCCGCCGACATCGTCTCGGTGCGTCACTTCGACAGCTGGTGGCGCTCCGCGCGACGGGAAGACCCCGGATTGCTCGACTTCACCACTTCGACCGTGGTCAACGAAGGCGCGACCGCACTCGACCCGGCGGCCTTCCCCGATTCCTGGCGCCAGGGCGAACTCAGCTTCCCGCTGTCCTATCAATTCGAACCGGGCACCGAGGACGACGGCGTCACCGTGCGGATCCCGGTGGAACAGCTCGCGCACGTTCGTGCCGTCGGCTTCGATTGGCTGGTGCCGGGCATGCGCGACGAACTGGCCGCCGCGTTGATCAAGACATTGCCGAAAACCCTGCGGCGCAGTGTCGTTCCCGCCCCCGATTTCGCGGCCGCCGCCTTGGCGGCGCTGACCCCGCGTGCGGAGCCGCTGCGCGCCGGGCTGGCGCGCGAACTGTCCCGGCTCGGTTCGGTTCCGATCGCCCCCACCGACTTCGACGTCGCGGCACTGCCCGACCACCTGCGCATGACTTTCGCGGCCGTCGGCGAAGACGGCGTGACGCTCGCGCGGGGCAAAAGCCTCGCCGCGCTGAAAACGCAGCTCGCCGAGCAGGTTTCCGCCTCGGTCGCCCGGGCAACCGCGGGGGCGGAGCGACCGCCTGCCACGGTGTGGACCTCCGAATCGCTGGGCACCCTCGCGCCGACGGTGCGGCGCGAGGTGGCGGGGCAGACCGTCACCGGATATCCGGCGCTCGTCGCCGAGGGCGACGGCGTGGCGGTCCGGGTGCTCAGCTCCCCCACGCAGCAGGCCGCCGCCATGCGCCTCGGCACCAGAGCGCTGCTGTTGCACGCGCTGCCCGCTTCGGCGCGCAGCGCCACCGCGGGGCTGTCACCTTCCGATCGCCTTGCGCTGAGCCAGAATCCGTACGGCTCCCTGGAGGCGCTGGTCGAGGACTGCCGCGCGGCGGCCGCCGACGAACTGCTCACGGCAGCGGGCGGGCCGGTGCTCGATCCGGCGGAATTCGACGCGCTCGTCGCCCGGATCCGTCCCGATTTCGCCCCCACCGTCGCTCGTTTCGTGCGCCTGGTCGTGCCGGTTCTGGCCGGCGCCCATCAGGTTTCGGCGGCGCTGGAGCGTACGAACGAGCGCGATATCGCCGAGGACGTCCGTCATCAGCTCGACAACCTGGTCTTTCGCGGCTTCGTATCCGAGACGGGCGCGACCAGGCTGCGCGAACTGCCGCGTTATCTACAAGCGGCGGCGGCACGACTGGAAGCGCTGCCCGGCTCGGCGGTTCGCGATCGCCAGGGCATGGCCGAACTCGACCGGGTCCTGACCGCCTACGATCGCCTGATCGAGTCGCTGCCGGAGAACCGCAGACAGACGCCGGCGGTGACCGAGATCTGGTGGATGATCGAGGAATTCCGCGTCAGCCTGTTCGCGCAGAAACTCGGTACTCCGTTTCCGGTGTCGGCCAAGCGAATCGAGAAGGCGATGGCCGCGGTCCGGCGCTGAGTCAGTCGGCGGCCGACAGCGCTTCGGCGCGCGCCCGGCGCATCTCCTGGATCTCGCGTTCGAAGTCCTCGGCCGAGGTGAACGACCGGTAGACCGACGCGAACCGCAGGTAGGCCACCTCGTCCAAGTCACGCAGTGGACCCAGGATGGCCAGGCCCACCTCGTGGCTGGGCACCTCGGGCGACCCCTTGGCCCGCACCGCGTCCTCCACCTGCTGCGCGAGCAGGTTCAGCGCGTCGTCGTCGACTTCACGACCTTGGCAGGCCCGGCGCACACCCCGGATGACCTTCTCGCGGCTGAACGGCTCGGTGACGCCGCTGCGCTTGACCACCGACAGGATGGCGGTCTCCACCGTGGTGAACCGCCGCCCACACTGCGGGCAGGCGCGACGGCGGCGGATGGCCGCGCCTTCGTCGGCCTCGCGCGAGTCCACCACCCGGGAGTCGGGGTGTCGGCAGAACGGGCAATGCATCCGAGAAATCCTTCGTCGATGCGCGTGCTCGCGTCCGGACCGGACGCCGATCGCGGTGATCGGTCCGGCGAGCCCGTGTACAGAGGTCTATACCCCGGCACCAGGTATTCCTCGTACGACACGCGGAATACCTGCATAACACTTCGAGGATACCCGTCCGAGTTTCCGGATTGTCGCACTCACCCGGCTATCGGACGCGGGGCGATCATCCGGAGATCTGCCAGTGCGCGGTCAGATCGGCGAGCAGATCCGGCAACCGGGCGGCGAGGCGGCCGCGGGCGAGTTTGCCCAGGAACGCCTCGCCGAGGACGGCACCGGCCAGTGCCGGGTCGGTCTCCAGATCGATGTGACGGGGCACCAGGTCGCCGGTGATGTAGTTCCATCGCGTGTCTCGGTCGGCCCAGTTGAAGCCGGGCAGCGGGACGCGCAGCGCGAGGCTGCGGCCTCCTACGTCGGCGCTGACCACCGTTGGGGCGAACACGCCGGGCGCGCGGACGCCCGGGACTCCGGGCTTTCCCGCCACGGTGCTGACGTAGGTCAGCACGCGGCCGATCGGCGCACGGCCCGCCGACGTCTCGTCCCATTGGTCGGCGACGACGCGGTTCTGCTCCCGGTCGGTCATCCGGATCAGCGCGTCGACGTAACCGTCTCGGGTGCCCGAGGCGATCGACCGCCAGGCGGTCCGCAGGTCGTCGTCGAGCAGGCCAGCCGCGTACATCTCCTCGATCCCACGCATGCCCAGCGCGACGTACGCCTCGTGCATCGGCACCAGATCCGTGAAGATGTGCTTCTGCATGATCATCAGGCGCGTCTGATACCAGGCGACGTCCGCGGCGCTCAGCCGGGAGCCCTCGGTGGCGAGCAGCCGGATGTCCTCGGGCAGCGCACGCGCCAATTCCGGCGGCGTGGCGCGCAGCAGATCGGCGACCGCCTCGCCGAATTGATGGATGCCCGGCACGTCCAGCACGACGCCCACATCACCCATGTCGAAGAATCCGGAGGCGAACGATCCGCCCGCGATACCGGCCAGCCCCGCCCAGTAGAACTCCGGATGCCGGGTAGCCAGCCGCAGATAATTGACGTACACCTGGTTGAAGATGCGTTCGTTCGCGTGCGGGCCGCGACCGGGATCCCAAGCAGCCAGATCGATGTCGGCGTTGCGGGTGGCGACCACCAGCCAGTACTGATGCAGCAGCGTCGCGTACCGGCGCGGCGCCACGCCGTCGGCCCGTGCCTGACGCAACGCCTCGGCGAGGCCGGATTCGTCCAGCGGCAGAGCGGGATCGAGCCCGCCCGCCCCCGCGCCGTCACCGTTGACGGACGGGAGGTCGAGATACGCCGCGTACGCGGGTTCGGCCCGGGCCGTGGACACTGCGCCCGCAGCGAAGACGAGACAGAGGAACAAGGCCGCTACGCGGAGGTAGCCGCGAACCGTGCGGCCCGAGGTGCGGAAAGTCATGTGCTGAAAGGTCCCGGCGTCGTTCGGGCGGTGTTGCCCGGATCAGGTCTTCAGCACGGTAGCAACACGTTCTAGTTTGCGGATCCACAATTACGGCCGGTCCAAATGGCCGAATTTCCTTGCACTCAGCGCGAATCGCCGCCGCCGGACACGCCCGAACCGTCCACCACCGCGGGCGCGGGCCGGACGGAGCCGCCACCCCACTCACCCGCCCGCACATGCGCCATGGCGATCAGCCCCACCACGATCACGGCGGTGATCAACGCGGTGACGGCGAGGACCGCGAAGCCGACCTGTGCTTGCTCGACACGCCGCATCGGATGAGCGCCGCGGGCGCGCCCCTGCGCGAACGCGCGTGATCCGCGGTCGTAAGCGACCATGCCCGCACCGGGACGCGCGCCGGGCGGGCGCCGATCGACCGCGGACCGGTGCGCGGGCGTCAGCGCGCGAGAGCGGGCACCATCGCGCACCAATCGCCGCGCGGCCTCGTACCCGAGATCGTCCGCCGGACCCGGATCGGCGGCGCGGCGCTCGGATTTCGCGACCGACGCGCCGAGGGACAGGGTGACATCGCTGATCGCAGTGCTCATCGGACAAACCTCCGTGGTGGGTGCTCCGTCGCCGTTCGAGCTGTTCGAACATGTGTTCCGAGCGTATTCGCTCAAGTGTTCGAGGAACTGGTGTTCGATTTCTACCACGGCTCGGTGACAAAGTCAGCACCAACACCCGACATGCGTCGAACAGATGTTTGATCCAGCGGCGCGACCGGACTAGATTCGAAGAACCGAAGATTCGACGGGCCATCGAGACACATGCCGGGCACGGACCGGCCTGGCACAGCAGGAAAGGGCGGTTGCGGTGAGGCAGACGGACGACACGGGTGACGAGACCGAAAGCGGCGCCGACGCGGCGGGTAGCGGGGCGGATCTCACCGTGCGTCAGCGCAAAGTGCTCGAGGTGATCCGCACCTCGGTGAGCGAGCGCGGTTACCCGCCGAGCATCCGGGAGATCGGTGACGCCGTCGGCCTCACGTCCACCTCGTCGGTCGCTCATCAGCTGCGCGCCCTGGAGCGCAAGGGCTACCTGCGCCGCGATCCGAATCGGCCCCGCGCCGTGGACGTCCGGGGCCTGGACGAGGTGGTGCGGTCGGTGACCAGCCTGCCGGTCGCCGCGGTCGACGACGGCGAGATCGCCGTCGAGGTGGACCGTCCGGTCCCCACCTTCGTCCCGGTGCTCGGTCGCATCGCCGCCGGTGGCCCGATTCTGGCCGAACAGGCCGTGGAGGACGTCTTCCCGCTGCCGCGCGAACTGGTCGGCGACGGTTCGCTGTTCCTGCTGAAGGTCGTCGGTCAGTCCATGATCGACGCGGCGATCTGCGACGGCGACTGGGTGGTCGTGCGGCAGCAGAACGTCGCCGACAACGGCGATATCGTCGCGGCGATGATCGACGGCGAGGCCACGGTGAAGACTTTCAAGCGCACCGGCAAGGACGTCTGGCTGATGCCGCACAATCCGGTGTTCGAGCCGATCCCCGGTAACGACGCCCAGATCCTGGGCAAGGTCGTCACGGTCATTCGCAAGATCTGACGGTCCGGCACGACGAGCGACCGCCGGCCACGCTGACGCGGCCGGCGGCCGCTCGGCCGGGGTCAGCTCCCGACGCCGAGCGCGGTAAGGAACACCAGCACGACAGTCGTCACGGCGAGTACGCCGTGACCCGCGACGACGGCAACGGGAAAGTGTCCCTCGGGAGGTTCGGTCCTTCCGGCCGAACGGTCCCGGTAGACGGGGATCCAGCGCAGCAGCATCGCGAACCCGAGGAGCGCGACCGGGATCAGCAAGACGAACGCGGTCCAGGCCAGCGCCGTGCTGTCGACGGCGAGGTAGACGATCCAGACGATCAGACCGGCCACGGCGAGCGCGAAGTGACCGAACAGGACCGGCGGCGGCAGCTGGGTCGAATTCGGCTGACGCGTGCCGCCTCGGGCGATCCACGTGCCGAGCAGGAAGAAACCGCCGCCCGCGGTGAGGAGCCAGAAGATCAATGCGGCGATGCCCATGGTGTGCCTCCTGACAGATGAGCAGGGATTCAGTGGGTGAAGCCGCCGGCCTGGGTGGTTTCGTCGGCGACTCGCACGCCGTAGTGATAGGCCAGCTTGCCGCCGAGATACCCGGATATCGCCAATATCATCAGACCGACCGCCGACAGCACCAACGGCCCGGCCGGGACCGCGACCGCCTTGTCGGCGCCCTGCCGCCAGACGAAGCCGACCGCGTAGACAGCGGTCACGAGCAGGTTGAGGGTCATGTGCAGCAAACCGGTGCGGAAGGCAGGCGTACCGGTGGGGATCGCGAGCAGATCGAGGAACCCGATCGTCGCGGCGGCCAAGGCGCCCAGCACGCCGATCGCGATCAACCACGACGAGCCCTCGACCAGGAAGTCCGGATCGTCGACGAATCGGGACGCGAGGTCGAACACGAAACTGGCGACCCAGGCGCCGATCGGGACGGTGACCAAGATGGGATGGAACGGATGCCCGTACGGACCGGCCAGCACGGCACTGACCGGCCGCTTCGCCTGTCGCGGATCTGCGGTCATAGCGCACCTCGCTGGATCGCGTCGCCATTCGCCGACACCACGGAACCCGTCCATCGCGCCGCGGCATTGCGCGGCGCGGATACGGGGCCGACGGATATCGCGCTATGTGTGGCGAATGGCGAATCGAGTGCGGTCGATTACGAAATCATCCGTACTGCCGTGCATGAATTGCACATCGCATATAGACGGTAGCAGGAACTCGCCGTGTTTTCCGTTCGGTGGCGCTGCTACGACATCATCGGCATCATCGGCAGCATCGGCATCGGCATGCCGGGGAACATGCGGTTCCACCAGTCGCGTGCCATCCCCATCATCTGATCCATCACGGTAGTTCACCTCCCTTCGCGCATGACATGGGGGCGCAGCTGGGCCGTCGGCCGCCATGACGAGGAACACGCAGGTACGCCGTCGAAATCACCCGGATAAATATTTCCGGGTAGAAATGATTTTTCGCCCCGACAACCACCGGCGAATACACGTGTTACTCCTCGCGGTCGGGCTCGACAGCCATATTCATTATACGCCGCGAGGGGTCCGGCGAAACATGGAGAAGCGCCTCGTCATTCACCGATACGGCGGCCGGGAAGCCATTTCTCCGGGCGCTCGTCGCCTTCGAGAAAAGGGATTCACGCGCTTCGCGGCTTCGGCGGCCATGGCGGGCACATGCCGTGCCGCCGCTCGATCCGTCACCTGGTCGCCGGGTTGCGTCGCTCGGCCAGGCGCCGGTTGGTGACCTCCAGCTGACGTAGCGTCGCCGCTTCCAGGGCACGCACCTGAGCATCGTCCAGCCGCCCGCACAGCCGCCCCCAATGCACCGCGACCTGCTCCCCTACCGCGACGTCGGGCAACGCCGCGTACCCGTCCACCCGGATCGCGAGGGTTCGCACAGTCTCGGTGTGCAGCGCGAGACGCTCTCCGTCCCAATCGAGCGTGCGACAGCGCAGCGCGACTTCCGCACCGCTGCGGTCGAAGACCGTTCCCCAGGTGATCCGGCAACTGTCGAGCACGTGCAGTGGATGTCCGTTGCCGTGCCGGAGCAAGCGGGACCACGGGTACACACCGAAGACGTGGAAGCAATGGTTCGCCGCGGCCTCCTCGGCCAATCGCTGCGTCAGGTGCGTCCAGTACCCGCCTGCCACCGGGCCGAGCAGCGCCAGCAGTTCCGCGGTGAACTCGCCCGGGTCCAGTGCCGCGCCGACGCCACCGCCCAGCCAATAGGACTCGACGAGGCGGCGGTCCAGCGGATCGGCGATGCCGGTCATCCGCGCCATCACGCGCAGGTAGGGCCACGCGCCGGTGAACCGGCGCGCCACCACGCGCACCTGGTCGTCCGACCCGTCCCGCAGCGCGGCCGCGTCGGGCGGACCGCAGTAGCCGAGCCGATTGGGCGCGTAGGCGTACCGGGCGAACATCTCCGCGCCGCTGCCGGTCATCGGCTCGGCCTTTCGCCCGGGTGCTCGACGGACCACCGCTGCTCGAGCCGGCCGAAGCGCCACACCGCGACCGCCACCGCCCAGGTGAGCACGAACAGCCCGGCGATGACGAACCCCATGGCGCCCAGATCCCATCCGCCGACCCAGGCCAGTGGACCGCCGGCGATGCCCAGCTCGTCGGTCAGCACGGAGATCATCTCCTGCGCGCCGATGACCAGGGCCACGACAACCGACAGACCCGTGACGACGATGTTGTAGTAGACGCTGCGCAGCGGCCCCGCGAAGGCCCACCCGTACGCGTAGTTCATGAAAGCGCCATCCAGCGCGTCGAACAGCGTCATTCCCGCCGAGAACAACACCGGCAGGACGAGGATCGCGTACCACGGCAGGTCGGTCGCCGCCGCGCCGCCCGCGATCACCAGGAGGCTCACCTCGGTGACGGTGTCGAAGCCGAGTCCGAACAACAGCCCGACCGGGTACATCTGCCACGGCTCCCGCACGGCCCTGGTGAGCGGTCCGATCACCCGCTGCAGGGCGCCGCGGTCGTCCAACCGCTGCCGCACCGCGGCCTCGCCGCAAGTTCCGCGGCGCATCCCGCGGAACACCCGCCAGATGCCGATCAGCGAGACCAGATTCAACAGGCCGATGGCGAGCAGGAAGGTTCCGGAGATACCGGTACCCAGCACACCAGTCCATCGGTGCAGCCCGGAGTCCTCGTCGCGCAGGTTTCCCGCGAGCGCCTTGACGCCGAACGCCAGCAGCGCGACGAGGACGAAAACGATGGTGGAGTGCCCGAGAGAGAACCAGAACCCGACCGACAGCGGCTTGCGTCCGTCCGCGACCAACTTGCGGGTCGTGTTGTCGATGGCGGCGATGTGGTCGGCGTCGAACGCGTGCCGCATCCCGAGCGTGTAGGCGGTGATCCCGAGACCCACGCCGAATACCGCGCCGTCCACCAGGTACCCGCCGGGGACCACGAGCAGCAGCAGCGCGGACCACCCGAGCGCGTGCAGTGCGACCACGACCGACGCCATCCCGGCGACGCCGCGCCGCTGCCGTCCGTCCAGCGGGACGCGGGCCGCCGCGGGGGTGTCGGCGATCCGAACGATGATCCCCACCTCGCCTTCCGGCTCCGAGCCGATCCTGGTCCGCCGTCAGCAGATGCGCGGCAGTTGCTCGCCCGCGGGCAGATCCACCACCCGCGTCCCGCCGAGCGCCGTGCGGGCGACGACCATGCCGGGATGTTCGGCGACGCACCGGCCGATCTCGGCGGCCTGTGCGCCCAGCGGGTGTTCCCGCATCGCCGCGAGCACGCGATCGGCGTTCTCGGGCGGTACGAACGCCAGCAATTTGCCCTCGTTGGCCACGTACATCGGGTCCAGACCGAGCAGACCGCAGGCGTCGCGCACGCCGTCGGGCACGGGGAGTTGCCGCTCGTCCAGCGATATGCCGACCTGTGCGGCGCGGGCGATCTCGTTGAGCGATGCCGCGACGCCACCGCGGGTGGGATCGCGCAGCACGTGCACGTCGGCGCCGGTGGCCAGCATCGCCGCGACCAAGCCGTGCAGCGGCGCGGTGTCGCTGAGCACGGTGGTGCCGAACTCCAGACCTTCGCGGCAGCTGAGCACCGCGACGCCGTGCACACCGATGTCGCCGCTGACCAGCACCACATCGCCAGGTGCCGCGCGCTGCGGCCGGATGTCTACGCCAGGGGCAACCACACCGATTCCGGCGGTGTTGATGTAGATCCCGTCACCGTGTCCGGCGTCCACGACCTTGGTGTCCCCGGTGACCAGCTGGACTTCCGCCGCCAGGGCGGCGGTGCCGACCGCCTGCGCGATGCGCGCGATGTCGGCCAGCGCGGTGCCCTCCTCCAGGATGAACGCGGTGGACAGCACCATCGGCCGCGCTCCGGCCATGGCCAGATCGTTCACCGTGCCGTTGACCGCAAGTTCGCCGATGGTGCCGCCCGGGAACACGATCGGCTTCACCACGAACGAGTCGGTGGAGAAGGCCAGGCGCGCGCCGTCCAGTGTGACCACCGCGGAGTCGCCGAGGTCCGCGTGCGCGGCCGAGCCGAACGCGGGCAGGAACAGATGCTCGATCAGCTCGCCGGACATCGCTCCGCCGCCGCCGTGCCCCATCACGATGTTCGGCGAATCCCGCAGCGGCATCGGGCAGACCCAGCCCGCCATGTCGATCGTCACGGGGGCGGCGCCTTCCTCAGGCATGGGCCACCTCCGCGGGCAGGTCCAGGCGCCGGTACAGGTAGTAGGCGGCGCACGCGCCTTCGGAGGACACCATGGTGGCGCCCAGCGGGTTACGCGGCGTGCACTCCTTGCCGAAGGCGGCGCACTCGTGCGGTTTGATCAATCCCTGCAACACCTCACCGGAGCGGCAGATGGTCGACTCGGCGGTGTGCAGATCGCCGACGGCGAAGCGGTGTTCTGCGTCGAACTCCCGATAGCGGTCCGACAACCGCCAGCCGCTGCGCGGGATGACGCCGATGCCGCGCCAACCCCGGTCGGTGACCTCGAAGACGTCCTGCAGCATGGCCTTCGCCGCGGGATTGCCCGCCGCGGACACGGCGCGGGGGTAGGCGTTCTCCAGCTCGTGCCTGCCCGATTCCAGCTGCAGCACGGTACGGCGGATGCCCTCCAGGATGTCCAGCGGCTCGAATCCGGTGACCACCATCGGCACCTTGTACTGCTCGGCCAGCGGCGGGTACTCGTCGGTGCCCATCACGGTGCAGACGTGCCCGGCGGCGAGGAAGCCCTGCACCCGGCAGGTCGGCGATTCCATGATCGCGGCGATGGCGGGCGGGACCAGCACATGCGACACCAGCAGCGAGAAGTTCCGGATCCCCAGGCGCTTCGCCTGGTACACCGTCATCGCGTTGGCCGGCGCGGTGGTCTCGAAACCGATGCCGAAGAACACCACTTCGCGGTCCGGGTTCTCCTTGGCCAGGTTCAGCGCGTCCAGCGGCGAGTACACCACCCGGACGTCACCGCCCTCGCTCTTCACCCGGAACAGATCCTTTGCGCTGCCGGGCACGCGCAGCATGTCGCCGAACGAGCAGAAGATCACGCCCGGTCGCGCGGCGATCTCCAGCGCCTTGTCGATCACTTCCAGCGGGGTGACGCAGACCGGGCAACCGGGGCCGTGGATCATCTCGATCTGATCGGGCAGCAGCTGGTCGATGCCGTGGCGGATGATCGAATGGGTTTGTCCGCCGCAGACTTCCATGATCGCCCAGCGGCGGCTGGTGGTAGCGCGGATGCGGTCGAGCAGGCGCCGGGCCAGCTCGGGATTGCTGAATTCGTCCAGATACTTCATGACCGGGCCTCCGGTTCCTCGCGTGACGACTCGATGGCGGGATTGTCCAGGCCCGCCTGCTTCGCGGCGATGGCGAAACCGTCGCCGAATTCCTCGTTCAGTACGCCGAGGTGCTCGAACTCGGCCAGGGTCCGCAACGCGGATTCCTCGTCCAACCGCTGGATCGCGAAGCCGACGTGGACGACGACGTAGTCACCCACCGCCGCGTCCGGGATGTATTGCAGGCACACGTCTTTGTGCACGCCGCCGAAGTCGACGACCGACATCAGCGTGCCGTCCCGCTCGTGCAGGCTGAGCACTTTGCCTGGTACCGCAAGACACATCGTTGCTCTCCTTCGCTCATCCCTCGCTGCACGCGAGGAGTTGCCCGAACGCGAGGCCGCCGTCGTTGGGCGGCAGCCGGCGATGGGTGATCACGGTGAAGCCGTTGTCGCGCAGCAGCGCGCACGATCGCGCGAGCAGCAGCGCGTTCTGGAAGACGCCGCCGGACAGGGCGACGATCTGCGCCGGGGCGGCGTAGCGCGCCGCGAGTTCGAGCGTCAGCCGGGCGACGGCGGCGTGGAAACGCGCGCCCACCACCCGTGCGGGCTCGCCCGCGCGAACGTCGGCGACCACGCCCGCGAGCACCGGTGCGGGATCGATCACGGCGGGATCGCCGTCACCGAGCGGGAACCGGTAGGCGGTGGCGCCTTCGGCGCCGGAGCGGGACAGTCCCTCCAGTTCGATCGCTGCCTGAGCTTCGTAGTCGACGACGTGCCGCACGCCGCACAGCGAGGACACCGCGTCGAACAACCGGCCCATGCTCGACGTGGGCGCACAACCCAGACCGGTCCGGAACTGGTGGGCCAGCACCGAACGCTCGGCCGGCGGACATGCCGCGACCGCGGGGATGTCGTCGGACCAGTCGATCCCGGCGGTCCGCAGATGAGCCAGCGCCATGCGGTAGGGCCTGCGCACCGCGAGATCGCCGCCCGCCAGCGGCACGTATTTCAGATGGGCCAGGCGTCGATAGCCCTTGTAGCCCGCGAGCAGGACCTCGCCGCCCCATACCGCGCCGTCCGGCCCGAATCCGGTGCCGTCGAACGCGATGCCGACGACCTGTTCGGTAGCGCCGAGACCGTGCTCGCCCATGACGGCGGCGATGTGCGCGTGATGGTGCTGGACGGTGTACAGAGGCCGCTCGCCCGCGTTCCGGCGCGCCCACGCGGCCGAGCGGTAGCCGGGATGCGCGTCGGCGACCAGCTGCACCGGGTGTACCCCCGTGAGTTCCCCGAGATGGCGCTGCGCGGCGTCGAAGGAGCGCAGCGTCGCCAGGTCGTCCATATCGCCGATGTGCTGGCTCAGCCAGGCGTAGCGGCCATCGGCCATCGCGCAGGTGTTCTTGAGATCGGCGCCGACCGCGAGCGTCGGCGGCAGCGGCACCGGAAGCAGCAGCGGCAGCGGCGCGTACCCGCGCGAGCGCCGGACCGGCAGTTCGCGGCCGCCGAGCGAACGCACCACCGAGTCGTCGCAAGGCACCAGGATGCGCCGGTTGTGCGACAGCCAGCCGTCGGCCAGACCGGCGAGGCGGGTGCGGGCGTCGTCGTCCTGATAGCAGATCGGCTCGCCACCGAGATTGCCCGAGGTCATCACCAGCACCTGCGGTCCGGGCGGATCGCCGGGCAGGCCGAACAACAGCAGGTGCAGCGGCGTATACGCGAGCATGACGCCCAGGTCCGGGTTGCCGGGCGCCACCGAAGGAGCGGGGACCGGCGCGGGTGACTGCGGCGCGCCGCCGTCCGGCACAGCGTCTCCGCCCGGCTCGGCGGTGCCTCCGGGATCGGCGGCTGAGGGGCTCCGCTCGGACGCGGACCGGCGAGCGAGCAGCACGATGGGGCGAGCCGGGCTGGTCAGCAGTGTGGCGGCGGCATCGTCGACGGCGACTACGGCCCGTGCCGTGGCGAGATCCGGCACCATCACCGCGAACGGCTTGTCCCCGCGGCGCTTGCGTCTGCGCAACTCGGCCACGGCCGCCTCGTCGGTGGCGTCGCAGGCGAGGTGGTAGCCGCCGATGCCTTTGACCGCCAGGATGCCGCCCGCGCGCAGCAGCTGCCGCGCCGCCGCCAGCGGCTCACCGCCTCCCGGTCCCGTATACGCGAGGGTGGGACCGCACTCGGGGCAGGCGATCGGCTGCGCGTGAAAACGGCGGTCCGCCGGATCGGTGTACTCCCGCGCGCACCGGTCGCACATGGCGAAGTCGGCCATCGACGTCCGCTCGCGGTCGTAGGGCAGGCTCGCGATGATGGTGAAACGCGGACCGCAGTTGGTGCAGTTGACGAACGGGTGGCGATAGCGGCGGTTTCCCGGATCGCGCAACTCGCGTTCGCAGTCGGCGCACAGAGCGACATCGGGCGAAGCCAGCGTGCGACCGACGCCGTCCCGCGTGGTGCCCGCGATGTGGAATCCGGTGCCGCCGCGCGCCGGGATGTCGGCCTGCTCGACCGATTCGACCACCGCCAGGGGCGGCGGCCGCAGGCGCAGCCGCGCGGCGAACTCGTCGAGATCCGCTGGGGCTCCCTCGATCTCGATGACGACGCCGCCGCTGTCGTTGCCGACACTGCCGGACAGTGCCAGTTCGGCGGCGGTGGTGTAGACGAACGGCCGGAAGCCGACCCCTTGTACCACACCGCGCACCACCAGACGACGCCGTAGCCGCTCCGTGGTCATAGCTGGTCCCCGTGTTGCAACAGGCGCAGTCCGTCCAGCGCCGCCGCGGCCCCTGCCTCATCGGTCTTCTCCACCGCGAAGCCCATGTGGATGATCACCCAGTCACCCGGCCGCGCCGGATCCTCGTCGAGCAGACCGATGTTCACCTTCCGCTGCTCGCCGGACACGTCGACCAGCGCGATCTGGCCGTGGTAGCCGTCAGGAATCGCCATCACCCGTCCCGGGATGCCCAGACACATCGGTCAGTCCTCCTGTTCTGCTGTGGCCCGCGGGAGCAGCGCGGCGACCACGTCGCCCACCGCCGCGACCGCCTCGTCCACCGCCGCCGCGACCGGCTCCGACAGACCGATGCCCTCTTCGGCGCAGGCGACCTGGCAGCCGATCACCACGGTGGGCGGCAGCACGCCACCCAGCGCGCGAACTCCGGCGAAGACGGCGTCCGGGCTCATCGCGTGGGCGTCCAGCGGCGCGGGGCCGGTGTTCTCCGGCGCGGCGCCGAACACCTCGACCCGGCCGGGCGCCCCGCGGTCTGGCAGCGCGTCGACCAGCACCAGCGCGTCCCAGCGATCGAGCAGGTCGTAGGCGAGATGCATGCCGCGGATGCCGTAGTCCACCGCACGCACGCCCGGGTCCGGGTGGCGCGGCAGCCGCCGCACCACCTCCGGTCCGAATCCGTCGTCGCCGAGGAAGATGTTGCCGATCCCGGCGACCAGCACCGCGGCCGTCGGGTCACCCCTCTTTCTCGGTGGGCGTCGTCGCCCCGCCCACACGCGCGTCGTCGACCTCGCCGGTCGCCGTCTCCGCGGGGGCGTTGGCGGTCTCCTTGCGCTCGTCGTAGGGAGGCGCCGCCGATTCCGTCGCGGGCGGGGCCTCCGAGGAGAACTCGGTCTCCTTCTTGGTGTCCTCCGAATGCGCGGAGGTCATCTCCTCGTGATCGATATGCCCCGGCTTCCGATCCGCGGGGCCTCCGGCCGCGACGCCCGCGCCCGCGTCGCGCGAACCCGGCGCGCCACGTGCCGACTGCGGCTCTTCGCGATGCTCACCCATGATGCTCCTTTCCGGTCCCCGCTACATGTGCCGGATCTTGAGGTATCGCCGCAGATCCGGAATCGACCGCACGCCGAGATACACCCCCGCCGCCACCAGCACGGCGACGACGGTCGTCGAGACCACTCCCACGGTTTCCATAGCGGATTTCCTTTCATTCCTCGGTGCCGTCGAGCGGCTCCAGTTCGTCGGGCGCGAAATACAGGTAGCGGCCATACCATTCGTGCAGCTCGGCCGCCGGGTCGTCGTCCAGCACGACCCCGACGTGCGCCTGCCCGTCCACGTCCTCGTGGACCGACACGACCCGCGCGCACTGTCCGTCGAAGAACAGGTCCTGGGCGTCGGCCCGGCGCGCCGGATGCAACCGGACCCGGCTGCCCTTGCGCACGAGCACGCCCGCGACGGGCACCGCGTCGACATCCGGGCGAACGGCGCCGTCGGCGAGCGGATCCCACCAATCGACGCCCTCCGGGATCTCCGGGATCAGCCCCGGACCCTCGGCATGTGGATCGCGCAGGACCCCGTGCAGCTGCCGCATGGCGTCGGGTGACATGGCTTCGCAGCGGTCGATGATCTCCGCCGCGCGCGGATCGGTGGCGCGCGCCCGCGCCTTCTCCGCGTCGGTCATCGTGAGGATCCGCAGCGTGAGGATCTCGTCGATCTCGGTGGAGTCGAACAGCGCGCCTTCGCTCTGCTGCGCGATCTCCGGGTGGTCGTAGAGGATGATCGGCGAGATCAGCAGCATGCTGTAGTCGCCGGGCGGGCCCGCGAGCACCGGGAAGCAGCGGTGCCGATCGCAGCGGGCGGCCGCGGCCACCGCGTCCGGCGGCGGCTCCAGCAGCGAGACGAACTCGCCGCCGTTGATCTCCGCGATGACGTGCGCGCCGATCAGCGAGCGGCCGATGGCGTCACGCTGGTCGGCCGCGGGCGCGCCGACATTGCGCAGGACGACCGTCAGCCGCAGGAATCCGTCGTCCCGGTCGGCGGCGAGTTCCAGTTCACCCGCCAACGGCAGTCTGCTGCGCACGAAGGTGCCCTGCGCGGGGGCGGCGATCTCCTCCATGTCGGAGCCGCCCGGTATGTCCAGGGGCTGGACGAGGCGACCGGGCCCGAGCGGGCCGACAGCGACCTCCCGTTCGACCGCTTCATCCCAGGACAGCCACCACCGCCCGCCCTCGGTCAGCTCGGCGACGGGCGCGCCGTCCCCGTTCACCACTTGGCGGCGCTGCAACTGGAGGAAACGAACGGTCAGGGTGAGTCGCGGATGCTCGCCGGGGCGGATCAGGCACTGCGCCGACAGCGTCGATTCCTCGCCGAGGCCCGCGGCGGCGGCCCCGGGCGGCCCGAGCACACCGAACTGCCATCGCGCCTGGTTCTTGCGCGCGTCGGCGCGGTAGGGATAGAGCAGATAGCCCTCGTAGAGCACCGCGTCGGCCACGGCGCGGGCGCGGGCTTGCGCGGTGGTCACGACGTCTCCTCGGCGCTGGTCAGCAGCCGGGTCACCGCGTCGTCGAAGCCGGGCAGACCGTGGCCGGATTTGTAGGCGGCCAGCGCCCGGAGGGTGTCGTTGTGCAGCCGCACCCACCCGGAATTCGGGAAGTAGGCGGCCATCAGGTTCTGCCACACCGACACCGGCATCTCGAACTTGTCCTCGCGGTCCCACGGGATCTGCTGGATGGCGAATCCGGTGCTGCCCCGGATGAAAACGGTCCCGCTGAACAGGAACAGCAGCGGAACGACACCGTCGCGCAACGCGTGCAGGTACTTCGACCCGGAAACCTCGAAGTCGTAGGTGCACGGCATCGGCAGATCCACTTCGGCGCCGCCGGTGAAGCTCGGAACCATGGTGGCGCAGTGCATCCAGAGAAACGAACGCTGCGTCTCGTGCCATCGCTCGCGCGGGCCGAACAGATCGACCAGCCCCACGGCTTCCTCGTCGGAATAGCCGCGGCGGAACGGTTCGATGCGCACCTGCGCGCGCAAGGCGATGGCGTGCACGGGTTCCTCCGCCAACGCGGCGATGCCGACGCGCGCCGACAGGATCGGCGCGACGGCGTACGGCTCGGGTTTCATCTCGAGCACGGCGAACGTCGTCGAGTACACCGGGCTCATGCCGCACCACCGGATTTCGCGCGCGCCGACGCGTCGGCGAAGAACTGCTCCAGATACCGGTGCACGTCCTGGCCGCCGTCGAAACCACGCCACAGCAGCCGCATCCGGCCGACGAACTCGTAACAGGCGTCGATCGGCAGCAGCAGGCAGGCCGCCCGCTCGGTCCTGCGGTCGGGCACCCGGATCAGCAGCGCTTCCACGTCGGGAGCGAGCACGTCCAACTCGGGATGCCGGTGCAGGATCGCGTTCCACTGCTCCAGCGGCAGTTCCGATTCCGTCGCACCCGCGGGCCCGGGATAGAACGCCACCGTCCGGCCCAGCGCGGAATTGCGGAAGAAGAACGCCAGGTTCACCGGGATCTCCAGCGCGTCCCATTCCGCCTCGCTGATCGTGAATCCGGGGAACGCGAGATACCGGTCCGGCACCGCTCGATAGCGCAGCTCCGCGTGCTGGTCGACGAACAGCAGATAGCAGCCGCGGCACACGCACATCAGCTGCCTGCCCTCGACGTTCACGACGTGCTGGTGCTGGTCGGCGATCGGCTCCGCGCACATCTCGCACCGTTCGCCGGGCCGCGGCGCGGGCCTGCGGTCGGCGGCGATCCGCTGTAGCGCGCGGAACGGTGTGCTCACCCGTGCACCCCCACCGGCACCGCAACCGACAGTTCACCCGATCGCACGAGCACGGGAAGCGGGTCGAGATGCCCCTCTCCGTCGACGCGGGCGCCCGCATGCACCACGTCGTAGTGCGCCCGGCAGGTCGGGCACCGCAGCACCGCGTCACCGGCCGGGAATCCCACGCGCCGTTCCAGCGTCGCTCCGGCGAGGGAACGGTCGCAGCCGGGACAGTGGTCCCGGTAGGCGTACACGTCCTCGCCCACCCGGCAGGCCAGCACGGTCGACCCGGCGACGGCGAAGCCACCCACCTCGCCCGCGCTCAGCTCGGCCAGTTCGGGGACCGCGACCCAGCTCCCGGACCGCGCGCCGTCCGCGCGCACGCGCGAGAACAGCGAGTCGGCGGAGATCACCCCCGCCGACTCCGTCTGCGCGGCGACGACTTCGATGGACTCGATCTCCGGCGCCGCCGCCCGGACGGCGTCCTCGACGGCCAGTTCGAGCGTCACCGACGAGGACGGGCAGCTCTTGCAACTGCCCGCCAGTTCCAAGCGAACCACCCCGTCGACGATCTCGACCAGGTGGACGTCGCCGCCGTGCGAACCGAGGTAGGGGCGCACGCTGTCCAGCGCGGTCCGCACCCGGGTGGTCACATCGTGCGGGTGCAGCCCGTGCACCAGCAGCAGGCTCGCCACCAGATCGTCGCCGGCCAACCGCTCGACCGCCTGCGGATCGAGCAAGCCGACGACGCGGGTCAGGCCCGCGCCGTAGAGTTCGACCAGTTCGCGCACAAGCTGTTCGGCGCGCTCGCGCGCGAGCGCACCGCCCGCCGAACTCGCCTCCAGCAACGTCTCGATGCGGTCACCGGCTTCCCGCCACCGGGCGTCACCGAGCGTCGCGTCGTCCTGGTCGTCCGGGCGATCCTCCACCGTCACCTCCGGTCGTTCCGCCCGACGCGGCCTCACTCGGGGGTGAGCGTCTGCGTCGGTGAGTGCAGTTGCTCCAGCGTCTTGCCCTTGCCGAGGTACATGTGCACGCCGCACGGCAGGCAGGGATCGAAACTGCGCACGGTGCGCATGATGTCGATGCCCTTGAAGTGCTCGCGGTCGTTCTCCTCGAAGATCGGCTGGCCCTGCACCGCGTCCTCGTAGGGTCCCGGCGTGCCGTAGCTGTCGCGCGGGCTGGCGTTCCACGGCGTCGGCGGATACGGGTGGTAGTTGGCGATCTTGCCGTCCCGGATCACCATGTGATGCGACAGCACGCCGCGCACCGCCTCGGTGAAGCCGCAGCCGATGCCCTCCTCGGGGACCTCGAATTTCTCCCAGGTCTTGGTGTGGCCGGCCCGGATCTCCGCCATCGCCTTCTCCGCGAAATGCAGCGCGCAGGCCGCCGCGTACGCCTGGAAGTAGGTGCGGGCGCGGTTGCGCTCCAGCGTGTTGCTGCCATGCGCCGGGATCTTCCACTCCAGCGTGACCGGGCCCTTCAACGCGGTCTTGGGCAGGTTGATCTGCACGCTGTTGCCGGTCGACTTCACGTAACCGATGTCGATCAGGTTGGCCAGCGCCGTCGACCACAGTCGCGCCAGCGGGCCGCCGCCGGTGTCCAGGGAGAGGTGGTCGGTGCCGTCGAACCAGCGCGGCGACATCACCCAGCTGTATTTCTCGTCCAGGTCCCGCTTCTGCGGCCGGGGATTGGTGTGCTGATTCCACGGGTGGCGCCGGTCCACCGGATTGCCCAGCGGATCGGTCTTCACGAACATCTCCTGATCGGTCCAGTCCTCGTAGTACGAGCTGCCCAGCAGGATCCGCAGGCCAAGGTTGATGTCGACCAGGGAGGTGGTCAGCAGCTTGCCGTCGACCACGACGCCGGGGGTGACGAACATCTTCCGGCCCCAGTCCGCCATGTCCTTGTACTCGAAATTGCACACCTCCGGGTCCTGGAACGAGCCCCAGCAACCCAGCAGCGTGCGGCGCAGACCGACCTTCTCGTAGCCCGGCATCGCCTCGTAGAAGAAGTCGAACAGGTCGTCGTGCATCGGCACGACCTTCTTCATGAACTCCACGTAGCGCATCAGCCGGGACAGGTAGTCGGTCATCAGCTGGATGGTCGCGACCGTGCCGGGTCCACCGGGATACAGCGTGGACGGATGCACGTGCCTGCCTTCCATCAGGCAGAACATCTCCCGGGTGATCCGGCTGACCTGCAGCGCCTCCCGGTAGAACTCACCGGTGAACGGATTGAGCGCCCGCATGATGTCGGCGATCGTGCGATACCCGTGGTCGCCCGCGTGCGGCGCCTCGGTGTTCTCCGCCCTGGCCAGCACGCCCGGGTTGGTCTCGGAGACCATCTTCTCGCAGTAGTCCACGCCGACCAGGTTCTCCTGGAAGATGTTGTGGTCGAACATGTACTCGGCGGCCTCGCCCAGGTTGACGACCCACTCGCCGAGGTGCGGCGGGCGCACGCCGTAGGCCATGTTCTGGCAGTAGCACGAACAGGTGGCGTGGTTGTCGCCGCAGATGCCGCAGATGCGGCTGGTGATGAAGTGCGCGTCGCGCGGGTCCTTGCCCTTCATGAAGATCGAGTAGCCGCGGAAGATGGACGAGGTGCTGTGGCACTCGACCACTTCCCGATTCTCGAAGTCGATCTTGGTGTAGATGCCGAGGCTGCCCACGATGCGAGTGATCGGGTCCCACGCCATCTCGACGAGACGATCCGGCTCGATCGTTTTGTGGGACGGCTCCGGGATGATCTGAGTCATCAGAGATCCTCCTACCAGGTGCGGGTCGCGCCGGTCTCCAGCTTCCGGCCCCGGTGCCGCCAGTGCGGCTCCTTGTCGACCGTGCGTCCGGTGATGTGACGGAGGCTGCGGATCACCGATCCGTAGAGCCCCGATGCGGTGGACGAGAACTTGCCGCCGGGCGGTTCGTCCATGAACGGCATGAACTTGTCCGGGAAGCCGGGCATGGTGCAGCCGATGCAGATTCCGCCGACGTTCGGGCAGCCGCCCAAGCCGTTGATCCAGCCGCGCTTGGGAACGTTGCACTTGACCACCGGCCCCCAGCAGCCCAGCTTCACGATGCATTTCGGCGAGCCGTACTCGGTGGCGAACTCACCCTGCTCGTAGTAGCCCGCGCGGTCGCAGCCCTCGTGCACGGTCGCCCCGAACAACCACTTGGGCCGCAGCGCGTCGTCCAGCGGGATCATCGGCGCCTGTCCGGTCGCCATGTAGAGCAGGTAGGTGAGCGTCTCCGACATGTTGTCCGGCTGGATCGGGCAACCCGGCACGCAGACGATCGGAATACCAGCTTTGCTCTTCCAGTCCCAGCCGAGATAGTCGGGCACGCCCATCGCACCGGTCGGGTTGCCCGCCATCGCGTGGATGCCGCCGTAGGTCGCGCAGGTGCCCGCCGCGATGATGGCGGTGGCCTTCGGCGCGAGACGGTCCAGCCATTCGCTGGTGGTCATGGGCTGGCCGGTGGCGGGATTGTTGCCGAACCCGCACCAGTAGCCCTCGTCCTTGAGTTGCTCGTTCGGGATCGAGCCCTCGACCACCAGGACGAACGGTTCGAGTTCCCCGCGGTCGGCCTTGAAGAACCACTCCAGGAAATCGTCGGCGCCGCCGTTGGGACCGCACTCGAAGTCGATGAGCGGCCAGTGCACGGCGATCTTGGGCAGACCGGGGAGGGAGCCGAGGGCGATCTCTTCGACGCTCGGCTGCGTAGCCGCCGTCAAGGCGACCGAGTCACCGTCACAACTGAGTCCCGCGTTGATCCAGAGCACGTGGATCAGTGTTTCTTCGGCTCGTACTGCTTCCTGAGTGGGCATTCCCGCCACCTTCCGCAGCGGACCACCGGGGGCCGAATCTCGCCTTTCTCGAAGAAGGGGTCACCCGCAGATGTGATCCTGATCACTTCACCTTAAGCGCGTCCGGCGGCTTCCTCAAGAGCCGCCGGACCGGCCGCGCCGCGCCGCGCGACCAGCCAGTCGTACCAGGTAGACAGGCCTGCACCGCTGCTCACGGACAGCGGGAGGACCTCGACGCCGGGATGTATCGAATGGATGTATTCCCGGCATCGGTCCAGGTCGAAATCGACATACGGCAGCAGGTCGGTCTTGTTCACCAGCACCAGCCCCGCCGCCTGGAACATATGCGGGTACTTCAGCGGCTTGTCGGTCCCCTCGGTCACCGAGACGAGCACCACCTTCTCCCGCTCCCCCAGGTCGAACAACGCCGGGCAGACCAGGTTGCCGACGTTCTCCACGAACAGCAGCGTGCCCGGCGCGGGGTCGAGCGCCTCCAGGGCGCGGTACATCATCTCCGCGTCCAGGTGGCATCCCGCGCCGGTGTTGACCTGCACGACGCGGCACCCCGTGGCCTTGATCCGCTCGGCGTCCAGCAGCGTGGCCTGGTCGCCCTCGACGACCGCGATCGGGGCCTGTCCGGATTCGCGGATGGTGCGTTCCAGCAGCGTGGTCTTGCCCGCGCCCGGGGAGCTGGTCATGTTGAGCGCGACGATGCCGCGCTCGGCCAGCCAGGCCCGGTTGCGCTGCGCCAGTTCGTCGTTCTTGGCCAGCACCTTCAGTTCCAGGGTGACCGTCTCGGTGGCGGGCAGGTGCACGTGATCGGCGTCCGGGCCGTGTTCGTGCTCGTGCGGCTGGCGGTCCGCCGTGTGGGCGTGCTCGTGCCCTTCGGAGTGCTGGTGGTCGTGCGGGACGCGAATCAGCGCGGCGGCGTCGTCGCCGCACCCGCAGGTTGCGCACATGCCTCACTCACCTCCATGGATCGGATACGCAGCTCGCGCCCGGAGCGGATCTCGACGTCGGCGCTGCCGCAGGGACACAGCAGGATCGGATCTCGCAACCGGAACTCGGCGCCGCAGGTCCGGCAGGCCGCGACCCCGGGGATCTCCACCAGGACCAGTTCGGCGCCCTCGGCGACGGTCGCTTCGGCCGCCACCTCGAAACAGAACCGCATGGCATCCGGCACGACGGCGCACAGCGCGCCGACCTCGACGGTGACGGAGTGGACCCGCCGGCCCGCCGCGTGCTCACAGACGGCGTCGATGACACTGCGCGTAATGGCCATCTCGTGCATCCCGACCTCGATCCCTCGAGTGGACAACCTTGAGGCTACTCCTGGGCAAACCGACCGAAGGGCAGAACGTCGATGCTTCTGCGGTACCTCAGGGCGGCGGCGAAGCCGCGGCCGGGATCTCCCTCCGGATCCCCGCCGCCCGGCAGCTGACACCTCGTACGCTCACCCGTGGGCCGACCCGTCACACCCGCGTCGTCGGCCCCGGATGGAAGGGCTCAGTCGTGGTCGGCCGCGCTGCGGACCGCGCCGCTGCTCGCATCGATCGTCACGTCGTGCTCCACGCCCGCGGGCGTGACGACCTCCACTTCCCATACGGGGACGCCGCCCTCGGTGTCGAATTCGGTGGACCGAACCTGCCCGCCCGGCACGGCTTCGAGCGCCTTGTCGATGGCCTGCTGCCTGCTGACGCCGGTGTCGGCCACCAGCGACCAGTCCGCCGCGGACGAGCGGAAGGCGACGGTGTGGTCGTCCGGGCCACCGGTGGCGACCGCGGCCAGAACGGCGCTCAGGCCGACGACGGCAGCCGCGACGGCCGTGCCGACGAGGAGCCAGCGGAGCCCGGCGTAGGCGCGGCGGAATACGGTTGTCATGCGAAACCTCCTGCGGGAGTGCTGCTTCGGAATGCGTTCACCTTGTCGCACAGAACTGAAGGCCGCCTGAAGCGACCTGAAGACGGTTTCAGGATCGGTCTGCCACTCTTGGTGGATGCGTCTGCTGATCGTCGAGGATGAGAAACGTTTGGCTCTCACACTGGCAAAAGGCTTGTCGGCCGAGGGTTTTGCCGTGGATGTGGTGCACGACGGCGCCGAGGGCCTGCATCTGGCGACCACCACCGACTACGACCTGATCATCCTCGACATCATGCTGCCCGGCATGAACGGCTACCGGGTCTGCGCAGCGCTGCGCGCCGGGGGCCACGAGACGCCGGTGCTCATGCTGACCGCGAAAGACGGCGAATACGACGAGGCCGAGGGCCTGGACACCGGGGCGGACGACTACCTCAGCAAGCCGTTCTCCTACCTGGTGCTGCTGGCCCGCATTCGGGCCCTGTTGCGCCGGCGGACTCGCGGCGGCGCACGGGTGCTGCGCGTCGGCGACCTCGTCGTTGACCCCGGCACCCGGACCTGCCGCCGCGGCTCGGAAGAGGTGACGCTCACCGCCAAGGAGTTCGCCGTGCTCGAGCACCTGGCCGTGCGAGCCGGAGAGGTGGTGTCGAAGGCCGACATCCTGCACCACGTGTGGGACTTCGCCTACGACGGCGATCCGAACATCGTCGAGGTCTACATCAGCACCTTGCGCCGCAAGATCGACGCGCCGTTCGGGCGCCGATCGATCACCACCGTCCGCGGCGCGGGCTACCGGCTGGCAGCAGACCGTGCCTGAGCGGAGCGGCCGGGCCTGGTGGCGTTCGGTCCGCACACGCACCACGGTGGCGGCGACGGCCGTGGTCGCGGTGGCGCTCACGGCGGCGGGGCTGGTGGTGCTGGCGGTGCTGCGGCACAACCTGGCGCACAGCGCGGAATTGCAGGCGGAGACCACCGCGCACGACGTGGCGGCCCAGCTCGCGGCCGGCACCGATCCCGCCCGCTTGCGACTTCCAGACGCCGAAAACGAACCGGTGCAGCTGGTTTCGCTCGACCGCCGGGTTCTCGCGGCCGACGACGACCTCGCGGGGAAACCGCCGATGGCCGACTTCGGGCCGTACTCGAGGGCTGCCGAGGGCGAAGACGAAGACGACGAAGGCGAGGAAGAAGACGACGAGGAAGACGAGGAAGAGGAAGCCGACGACGACGAAAGCTCCTCGCCGTCCACGGATCCGTCGTCGGCCGAACCCGAATTCGGAGACGTATGGCTGACGGTCGACGCCGAGGACGGACCGCACCCGTTCCGCGTCGCCGCCCTCGCGGTGCGAACCCCCGGCGGGCAGCCTGCCACCGTCTACGCGGGCTCCTCGCTGGAGACCGCCCACAGCGCGGTGGCGGACGCGCGGCAGGCGATGCTGATCGGACTGCCGCCGCTGCTCACAGTCGTGGCCCTGGTGACCTGGCTGGTCACCCGGCGCGCCCTGCGCCCGGTGGAGGCGATCCGCAGGCAGCTCGCCGAGATCGTGGACGGTGATCTCTCCCGGCGCGTGCCGGAACCGGGCTCTCGCGACGAGATCGGCAGGCTGGCGAGCACCACCAACGCCACGCTCGCCGCGCTGGAAGAATCCACCGAACGCCAGCGCCGGTTCATCGCCGACGCC
Organism: Nocardia sputorum; assembly: GCF_027924405.1. Classification (NCBI taxonomy): domain Bacteria; kingdom Bacillati; phylum Actinomycetota; class Actinomycetes; order Mycobacteriales; family Nocardiaceae; genus Nocardia; species Nocardia sputorum. The sequence goes on along the minus strand of NZ_AP026978.1, from coordinate 1,878,389 downwards.
GCCCACGAATTGCGCAGCCCCATCGCGAGCCTGCGCACCCAACTCGAGGTGGCCCAAGCCCATCCCGAACTGCTGGAGCTCGACGGACTGATCGGCGACACCATCCGGCTGGAACATCTCGCGGCCGACCTGCTGCTGCTGGCCCGGCTCGACGCGGGCGAACAGCCGCGCGCCGATCGCGTGGATCTGACCGTCCTGGTCCGCGAGGAGTTGGAGCACCGCGTCCGCGACCGGGTCGCCGTGCAGATCGCGACGCCGGAGCAGGCCGTGGCGGTGACCGGAAGCCGTACCCAGCTCGCTCGCGTCCTGGGCAACCTCGTCGACAACGCCCAGCGGCATGCCGCGAGCACCGTCCGGGTCGCCGTGGACCGTGACGCCGACGGGCGAGCGGTGCTGTCGGTCACCGACGACGGCCCGGGTGTGCCGCCCGCCGAGCGCGACCGCATCTTCCAGCGATTCGTCCGCCTGGACGACGCGCGCAGCCGCGACGAGGGTGGCGCGGGTCTCGGCCTCGCCATCGTCCGCGACGTCGTCGAACGCCACGGGGGAACCATCCGCGTCACCGACGGCGCACCCGGCGCCTGCTTCGTGGTGACGTTGCCCGGGTCCGGTACGTGAACCGGGGTCGTCACGCCACGACGAGCGCCTTATCAGCCTGCGAGCGCGCTACGCAACCTCTCGACGACGACCCTGCGGGCGGCACGGCCCTCCGGAGTAGGAGTCAGCGGATAGACATGCGGGAGCCCGGGGCCTTCGTGATACTCCACCGCGACCCCGGCGCCGCGAGCCGCCTCCACCAGCAGGCAGGTGTCCGGGTACAGGATGTCGTCGGTGCCACAGAAAACCGTCAACGGACCCAGCCCGCGCGGGTCGGCGGCAAGCGGGCTGACCCGCGGGTCGGCGATGCCGAGATCTCCCCGCCAGTACTCGATGAACACCCTTGATCCCGCGACACCCAGCCACGGGTCACGGGGCTGCACGACAGCGATCTCCGGGTTGGTCAGCGAGAGGTCGAGAGCGGGCGCGATCAGCACGGTACCCGGCAGTCGCACCGAAGACTCGTCGCGCAGCACCACCGCGGTCGACAGAGCGATCTGTCCCCCGGCGGAATCTCCGGCGAGGCAGACGTTTCCGTACGTTTCACGGTTGGCGAGCACCAGATCAGCGAAGCCGCGCACGACCGGCCCGGCCGTCCCGAATGGGACCAGCGGGTAGATCGGGACCGTCACGGCCGCACCGGTGTCGGCGGCGACGGCCGCGCAGAGCGCCCAGTGCTGCGGGGCGATCTCGTGCACCCAGCCGCCACCGTGCGCGTAGACCACATTGCCTCGCGGCGGCCGCCCCCGCGGAGTGAGCGTGTAGACCGGCCAGCCGCCGCGCCGGTCCACCGCGATCGCCACATCGGCGCGCAGCCGGCGCGGCGGGCCATAGCGCCGGGGCCGTACGCTCCGGTCGCGGACCCGCTCGCGCGCCGCGTCGGCATCGACGAACACACGATTGGCGCGCGTCGCCTTCAGATATCCGCGCACGACCTGGTTGGCCAGACTCGGCATCGCATCTCCTCCGCTCCGGGCGATGGACGGAACGAGTCCTTCAACCCCTCGGGAGGCGATTGTGCCGCAGACGACGCTCGGGCCGGCGGCGGACGTCGGCCCGAGCCGAAACGGCGTACGCTCAGGACAATTTCAGGCTGCGCCCGATGATCTCCTTCATGATCTCGGTGGTGCCGCCGTAGATGGTCTGGATGCGGGCGTCCATGTAGGCCTTGGCGATCGGGTATTCCTTCATGTAGCCGTAGCCGCCGTGCAGCTGCAAGCAGCGGTTGATCAGGTCGAGCTGTTCCTCGGTGCTCCACCACTTGGCCATCGCCGCGTCTTCGGCGGTCAGTTTGCCCTCGTTCAGCAGTTCGATGAACTTGTCCACCATCAGGCGCACCGCGGTGGTCTTGGTGGCCAGTTCGGCGAGCACGAAACGGGTGTTCTGCAGCGCCCCGATCGGCTTGCCGAACGCCTTGCGGTCGCGGACGTACTGGATGGTCATGTCCAGGCAGGACTCCATGGCCGCCGCCGCCATGACGGCGATCGACAGCCGCTCCTGCGGCAGGTTGTGCATGAGGTGGATGAAGCCCATCCCCTCGGTGCCGAGCAGGTTCTTGCCGGGCACGCGGACGTCGGTGAAGCTCAGCTCGGCGGTGTCCTGGGCCTTGAGGCCGAGCTTGTCCAGGTTGCGGCCGCGCTCGAAACCGGGCATGCCGCGCTCGACCACGAACAGGCTGAAGCCCATCGCGCCCTTCTCCGGGTCGGTCTGTGCCACCACGATCACGATGTCGGAGTTGATGCCGTTGGTGATGAAGGTCTTGGCGCCGTTGAGGATCCAGTCGTCCCCGTCGCGCACCGCGCGGGTCTTGATGCCCTGCAGGTCCGAACCGGTGCCCGGTTCGGTCATCGCGATCGCGGTGATGATCTCGCCCGCGCAGAAGCCGGGCAACCAGCGCTGCTTCTGCTCGTCGTTGGCCAGCTCGAGCAGGTAAGGCGCGATCACATCGTTGTGCAGCGAGAAGCCGAGGCCGGAGTACTGACCGCGCACGCACTCCTCCGAGACGATGGCGTTGTAGCGGAAGTCCTTCACCCCGCCGCCGCCGTACTGCTCCGGCATGGCCATGCCGAGGAAGCCCTGCTTGCCCGCCTCGAGCCAGACCGCCCGGTCGACGATGCCCTGCTCCTCCCACTTCGCGTGATTCGGCGCGACGTGCTGATCGAGAAACTTGCGGAACGACTCCCGGAACAGTTCGTGCTCGGGTTCGAACAGTGTGCGTTCCACGCCAACCTCCTAGTGACCACACCGGCCGGTCCACACCGACCAGTCGTTGCCCCATACCGTACCCGGAAGGAGAATCCCTGTTCACTTCTGGGGCCAGAACCATGGTCTCACCAGGAGCGGCGAACTGGGTCGAGATCAGCGGACGAGATTCCCGGCAAACGGCCGATGGCTCCGGACGATGGGGAAGACCACCCGGAGGCGTAACGCCGACGACCGCCGATTCGCGGGCGGGCGATCCGTCGACCCGCCGTCAGCAGGCGGTGCCGGGCCGCGAGTCGCCGCTCCGGTACCGGCAACGACGCCCCACGAACAAGCGGTTCGGCGCGCCATCCCTTGCCATCGACCAGGCACCGATCACCGACGACCGTCCCGGGTGCTTCACCAGCCGCGCATCGGCCGATGAAATCGAGACGACGAACCGGGCGACCACCGCCGAAGCCGAGCCGGGCGAGACACCGGACAGCCGGGTCGGCACCGCGCGCCGATGACAACCTCGCCGCGGCTATCACCCGGCCCGCGAGTTCCGATCCGTCGACCGGGCTGGTGGTGTCAATCGGTGACGTCCGGAGTGAGTGCCCAGCGATCCCAGTCGTGCGCGAGATGCGCGGCCCCGGACGTGACAGTCAGCCCGGCCCTCCGCCGGTGTGACCAGCTCATGCCGGGATCGAGAAGCGGCCGTCACCCAACCCGTTCCGACGACTCGGCCCGCCGACCGGTTCGCGTGACCGCGCAAACCCCGTCTCGCGGCAGTGACGGTCCGGCCGCCGAAACCGTCAGCGCGTCAGCCAGCCGCGCAAGCGGCCGACCAGAGTGCGGCCTTCGTCGCGCGCCCGTTCGGCGAAGAGGAAGTTCATCTCCTCCTCGAGCGCCTTGCGCACCACGTCGCGGAACTCCGTGGCGGCGGCGTGCATATCGCCGGCGTTGCGCCAGGGCGCCGGATCGATGGGCGCGCCCGCGGAGAAATAGAAGCGCTCCGGGCGCGGGATCACGGTGGGGCCGACACCGCGGATGAGCGGCGGGGTGAGGTCGCGGCTGAGCCCGAGCGCTTCCACGGTCCAGCGCAGCGGGCGCAGCAGCGGATGGTCGCCGTCCACCACGATGTCGTACGCGTCGTCGACGCCGATCATCGCGACCGGGACGATAGGCGCACCCGCCTCGATGGCCATGCGCGCGAAACCGCTGCGGCCCTCCCACTTCAGCAGGTACTTCTCGTTCTTGCGGCGGACCGCCTCCCGCCCGCCGCCCGGGAACACCATCACCGCCTCGCCGCGCCGCAGCAGGGCCAGGCAGTTGGACCGGGTGCCGCGCACCGCGCCGTAGTGGTGCAGCAAGTGCCGGACACCGGGCACGTTGATCAGCACGTTCTCGGCGAGCCCGCGGATCAGGCGGCCGCGGCGGCGCAGCACCTCGGGCAGCAGCATCGGCGCGTCGATGCCGCCGAGCAGGTTGTGGTTACCGACCAGCAGCACCGGGCCGTCGGCCGGGATGTTCTCCAAACCGTAGAAACGCGGACTGGTCCACGCGCGCAGCGGAGCGAGCAGGGTGTCGAGCACCCGCAGATCGGTGTCGGTCAGCGAGACCGACAGCGGCGCTCCGTCGGTGAGCGCCGGGTCGGCGCTGTTCGCGGCGCCGGAGCGCCGGGTGCGGGAATCGGAGCGGGCGTCCGACATGAACCCTCCTGGTGTCGATTCGATGACGATAGCGCAACGAAATCGACTGCGTCGCACCGGATGTGCGCGTCACGTCACGACACGCCCGATCCGGTCGATCGACCAGCTCATTCACGACCCGGCAAGCCCGTCGCGAACTCGCATTTCATCGGCGCTACGCCGGGTCGTCGGCGCGCCGCTCCGATGCGCGCCCACACGGCGCAGAACCGTGACAGCCCCTGTGCACCAGCCTGCCGTCGTGGCATGTGCGGCCGCGGGCAAGTTCCGCGCGAACGTCCATCGGCGGGTCGACGGCACCCATGATGCGCTCCGAACCAGTGCGCATCGAACACGCGGCAAGAGTCACCGCTCGAAGAGTGGGGCTCTCGCACTACTCCTGGGTACCGGTCGTGCCCGCATGCGCGTACTCCGACAGGGCGGCGGCGAGAGCATGGGGGACGCGTGCGCGCACGCGGGTTCCCCCCTCCTCGTGATCCGAGCCCAGGATGCGGCCGTCGGCGTGGATGCGGGCGAGCAGGTCGCCGCGCGTGTACGGCAGCAGCACACTGATCTCCACGTCCAAGCCGCCGAGCATCTCGGCGAGCCGCTCGCGCAGCGCGTCGATGCCCTGGCCACCGCGCGCGGAGACGAAGGACGCGTCCGGCAGCAGCGCACGCAGCTTCGTCAGCTCGGTCGGGCCCATCGCGTCGGTCTTGTTCACCACCAGCAGTTCGGGCGGGGCCGGCGTGCCGGACTCTTTGATCACATCCGTGATGACCTCGCGGACCGCCTTGATCTGCTCGGCGGGCAGCGCGTCGGAGCCGTCCACCACGTGCAGCAGCAGGTCGGCGCCGGTCACCTCCTCCAAGGTGGAGCGGAACGCCTCGACCAGCTGGGTCGGCAGATGCCGCACGAAGCCGACCGTGTCGGTGAAGACGACCTCGCGCCCGTCGTCCAGCTCGGCCCGGCGGGTGGTGGGATCGAGGGTGGCGAACAGCGCGTCCTGCACCAGCACGCCGGAGCCGGTGAGTTCGTTCATCAGGCTCGACTTGCCCGCGTTGGTGTAACCGACGATCGCGACGGACGGGATGCCGCTGGACGTGCGGCGCGCCCGCATGGTGTCGCGCGCCGTCTTCATCTCCCGGATCTCCCGGCGCAACTTGGCCATGCGCTCGCGGATGCGACGACGATCGGTTTCGATCTTGGTCTCACCGGGACCGCGCAGACCCACGCCGCCGTTGCTGCCCGCGCGACCACCGGCCTGCCGGGACATCGACTCACCCCAGCCGCGCAGCCGGGGCAGCATGTACTCCATCTGGGCCAGCGAAACCTGCGCCTTGCCCTCCCGGGAGGTGGCGTGCTGGGCGAAGATGTCCAGGATCAGCGCGGTCCGGTCGACCACCTTGACCTTGACCACCTTCTCCAGAGCGGTCAGCTGTGCTGGAGTCAGCTCGCCGTCGCAGATGACGGTGTCGGCGCCGGTCTCCAGCACCACCGAGCGCAGCTCGTCGGCCTTGCCCGAGCCGATGTAGGTGGCCGGATCCGGCCGGTCGCGGCGCTGGATCAGCGCTTCCAGCACCTCGGAGCCCGCGGTCTCGGCGAGCGCCGCCAGCTCGGCCATGCTCGCCTCGGCCTGCGCGGCGGTTCCCGTGGTCCACACACCGACCAGCACGACGCGTTCCAAGCGCAGCTGCCGGTACTCGACCTCGGTGATGTCGGCGAGTTCGGTGGACAGGCCCGCGACCCGTCGTAGCGAGCTGCGGTCCTCCAACTGGAGTTCGCCCACCGTCGGATCGGCCGACCAGCCCGATCGGTCCATCCGGGCCTTGTGCTCGGCGACGACGTCCCCGGTCGCGGCGTCTGCGCCGGTCACGTTGTCGTCGGCGGTCACGGCGTCATCCGCCGCGGCGGCGTCATCAGGCGCGTCCGCCGGAGTGAATTCATACGTCTCTGATTTCCTCATACACCATCCATGCTGCCACGACATCACCGCAGCACGCACCCGGTTATCGGCGCGCGGCGCCGCTCACCGGCCGTTCCACCACGATCCGGCGAGGCGGCCGGTGGCGACCAGCACCGACGGCCCGCGCAGCCACGCCGTGCCGCGCTCGAGGCCGACGGTCAATTCGCCCCCGGGGACACGGACCGTCACCCGGCCGGTGTCCTCGGGGATCCGGAAGCCGTCGGCGGCCAGCGCCGCGGCGGCCGCGGCGACGGTTCCCGTTCCGCAGGAACGGGTCTCGCCCACGCCGCGCTCGTAGACCCGCATGTCGACCGACCGCTCGCCGTCCAGCGCGGTGACGATCTCGACGTTCACGCCGTGCGGGAACAGGTCCGGGTCGAAGCCGGGCGGCACCGTCAGATCGAGCTTGCCGAGCGCGTCCGCGGACATCCCCGGATCGACGCAGGCCAGATGGGGATTGCCGACATCGATGCCGATCCCAGGCAGCGCCCAGCCCGCGATGGTCGCGGTGGACGCGCCGAGTTCGCGCACCCGCCCCATGCCCACGGTGACGTCCCCGGTGACCGCGTTCCCGGCGTGCACCGTCACCGGGCGCGCCCCGGCGCGGCTGCCGACGACGAAGCTGTCGCGAGTCTCCAGTCCCGACGCGGTCAGGTAGTGGGCGAAGACGCGCACGCCGTTACCGCACATCTCGGCGATCGAACCGTCGGCGTTGCGGTAGTCCATGAACCAGTCGTCGGCGCCGACATCCTCCGGAACCTCCGCGAGCACACCGGCGGCCAGCAACGCGCCGGCCCGCGCGACCCGCAGCACGCCGTCCGCGCCGAGTCCGCGGCGGCGATCGCACAGCGCGCCGACCTGCGCGGCCGTCAGCGCCAGGTCGGCCTGCGGGTCCGGCAGCACGACGAAGTCGTTCTGGGTGCCGTGGCCCTTGGTGAACTCGATGTCCGGCACGGGTGATGTCTCCCTATCTCGTCGTCATCTGGCAAACGTCCGGCGCTGCCGGGAAATTTCGTAGAGCGCCACCGCCGCGGCCGAGGGCGCCCCCAGGGAACTGGCCGTGCCGCCCATCGGGATGTGCACCATGTCGTCGCAGGCCGTCTGCCAGGCGGAGCTCATCCCGCTGGTCTCGTTGCCGACGACAAGAATAGTCGCTTCGGTGAAGTCGTAGTCGTAGGCGGCGTGCCTGCCGTGCTCGTCGGTCCCCACGATGCGGGTCGGGATGCCACGGCGCACCTGCCGGTTGCGAAACTCCAGCACCTGCGCGGGCCCGGCGGCGCGGAACACCGGCACGGCGAACAGCGAGCCGGTCGAGGCGCGCACGGCCAGCGGGTCGTACTGGTCGGCGCCGTGACCGGTGATTACGACCCCGCTGGCGCCGAACGCGTCCGCCGAGCGGATCAGGGTGCCCAGGTTGCCCGGCGAGTTGGGCCGGTCGAACACCACGACCACCGGCGCGTCCTCCCCCGGCTCGCCCGGCTCGAAGGTTTCCAGCTCCGGCTGCCGCGACTCGGCGACCGCCACCAGTTCCGGGATCCCGCCGGACTTCTCGCCGAGTTCGGCCATCAGCTCGGGCACCAAGCCGACCTGCGGCACGCCGCTGGTGTCCAGCACTTCGCGCGCCCAGCTCGACAGCTCCGGGCCGCCGAGCCGGTACAGCAGCGTCTCCAGCGGCCAGTCGTTGGCCATGGCCTGCGTGATCGGACGGACCCCTTGCACCAGGAAACGGCCGTCGCGATGGCGCTTGGTGCGGTTGTTGAGGTAGGCCTGCCACACCTGGACGGAGGCGTTGCGCGTGCTCACACGTCGGGTCACTGCGGGGTCCGTTCTTTCTCGTCGAGCAGGGCCAGCGCCGTCGCGGCCGGATCCGCGGCGGCGCCGTCCACCCACCGCACCCGAGGATCGCGCCGGAACCAGGAGCGTTGCCTGCGCACGTAGCGCCGGGTGCCGATCAGGGTGCGTTCCTGAGCGTGGTTCAGGTCGTATTCGTTGTCCAGATAAGCCAGGACTTGTGCGTAGCCGATGGCGCGGCGGGCCGTCACGCCCTCACGCAACCCCCGCTCGATGAGGCCGCGCACCTCCTCCACCAGCCCGCCCTCGAACATCGCGGCGGTGCGGCGCTCGATTCGCGCGTCCAAGGCCGCGGTCTCCCGGTCGACGCCGATGACGACGGTGCCCCAGCGCGGCTGCCCGATCGTCGGCGCGGAGGCGGCGAACGGCCGCCCGGTGAGTTCCACGACCTCGAGCGCGCGCACCATGCGGCGGCCGTCGGTGGGCAGAATGGTGGCCGCGGCCACCGGATCGGCCTCGCGCAGCGCCGCGTGCACGGCGGCGACGCCCTCCTCGGCCAGCATCGCCTCCCAGCGCGCCCGGACCGCCGGATCGGTGGCCGGGAACTCCCACTGGTCCAGCAGCGCCTGGACGTACATCATCGACCCGCCCACGATGACGGGCACCCGGCCGCGCCGCATGATCGCGACGACGTCCGCGGCGGCGGCCGCCTGATAGGCGGCGACGGACGCGGTGTCGGTCACGTCGAGCACGTCGAGTTGGTGGTGCGGAATGCCCCGGCGCTGCTCGACGGGCAGCTTGGCGGTGCCGATGTCCATGCCCCGATACAGCTGCATGGCGTCGATGTTCACGATCTCGCCGCCGAGCCGTTCGGCCAGCTCGAGGGCGAGGTCCGATTTGCCGGTGGCAGTCGGGCCGACCACCGCGATCGGCGTGATGCCGGAGTCTGTCACGGCGCATCGTCTCCCGCGGGCCGCCAGAGGCTCACGTGGTAGCCGACCCCGAACGGGGCGTCGCGGTAACGCGTCTCGACCAGCGGGTCGGCGCGGAACAGCCCGGCCAGCACCTGGTAGGCGGCGCGTCCCGCGATGCCCAGCTCATCGCACAGGCCGGGATCGAGCGCCCACAGCGCGGCGCGATCGCCGGTGGACAGAGCGTGGTCCAGGCGGTCCTGCGCCGGACGAGCCCGTTCGTCCAGGTAGCCGGGCGCTTTGGTGGACAGCGTCGCGGCGCCGTCGGCGACGACGAGCACACCGCGCGGCGCGACGTCGCCGTCCAGCACGGCACGCGTCTTCGCCCCGGCCTCGCGGCAGTGCCCCGGCGTCGCGTCCGCGGGCACCACGCGCGCCTCGGCGATCGCGCCGGGGGCGACCTGTCCGCGCAGCCACCCGCCGATCAGCACGGCCAATGGCAGGTCGGCGTCAGCCCGCCCGGTTCCCGTGACCGCCGCACCGGAAAGACCGACCCGCACGTCAGCGCCGAAGCCGCGGAACGTACCGACGGTCTCCGGGCCGAACGTGCGCTCGTCCGCGCCGCCGACGCCGATCACCGTCCAGTGGTCCGCCGCGGCCGCGACGGCGCGCACGGCGTCGAGCACAGCGGACCGCAGCACCACGCGCGGATCCGGATCGCCTGTTCCCGCCTCGTCCGCCACGCCGCCGCACAGCTCGGGGACCAGCACGGGCGGCGACGGAACGAGGGCGGCGACGGAGAACACGTCGTAACCGTAGTCGTTGCCGGGACCACCGGTACCGCCCGGCTTCGAGTGTCTCTCCCGGAAACACCGCCGGGATTGATAGTGTTCGAGGAGCTACAACCCAGGTCATCAGGGGTTGGAAACCCCCGGGATTCCTCCTCGGGAAGGCATGGGTCGATGGTCACAAGGGCTCGGACCGGGTTGAATGGGATGAGCTAGGGCGTAACCAGGCAGCCGTGACGCGCGGCAGGGACGAGGAAAAATGACCGACAGCAACGGAACCGCGAAAGCCGGCCCCGGCAAGATGCCCCGTTCTTCCGGTGCTCCGAAACCGGGCCGCTCGATTCAACCGCCCAAGCCGCACGCGGTCAAACCCGCCCCTGGCCCGGCCCAGCAGCATCCCCATCCCGTCGTCGTGCCCACCGTCTCCGATCCGAGCCTGTGGGGCCGGGTCGACGAGGACGGCACCGCCTGGGTGAAGACCGCCGAGGGCGAACGACAGGTCGGCTCGTGGCAGGCCGGTGACGCCGCGGAAGGCCTGGCGCACTTCGGCCGCCGGTTCGACGATCTGGCCACCGAGGTCGCCCTGCTGGAAGCGAGGCTGGCCGCGGGGGCGGACGCGCGCAAGACCAAGGCCGCCGCGACGGCGCTGGCCGAGTCGTTGCCGACCGCCGCCGTCATCGGTGACATCGAGGGCCTGGCCCGGCGCCTGCAGGCCATCGCCGAGCATTCCGAAGAGGCCGCCGCGCACGCGAAGGAAGAGAAGGAACGCGCCCGGCACGAGCACACCGAACGCAAGGAGGCGCTGGCCGCCGAGGCGGAGAAGATCGCCGCCGAGTCCACCCAGTGGAAGGCGGCGGGTGATCGGTTGCGCGAGATCCTCGACGAGTGGAAATCCATCCGCGGCGTGGACCGCAAGGTCGACGACGCGCTGTGGAAGCGCTACTCCAAAGCGCGCGAGGCGTTCAACCGCCGCCGCGGCGCGCACTTCGCCGAGCTGGACCGGGAACGCGCCGCCGCGAAAGCGCGCAAGGAAGAGCTGTGCGTACAGGCCGAGGAGCTGTCCGGTTCCACCGAGTGGGTGGCCACCGCGAGCGTCTTCCGCGACCTGCTCGCCGAGTGGAAGGCCGCGGGCCGCGCGCCGCGGGAGGCCGACGAGGCGCTGTGGCGGCGCTTCAAGAGCGCGCAGGACGTCTTCTTCGCCGCCCGCAACGCCGCCGTCTCCGAGCGCGACGCCGAGTTCGAGCAGAACGCGGCCGCCAAAGAGGAACTGCTGAGCGCCTACGCCTTCATCGATCCGTCCGCCGATCTGGAAACGGCCCGCAGCGCACTGCGCGAACTCCAGGACAAGTGGGACGCCATCGGCAAGGTGCCGCGCGAGCGCATGCAGGAACTGGAAGGAAAGCTGCGCGCGATCGAGAAGCGCGTGCGCGATGCCGTGGACGCGCAATGGCGGCGCACCGATCCGGAGGCGATGGCGCGTGCCGCGCAGTTCCGGGAACGCGTGGCGCAGTTCGAGGAGCAGGCCGCGAAAGCGCAGGCCGCGGGCAATGCCCGCGATGCCGAGAAAGCGCTGGAGCAGGCCAAACAGTGGCGGGAGTGGGCCGAGGCCGCCGAAGGCGCCGTCAGCAACCGGTGACGATCAGGAATCGCCCATGAGGCGGCGGCGGTCGCGTTCCTCGGCGGCCGTCGCGGCGTTGCGGCGCTGCTCCTCAGCGGCCAAATGCAGCGCGGTGCGGCTCCACACCACGCGGATCCAGTGGAAGGTGAGCACGACGGTGACGATGGCGCCCAGGATCAGCCCGATACCGGGGCCCGCGCCGATGTAGTTGCCGACCCCGGGCGTCTGGCGGTGCCAGATCGAGAGCACGCCGAACACGCTCGCCACAGCGCTGCCCGCGACCGCGATCCAGGCCAGCACCCAGCGGCGGGTCATCAGCGCCAGCATCGAGAACCCGATGCCGAAGACCACGAGGAACCAGACGAAGACCCGCGAGGGCAGTCCGATGTGCTCGGCCCGCGCGACGTCGGTGTTCAACAGCACGTCGAAGCCGCGCGCCGCGCCCGCGTGCGGCAGGACCAGCGACGCCAGCAACAGGAACACCGCGCCGGCCACGACCATGGCGCGGACGCCGGGATCGATCTCACCGGCGATCCTGCGCTCGACGGCGTCCAGATCGTCGCGGAACTGCTCGAAATCGCCGGTGCTCTCGACCGAGCTCACTGAGTCCTCGTTTCGTTCGTCGCCAGCGGGGCTCGCGGGCTCGTGCCCCGGGGTCGCCGCGGACGCGCGGCGCTCGTCGTCGCCGGACGCGGCAGCTTCGGCGCCGCCGGCGGCGTCGTCGTTGTCGTCCGGGCGCGTGGTCATGCGCCGCAGCCGGTGGAGCAGCCGGCGGCGGCCGGTTCCGGGACGGGCGCGCCGATGCGCGGCAGCCCCAGACCGACGCCGATCGGAGCGGTCTTCGGCGTGACACCGCGTTCGTGCGCGTCACCGGCACGGGTGCGGCGATGGGTCTTGATCGCGGCGTCGGCGACCAAGTGGTGCGGCGCCGCGGCCGTGATGTCCACGGTGACCAGGTCACCGGGGCGGATCGGCTCGGCGGTGCCGCCCGGGCGGAAGTGCACCAGCCTGCCGTCGCGGGCGCGGCCGCTCATGCGCGCGGTCGCGGCGTTCTTCTTGCCCGCGCCCTCGGCTACCAGCAACTGCACCTCGGTGCCGATCAGCTCCCGGTTGGCGGCCAAGGAGATCTCCTCCTGCAGCGCGATGAGCCGGTCGTAGCGCTCCTGGACGACGGCCTTGGGCAGCTGATCGGGCATGCCGGCGGCGGGCGTTCCGGGCCGCTTGGAGTACTGGAAGGTGTACGCGCTGGTGAACCGCGCCTGCCGGACCACGTCCAGGGTGTCCTGGAAGTCCTCCTCGGTCTCGCCCGGGAAGCCCACGATGATGTCGGTGGTGATCGCGGCGTGCGGCATCGCGGCGCGCACTTTGTCGATGATGCCGAGGTAGCGGGCCTTACGGTAAGAGCGGCGCATCGCCTTGAGCACCCGATCCGAACCCGACTGCAGCGGCATGTGCAGCTGCGGGCAGATGTTCGGGGTCTCGGCCATCGCCTCGATCACGTCGTCGGTGAACTCGGCCGGGTGCGGCGAGGTGAAGCGGACCCGCTCCAAGCCGTCGATGCGTCCGCACGCGCGCAACAGCTTGGCGAACGCGCCGCGGTCGCGCGGCTCGCTCGGGTCGGCGAAGGAGGCGCCGTAGGAGTTCACGTTCTGGCCGAGCAGCGTCACCTCGAGCACGCCTTGGTCCACCAGCGCCTGTACCTCGGCGAGCACGTCGCCGGGGCGGCGGTCGACCTCCTTGCCACGCAGGGCCGGAACGATGCAGAAGGTGCAGGTGTTGTTGCAGCCGACCGAGATGGAGACCCAGCCCGCATAGGCGGACTCGCGCTTGGCGGGCAGCGTGGACGGGAACGCCTCCAGCGACTCCAGGATCTCCACCTGGGCTTCCCGGTTGTGCCGCGCCCGCTCCAACAGCACGGGCAGCGAGCCGATGTTGTGCGTGCCGAAGACCACGTCCACCCACGGCGCCTTGCGCACCACGACGTCGCGGTCCTTCTGCGCCAGGCAGCCGCCGACGGCGATCTGCATGCCCGGATGGCTCGCCTTGACCGGCGCCAGATGCCCGAGGGTGCCGTAGAGCTTGTTGTCGGCGTTCTCACGCACCGCGCAGGTGTTGAAGACGACGAGGTCGGCCGTCGCGCCGGGCGCGGCCTTCACGTAGCCCGCGTCCTCCAGCAAGCCCGACAAGCGTTCGGAATCGTGCACGTTCATCTGGCAACCGAAGGTGCGGACCTCGTAACTGCGTGCTGTGCCCTCGGCGGGAGCGGAAGCCAACACTGCCTGTCCGATCGAATCCACGCGTCCAGGGTACGGGGCGGCCGACGGTGGCTTTCGCGGGCATCGGCGCAGGCTCCGGGCGGTCTACGGCCGACGGCCGAGCAACCGGGAGGTTACGCCCGAGTGTCCGATCGGCGCGGCGGGACGGTGTGTCGCGGAAAGTCGGGCAAATTTCCGATTTTTGCCTAAGGTCATGACCATGACCGACGACGACGCCGCGCCCGCGACGACCGGGGACGCCTCTGCCGGGGCCGTCAGCGCCGCCACAAGCGGACCGCCGATGATCTTGATGCGCGAAGTGGACAAGCACTTCGGCGACCTCCACGTACTCAAGGACATCAACCTCGAGGTGCCCAAAGGGCAGGTCGTCATCGTGCTGGGCCCCTCGGGCTCCGGGAAGTCGACACTGTGCCGCACCATCAACCGGTTGGAGCCGATCGACTCCGGCGACATCGCCATCGACGGCGTCCCGCTGCCCGCCGAGGGCCGCGCACTGGCCGCCCTGCGCGCCGACGTCGGCATGGTCTTCCAATCCTTCAACCTGTTCGCGCACAAGACGATCGTCGAGAACGTCATGCTCGCGCCGGTCAAGGTCCGCAAAGTCAAGAAGGACGCCGCCCGCGCCCGCGCGATGGAACTGCTCGACCGGGTGGGCATCGCCGATCAGGCCGACAAGTACCCGGCGCAGCTGTCCGGCGGCCAGCAGCAGCGCGTCGCCATCGCCAGGGCGCTGGCGATGAGCCCGAAGGTGATGCTGTTCGACGAGCCGACCTCCGCGCTGGACCCGGAGATGGTCAACGAGGTGCTCGAAGTGATGGTCTCGCTGGCCAAGGACGGGATGACGATGCTGGTCGTCACCCACGAGATGGGCTTCGCGCGCCGCGCGGGGAATCGGGTGCTGTTCATGGCCGACGGCCAAGTGGTGGAGGACGCGCCGCCGGACGCCTTCTTCACCGCGCCGAAGTCCGAGCGCGCGAAGGACTTCCTGGGCAAGATCTTGAGCCACTGACCTGCCGGACACAGCGGCCAGCACACCCACGGATAGGGAGAAGGAACTCGATGAGGATCAATCGCGCTCTGCGCATCGGTGTCGGAGCGATCGCCCTGACACTCGCCGCCGCGACCGCCACCGCGTGCGGCGGCGGCGACGACAAGTCCGCCCTCGACCACGCCAAGGACGGCAAGCTCACCGTCGGCATCAAATTCGACCAGCCGGGCCTGGGCCTGCGGACCAAGGACGGGTCCTACAGCGGCTTCGATGTCGACGTCGCCCGCTACGTCGCCGAGAAGCTGGGTGTGCAGCAGGACAAGGTGACGTTCAAGGAGGCGCCGTCGCCGCAGCGGGAGACGCTGATCGAGAACGGGCAGGTCGACTTCATCGTCGCGACCTATTCCATCACCGACAAGCGCAAGGAGAAGGTGGACTTCGCCGGCCCGTACTTCATCACCGGCCAGTCCCTGCTCGTCAAGAGCGGCAACACCGACATCACCGGCGTGGAATCGCTGAACGGCAACAAGAAGCTGTGCTCGGTGAAGAACTCCACTCCCGCGCAGAACGTGAAGGAGAAGTACGCCAAGGATGTCCAGCTGCAGGAATACGACACGTACTCGTTGTGCGTTGAGGCTTTGAAAGCCGGCGACGTGGACGCGGTCACCACCGACGACGTCATTCTGCGTGGTTTCGCCGCCCAGGCCCCCGACGCGCTGAAGGTGGTGGGGCAGCCGTTCACCACCGAGAAGTACGGCATCGGGGTGAAGAAGGGCGATCAGCAGACCCGGGACCAGATCAACGACGCGATCGAATCGATGATCCAGAGCGGGGCCTGGAAGTCGGCGCTGGAGAAGAACTTCGCCGCCACCGGCTATCAGATCCCGGCGCCGCCACAGGTGGAACGGTACTGAGTCGGCGTGCCGCGGCTGGATTCCGGACGGACCGGGGTCCCGCCGCGGCGGCAGACCCTCCCCTCGAGAAGGAAAGGGACGCGTCCACTGTGTTCGAGTTGATCTCGGATTATCAATCCCAGTTGCTGGACGCATTCTGGGTGACCATCAAGCTGACCGTGGTGTCGGCGATCGGTGCGCTCGTCCTGGGCACCGTGGTGGCCGCGATGCGGGTATCGCCGATACCGGTGGCACGCTGGATCGGCGCCGCCTACGTGACCATCTTCCGCAACACGCCACTGACGCTGATCATCGTCTTTTGCTCGCTCGGATTGAGCACCACGCTCGGGCTCAAGCTGGCCTCTGGTGGCAGGGACGACATCGCCGAGAACAATTTCCGCTGGGCACTCGTCGGACTCAGCGTGTACACCGCGGCGTTCGTCTGCGAATCACTGCGCGCCGGAATCAACACGGTGCCGCTCGGGCAGTCGGAGGCGGGTCGCTCGCTCGGCCTCACGTTCGGCCAGAATCTGCGCCTCATCGTGCTGCCGCAAGCCTTTCGCGCGGTCATCGCCCCCCTGGGTAGCGTGCTGATCGCGCTGACGAAGAATTCCACCATCGCCTCCGCGATCGGCGTGGCCGAGGCCGCGCTGCTGATGGCGGGCATGAACGAAACCGAAGCCGCACCGCTGCAGATCGGCGCCATCTTCGCCCTCGGCTTCGTGATCCTGACCCTGCCCATGGGCCTGCTGTTCGGCTGGCTGGCCAAGCGCTTCGAGGTGGCCCGATGAGTTCTGGTGCGTCCGTCCTATTCGATGCTCCCGGGCCGAAGGCGCGGCTGCGCAACAACATCTACTCGGTGGTGTTCGTCGCCGCGATCGTCGCCGTCGGATGGTTCGTCTACCGAGGCTTCGCCGACAAGGGTCAGTTCGAGGCCGAGAAGTGGAAGCCATTCGTGGAGCAGGAGGTGTGGAACACCTACCTGCTGCCCGGTTTGCGCGGCACCGTCGTCGCCGCCGTTCTGTCGATCGTCTTCGCCTTGGTAATAGGGATGATCTTCGGCGTACTCCGGTTGTCCGATCATCGGGCCGTCCGCGTGGCGGCGGGCACGATCGTCGAATTCGCCCGGGCCATCCCGGTGCTCATCCTGATGATCTTCCTCTTCTCGGTGTACGCCGACTACAAAGTGTTCCCGTCCGACCAGCTCGCCTTGGGTGCGGTAGTGACCGCGCTGACGATCTACAACGGCTCGGTGATCGCCGAGATCGTGCGCTCGGGCATCCGCGCACTACCCAAGGGACAGACCGAAGCGGCCGTCGCGCTGGGATTGCGCAAGGGTCAGCTCATGCGGATCATCCTGCTACCGCAGGCGATCACCGCGATGCTGCCCGCCCTCGTGTCGCAGATGGTCGTCGCTTTGAAGGATTCGGCACTCGGATACCAGATCACCTACACCGAAATCGTTCGGTCCGGTCAGCAACTCGGCGCCGCCGAACAGAATGTCATCCCGGCTCTGATCGTCATCGCCGCCATCATGATCGCGCTCAACTACTCGCTCACCACCTTCGCCACCTATTTGGAGCGCCGCCTACGCACACGCAAGCGCGGTAGAACCGTCGTCGCCGCGTCCTCCATCATCACCGATGCGGCCCCCGGTATGGATCTGACCAAGACACGCTGAATGCCTTGATTCTCTTGACACTCCGCGGCGTTACGTGTTGAGATTTGTTCGATACAAACCGGGGGCGGGGGGACCGAACACGATCGAACTATTTCCGTATTCGAGCCGATAGCGATCACATCCCGCAGCTCCGCCGGCCGTGTGCGAATGAGTGTCCGATGGCTGGACAGCATCGTCGCAGAAGCAAATTCGGCGTCGAGTTCCGGCGAGCGATGCAGCGGCAACGTATGGGCAGAGTGCGGGTAGCACTCTCTCCTTTTTCACACGACCGACACGTTCACATCGGGGACTGAATATGAAATTTTTAAAGAGCGCAGCCGGGGTCACCATTGCACTCGCCGGCATTTTTGCGAGCACCACCGGGACTGCCCTAGCGGATGACCCCACCAGGTTTCCCGGTTTCAAATCCGAGAACGATTGCCACGGCTGGGGACAATACTCGCTGCAGCATACTGCCTGGGTCCGCAACTATAAGTGCGTTCACGAAGGCGGGGAATGGGTGATCTACCTTTCCGACCACTGAGTGATCTACATCGCCTCGCCGCAGCGGCCGCTTCAGGGCGGTCGCTGTCGGGTCGAGATGCGGTGTCGGCCGGCCTGGGGACTCATACACCTTCAATCGATCACGGATTCGGCACTGCGCGGAGTAGAGCCATAACCCTCGTTGGTGTTGCGCTCGAGCTGAGCGCAACACTCGTGCCCTCCGCGGTGTCGCGTCAATCTCGTAGGCACACACCGATCCCCGGTAGCCGACCGGTGGGACGGTCATCAGTGCTTCGTACCCGCGAAAGTTGACGATCGATGACCAGCCGTACCTCCGACCGCCAGTTCGATGACTCCTTCGGTAGCGAGGCCACCGGTCTGTCCGCCGACACAGGAGAGGCGTAGACCGACGATGCCGCACCCGAAACCCGTGCAGCGTTGCATCTCCGCCGCGGCGGTACGGAGGGTACTGACCTCCACCGCTTCGGGTCGGGCCCCGATCGGTTGCCCGAGCAACGACAATCAGCCAACCGATCGAAAACGCCGTAGCCGTCCCAGATTCCGCTAGCAGCAGCAGTCGTACCGAGCCACAGGCCATTCCGGCCCACCCGCATCCCGCACATCCGACCGGCGTCGAACGCAGTCGTGAGCGAATGCGGGTTCACGCGGCCCGACCGACCGATCCGGCAGCGAAGAGGCACTTTCCTCCCGACGACCACCCCGCGGACCTCGGCAGCCGTGAAGGTGCTCGATCTCGCTGAGTTCCGTGGCACCGAACCAGCTTCACGCATCGCGCGGGCCCGACGATCGCGGGTATACGACAGCACCTTGCCCCGGTCGAGCACCCCGGGTTCAGTCGATGCCCTCGTCGAGGTCGCCCTCGATCCCCCGATCCGCCAACTCCGCCTTGACCACCCGATACGCCATGGACTGGCCGTAGCCACGGCGGGCCAGCATGCCGACGAGGCGGCGAATCATCTTGTCCCGGTCCAGTTCTCGCGGCAGCGAGCGCAGTTTGCGGCGGACCAGCTCGGCGGCGCGGGCTTCCTCGTCGTCGGTGGTGATGGCGTCGAGGGCGGCGGCGGCTTCCGACCGCGCGACGCCCTTGCGCCGGAGTTCCTGCGCGAGCGCCTGCTTGCCCTTGCCGGAGAAGGTATGGCGGGAGTGCACCCATTGCTCCGCGAAGGCGGCATCATCGATGAGGCCGACTTCGCCGAGTCGGTCGAGCGCGCGTTCGCTCACCTCGGGCGCGTACCCCTTGGCGGCCAGACGCTGAGCCAGCTCCGCCCGGCTGCGGGCACGGACGGCGAGCAAGCGGAGACACGCCTCCTTCGCCTGCTCGACCGTCCCGCCTTCGGACCCGGCCGCCACCGGATCCGCCGACCAGCCTTCGGGCCGGCCGGAGTCGGTCGAGGACGAGCCGGAACGCCCCCGCGCCCCCCGACGCCCACGACGGGACTCAGCCGGACGCGCCCGCTGCGGATCGGACGCATCCGGCCGAGTTCCCATGGTGTCCGGCGCAACCGAACCACCTTCGGCTCTCCGGACGAGCTCGGAATCCTGTTCGCGTACCCGGACGCCTTCCGGCGAACCGGAGCCGGACAGGAGTTCTTCCAGCCGGCGCCGCATCTCCTGTACCGCGTCGGCCCGTGGCCGCCCGGAATCAGCCGGAGCCGTGCCGGGCGCGCGCCGGTTCGTCGGCTCAGAAATCGGCGGGCACCTCCGCGGCCGCATCGGCCGTCACGTCGGCGCCGATGCCGAGCTTCTCCTTGATCTTCTTCTCGATCTCGTCGCGGACGTCGACGTTCTCCAGCAGGAACTTGCGGGCGTTCTCCTTGCCCTGACCGAGTTGATCGCCCTCGTAGGTGTACCAGGAGCCGGACTTGCGGATGAAGCCCTGCTCGACGCCCATATCGATGAGCGAGCCCTCCTTGGAGATGCCGTGCCCGTAGAGGATGTCGAACTCGGCCTGCTTGAACGGCGGGGAGACCTTGTTCTTCACGACCTTCACGCGGGTGCGGTTGCCCACCGCGTCGCTGCCGTCCTTGAGCGTCTCGATGCGGCGCACGTCCAGGCGCACCGACGCGTAGAACTTCAACGCCTTACCACCGGTGGTGGTCTCCGGCGAGCCGAACATCACGCCGATCTTCTCGCGCAGCTGGTTGATGAAGATCGCGGTGGTGCCGGAATTGTTCAGCGCGCTGGTCATCTTGCGCAGTGCCTGGCTCATCAGGCGGGCCTGCAGACCGACGTGGCTGTCGCCCATCTCGCCCTCGATCTCGGCGCGCGGCACCAGCGCGGCCACCGAGTCGATGACGATGATGTCGATCGCGCCGGAGCGCACCAGCATGTCGGCGATCTCCAGCGCCTGCTCACCCGTGTCGGGCTGGGAGACCAGCAGCGCGTCGGTGTCGACGCCCAGCTTGCGGGCGTAGTCCGGATCGAGGGCGTGCTCGGCGTCGATGAATGCCGCCACCCCGCCCGCGGCCTGCGCGTTGGCCACCGCGTGCAACGCCACGGTGGTCTTACCCGAGGATTCCGGGCCGTAGATCTCGACGACGCGGCCGCGCGGCAGACCGCCGATGCCCAGCGCCACGTCGAGCGCGATCGAACCGGTGGGGATCACCGAGATGGGCTGGCGCGCCTCCTCGCCGAGGCGCATGACGGCGCCCTTGCCGAAGCTCTTCTCCACCTGGGCCAGCGCGAGCTCGAGCGCCTTGTCCCGGTCGTACGCCTG